>CAMDNE010000012.1 GCA_945902745.1 Chitinophaga pinensis | reverse complement strand
GTAAAGGTTGATGTACCTGAAGCTGCGTTACTAAACGTTCCTGTTCCTCCACTTACTATACTCCATGCTCCTGTTCCTACACCTGGAGTATTACCTCCCAACGATGCACTTACAAGTGAACCACAAATATTTTGAGTAGCTCCTACTGTTGCCGTTGTTGGAGTTTGGTAATAGTTAACCGTTACATTTGCTGTACTTGCTGTACATGTTCCATTGCTGATTGTCCAACGTAGTACATATGTTCCATATGCATTGGCTGTAAAGGTTGATGTACCTGAAGCTGCGTTACTAAACGTTCCTGTTCCTCCACTTACTATACTCCATGCTCCTGTTCCTACACCTGGAGTATTACCTCCCAACGATGCACTTACAAGTGAACCACAAATATTTTGAGTAGCTCCAACTGTTGCCGTTGTTGGAGTTCCATACACCGTAACTGTAATCGCTCCACTGATAGTTGCAGAACATGTCGGTGCCGACTGATAAACTGCGCTTACTAAATTGTAGGTAAAAGCTCCTGATGATGCAGTAGATTGCGTCAATGTTGCAGAGCCATTAGCGACAACATTGATGGTTTGTGTTGCTCCTCCGTTCACATTATAACTTATTGTGATCGGCAAAGACAAAGGATTTGTAAAAGTAACAGTCGGAGCCGTTGCACCTTGACAAACAGTTGTTGCTCCGGAAATGCTAGCTGTTATTGTCGGGCGAACCGTTAGTGCAGCAGTAGTTGCACTTGCTGTACAACCATTCTGATCCGTTGCTGTTACCGTAAATGTTCCATTGTTTGCTGGCACAGCAGCAAGTGTTGGGCTCTGTAGACTTGATGAATAAGACGAACCTGCCCAACTGTAGGAAATAATACTAGGAGGTAAAAAACGCCAGCCTTCATTGGAAGAAGTTGACCAGATTGCATAATTTCGGTTTATTGGTGTGATACCATCAGAACCCGTTGAATTCTCAATACCAAGTACTTTGTTATAGGATGTATTAGAAACACTTCCTAACGCAACTTCAATGATATTAGTTGTCTCAAATAAACGAATTTGACCAGTAACTGATCCTCCACCTGAGTAGAATGCAACGTTGTTGTAATTGATCACAAAGACTCTGTTCGGAGCCGACCCTGAAGAGAAATAAGTAATCTGACCAGTAGTTGGAAATAAATCTGCCCAACATAAGGAGATATAGTTGTCTAAGTTTCCTCCAGCAGTTGGAATCAACTGCGAACTCAAAGCATTTGATGAGCTAGAAAATTGGATATTTCCGTTCGTAGAAATAGTTATCCCAGTGTAATTATTTCCATAAAAATTAAAGGTAAAAGGTATCGTGGCAGAAGCAACATTATCATCTCCAGTTGGACCATTCGTTACAGTCCCCGTAAGTAAAGAATGTGAAATACTTATAGCAGAATAATTCGATGAAGTTGCCGCACCAGAAGAAGTTAAGTTAACATTTGTACCTTGACAAACTAATGTTTGGTCTATACTCGAAGTTACTGTAGGTGCCGTGGCAGAAATAACATTAGCATTTGCACTTAAAGAACAGATACCTTGAGTAACAGTTACGGAATAGGCACCTGGTGTAGTTACTGTAATACTTTGAGTGGTGGCACCAGTGCTCCATAAATAAGATGCTCCTGATGGACTTGCCGTCAATGTTGCACTAGCGCCATTGCATAGCGCAACGGGAGAAGGAGAAATAGTAGGTGAAGGAATTACTGTAACTGCTGCTTGAGAAGAAGTAGATGACAGACCACTATTTGAGCACGTTACAATACAAACATAATAGGTTGTCTCAAATAGCGTTGGCGTAGTGTAATTTGTGGTGGTCCCTCCTGCACCAGTAGTGACATTTGTATAAGGCCCACCCGAAACAAGAGATTGTTTCCATTGAAATGTAAGTCCTAAAACACCAGAACTGTAACCCGTTAAATTTATTGTGGTACTGTTAGATACGCAGAATGAAGCCGTTGTTGGCGTTGCCGTTCCTGCTGTTGGTGCTCCTGAACAAGCCGGAGCTGCGGTTATAGTAACACAATAATCTTCGGTTTCTCCCCAATTATATGTATTCTCTGCATAATTTGTTGTAACGGGGAAACTGGCTTCTATGGATACAACCCTCATTCGAGTGGTACCCAGAGATGCTGCAACAGGAATTAACGCACTACCTGTTTGAGTATATGGACCCGAAGTGGAAGCCGCTGAAGAATAAACCAACTCATTTGCGTCAAGGAAATTTCCATTCTGGTTGTAATCAATATAGATCTGAAAACCATTGTTGTAATTCCCCCCACAAGTAATGGAGCTCAGACTGAAAGAATATGTTTGACCTTGCTGTAGGTTAGGTGGTGAGATCGATCCTGCGTAATTACTATATCTATTCTGAATGGAACCCGATCCTGGACCTACGGTTGCACAGGTGGATGAATTGTTCAATGTTCCAAATGTCACATTGCTTAGCTCAGTATCAGATGTGGAACTCGCATAAATAGAAGAATAAGTCAAACACTCACATCCCCCACCAACACTGACACTCACACTCAATGACTGAACTATACCTGTACCGCATGAATTGGACGGTGTTAATGTAATATTTCCTCCAGCACTTCCCACCGTAACACTAATACTGGAAGTTCCAGCACCGGAGTTGATAGTCCATCCGGATGGTACAGTCCAGGCATAGGACATTCCTGAGATATTCGTAACACTATAGGTTTGAGTGGTACCTGCACATGGGCTGGCGGATCCGCTTATTGCAGAAGCTGTAGGACCCTGGGTTATAGTGATACTAGGGGAAATATATGCATCAGCAAACCATTCACATTCCTGAGCTATTAGTTTAGTTGATAAATTATTTAATCCTATTGGATTACCATTGGGAGGTTGAACGTTAAACGTTACGTTAACTGTATTACCAGGGGTAACGTTACTCGGAAGTAAATTTCTATTGTTACTGTAGGAATCGTAAAAAGGGTCGGCATTCCATTTATATGCCACTGCAACTTGATTATTGTTTGCCGGGGCAGGGCAAGTTGAGGATCCGGATGCAAACCAGGTCGCTGTACCCGTATTTTTGATTGTAAAGGTTGAGCTTCTTGTTTCGCCTGCGCACCAATTAGATGAACCATAGTTGGCAGTGATCATCCTTGAGCGATATGCAGGAATCGTTGTAATTAGCGTTATTGGTGTACCATTGCCGCAAGCATTGGAAGGAGTTACGGTGATAGTTGTATTTGCTGTTCCAACTGTTGCTGTAATCGCATTCGAGCCCTGACCGGATGCAACAAGCCAACCATTTGGTCCTGAAAATGACCAGGTATAAGTTACACCAGAAACATTTGTCACACTGTATGCTTGTGTCAAACCAATTTCGGGATCCAATGCACCCGCGATTGCTGAGGGTTGTGAAGGGACAGGGATAACAGTTAGATTCGTTGGTGATGTTGCTGATCCTGCCGATCCATTAACAACGATTGCACCTGTTACAGCTCCAACCGGAACAGTGACGGTGATTTGGGCAGAAGAGTTGACAACATAAGTAGCTACAATTCCGCTTATGGTTACTGATGTTATGTTATTAAAATTCAATCCTGTTACTACAACATTTTGCCCAATACATTGACTACCAGGGCTAAATGAACTAATTGAGGGTGGGACGCAAGAGGTACAAGTTATGGATGTAGTTCGATTGGTGGCCTGGGTACCACATAGATTATTGGTACTTACGTGAAGTCTAACAGTTCCTGCAAAGCTGGCGGCCCAAGAAATTGGCGTAGTTCCTGAAGTGAGAACGTTATTCGAAGCATCTGTCAAAACCAACCAATCACTTGTTACGCTTGAACTGAATTGATAAGTATTGCCCGAAACAATAGTGCTAATAGTATTATATTCCCCTGCAAAAGTATTCGTTGCAATTATTAAGGGTGTATTGTTAGTTGGAGCTATTGCTGTTACAAAGGCCGTTGGCTGAATACATGCTAGGGTAACAAAACTGCCTGGATTTCCGGTGGAGGAGTTAATATTATAGTTTCTGGTTGGTGAACAGTATTCATAAACCCTTACATAATAGGTTGTTCCTGAGACAAGATCAGTAATCGCCACAGGACCAGAACCTGTTCCGTTGAATATACATTGTTGACCACTTGTATAAGTTGTATTTGCCGCTGGATTAAATCCATTCGTTGGCGCTGTAAATGAATTTGTAGTGTTAACATAAACAACTCTTCCGGCTCCATTCCCATTTGACCAGTTTATTGATGCGCTAGTTCCTGTTATTGAAGCAGTTGTTATATTAAATGCTTGAGTTGTAGGAGCAATACAAGCACCAATCGGAACAATTTCTCCAGTTGATAGCTGCGTTGCAAGGCCATATCCAGTAAATGTAATTTGCGCCAATTGTCCTGCTGTTAACCCAGTGGCGCTGTTACCTACAAAAATTCTACCAGCGGTTCCCGAACTCCCAGCAGTACCAGTCCAACCATTTATTGTAAGTGTTGTTGAGGCTGTCCAACTCACTCCGTTACTTGCAGCGAAGGTTAAATTGTGAACACTGGTTCCTAAAACTATATTCGAGTTAGCTGTTAGCTGAAGTGTACCCATTGTTTCAGCAAACCCGGTTGTTGCACCTGTTCTAAAAGTACCACCCGACAAAATTAAATTAGATGAATTTGTAATTCTTTCACTTGCTGAAATTTGAAGTATGCCGGCACCAATAGTTGTAGCTCCAGTATAAGTGTTGGCCCCAGAGAGCGTCAAAATACCGCTACCCGCTTTGTTCATTCCACCCGAACCACTCACGATACCAGTGGCTGTGATATTGCCATCTCCAGCGAAGCTTTTTAGGAAGTTACCACCAATAGTGCCGCTGAAGGTAAGAAGACTGTTCGCATTTGCCTGAAAGGTGGCAGCGCCGGTCAAGGTGGTGTTACCAAAAGTTACACCTGCTGTTCCACTTGTTACATTAGCACCTCTAGCAATGGTTAGTGTTTGTGCTCCTATTGATAAGGTACCCAATGTATGAGTAACTCCTGCTCCACTTGCTAATCGATCAGAAGTAATTGTGGCACTGCCAGATATGGTAGTATTCCTGTTAAAAATCAATGCGGTATTATTTGCCAATTGTAATTCACCGCCCGAAATCGTCAATGTACCGGCACCTAATGCCGAAGCAGAAGTTTTTGCAAGGAGTTTACCATTACTCAGGGTTAGTACACCGGTGAACGTGTTGACCCCAGAGAGCGTCAATATACCGCTACCCGCTTTGTTCATACCGCCCGAACCACTCACGATACCAGTGGCTGTGATATCGCCCACTCCAGCGAAGCTTTTCAGGAAGTTACCACCGATAGTGCCGCTGAAGGTAAGAAGACTGTTTGCATTTGCCTGAAAGGTGGCAGCGCCACTTAAGGTGGTGTTACCAAAAGTTACACCTCCTGTTCCACTCGTTACATTAGTTCCGTTTTGGACGGTTAATGTTTGTGCTCCTATGGATAAGGTACCCAATGTATGAGTAACTCCGGCTCCACTTGCCAACAAATCAGAAGTAATTGTGGCACTGCCAGATATGGTAGTATTCCTGTTAAAACTCAATGCGGTATTATTTGCCAATTGCAATTCACCGCCTGAAATCGTCAATGCACCGGCACCTAAAGCTGAAGCAGAAGTTGTTGCACGCAGAATACCAGAAGATAAAGAAGTACTACCTGTATAGGTATTCGCTCCGCTCAAAATTGTTAATCCTGTAGCGCTTGTAATAGGTCCTGTTCCACTAATTACTCCTGATAATGTTAGAGAATTTGCGGCACTCCCCGGAGCTAATTTCAATGTATTTGCTCCGATTGTAATGGGGCACGAAAATGCAGATGCAGCAGAGGTAACAAATGTGTGATTGCTATTTCCAATATTAATGGATATTGGTGCAAACGCAATTGTACCAGGCAAAGTCACATTACTTGCTGCAGCATTGTTAAAATTTGCAATGTAATTGCCTGATGCCGTTGGCCAAGTTGCATTTAATGTTGCAGCGGCAGTTGGTGATGACCAGCGATTTGGGGTTGTATTATTCCAGGTTTGGGATAAAGCAGTGGTATTACTTCCGTTCCAGTAGTAGTTGGTATTATATGATACTGCTATATCATCTATTGTGGCCGAGCCACTTCCAGTACTACCGTCATTTCTCCATTGAAAAATAATTCTTACTGTCGTACCTGCACCACTAGCAAGAGTATGGGAGTATTGAGTACAAGAAGCTACATTTTGTATTGTTTGTAATAAAACAGGCGCACCAGAGATTGCAGTACCTGCTAAAGGGGTAAAGGTATTTAACGACTGGTAAACTTTTACATCATCCCAACTTGCTTCACCATTGACTTTGCTATTGTACTTAAGTCTTATATTGGTTGCCCCTGCAGGTATTACTAAATCAAAATAAGCATGAACAACGGATGTTGATGTATTGGTGTATGCGTAGGCCGAATTATTGTTACTAATGTATAAACCTGTGACACCATTACAATAACCAGTTGTACTTCCTCTATACCATTTATTTGTTTGTGTTCCATTGACTAATGTCAATTGATTTGTTGCTTCAAAAGTTTCAGAAAAAGCATTTACCTGCCCCCAAACCTTCCCACTCCCCAACAAAACAACCACCACACACATGCACACAACCAACCCCCTCACGGCCTTTCGCCATGAAGATGCGTGTAAATTGCTGCTATGTTGTGATGATCGGATCATTAATTGGATAGGGTCAGGACGCCTTGAACAAGGGACTGATGAAATTTTGAGTTAGAGAGCGTGTATTCTTTGAGTAGCATAAATTGATCTTTCTTTTCGGCGCGAAAGTTAAAGCCTTCAGATATTCGGGAAATGCATACGAAGAACGCATCGAAAAATTTCCGTAATTCAACCATAGTTTGCCACGCGAAAACACTTAGGTGAAGAAAGAAAATAGAATGTACGGATCCAATGCGCAAAGACCAGTTTCTCGCAGAAGGAGTCGCAGGCAACCAAGCATTAACACAACCAATAAAATTCATGACACCCAACAACACAATCCCCAGCGCTCGATGCGCAATTGAAGGAAAGCCATTCGAAAAAGAAGGTGATATGATTTCTTGTGTAACTGCGACTTTTTTAGACCAACCCAAAAAAGAGGACTTTATATCCTTTATCACTTTGGAATTATTTCCTATTATAGCTAGCAGCAGTTTCATAAATTAATTGACCGTAAACAAATAATCAACCCAACACTTTTTAAAAGATTACTGATAAGAAGTAAGGCGCACGGGCGCGTATATCAAAGTATATTCCATAATCAGTAAAGGCTTGATATAATGGTTTTTAACAACTATTAAAATGGGTCAAATTTCCAATTTTGGGATAAATATTCATATTTTGGAAGTGCGTCTTTGCTAATCAGGGAGATAATTGGAGAAAAAAACGTTCCAACTGAAGTTGAAACGGATTCAATAATTCTTGCGGAAAATGTAGGATAATTGATCCTTTGGGGGGAGGCTTAAGGAGTTCTAAACCCGTTTCCCTCTGAAATAGAGGTAAACTGATTTTTTCATGGCTAATTTCTCTCAAGCAAGCTTGGTGAATGAATGTAGCATTAAAGATCCTTTGGGGGGAGGCTTAAGGAGTTCTAAACCCGTTTTCTTCTGAAATAGAGGTAAACTGATTTTTTCATGCGCTAATTTCTCTCAAGCAAGCTTGGTGAATGAATGTAGGATTAAAGATCCTTTGAGGGGGAGGCTTAAGGAGTTCTAAACCCGTTTCCCTCTGAAATAGAGGTAAACTGATTTTTTCATGCGCTAATTTCTCTCAAGCGAGCTTGGTGAAATTTGAGCATGAAAAAACCCGTTTCAACTAACGTTGAAACGGGTTTAGAACTCCTTGCGGAGAATGTAGGATTCGAACCTACGGTACCTTGCGGTACAACAGTTTTCAAGACTGCCGCAATCGACCACTCTGCCAATTCTCCGCGACAAAAGTAGTAATACTTTGAATAATGACAAGTGAATCTTGAAAAAAAGCATGTTTTTTTTAAAAATAATAGAGGTACACAATTTGATAACTTGTTTTAAGCAGATCTTTACACAAGAAAATCAACCGATTAAACAATAATTCAGTAATTGTTAAAATAGCGCCTATGAATTTCTTATTTTTACTTTTTCAATCAAATAATTTATGCGAATAGTCAGTTTTATTGTAATTTCTCTTAGTTTGTTTTCAAGTAATCTTTGTTTTTCGCAAGATTCTAATCTGCGAGCGTATATAGATAACAAACAATTTTATGCTCCAGAAACAGGTAATTATATTGAAATATACTTTCAATTTGTTGGACACTCCTTAAAATACAAGCCTGTTGAAGGTGGATTACAAGCTGAATTGGCTATATCCATCCAAATATCTAACGGCGATTCTACAATTATAAATGATGTTTATCGCTTGCAATCGTCACTAATGAGAGATAGTATCATTGATGATTTTTACGATTTAAAACGTTACGTTTTAGCTCCAGGACGCTACATGATGAGTTTTGAAATGCAAGATTTAAGTGCAACAAATGCGTCTTCAAAAGCTTCACAAACAATTATTATTGAAGATTTATCTAAAACGATTTCGATTTCAGATATAGAAATAATAGAATATGCGTCTCCAGGAGATGAAACTTCCATTTTTTATAAATCTGGTTATAAAATAATCCCAAGACTTCCTACTTTCTATCCTGCACAATTATCATCCATTCCTGTTTATTTTGAATTTTACAACATGAATATATTAGAAGATTCTGTTTGCGGTTTAAAACAAACTATAGTAAATACAGATACAGGAAAGGAATTGCCAGAATTCACGCTTTATACGAAGCATGAAACACCAGTTGTAGTGCCCATTATTAGAAATATTGACATTGCAAAATTGGCGACTGGAAATTATGCAATTAACTTCACCCTTTTGTCAAGAAGTATGGTTGAACTTACAACTCAAACATACTTGTTTCAGCGAAGTAATGACATTGAAGTGGAATGGGATTTAGCAACATTGGTATTAGATCCAATTTTTCAAGAATCAATAACTGATGACAGCGTAGCATTTTATTTAGAAAGTTTTATCCCTATTTCTAAAGCGGTAGAAGTGAAAAATATTATTTCTACTTTAAAATCTAAAGATTTGGCGGCACAACGCAAACACATTCAAGCCTTTTGGTTGATGACAGCGCCAACAAACACTACTGAAGCCTGGTTAAAATACAAAGCACAAGTGCAATTGGTTGAGGAATTATACGCTAATAATTTTCAAGAAGGATTCGAGACAGATCGTGGTAGAGTTTATTTACAATACGGTTCACCAACTACTATTGTTCAAAAGGAAACCTCATCAAATGAATATCCTTATGAAATTTGGCAGTACAATAAAATTGGTTCTTTCAGTAATAAACGATTCATTTTTTACAACCCAGATTTAGTAAATAATGGATACAGGTTGTTGCATTCAGATATGATTGGTGAATTGAAAAATCCAGCTTGGCCACAAATACTTGTGAAGAGAAACACCACAAATGGCAATATTGATGACCCAAATGCTGATGTCCAAAAACACTATGGTACAAATGGAAATGATTTGTTTCGTCAATATTAATAACTAATATTGGACAAAAAAACATAGGTTATTTGTGGATTCTTTAGCAATTGTAATTTTAAACTGGAACGGAAGAAATTTTTTAGAGCAATTCTTACCTTCAGTTTGTGCGTTTTCAAATGGTGCGAAAATTATTGTTGCCGATAATGCCTCCACCGATGATTCTGTTCAATTTATTAGAGACAATTATCCGTCAATAGCAATCATTATCAACGAATCCAATGGTGGTTTTGCAAAAGGATATAACGATGCATTAAAACAAGTGGATGCTAAGTTATACTTGCTTTTAAACAGTGATATTGAGGTGACTGAAAATTGGTTGGAGCCACTATTAAAAACGATGGAAGACCCAACTATTGCAGGTTGTCAACCAAAAGTATTATCGTTCCATGACAAATCCCTTTTCGAACATGCTGGTGCGTCTGGAGGCTTTTTAGACCGGAATTATTTCCCTTTTTGTAGAGGTCGAATTTTTGATAAATTTGAAAATGACAAGGGTCAATACGATAACGAAATTGAAGTTTTTTGGGCCACAGGAGCATCCTTGTTAATTCGGTCCGAACTTTTTCACTTGGCAGGAGGATTTGATGAAGCTTTTTTTGCGCACATGGAAGAAATTGACTTGTGTTGGAGATTGAAAAAACGAGGATATAAATTTGTTGTGAATCCGCAATCAACCATTTATCATGTTGGTGGTGGAACACTGCCCTATCTTTCTCCGCGCAAATCGTATTTGAATTTTAGAAACAGTTTATTCATGATTGTAAAAAACCATGAAGGAATACTTTTCTTTAAACTTATTCACCGTTTAAATTTAGATGGCATAGCTGGAATTCGATTCTTTCTACGAGGCGATTGGAAACATCTAGCGAGCGTTTTAAATGCGCATGTTGCTATGTATAAACACCTCCCAATTCTATTAAGTCAGCGCAAAGAAATCAAACTACAATCCACAATATTCAATTCAAATGGTATTTACCGTGGAAGTATTTTATGGGCACGATATTTTAAAGGGGTAACGAAATTCAAAGAATTGAATCAACGCTTATTTATTTCAAAAAAGTGAATCGCTAATTCATAGCTTTTCAATCCAAATCCAAAAATACACCCTACTGCAACAGGAGATATTAAAGAAGTATGGCGAAATTCTTCACGCTTTGTAATATTTGAAATATGCACCTCCACAACAGGAACCTTTATTGAAGCAACACAGTCTCTCAAAGCTACGCTTGTATGCGTATATCCGCCGGCATTTAAAATAATTCCATCGTGATCTGCTTCTTGCAAACAATTGATCAATTCTCCTTCAATATTCGATTGAAAATAGGTTAAATCAACATTACTTTCCATTTTCAACGCATTAAAATAGTCTTCGAAAGATTGATTGCCATATATTTGTGGCTCACGCGTCCCAAGTAAATTTAAATTGGGACCATTAACGATTAAAATTTTCATATTCATGTCAACTTGGGAACGCTATATTAAGGATTTTGTTTCGTTTTTAAAAATAGAGAAAGGATTAGCTGCCAATTCTATTTTTGCGTATCAAAATGATGTGGCCAAATTACATGACTTTGCATTGAGTCAAAAACTTAGTCCAACAGAACTGACATACGAACATTTAAAACTATTTATCACTGAATTATACGACTTAGGATTAAGTGCGCGCTCACAAGCTAGAATCATAAGTGGAATCAAACAATTTTTTGGCTTCTTGTTAGTTGAAGATATTCTAAATGATGATCCAAGTGAGTTACTTGAAATGCCGCGAATCGGTCGCAAATTGCCAGAAGTATTGACGATTGAAGAAATAGATCAATTAATTGCTGCAGTTGACATGTCCAAAAATGAAGGCCATAGGAACAAAGCAATCATCGAAACGCTTTACAGCTGTGGATTAAGGGTTAGCGAATTAGTGAATTTGAGGTTCTCAGAAATCTACTTTGAAGAAGGATTTATCCGAGTAATCGGAAAAGGTAACAAGGAACGATTGGTTCCAGTAAGCAAGACCGTTGAAAAGGAAATAGGAATTTACAATGATCATATTCGTAGACATCAAAACATCAAACCTGGTAATGAAAACATTGTTTTTTTAAATCGACGTGGAGCACAATTGACACGTGTAATGATTTTTACAATAATCAAAGATTTAGCTGAAGCGATTGGTTTGAAAAAATCAATATCTCCGCATACATTTAGACATTCATTTGCAACACATCTTATTGAAGGAGGCGCCAATTTAAGAGCCATACAAGAAATGCTAGGACACGAATCAATCACGACAACAGAAATTTATACGCATTTAGATCAACGATTCTTGAGAGATGCAATTATTACTTTTCATCCGAGAAACATAGAAGGTCAAAAATGATACTTCAAAACTAAACCAAAACCATAATCAACTCGATTTCTTTTTACATCGGTCCATTGGATAGCAGGAATCGCATCATAACCCAAATTTAGATAACAACCAATTCCAAATTTCTTAAGAGAATAAGTGATTTCTGGTCGCATGTTTACCCGTAACCCAACACTTTTAAAATCCGGTTCTACCATTCCAATTGGATTTGAAACTAATTTATTTTGAACGTAAGATATTCTTAAACCACTATTTAAATACATTTTCCAATTACCTTTTAAGAAAAGATTTATTGAAAGATAAATGGGTATAGCAAAAGAGTTATGTTGAATTCTTTGATTTTGGTTGTATTCTGATTGCAACACAAAATAATTTGGAGAAATTATCGTGTCTATTATCGAATCTTGAGTAACCGGATTGAAATAAATATATTGAGTTGTAACTCCATCTATTATACTATCACCTGCAGGGACAACTTTATAAAAAACATCTTTTCTAGAATACATGTCAATTCCAGCGGAAATTCCAAATCTAGTATTCAATCTATAGTTCGCCTCAATACTTGTGCTAAAACCTAGTTGTTCTTTCATTTTATAATTTTCGGGAGTTGAATTTTTCAAAATGCTTGAGCCAAATGTTCCTCCGGAGTAAATTGAAATAGACCAAGGGGATAAACCTCTTATTATAGATGGATCAAAACCCATTAAAGCAGGTTTAATTTCAGTTGCTTCTGACCATTGAACTTGAGTAGTTGTATCTTGAACTTCACTATTTTCAGCGACCGAATTTTCATTTTCGTTGAATGTGTTCTCTACAGAACTATTTGACTTTTCTATACTTTCATTTTTAGCTACAATTACTTCATTTGAGAAAACACTGTTCATTGGAATCTCAAATTTCTCAGTAATATTATCACCTTTTTCAGGTTGACTTATTGAATGAGACAATTCATTTTTTTCTTCTTTTGATTCAGATTTGTTAGGGCTATTTTTGATTGAATTTGATCTGTTGTTATTTGTTTGGCTCGTTTTATCTCGTGTTATTTTTTGCTTTTTTAAAGTGATATTATTTCCCGCGAACTTAGAATCATTTTCAATTTTTGAAGACTTTTTAGCAGAATTATTTGCCTTCAATTCAATTTCTTGCGGCAATTTCTGCTCTTCAAATTGAGTGATTATTTTCTTTTGTGAATTGTTGATTTTTAATGGAGAAACCTCTTTGTGACTCTCCTTTTTTATCGTTTCTGATGTTGGAGAAGTAGGAGAACTTTCTTGAACCGAGATTTCATTTTTTGCTAAAACAGGACTGTTATTCCTCCCATTTTTCAATGCAAAGAAACTAACAATCCCAATTAGTATGATGGACGAAGAAATCCATATAAATCCTTTCCTACGGCCTGTAACGGGCGTTTTTCCATTGAATAATTGATCATCTATCGCCGCTTTCACATCCAAAGGTGGCATGCTCTCGAAATTGGCAAACGTCGATGAGAATAATTCTTCTATTTCGTCTTGTTTTTTCATTTTTCAACTCTTTCTGATTCTAGCATAACTTGAATCATTTTTTTAGCTTTAAAATATTGTGATTTAGAGGTTCCTTCAGAAATATTCAAATGTTCCGCAATCTCCTTATGCGTTAAATTGTCTAACGTGTATAAATTGAAAACTGTTCGATATCCATCTGGTAACTTTTGTAGTAGCAGCAGTAACCTTTCTTTTAATTCTCTTGTATCAACCTCTGATTCTTCTTCAAAAACCATCCGGTCGAACTTCATTTCATCATCGATCAAGGTCATTTTATAATTTTCTTTGATATAACTCAACGCCGTTCGTATTGTAATGGTCTTTATCCACGCACCGATTGGTAAATTAACATCGAATCTTTCTCGGGAATTATAAATTTTGATGAAGGATTCTTGAAGTACATCTTGCGCATCATCCTGACAGCGTGTATAGCGGAGGGAAATACCGAACATTCCTGGTGCATAAGCTGCATAGATTTTGTCAAATGCACTTTTACCACCTTTTACAAATTCAATAAGAACCTCCTTCGCTATCACCCTTTATATTGATTTTCTTTTACTTAACGCTTGATTTTATTCCATAGTATTCATTGAATTTCAATTTCCACTTCAAACACCAATTGAATCTGCTGGATTTCCATTTCCACCTCCAAAATCGGTAGAATCGGTTGGCGTTCCGTTACCACCTCCAAAATAAGTTGAATCTAATGGATTGCCATTTCCACCTCCAAAATCTGTCGAATCTATTGGGTTTCCATTTCCACCTCCAAAATCAGTTGAGTCATTTACCCATGTTGTGTCAATTCCATTGCCGCATCCAGAGTTCGGATTAATCGGATCATCTTGACAAGACTGCATGCTGAGTGCGATAGCTAAAACTAATCCGTACCCAATTAAAGTTCCTCTTTTCATATATTTAGTTTTTAAATTCATACTAAATACAAAAGTGAAATTGAAAAGGTTGCCTACTCGTTGAAAATTATGAATTATGAATTATGAATTATGAATTATGAATTTTTCAAACCAATTTCCCATACAAATCATAATGATCGGCTGACGTGATTTCGACATTTGCAAAATCACCTAAACGAATAAACCCATCTGATTTTAAAACCAAAACTTCATTATCAACTTCAGGTGAATCAAATTCAGTTCTTCCAATAAAATAGTCTCCTTCTACTCTATCAAATAATACTTTGTAGGTTTTGCCTATTTTCAATTGATTTAATTCATGGCTAATACCAGACTGTAATTCCATAATCATGTCAGCACGTTCTTTCTTAACTTTGGCTGGAACATCATCTTCTAAAGTAAAAGCATGCGTATCATCTTCATGCGAATAAGTAAAAATTCCTAGACGATCAAAACGGCTTCTTTTAACAAAATCATACATTTCTTGAAAATCTTCTTCTGTTTCTCCAGGATAACCAGCTATCAACGTTGTTCTAATAGCAATTCCAGGAACTTTTTCTCTGATTTGAACAATCAATTCTTCCGTTTTTTCACGTGTTATTCCACGGCGCATTGATTGAAGAATTTTTGTTGAGCCGTGTTGTAAGGGAATATCCAAGTAATTGCAAACATTGCTTCTCTCTTGCATCACATCTAAAACATCCATTGGGAATCCAGCTGGAAAAGCATAATGTAGTCTAATCCATTCAATTCCTTCAACATCAGCCAAACGATTTATTAAATCAGCTAATGCACGTTTTTTATATAAATCTAAGCCGTAATACGTCAAATCTTGTGCAATAAGCATCAACTCTTTAACACCTTTTGCAGCCAATCCTTTGGCTTGTATTATCAACTCTTCAATTGGAGTTGAAATATTTTTACCACGCATAATTGGAATAGCACAGAATGAACACGGCCGATCACAGCCTTCTGCAATTTTAAAATAAGCATAGTGATTTGGTGTAGTCAACAAACGTTCCCCTACCAACTCATGCTTGTAATCCGCTTTCAATGTTTTTAACAAACGAGGTAAATCACGTGTTCCGAAATAAGCGTCAACTTCTGGAATTTCATTTTCTAAATCATCTTTGTATCGTTCAGAAAGACAACCTGTAACGTATAATTTATCAACCATTCCTTCGTTTTTTGCTTCTGCATAACGAAGAATGGTATCAATTGATTCTTGCTTGGCATTATCAATAAAACCACATGTATTTATGATAACTATTTCCGCATCATCATGCATCGATTCATGTTCAACATCAAATTGATTTGCTTTCAATTGCGCCATCATCACTTCTGAATCGTATATATTTTTAGAACAACCTAACGTAATTACATTAACCTTGTTTTTTTTGAGCGTTTTTGTTTTCATGGTGCAAAATTACGGAAAGAATGAGCAGTTTCAAATTTTCATTCCGTTTTCACTGAATAATTTACATCGAAATTTGTTGAATGGTATTATCTTTGATTGCATATTGAAAACATTATCCATGAAATATCTATTTCTTTTAAGTATTGCATTATTTACATTAGGTTGTAAAACAGCAAAAGAAAGCGCAAATCAAACACCTGAAATTTCACGATTGAAAATCACTGCTACACTTGGTGAAATAAATGTTCCTTCAGACCCAATTACACTCTTAAATACTCGAGTTGAAGGAAATTATTTATTTATCGACATAAGCTATACAGGTGGATGCGAAGAACATACATTTTCTGTTGTAGGTTCAGAAATGATTTCAAAATCACTACCTCCAATTCGCTCAGTACAATTAATTCATTCAGCAAAAGGAGATCAATGTAAAAAAATCGTAGAAGAAACGCTCGTTGTAGACATCTCGAAATTAGCGTATAAACAAGAACATGGAAGTACAATCTTTCTGTTAGTTAACGATTTAAAAAATCGAATTGAATATACTTATCAATAACTATTTAATGAAAATTATTCAACTTATTTTATTATCAGTATTAGTTTTTTCCTGTAAAACAGATAAAATTTTAACAGATTTGCAACTTGCAAAAGAACAAGAAAAATCTAAATCAAACATTCAAATAAGCCCTATTTTGGGGGATAAAATTCCTTTAAACGATTCTTACACGATTTCAGCTATCCAAATTAAAGGGAATAACATGTTGGTTGACGTTAGCTTTTCAGGTGGATGTATGTTGCATGAATTCAAAGCCGTCGGTTTACCAATCAGTAATCAAGCGATACAACCAATCCGTCAGATTCAATTATCGCACAATTCAAATAGAGATTATTGCGAAAATTTAATATCCCTTACTTTGGAGATTGACTTGAAACCAATAGCTTTGAATCAGCAAATTGGAGGTAAAACAATTTTCATTTTAGATGGCTGGAAGGATCAAATTACTTATATAGTCGAATAATTAATCAAATAATTTTCTGTTTTTACTATGAAAATAGGTGTTTTGTTATCAGGTTGTGGCGTTTATGATGGCGTAGAAATCCAAGAAGCTGTTTTAACGTTATTAGCTATTGAGGAAATTGGAGCTGAAGCGATCTGTATTTCAGTTGATGAAAATCAATACCATGTTGTAAATCACATAACAGGCGATGAAATGTCTGAATCTCGTAACATGATGATTGAAGCAGCGAGAATTTCAAGAGGAAAAATTCATGAAATCTCAACTATTTCACCTGCAGACATTGATGCATTGGTTATTCCAGGTGGTTTTGGAAGTGCTAAGAATTTTACCCAGTGGGCATTTTCTGGACCTGAAGGCGAAATAAACGCTAAGGTAAAATTGCTTATTGTGAATATGGTGAATGTTGGTAAGCCTATTGTGGCTTTATGTGTTAGTCCAATCGTTGTGGCAAAGGCACTCCAAAACTCTTCTATTCACCCGAAAATGACCATTGGGTCCGATCAAGAAAAATCTCCGTATGACATAAATTCTTTTTCCCAAGGAATGGAATCAATTGGAATTAGTTCTGAAATGAAAACAATTCGAGAAATACTGATTGACACTGAAAATAACATAATTACTGCGCCTTGTTACATGATGGAAGCCTCAATTTTAGAAGTTCGTGATAATATCAAGAATGCATTTGAAGCTTTAAAACAATTACTCTAAAACAACCTTGGTTGTTCACTATTTGTTAACAAAAGCCCATCAATTGTGGGAAATTTTAGCAAAAAAATGATTTCAAGTCCAATTTGTTCCCTTAATTTTGCGCCGAATGAGTATCCGCTAAAAAATAAAAGTATGAGTATATTTGGAAAATACGGTAAGAACACCGATCTAAATGAGTCAATCGGCTTAAATAATTTAGGAAAGCAATTTTGGAATTTATCTCCATCTGAATTAGTAGAAGATACTATTTCTACTGGTCAAGGAATTATTACAGATACGGGTGCTCTTGCTATTGAAACTGGTGAATTTACTGGTCGATCTCCTAAAGATAGATTTGTTGTATGCGATGCAAAAACTGAAAATTCTGTTTGGTGGGGTGATATTAATATTAAATTTTCAACTGAAGAATTTGATGCGCTTTACAATAAAATGAAAGCCTATTTGCATCAAAAGGATGTATTTGTAAGAGATGCTTATGCGTGTGCAGATCCTGAATATAAAATGAACATTCGTGTAGTAAATGAAGTTTCCTGGGGAAATATGTTTGCTTACAACATGTTTCTTCGTCCAACTGAACAAGAATTAAAGAATTTTACGCCGGAATGGCATATTGTATGTGTTCCAAGTTTTAAAGCAGATCCAGCTGTTGACGGAACGCGTCAAGCAAATTTTGCAATTTTGAATTTCACTAAGAAAATGATTATCATTGGTGGAACTGGCTATACAGGCGAGATTAAAAAAGGAATTTTCTCTGTTTTAAATTACATATTGCCACATGAAAGAAACGTGCTTTCTATGCACTGTTCTGCAAATATTGGGAATGAAGATAACGATACTGCTGTATTTTTTGGATTATCAGGAACAGGAAAAACAACTTTATCATCAGATGAAAACCGCCGATTAATAGGTGATGATGAGCATGGTTGGGCAGATAAAACTGTTTTCAATTTTGAAGGTGGTTGCTACGCAAAAACAATTGATCTTTCAAGAGAAAAAGAACCTCAAATTTATGATGCAATAAAAACAGGTGCGATTCTAGAGAATATTGGATTCCAAAAGGGATCAAATGTTCCTGATTATGAAAATTGTTCTATCACTGAAAACACACGTGTTTCTTATCCGATCGATTTTATTGACAATATTGCAGTTCCATCTATTGGCGATGCTCCAAAGAACATATTCTTCTTAACAGCTGATGCTTTTGGTGTTATTCCACCTATTTCGAAATTAACGAAAGAACAAGCGATGTACCATTTCATGTCTGGTTATACTGCAAAAGTAGCTGGAACAGAAGTTGGAATCACGGAACCAACAACAACATTCTCTGCATGTTTCGGTGCTGCATTTTTACCTTTGCATCCTGCGAAATACGCGAAGCTTTTAGGTGAAAAATTAAACGGAACCAACATAAATGTATGGCTAATCAATACTGGTTGGACAGGTGGTTCTTATGGTGTAGGAACAAGAATGAAATTATCTTATACCAGAGCAATGATAACGGCGGCTTTGACAGGAAAATTGAACGATGTTGAATTTGAAAACCTACCAATCTTTGATTTGGCAATGCCAACATCGTGTGAAGGAGTTCCAACTGAGATTTTAAATCCACGTTCTACTTGGGAAAACAAAACTGCATATGACGATACAGCGAATAGTTTAGCTGGAAAATTTGTTAAGAATTTTGAGAAATTTGCAGCAGAAACGAATCCAGAAATTTTAGCTGCTGCACCAAAGGTGATGGCATAAAAATTAAATTATTGATAAAAACTAAAAACGCTTCATCCGTCAACTGACGAACTGAAGCGTTTTTTTTTATTTCAATTACCGATCTATTTTTTTGTTAGCCATCCTCGTTTAAAGAAAATTAAGAGTAATGTCCCTGCAATAACGAACATTGCTCCTACAACAACATAATAACCATATGGCTTGCCTAATTCTGGCATATATTTAAAATTCATACCGTAAACGCCTGCTATAAAAGTTAAAGGGATGAATATTGCACTAACAACAGTTAAAACTTTCATTATTTCATTCATACGCTGACCTTGAACGGCGTAATACAAATTCGCCATTCCTTCTAAAATTTGTTTATTTGCATCAATTTCTTCCAAAACTGCTTGGCAATTTTCTTTCAAATCAGCGAAATAATAATGGTTATCAGGCTCGATAAAAGGACTTTGAATTTTATCTAATTGAAAAGTTATATCTTTTAACGGCAAAACAATTTTTCTTAATTCAATCAATTTTCGCTTCTGAAATTCAATCATTTTTAAGGTGTCACTGTTCGCTTCTCGAATTAATTTTAGCTCCAATTTTTCAATGGAATCCGTAATGTCTTCCAAAACTTCAAAATAATTATCTACGATGGCATCTAACATTCGAAACAATAAAAAATCTGGGCCTTTTAATCTAATTTTACCCCGTTTTTTCTCGATTCTATCGCGCACATCTAAAAAGTGATCTGAACTTTTTTCTTGAAATGAGATTAAATGATCTGAACCTAAAAGAAAGCTAATCTGTTCTTGTTGCAACACAAAAATATTGTTTTCATCAGGCAAAGCAGATCTAATCGAAAAGAACATATAATTTGGATATTCTTCAATTTTAGGTCTTCTTTTTTCTGTGAAAATATCTTCAACAGTCAATTTGTCAATCTTGAGTCGATCACACAATTTTTCAATATTTTCACGGTCATTTAAATTGTGAAAATTCAACCAAGAAACAAAATTGTCATCGATTTGATTCGTATTGAAATCTGTTGCAAAAAACGCTGGGTTATTTTTCGTTACAAGAAAGAAATCAGTATCATACTTATATAATTGGCAGCCACTTGTGTTTTCCATAAACAAATTTGAATTGGTCTAAGGTACTATTTTAATTATAAATGTTTCATTAAATAACTGTATAATTCAACCATCGTCATGATGTCAAATTTATACACTTTTTCGTCTGGAGTATGCACATTGTCTTCTGGAGCACCAATAAAACACCAACTAATTGGTAAATCAGATTTTTGCAAACTGGTGCCATCACTACCTCCAGCTGATTCAACTTCCAATTGAAATTGAATACCTGATTTTTTAGCCAATTCAATAATTCGGTTTAAATAAACTCTTCTCGGCAACCAACTATCACGCATTGAAATCGCGACACCACCACCGTGGACCACACCGTGAGTTACCCAAGTAATATCAGAAACAAGTGCTTGCTGAACACCATGATTTCTCAACAAATAGTTCGCGCAAAAGCCAACAGAATTACCACCATGTTCTTCATAAGTCGAAAAAACAATAGCACCATTTTCTAATGTCTGAGCCACTTTTAATGCATTCCACATTCCTAATCGATTATCCAAATATGGCGATTGAACATATTCATCCGTTTCTCTGAAATCAGGTTTAAATGTTAAAATGGTTCCTCTGTCAATTTCTCTATCCAAAACATATTGTAAAACTTTGGAACCATCTTCATCTTCAATGACCATTAATTCAGTTTCAATCTCTCCATGAGAATCAGAACCAACTAACTGGATTCCATCAATTGTTCTTGGTCCGCCAATTTTTATTAAGTCCTTGCCGTATCCAACAGAAAAACCAATGCTATCCATGTGCGCATAAATTGCGGTTGTTGGATTACCAAAGACTAGTATTACACAATCTTGAAATCCTTCACCTTCAATTATTTCAGGTTGTACTGCCCATAAAGAACAATTCGATTTCACATACTCCAATACAAATTCTTTTACCCTCGACTCGTCGCTTGACGCACCTCTTATTTCTGTAAGATTTTTTAAAATTTCCATATATTAATAGATTCCCATTTCTTGAATGGTTGTTTCATTTATTTTTTTTAATTCTTCTTTTAAAAACTCCTTTGAATTCAATGGCAAATTCGTGATGATTGTGCAATCCAACTCAAAATGCTGTTCCTTTATTGGTAACTGATGTTGTTTGATAAAATTCATCACATGAGGCATTTCTGTATATTCAAAGAATATTTTTACCCATTCAAAGACTTCTAGTTCAACGATTTCGCCATTCTCAATCGCTTCTTTTGCAGCAGCTTTATATGCTTGAACCAAACCTCCAACTCCTAATTTTGTTCCACCAAAATAACGCACTACTCCAATCAATATATTTGACAAATCAAATGATTGAATTTGACCTAAAATAGGAATTCCCGCAGAATTATTTGGTTCACCATCGTCATTTGCTCTGAACACTTTCTGATCAACTCCAAATCGATAAGCATAACATAAATGTCGTGATTGATAATGCTCTTTTCTCCAAGTTTCAAGAAATTCTTTCGCTTCTTGCTCTGAATAACAAGCAGTTGCAAAACCAATGAATTTAGATCCCTTTTCTTTATATGTTCCTTCAGTCAAAGAAACCATTGTTTTGTATGTGCTTTTAATATTCAACTTTATATTGACCGAGGGAATTAATTGTACTTTTGTTAAATTCTTCAAAAAGGAAAATTCAATGCTACAATGTTAGCAATTTTAAGGTTAAACTGAAACATTTATTATGGTCAAATATTTATTCATAATCCTTCTAATATTAGAAATAACAGGCTGCGCTCCATCACATTTTGTCAAACCATTGGAGCATAAGCAACATGCCATTACAGGATCTTTTGGTGGAGTTTTGACAAAAGTTCCAGGTGTTGCGACAATTCCAATACCAAATACATCCCTGGGTTATGGATATGGACTAAAACCAAAAACAACTATTTACGGAAATTGGTATACAACTGCTGCTATTTTTGGGGTTTTCCAACTAGATGTTGGCGCTACGCAAGGATTATGGCAAAATTCAAAAAAAACAATGGGAGTTTCTATTAGCCCTTCCTTCAATTTCATGGTTGATGTTTATGAGAAAAACACACGTTTATGGCCGCAATTAGATGCTAATTATTACTTAGATTATTTTTCAAAAGAAAAAAAAGACCGCTTAAACAAGAATCACTTTTATGTTGGAATAAGCAATTGGTTTGAATTACAAGGGACAAAAGCACATGCGCAAAAACAAACGAATCATATTATTTTCAGTCCACAAATCGGACATATATTTGAACGTGGAAAGTGGAATTATACACTCGAAGTAAAATTTATGGCACCTTATGCATCCAACCAAAATATTGTTGTGGACTATGTTAGTCCTTTTGGTAAATATGGTGGAATGGGAACTTTTTTTGGAATAACTTACAAATTATAAAACATGAAAAATTTTATTTATTTTTTAGTAATAATCACCTTAGTTTCGGCTTGTCGAAAAAGATTAGATGACTTCCTTTTCAATAACGACAATTCTATTACAGCATATGAATTGGATAATTATACAGGAAGAACAACATTAGACGTTGGTTCCGAATACCATGTTGAAGATTCTATGATTTCTGTTTTTCAATTTCCAATCAGCAGTGAAGGTGAAAATTTGAATATTTCTGCAATTTACGTGGGAGAATTAAGTCAAATAGCATCAGACACTGTTATTCTATATTGTCATGGTACGGCGGATCACAATGATTTTTATTGGCCACGTCAGAAATTATATGCGAGTCTTGGTTCCAAACATCGTTTTGGTGTTTTGATGATTGACTATCCGGGTTATGGATTATCTGAAGGAAAACCAACTGAACAAAATATGTATGAAGCAACCAATGGTGCTTTGAAATGGCTAAAATCGCAAGGACTCACAAATGACAGATTGATCCTTTTTGGATTTTCCTTAGGTACTGCACCAACATGTGAAGTAGCTGGTAATGCAACTAATTTCGAAATGCAACCAAGTAAAATTATTTTAGAAGCACCTTTTGCTTCTGCTGAAGTTTTGGTTCAAGATGCCGCATTATTAGCAATGCCTGGGAGTTATTTTGTGAATGTTAAAATTGATAATGCCGAAGAAATAAAAAAAGTCAATGTTCCTTTGCTTTGGATTCATGGTGAGGCAGATTCTTTTTTAAGTATCCATACTCACGGCGAAGTTGTCTACACTAATTATCAAGGGCCTTCAAAAACAGCAGTTCGCGTTCCAGGTGGAGATCATGAGGATACGCCGTTTATTATGGGATATTCAAACTATTTAGCTGAGATTCTACAATTTATAGAACAATAAATTTACTTTTTTTGAATTTTCACAAAAGAAATTTGACATTTATTGAGCGCCCTTTTTCCATTTAGCAAAAATATAACAATCTAGTTGTTCATTGTTAAATTATAAACACACTTTACTTAACCGTTTTAGTATGGATTTGTTTTAATTTTCTAGGTTTATTCTCTTCTAAAAATACTTAAAAAGTGTTATTACATTAATAATTAGTGAATTATATTCCTTAATTTTGACATAACATTAACAGTATTTTAATATTAAATCTACGAAATAATGAAACCATTCGTAACCTTAGCAGCGATGCTAATTACATTTCTTGGGTTTTCACAAACTCAACGACAAGCTATTCCTCTACCTATAAAAAACAATCAAGAACGGTATAAAATTGAATATGAATTAAAAGATTACGTCTTTATAAATGGAGATAGTACTATTTTAAATTCTATCAACATTGAAGCAATCGAATATCAACGAGTTCAATCTACCGATATTGAAATTTTCAATTCTGACATCAATCAGATCATTGTTTTGTATTCGTATGACAAAATGGTTTTGATTCACAATCGAAATAATACAATCCATTCAATCAATCAAAATTAATTATTGAGTTATGAAAAAAGTAATTAATATTTTAATTGCCGTTTTTGTTGTCTGTATAAGTACAACTCAGGCTCAAACTACTTATAATGCTTCTGGAACTTATACTACTGGCGCAACTGAAACTTGTCTTAGGATTCAAGTTTGGGGTGCTGGCGGTGGTGGTGGTGGAAATGCTACTGCGGCTGATGGCTCTGGCGGTGGTGGTGGTGGTGGCTATAGTGAATCAATAGTAACGGTATTACCTTCAACTTTATACACAATTACCGTTGGAACTGGAGGAGCTGGTGGGATTGGAAATAATCCTGGCTCACCAGGTAGTCAAAGCTTTTTTAATACTGTTTTGACAGTTATGGCAAACGGTGGACAAGGAGGTGGTAATCCATTAGCAGGTAATGCTGGCATTGGGGGCAATGGTGCAATAGTTGGAGTTGGTTCCATCACCTTTATTGGAGGAAATGGTGGGGATGGAAGGGATAGTAACGATGGTAGAGGTGGAGGTGGAGGATCTTCTGCGAACAGCGCAAGTAATGGAGTAAATGCTTCAGGCAATTTTAATTGCGGAGGTTCAAATACATTTGCACAATGTGGAGCAAGTAGTTTAGGTGATGGCGGAAACGGTGGTACTGGAGCAAGAGAAACTTTTCCACTTAATGTTCAGCCAGGTGGTGGACCAGCTGGTGGTGGTGGTGGTTCATCTGAAAATGGTGCTGGTGGTGCTGGAGCTAACGGAAGAATTATTATAACAACTGTTGCAGCCGCATGTCCATTGAGTACTTCAATTTCACCCATAGCTACTCAAAATATTTGTATTGGTTCTGCAACATCAGTATTAACAGCCTCTACAACAACTGCTGGTGCTGGATGTACTGCAACTGTTCAATATCAATGGTACAGTAGTTTGCTAAATAGCAACACAATTGCTACTGCAACGTTGCTTCCGGGTCAAACTTTATCAACGTTGACTCCTCAAAATCTTGCAGCGAGTACACTTTATTATTTTTGTGTTTCATATGCGCCATCATGCGCTCAAACTGCAGCTACACAAGTCTTAGCTTCAAATGTAGTTCAAGTAAATATTATTGCTGCACCTTCAGTCTCTGCTGCTGGTCCAGACCAATCAATTTGTATTGGAAGTGGAGCAACATTAGCTGCTAACCTTCCTGGAACGGGAACGGGAATTTGGACAGTTGTTAGTGGACCTAGTACCGCAAGTGCTCAATTCAGTAGTACTGCAAATCAAGCTGCAATATTCACCCCAGCTGGCGGAATAGGCACTTATGTTTTACGCTGGTCAATTACAAACGCACCTTGTACTGCATCAACTGATGATATATCTGTAACTGTTGCGTGTGGAGGTGGATGTCCAGCATGTGTAACGACTTATTTACACCCTGCAGGAATTGGTATCGCAGGTGAAAAAGTTGGTGCATGTGAAGTTGCTGATTGTGGTCCATCTACCTTTACAGATGATGGTGGCGCAGCTGGGAATTATTCGAATAACATAGGCAGTGGTTTAGGGCAAAACGCAGTTTACCGAGTTTTTTGTCCAAGTATTGCTGGAAATTGTATGCAGGTGACATTTAATTCTTTTAATACATTCAATAATTTGGATGTTCTTTTTGTAAGAAATGGCCCAACAGAATACAGCCCGAACTTTACAAATGCACCAACTTCACCTGGAGCATATGGAGGAAATCCATCATGGACAAATGGATTATGGGGGAATTTAGGTGCATCTGTACCTTTTTCTTTTACCTCAACTCATGCAAGCGGATGTTTAACATTTGCATTTGTCACAAGCGGAGCAAATACAGCGAGTGGTTGGTCTGCAACTTTGTCTTGCACCCCTTGTGCAGGAGGTCCTTCTGGACTTACTAATTCTGATTGTATCAAAGCAACAGCACTGTGCTCAAACGCCACGATCAACTCAAATTCTACAGGTCCTGGAATCGTTGCTGAGGCATGTAATGGAATAGTTTGTCCCGCTGGAGGTGAAAATCATACGAATTGGTATTGGTTTCAAGCAGCAACAACTGGGGTATTAAATATAACCGTTACTCCTACAACGGCTTCCGATGATTATGACATTGCTGTTTTTGGACCGAATGTAACTTGCGGGGCTTTAGGTGCTCCAATTCGCTGTTCAGACTCAGGAGGATCTGGTACAACTGGGGCTGTAGGAACCCCTGGTGATTTAACAGAGGATGTAAATGGTGATAAATTTGTTAATCAATTAAATGTGGTTGCTGGTCAATCCTATTATTTAATGGTTGATGAATGGACTACAACTGGTTTGGGATTTACCTTATCTTTTGGAGGGACAGCATCTCTTGACTGTGTTGTTTTACCTATTGAATTAGCTGATTTTACAACAGTGTATAACAAAGAAGAAAAAGGCGCTGATATATACTGGAAAACGGACTCACAAAGAGATAACGATTATTTCACTATAGAAAAATCTACTGATGGCAACAATTTCTATGAATTGGCAAGTGTTGATGGTGCAGGAACAACTAACATGCCAACTGAATATTTTGCTTTCGATCCTGAAATTGATCTTGGAGTAACGTATTACCGTTTGAAACAAACAGATTTTAATGGTGAATTTAAATATTCGGTATTGAGAAGCATCAATGTTTTACCTGAAGTAAATGATGTGTTAACATTGTTCCCAAATCCAACTAATGGAAAAACGGAAGTAATTTTCAACACGTACCAAAATGAGATTAGTTACATGACTGTTACTGATTCAAAAGGATTTGTCTTATTAAATAAAGAAATTGAATGTAAGGCAGGTGGTAATATTACTGAAATAGATTTGACAGATAATGCTCACGGGATTTATTTTGTTACAATCACAACAGCGAATAAAGTTTACTCAAGTAAATTGATTAAAGAATAAAACACACTTTAAAAATAGCAATCCCAATTGGAAACAATTGGGATTTTTTTTTGTAAAAAAGTAGAGATCCAATAAATCAAACAAACCTTCTGAGCTTTTAGATAATGACGCACTTGAATTTTAAAACAAATCCTCTCTTTCAATTTACTGTTGAAATTTCAAAACTAACCAATTCTTTAGAGCATAAAAAAGCCATCTGTCAGTAACAGATGGCTTTTTCAATAATATGAATCTATTTATTGTATTGTCAATTTTTTCTCTAAGTCCTCTAAATAAACTCTGAATTGTTTATCAGTTTCAGAAAGATTTGTAACCGTACGACAAGCATGTAAAACGGTCGCGTGGTCTTTTCCTCCACAATGAGCTCCAATATTTGCTAAAGAAGATTTTGTCATTTTCTTTGAGAAGAACATTGAAATTTGGCGAGCTTGAACAACTTCACGCTTACGTGTTTTAGATTTCAACATTTCAATTGGAAGATCAAAATAATCACACACCACTTTTTGTATGTATTCAATAGAAACTTCACGAGCAGTATTTTTGACAAACTTGTCAACCATTTGCTTAGCAAGCTCTAATGTAATTGCTTTTTTGTTCAATGATGCTTGAGCAAGTAACGTGTTTAATGCACCTTCCATTTCTCTTACATTTGTATTGATTGAATAAGCCAAATACTCAACAACATCACGTGGTAATTCAATTCCATTACCATACATTTTCTTCTCAAGAATTGCAATGCGAGTTTCTAAATCCGGAGAAGCAAGATCTGCTGATAACCCCCATTTGAATCGAGATAATAAACGTTGCTCCATTCCTTGCATTTCAACTGGTGGCTTATCAGAAGTTAAGATAATCTGTTTACCATTTTGGTGCAAGTGATTGAAAATATGGAAGAATACATCCTGTGTTTTTTCTTTACCTGAGAAGAATTGAACATCATCAATGATCAAAACATCTATCATTTGGTAAAAATGGATAAAGTCGTTTGTTGTTTGATTCTTAATTGCATCAATAAATTGGTGAGCAAATTTCTCAGACCCTACGTACAAAACTGTCTTACTTGGGAATTGATTTTTAATTGCAATTCCTATTGCGTGAGACAAATGCGTTTTTCCTAGTCCAACACCACCATAAATTAATAAAGGGTTGAACGCTGTTCCTCCAGGCTTATTTGCAACTGCATAACCAGAAGCTCGAGCTAAACGATTACAATCACCTTCAACAAAATTCTCAAAACCGTAAGAAGGATTCAAATTAGATTCAACATTCACTTTCTTCAAACCAGGAATGATAAAAGGATTGCGAATTTGATTCTCGTTCATATTCAAAGGCATTGAAACAGGCGCATTTTTAAGAGAACGCTTATTTAATGCAGGCAATTTTACAGTATATGGAGTGGAATTTGTTGTATTGTTTTCCATTACAATACTATATTCTAAAGTTCCTTCTGGACCTAATTCTTTTTTAATTACTTTTTTAAGTAAAACAATGTAGTTTTCTTCCAACCATTCATAGAAAAAATGTGATGGAACCTGAATCGTTAAAACATTATCTTCTAAACGAACTGGGACAATAGGTAAAAACCACGTTTTAAAAGCTTGTAAAGAAATATTATCTTTAATTACTTTCAAACATGCATTCCATACGATTTCGTGACTATTACTCATTAGTAATTTTTTTTTAGTTGTTGGTTAATTTTATAGTTAAAACCAATTAAAACTGGAATATTTTCAAGTGGTTTTGGTCTTTCAATGTCAGAGGACAAATATTCACATAAAAAAGTTTAAAAAAAAATCAAAAAGGGGTTGATTTTTAAAAAAGTTTTACATCTATCCTAATTATATCGTTGAATAAAAAACATAATGAACTCAAAGTAAACGCACTAATCCTATTTACTTGAATTATCACTATTTTAGAGCTTTTTTATACAATTTCAACGTTCAAACGAAAATAAGAAAAAGTGTTGATAAACTAGTCGAAAAACAGGTATATTTTTTACATTTGAGAAACTATTTAACATAAAATGAAGATCAACTATTCTTTTTCCACAAAGCTTCGAGTACGTTATGGAGAAACTGACCAAATGGGTTATTGTTATTATGGTAATTATGCCCAATATTTTGAAGTTGGAAGAGTCGAAACATTAAGGAATTGCGGGATGAGTTATAAAAACCTTGAAGATCACGGAATAATGCTTCCCGTTTCAGAATATTCTGTTAAATATCTTGCCCCTGCATTTTACGACGATGAATTAACTATAAAAACAACAATTACAGAACTATCTGGAGCCAGAATTTATTTCAATTATGAAATTTTCAATTCCAAAGACAAATTAATAAGTACAGCCCACACAATTTTAGTTTTTGTTAATAAGGCAGATATGAGACCGATTCAAGCACCGGATTCATTTATTCAATTACTTGATAAATATAAAACACAATAACTTTTGAAATAATTCTTTTAATCAGTACATTTATTTGCATGAGGCACCTACGTTTAATTCGTTTTCTAAAAATAATCGGAGCATTCTTTCCAATACACATTATTTTTGCGCAATTAAAATACAACCTCATTTCTATGTTTTATTGGGCATTCCTTTTTATGCTCATTTCAGGTTCATTTGGAAAAGCATTCGGTGTTCCTTACTTATTTTTATCACCTGAATATCTTGGAAATGTAAGCGCTTGGTCATTTGCGCTTCTTGGATTTAGCATTGGTGGATTTATAATGGCTTTCAACACTTACAGCTATATTAAACTTGGACCTAGGTATTCATTCTTAGCAATTGTATCTCGACCGTTTTATAAGTTCTGTATTAATAATTCTTTTATCCCCGTTTTATTTATTTTCTACTACATATACAAAATGACCCAATTTCAAAGGATTGAAGAATTATCTTCCTTTTGGAATCTATTCATTTACACATTCTCATTTTTAGGTGGAATTTTTGCCTTCATCATTTTGTCTCTATTCTATTTCTTTCCTACCACACGAGAGAGAGGTGAAAAGTTGGCTCAAGAGGATTCTTCAACAAATCCAATACAATCTGTAACACAAAGTAGTACTAAATGGTATAATTATTTCAGAACTGAACACGAGAAAACCCATCACTACATTGGGAAAGGTCTGAAAATTTATCAAAGTCGATCTACGAAACACCTTGACAAAGCTATTATTGAACATGTGTTTGCAAAAAACAGAATCAATGCTTCTATTTTTGAGATCTTAACGATTGTTGCATTCATTATTTCTGGTCAATTCATTGATTACCCATTATTTGAATTCCCAGCTGGAATGAGTATCATTCTATTACTTACAATGATTCACATGTTGTTCAGCGCCTTAATGTCTTGGTTTCACCGTTGGACCTACCCTATCCTATTCGCTTCAATTGCATTGATGAATTATCTGAGCGTTACTACTGAATTGTTTACTTTTAAAAACTTCGCATATGGCTTAGATTATTCTGATTCTAAAACACAAGATTACAGCATTAACGCAATTGAATTAAATTATAAAAAGAATCATTCTGAAGTTGAATCGAAAAAGAACATTATTTCAATTCTTGAAAATTGGAAAAAGAAAACTGGAGAAAAAAAACCAAAACTCATACTACTAAACACCTCTGGAGGCGGCTCAAGAAGTGCATTATGGACATTTACTGTTTTACAGAATTGCGACCAAGCATTGAATGAACAATTAACTGAACATTTAAATTTAATTACTGGAGCATCTGGTGGAATGGTCGGTGCTGCATATTACAGAGAAATTTGTCTCCGAAATAATAAAAATGAAATACCAAATCGGTACGCTAAGAAATATGGAGATAATTTAAGTAAAGATCTGCTAAATAAATTAGCCTTTTCAATTTCAACTAATGACTTATTTTTTCGGTACCGATCTTTTAGTTATGACAACAAAAAATATACCCGAGATAGAGGTTATGCTTTTGAAGAACATCTACATGAAAACACAGAAAATCTTTTGCAACATAACCTTGGCTATTATAAAAGCTATGAACAACGAGCTGAAATTCCATTAATGATTTTCAGCCCAACAATAGTGAATGACGGCAGAAGATTACTTATGTCTTCTCAGTCTCTTTCTTTTATAACGAAAAATAAAGATTGTCCAACACAAGTTTCATCCTCTTTTGAAAACATAGATTATCAATCTTTTTTTTCAGAAAACAATCCGCAAGAGATGAGATTCAGCAGTGTTTTAAGGGCTAGTGCAACTTTTCCTTTTATCATGCCAATGATGACAATGCCCACTGAACCAGGAATGCAGTTAATGGATGCAGGTATTAGAGATAACTATGGAACAAAAACGACAATGGACTATCTTTTTTCTTTGGAGAAATGGATAAAAGAAAATACTTCAGGAGTTATAATTCTCGAAATACGTGACACCAAACGCATCCTTAGTAATGAGCTTTATGATCACATTTCATTAACACACAAAATCACACTTCCCTTTGGAAACATGTATAACAATTTCCCACGAACTCAAGATTTCGATCAAGAACAATTGTTAAAACTTGGAATTAAAAGTTTTTCATTTCCTATAGATATTATATCGTTCAATTTAAGAGAAAGTAGGAATGACCATATTTCGTTGTCATGGCACTTAACAAAACAAGAGAAAAATAAAATCGCGCAAGCATTTTATTCAGTTAACAATCAAACTTCTTTTGAGCGTTTGAAAGCGTTAATCGCACACAAAAAAACTATTTAGTTACGTTTTCTAAAGAAACAACTTTGTCAACTTCGCAGTTTTCTGGCTGCATAGCTCTGCTCAAATTAAAGGAAAATTTAATCTTTAAACCGTCAATTTTAAATTGCTCCTCTAAATTAACTGGATACATTTTAACCAATACTCCATCAATTTTAGCCGTTATAAAAACAGGACATCCTTCTTTACTAATATAGACCGTTCCTTTAACTATCTGAACTGCTTCTGATTCGAACGTTCCATTTTCAATAATTTCTTTTTGTGTGGAACAAGAAATTGAAAAGAATAATACTGAAAATAAAATAACTGTTTTCATTTTGTTAAGTTTAAATAATTGAGACGAAAAATAGATCCAATTTAACAAAAAAAAGAGGCTTTAACTAAAGCCTCCCTTTTCTTAACCTGTAGATGTTAATATTTAATCCGTATTAAACAAAACGACAAACTCTACTAAAGGTTACACTTTCAGAGCAAAAACAAGCTAATTAACATTTCTTCATTGATAACCTAAATCACCTACTGAACAATAGGCGAATGAACTAACTTACATTTGTTTTGTAAATGAAAGATGAAAAGTCCATTCGTGCATTGATTCAATTAATTGATGATCCAGATGAAAATGTTTTTGGACATGTTCGTGACACGCTCTTGTCATATGGACCGAATGCCATTCCTTACCTTGAGAATTCATGGGAAGATCAAGATTATGGATTAATTTTTCAAGGACGAATCGAGCAGTTAATTCATGACATTCAATTTGAAGAAGTAAAAACCAAACTAACCGATTGGGTTAATTCTTCGGATAAAGATTTATTGAGAGGTGCAATAATTATTGCAAAATATCAATATCCTGGATTAGATGAAGAAATGATACGCTCAACAATTCAATTAATAAGAAAAGACATCTGGCTTGAATTAAATCATAAACAAACGGCTTTTGAACAAGTAAAGATCTTTAATCGGATATTTTTTGAAACGCATCATTTTCATGGCGATTCAAAACACTTTCATTCACCAATGAATTCTTTTATCAATACGGTGATTGAATCTAGAAAAGGAAACCCATTAAGTTTATCATTACTTTATAGTGTCATTGCGGAATCGTTGGATTTACCAATTTATGGTGTCAACTTACCAAATCATTTTATTTTGGCCTATTTGGATGAAAATGGCGCTAGTCTATTTCTTCCTGAAAAAAATGAATATGGTGTTTTATTTTATATCAACCCCTTTTCAAAAGGAAGTGTATTAGATGCTAATTCGATTAAAGAATTTCTAGACACTTTACATTTACCATATGAAAGGGAGTATTTTGAACCTTGCTCAAATAGTTCTCTGTTAAAAAGAATGTTGGCAAATCTTATCTCCTCCTTTCAGCAGGTTGGAAATGCAGAAAAAGTAGCTGAATTAACGGAATTAAGAAATATCCTTACGACTTAATTTCAAATTCCAAATTCATTCTTTTCAATTCTCGAAACAAATTATTATTTGGGTCCACCTTCATGCTTTTTGATGGCATTCTAACTTCTGTCCCATCAAAAGGATCAATTATTTTAAAATGTACGCTGCATTTACCCTCATTTTCTAGAAATAATTTATTCAAATCCATGATTAAAATATGATCTAAAGCAGTAGAAGAAAGTTTGATATGAACGCTATTTGCTTTTGTTTCTTTTATGTTTTGAAGCAGTTCCATCGAATGAACCATAAATTCTAATTCACTTCTTCTCGGTGGAACGTCAATTTTTCCTTTCATCGCAATAAAAGTACCCGGCTGAAGAAAATGCTTGAATTTTAAGTAGTTTTCACGCCATAAAAACAATTTGTAAGAATCCGTATAATCTTCGATAATTAAAGTACCAAAAGGGTCACCATTTTTAGTAAAACGATGTTCTGCTTCGGAAATCGTTGCTGCAATTAATAGATCTTTCCCTTTATGAGAAGGCATATCATTCAACATTCCAATTCGACCATTGCAAAACGATTCAATTTCAATCCTAAAATCATCCAATGGATGACCAGAGATAAAAATCCCAACAACTTCTTTTTCTCTGTTCAACTTGTAAATACTCCCCCACTCTTCTGTTTTTGGTATTTCTGGTTCAGGCATTTTTGTTCCCGTTCCTTCTCCAAACATGGATACTTGAGAAGAATTCTCACTTTCTTGAAAACTGGCTCCAAATTTCATAGCGTTTTCTAAGAAGGTTTTTCCAGAACCATCTTCTTTGAAATATTGAGCTCTGTGAACTCCTTTAAAGGAATCAAATCCTCCAGCATATGCTAGACTTTCAAATGCTTTCTTATTACATAATCGAAGATTTACCCGTTTCGCCATTTCGAAAATGGTAGTTATTGGTCCATTTTCTGTTCGTTCAGCTATAATTGCTTCAACCGGCGCACTACCTAATCCTTTTATTGCTCCTAAACCAAAACGGATTGCACCTTCTTTATTTACGGTAAACTGATAATTTGATTCATTTACATCTGGTCCTAAAACTGGCACGCCCATTCGTTTACATTCTTCCATGAAAAATGAAACTTGTTTAATGTCATTCATGTTATTAGAAAGTACCGAAGCCATGTATTCTGCAGGATAATTCGCTTTCAAATAGGCCGTTTGATAAGCAATCCATGCATAACACGTAGAGTGCGATTTATTAAAAGCGTAGGATGCAAAAGCCTCCCAATCTTTCCAAATCTTTTCCAATTTAACGGTATCGTGTCCTTTTCCTCCACCTCCTTCTAAAAAAGCGGGCTTCATTTTATCTAGCGTTGGTCGGTCCTTTTTCCCCATCGCCTTTCTCAACGTATCCGCTTCACCTTTCGTAAAACCAGCTAATTTTTGGGAAAGTAACATTACTTGTTCTTGATAAACTGTAATTCCGTATGTTTCTTTCAAAAATTCTTCGCAGTCATCCAAATCGTAGACAATTTCTTCATCGCCGTGTTTACGCTTGATAAAAGAAGGAATATATTCTAATGGTCCCGGACGATACAACGCATTCATTGCTGTTAAATCCGCAAACACTGTTGGTTTTAATTCACGCAAATATTTTTGCATTCCAGCCGATTCATACTGAAAAATACCAACTGTATCTCCACGTTGAAAAAGTTCGTATGTTTTTTCATCGTCAACAGGGAAATTATCTGGATCAAGCTGAATTCCTTTTATTTCTAAGATATTTTTTACAGCATACTTAATTAAAGTAAGTGTTTTTAATCCAAGAAAGTCCATTTTTAAAAGACCTGCATATTCAGCAACAGAATTGTCGTATTGCGTACAATACATCTGCGAATCTTTTGCCAATGCAACTGGCACAAAATCGGTAATATCTGACGGAGTAATTATGACACCACATGCATGGATTCCAGTATTTCGAACCGAACCTTCTAATTCGCGGGCTCTATTTAAAACTTGAGACGCTAAATCAATTCCTTGAGCAATGGACTTCAATTCCTTCGCTTTTACAATTTCATCTTGATTATTTTTTAATTTATCTGCTAATTCTGCATCAGTAAATTTGAACAATTTATTCAAAGAAATATCAGGAACTAATTTTGCAATTCGATCAGCCTCAGGTAATGGAAGATCCAATACTCTAGCAGTATCGCGAATGGACGATTTAGCAGCCATCGTTCCATATGTGATAATTTGTGCTACTTGATTCGCTCCATATTTTTCAATTACCCAATCAATTACTTTACCACGACCTTCATCATCAAAGTCAATATCAATATCTGGCATAGAAACACGATCTGGATTCAAGAAACGCTCGAAAAGCAAATCGTATTTAATCGGATCAACATTGGTTATTCCGGTACAATATGCAACTGCAGATCCAGCTGCTGAACCACGGCCTGGACCAACAGAAACACCCATATCACGCGCTGCTTGACAAAAATCTTGAACAATTAAAAAATAACCAGGATAACCAGTTTTTGCAATTGTTGCTAATTCAAAATCTAATCTTTCTCGCACCTCATCGGTTATTTCACCGTATCTTTTTTCGGCTCCAATATATGTTAAATGTCTTAGGAAATTGTTTTCTCCACGTTTTCCACCATCTTGTGCATCCGTTAAATCCTGAAATTCTGCAGGAATATCGAAAGCAGGCAAAAGAACTTCTCGTGCCAAACCATAATGCTCACATTTCCCTATAATTTCTTCAATACTTTCAATTGCTTCAGGAAGATCAAGAAATAACTCCTTCATTTCATCTGAACTCTTGAAATAGTATTCCTCGTTTTCTAATCCATGTCGAAAGCCTCTTCCTCTTCCTTTTGGAGTAGAAACAAGTTCATTATCTCTGACACATAATAAAACATCATGCGCTTCAGCATCTTCTTTATTGATGTAAAAGGTATTATTCGTCGCAACTAATTTTACAGCATGTTTTTCTGCAAATTTTATCAAAGTTGCGTTAACTCGATTTTCATTTTCTTGACCATGACGCATAACTTCAATATATAAGTCGTCACCAAATTGTTCCTTCCACCAAACAAGTGATTCTTCAGCTTGTGCTTCACCTACATTTAAAATTAAACTTGGAACTTCGCCGTAAAGATTCCCTGTTAACACAATTAAATCTTCTTTGTATTGTTCAATTACTGCCTTATCAATCCGAGGAACGTAATACATTCCTTTCGTGTAAGCCAAAGATGCTAACTTGATTAAATTATGGTATCCTTTTTTATTTTTTGCTAAAAACACAACTTGAAATCCATTATCTTTTTGTGTTTTGTCTTCAAGATTTTTACACACATTGAATTCACAACCAATGATGGATAATAATTCCTTTTTTGTAAACTCGATCCCTTCTTCTAATGCTAATTCTCGTTCTGCTTTTAGTCCTTTGTTATATTCTGCAACTGCTTTTTCAAAATGGAATGCAGCCATCATATTACCTGTATCCGTAAGCGCAACTGCAGGCATATTTAATTTCCCAGCGGTAGCAACTAATCCTTTTACATTAATAGATGATTGAAGAATTGAAAACTGGGTATGATTATGTAAATGTGCAAATGGAACATTTTGTAATCTCTGCCTAGCTTCATTTAAATCACCTGTTAGGTTTTGTGATTCACTTGATTTATTGGTCGCTAATTTTGAACTTTCCTCTTTGAGATTTAAATGTTTTAAACCAATCAATCCAATTGGTCGGGGATTAAACGCTTTGAAATCTTCTATATATCGTTCTTCTCTTTGTAATTTATCTAGCGAGAAATGACCTAATCGAATCAATTCAAAGAAACATCTTGTTGTTACTTCAACATCGACTGTTGCATTATGTGCATCTGCAAATTTTTCTTGAAAAAGAAATTGATGCAATTCGGTAAGTGTTGGTAATTTAAATCTTCCTCCACGACCTCCTGGCAATTTGCACAATTCTGCAGTAACTTCTGTACATGTATCCAAAACTGGCATTGATGCCATAATTGATTCAGTGTTCATACGAACAAATTCACAACCTAACACATTTACATCAAAACCAACATTCTGACCTACAACAAATTTAGCTTTTGAAAGTGCCTCATTGAAGAGATATAAAACATCTTCAAGTGTTTCACCATGTTCTGTTGCCAATTCAGTTGAAATACCGTGAATTTTTTCAGCGTCAAATGGGATATCAAAACCTTCGGGACGAATTAAAAAATCCTTGTGTTCAATGATTGTTCCCATCTCATCATGTAATTGCCATGCGATCTGAATCACACGAGGCCAATTGGAAGTATCCGTTATCGGAGCATTCCAATTACGAGGTAAACCAGTGGTTTCGGTGTCGAATATAATATACATGAATCGTTGAAATTGGGAAGTCTAAAATTACAAAGAAATTGAATGATATTTTTGGAAATTATGAACATTTTGATAACACTTTTCATTAATAATTTCGCATTATAAAAAGTTAATAGCAACAAAAAACCCTCACTTGAAAAATCAAGTAAGGGTTTCAATAAAATATATCTTTATTTAGTGATTCGTTGGAGCTCCAGCATTGTTTACTGGTGCAGCACCTTCAGGTAAAGGTAAAACGGTTCCTTTAATATAAATGATTTTAGTTGGCTCATTCACAGCATTTGAAGTGATAGTAACATTTTTGTTAATTGCACCTGCTCTGCTCGTATCATATTTTACTTTGATAGAAGCTTTTGCTCCTGGAGCGATAGGCTCTTTTGGCCATTCTGGCACTGTACAACCACATGATCCTTTAGCCATTGAAATAATTAAAGGCTCTGTTCCTGTGTTTTTAAATTCAAAAGAACATGTTCCATCAGCACCATTTTTGATAGTTCCGTAATCATGTGTTTCTTTTGTGAATTCAATTTTAGCTCCTGCATCTGCTTGAGCTACTGCTTTATTAATTGCCAAAACAGCAACGAACATAACGATTAATGATAAGATTACTTTTTTCATAGTTTAGTTTTTTAAAATTACTTATGATTCAAATTTAAAGAAACTATATATTGAAGAAATTTGTTTAACACAATGTTAACACGTTTCGTATTATTCAAAAATAGGCACTTATAACAAATAGAATTAGCGTTTCGGTTTAACATTGACAATAAAACGTAATTTCTCTGTTTTTTTCTTCGTATTGGTCTTCAAATATATTATTCTGTCTTGTAGATTATACTTTCCTTCAGTATCAAATGTGATTTTTATTGTGGTTGTTTCACCTGGAAGAATTGGTTCTTTTGAAAAAAAGGCATTTGTACAAGAGCATTCAACTTCAAAATCTGATATAATTAATGGTGCTTTTCCTTTGTTGACAATGGTAAAAACATGCTCTAAAACAACTCCTTCATTTGTTTTCGGAAATTTAAAGACAGGTTTTTTAACAAAAAATTCCGCCGATTGGGTAAAACCAATGGCGGAATTTAAGAGTATAAAACCGAGAAGTAAAATTCTCATTTTAGTTATTTGTTGGTGCTCCAGATGTATTTACTGGTGCTTCTCCTTCTGGAGCCGGTAAAATATTTCCTTTAATACGGATAACTTTTGTACTCACCTTTGTTACTTCATCATACCCGTCATTGATTGCGTTTGAAGTAATAGTAACACTTTTATTAATTGGTCCAGGACGTTTAGTATCATATTTTACGATGATTGTACCTGAAGCACCTGGAGCGATTGGTTCTTTCGGCCATTCTGGAACCGTGCAACCACAAGAACCTTTAGCATTTGAAATAATTAAAGGAGCATCTCCAGTGTTTTTGAATTCAAAAGTACAAGCACCATCCGCGCCATATTTAATCGTTCCGTAATCATGCGTTTCTTTTGCAAATTCCATTTTTGCTCCTGATTCAATTGGAACAATTTGAGCAACGGCTTTATTCATTGATAAAACTGCAACAAGTGCAAACAATAATGGTAAGAATATCTTTTTCATAGTTTATTTTTTAAGTTAACAATTATCTCAAATGTAAAGCAAGAAACCTGCCACAAATTTTATTTAACACATCGTTAACAGCAATAATTATTTGTCAGAAATAGCATTCATTTGGTATTCACAATATTCATCAAATGTCATATCTAAATGTTTCATTCGTTCTTGTAAACCATCAAATTTTTCTTTGTTCATCTTAGGATTTTCTTTCAATAACAGCTCATAATAATAGCGAACCTTTTTAGGATCTCTTGGCGTAATAAACGCATCATAACTGAACCCTTGACTTTCCAAAACCATCGCTCGATTGATGTATTTTGGATACTTTTCAAGAAGCGTATCAGCATATTGAACTGCTTTTTCATGCATGTTTAATCCAGAATATTTCATATGAACCTTATCTAAGTATTCCGCAGATTTTTGGTCATCTGGGAAATTGTGATAGTAGGTTAAAAGTCTATTGATTAGTTCCTGATGAGCGATATTTGGCATGGGTGCGTTTTGATTTATATTAACTTGCATTTGGCTCAAAGAATCTTCCATTTCTTTGATACTTGATTCAATTTCCTCTTTTGTTTTTTGATTTTTAGAATCATTCCCACAAGAATAAATCAAACCAACAAATACTATCAATACAATCCCAAATCCTCTTTTCATTTTTCTATATTAAGCTTTTTATCTTCCTTTTTTTACAACTGGAAATTTCATTTTATAATCTACTTTTATCTCTCCTTTCGAGATATTTTGCAATCTTTTTGATAAAAGCCTTCTTTTTAAAGGAGATAAATGATCAGTGAAAAGAATGCCATCTATGTGATCATATTCGTGTTGAATAATTCTGGCAGCATAACCATCAAACCATTCTTCATGGAAATTCCATTGAGCATCATAATAGGAAACTAGGATTCTTTCCTTTCGAAAAACTTCTTCTCTAATTTTTGGAATTGACAAACAACCTTCATGAAAACCCCATTCTTCACCTGCTTCTTCTTCAATGATTGGATTGATAAACACTTTCTTGAAATTTTCTATTCCAACTGCCTTTGGATCTGGTTCAGATTCTTCCTCTTCTTCATATTCATCATCGTCGTCGTGATCGTCTGAACTTTCAGCAAAAGGACTTCCGTCAACAATAAACAAGCGAATTGCTTTTCCAATTTGAGGAGCTGCTAATCCAACACCAGAAGCATGATACATTGTTTCGTACATGTTGGCAATCAACATATCTAAATCCGGTTGTTGTTCCGTGATTTCTTCACACACTTTTTTCAATACCGGGTCGCCGTATGCCACAATAGGTAAAATCATTCTGCTAATTTTTTATACAAAAATAAGGGAATCAGTGAAAAGTAAAGAATTGTGTATGATATTTTATGGAATTTCTAATACAAATACAAACTCACCCCAAATAACTTTGCAATATTATCGCAGCGCTAATCATATCGACCGTTCCTTTTTCTTGTCGTTGTTTTTTTTTCATTCCACTATCAATCATTGATTGAAAAGCCATTTTTGAGGTAAATCGTTCATCAATCATCACAACTTTCATTGTTGGGAATTCTTTTTCTAATGCCGCTTTCAACATGCGAACATTTTCCGTGATGTGGGTATCTTCGTTGTTCAAGCGTTTTGGTTCACCAAGAACAAAGGTGTCAATTGAATTTTTGCGTGTCAATTCTTTGAGAAAAGTCATTAAATCTTTGGACTCAACTGTTGTTAATGGCGAAGCGATGATGTTCATTTCATCTGTTATCGCCAAACCCGTTCTTTTTAATCCAAAATCTATTGCTACAATTCTTCCCATGGATGTAAAGATAATTATACCGATTAGTATTTGATAATACTGGAATAAAAATCCAGTAAAAACAAATCCAGATCGGCATAATACCGATCTATATACTAAGGAAAATAGCTTATTTAAGAATTGGGGAATATATATTTAAAGGTAGTATCTTTGGCAAAAATTATTGAACATGAGATCTATTATCGAAGCAGCTTGGGACAATCGTGAATTGTTGAGTCAACCAGAAACAATTAATGCTATCAACACTATAATTGAAGACATTGACAAAGGTTTGTTGCGCGTTGCTGAACCAAGTGATAATGGCGAATGGATCGTAAACGAATGGGTAAAAAAAGCAGTAATAATGTATTTCCCAATTCGCAAAATGGAAACAATTGAAGTTGGTCCGTTTGAATTTCATGATAAAATGGCATTGAAAACCAATTACAAGGAATTGGGAATACGTGTTGTTCCGCCAGCTGTCGCTCGATATGGGGCTTTTATTGCCTCTGGCGTAATCTTAATGCCATCCTATGTAAATATTGGAGCTTATGTTGATTCGGGAACAATGGTCGACACATGGGCAACTGTTGGGTCTTGTGCTCAAATCGGAAAAAATGTTCACTTAAGCGGTGGTGTAGGAATTGGAGGAGTTTTAGAACCGTTACAAGCAGCGCCTGTAATCATTGAAGATGATGCTTTTATTGGGTCGCGCTGCATAGTTGTTGAAGGTGTGCGGGTTGGAAAACAAGCAGTATTAGGTGCAAATGTCGTATTGACAAAATCCACAAAAATTATTGATGTTTCTGGCACTGAACCAGTCGAATATAAAGGTTATGTACCTGAGCGTTCTGTTGTAATACCTGGGTCGTATACAAAATCATTTCCAGCAGGTGATTTTCAAGTTCCATGTGCATTGATAATTGGGAAACGAAAAGAATCAACAGATTTGAAGACTTCTTTGAATGATGCGTTGAGGGAACATAATGTGGCGGTTTAAGAATGGAGGATTTGTTTTTTTTTGAAACACATAGAAACATAGGACACATAGAGCAAAAGGATTTGGAATTCAGGATTTGGGATTCATAATTCTTTTTTGAAACACATAGACACATAGACACATAAAGTGAAAGAATTCGTAATTCTTTTTTGAAACACATAGCGGTGCACTGAGTTTATCGAAGTGGCACATAGGACACATAGAGTAAAAGGATTTGGAATTTGGAATTTGGAATTCAGGATTTGGGATTCAGGATTTGGGATTTGGGATTCAAAATTCTTTTCAAAACGATTATTTATTCCAAGTCTAACTTCTAGCTCTAACTTCTAGGTCTAATTTCTAGGTCTAACTTCTAAGTCTAGATTTTAAATTAAATTAACAAATTAATCATGTGTTTTAAACAAGTGTTTAAAATAGTTGTTTAAATTTGTCGTCTAAATTCATTTGATAATGAAAAAAGACGTTACAACAGAAGAAAAAATCAAGGAAGCTGCCAGACACGTTTTTATGGCAAAAGGTTTTGCGGGTTGTTCTTCTCGAGAAATTTCAAAGGCCGCAGGAATGAATGTTGCTCTTGTTAATTACTATTTCAGGTCGAAGAGTCAGCTTTTTAAAATCATTTTTGAGACTGCTATGGAGGACTTTGTTACTTCCATGATGACTGTCTTCAGTTCTGATCAATCTATAGAAAATAAAATGCGAATTTTCATAGATCGAGAATTTGAATTCCTTTCTAAACACCCTGAATTACCTGTATTTATTATTACTGAAATGAACCGAGAAGAAGGTTGTTCAATCGATCATGCATGCTTTTTTGAAAAAATTGCTGCATCTGGCATTTTCAATGAATGTGCACAAGCTCAATTAGAAGGAAAAATGAGGAAAATAAACATTCTAAGTTTGACCTTGTTAATAATGTCAAATTGTCAATATCCAATTATGGCTAAAAATTTAATGCAAGGAATTCATGGAATTTCACATGAAGACTATACATCAAACTTATTATTACACAAGCAAAATGTAACTGAAATGCTTGTAAACTATTTATTTCCTATTAATTCAAAAACCACAAATAAACTCAAATGAAAAAACAACTTTTTTTTCTGATTGGAATTATCAGTAGTATTTCTGTACAAGGGCAAGAATTTAATCTTGAAACTTGTCTAAAAATGGCTGATACAGCTAATTTATCAATAAGAAATTCCTTGTTAGATATTGAAATAAATGACAAACAACGAAGCGCTTATATGTCTGCTCGTTTACCTCAATTAGCGTATAGTGGAGATTATAAATACAATGCTATAATACCGGGTCAAGTTGTTCCAGCAGCATTTTTCGGTGGTCCAGCAGGAACTTTTTCTACAGTGCAATTTGGTGTGCCTTTTGTGTTGAGCAACACGCTACAATTAACGCAAATATTATATAATCCGCAAGTCAACTATGGGTTATCAGCACTTAAAATCAATGCGGAAATTGTAGAAATTCAACAAAGGATGACTGCTCAAGATGTTAAACATCAAGTCGCAAGCACCTATTTTAACCTTCAAGCAATAACGAAACAATTAAATTTCATAGTTGGCAATATTGCGAATATGGACAAGCTGATTAGCAACATGAATGCAATGGTTCAGCAAGAATTAGTTATTCAAACGGAAGCGGATAAACTTCAAATTAATAGGTTATCCTTGGTTAATTCAAAAGAATCATTGCAAGCGACAAAAGATCAACTGGAAACAATGCTGAAAATACTTATCGGCATGGATCCGAAAGCTTCAATTACTGTTCCGGTTGATAATTTAGTTGAACAATCAATTTTAGTTGATAGCGGAACAATCAACTATCCTGAGTTAGAAATGTTAGCTGCTCAGCAAAAAATGAATGTTGAAGAACGAAAAGGAACGAACATGGCTTATTTACCAAGTTTATCTTTTTATGCTGCTTATAATTACAATTACAACATGAAACCAGCAGATAATTATCGCACAGGAATCGAAGGTGCGTTTTTAGGTTTAAAATTAGACTGGACTTTGTTTGATGGTTTAGAAAAATTTCATAAACAAAAAGTTAATGCATTGAATGCTGAGAAATTAACGAATCAACATGATTTGATATTGCAACAATTAGAGATGAAAGCTGCAGCAACAAAAAGGCAAATTGAGGTTCAAAAAAGTTCATTAGCAATTTCTCAAGAGCAATTGATTCTTTCAGATCGAGTTTACAAGCAAACAGAATCAAAATTTGAACAAGGAACTGTATCATCAAACGATCTTATTACAGCCGAAAACAACCGTCAACAAGCTCAAACAAATGTAGTATCAGCATACATTCAATTAAGACAAGCTGAATTAGAATATTTAAAATCAATAGGAAACATTAAGTAATTTTTAGAAAACATTATCAATAAAATAACAATGAATAAACGAACACTTACCATCGCAATCATCGCACTATTATTAGTTGGCCTGACAGTAATGAAATTGCTTTCAAATAAATCAGCTGTTGAAAAGAAAATATATATCCATGACATGGAAGCTGCTGTATTAGTAGAAGATGTCAGCCCACAAATGCACACCTTCGAAAGCGCTTTTTCTTTTCTAGGAACATTTGAACCGGTTCGTCAGAATACAATTGGTTCTGATGCTCAAGGAAAAATCATCCGATTATCTATTGAAGAAGGAGACCGTGTAACGCAAGGTCAAGTAATAGCAAAAATCGATGATGAGATGCTCCAACTTCAATTAGAAAATGCAGAAGTTTCATTGGAAGGTCAAAAAAACGACGACAACCGATATTCTAACTTAGCGAAAGACAATGCTGTTTCTGGAATGCAGATTGAAAAAACAAAATTAGGAGTCCGCTCAGCTGAAATTCAAAAAAAGCAAATTCAAAAGCAATTGAGAAGCACAAATATTACCGCTCCTTTTTCTGGTGTAATTACAAAGAAACTAGTTGACTTAGGATCTGTGATTGGAGCTGGTTCTCCCTTAGTTGAAATAACGGATATCTCTTCTTTGAAATTAACAGTAAATGTTCCAGAGCGTGACATTTTAAAATTCAAATTAAATCAAGTTGTTCAAGCTAAAGTGGACATTTACAACAACCGCGTTTTTGAAGGAAAAGTCACGAATATAAGTGTTGTAGCAGACAAATCTCACAATTTCAAGGTGCAAATAACCGTTAAAAATTCGCAGCAAGAATTACTAGCTGGCATGTATGCTTCAGTTTCTTTATTGAATAATCAAAGCGTTACTGCATTAGCAATACCAAGAAAAGCATTGGTGGGTTCCTTAAAAAACCCACAAGTTTATGTTATTCAAAATGGAAAAGCAATACTTACTTCTTTTAATGCAGGAACATCAGATGGAGAGTTCATTGAAGTAGTAAATGGTCTAACAAAAACAGATCGTATAGTTGTGAAAGGTCAAGTCAATTTGCAAGACAAATCAAACGTAAAAAAGAAATAAGCTAATTATCATGACTTTAACAGAATTATCAATAAAAAGACCTTCTTTCATTATTGTGATTTTCACAATTTTGATTGGTGGAGGATTAATTAGCTACAATCAATTGAGCTATGAATTGTTACCCGATTTTTCTCCTCCCATATTAACTGTAACAACAATTTACCCAGGAGCATCGCCTCTTACCGTTGAAAATCAGGTTTCAAAACCCATGGAAGACGCATTAAGTGGATTAGAAAATATTTCTGAAGTTACCGCTTTCTCGCTAGACAATGCCTCTGTGATGCTCTTAGAATTTAAAGCTTCGGCTGACATTGACTTATCGTTAGAAAATGCCCAGCGAAAAATAAATAACATTCTCAACAAACTTCCAGATGGTGCTCAAACGCCCGTGGTTTCTAAAATAGAACCAAATGCCTCTCCTGTATTACAAGTCAGTGCAGTTGCTGAAAACATGGATGAACGAGATTTCATGGAGTTGATGGATGATCAAATTTTACCTCAAATCAAACAAACAAAAGGTGTTGCTGAAGTTCAAGTAATTGGAGGAGAAAAACGTGAATTCCGCGTGAATGTGGATAAAGACAAAATGAAAATGTATGGTTTATCATTAGCAGGGATAAACCAAGCAGTTGCTTCATCAAATGTTGAATTTCCGACTGGAAAACTAAAAGACGTTTCAGAACAAATGACCGTTCGATTTTCAGGAAAATTTAAAACCGTTGAAGACCTTCGAAATTTAATTGTTTCTGCAAATGGAACATCCGTTGTTCGTTTGGGTGAAATCGCAGAAGTTGAGGATGGTGAAGAAGACCAAATTACAGTTAGTCGCTTTAATGGGGTGAATGGAATTGGTATGCGTATCAAAAAACAAAGTGATGCGAATGCTGTGGATATGTCAACCGCAACTAAGGAGAAATTTAAACTGATTGAAGAAAAATACAAAAAGGAAGGTGTTAAATTTACAGTTGCTACGGATACATCAAAGCCGACTGTTGAATCTGTTAATGCTGTAATTCACGATTTGGAATTAGCAATTTTACTTGTTGCAGCGGTGATGTTAATCTTTTTGCACAGTTTAAGAAATGCTTTTATTGTATTGATTTCGATTCCAGCTTCTTTGATTTCAACTTTTATTGTCATGTACCTTTTAGGTTACACCTTGAATTTGATGACTTTATTGGCAATGTCATTGGTAATCGGAATATTAGTCGATGACTCCATAGTTGTACTCGAAAATATTTACCGCCATCTCCAAATGGGCAAGGACAGAAGGAAAGCAGCTTTAGACGGTAGAAATGAAATTGGATTTACTGCCTTAGCGATTACATTGGTTGATGTCGTAGTATTTTCTCCAGTCGTATTTATTGAGGGAACCATTTCAGATATTTTGCATCAATTCTCTATTGTTGTTGTAGTCTCAACACTTATGTCATTATTTGTTTGTTTTACTCTTACACCTTGGCTAGCATCGAGATTTGCAAAAGAAGTAAAATTGAATCCTAAAAATCCAATTCAAGCCATTTTAATTTGGTTTGAAAAGCGCATTACAATCTTCACAGAACAATATGTAAAATTAGTTGGTTGGTCTTTAAGACATAAACTCATCATGGGGATTGGTGTCATCACCATTTTCTTTGCAAGTATGGCAACTATGGGATTAGGAATTGTTGGTCAGGAATTCGTAGCACAAGGAGATCAAGGTAAATTTATGATCAAATTGAAATATGATAAGAGTACCACTTTTGAAGAAAACAATGTTACAACTTTAAAAATTGAGCAACTGATTTTAGCTCAAAAAGACATTGTTGATATCGTATTTGCAAATGTTGGAGGACCAAGTTCAGGAATGGGAGCAGCTTCATTTGGCGCAGAGAATAAAGCCGAATTAACCGTTAAAATGAAAGAAGGAAAACAAAAAGATTTTCCAACAATCAAATACATGAATGCAATACGGAAACAAATTGAAGATAATTATCCTGGTGTTGAAGTAAAAGCTTTGAATATTGGTATGGTTGAGTCTGAAGAAGCTCCGATTGAAATTTTCCTTTCATCCGATGATCCTGAATTATTGATTAAAGAAGCAAGAAGGTTGAAAACAACGATTCAAGGAATAAAAGGAGCGAAAGATCCAACAATTTCTACGGATGATGTTACACCTGAAGTGCGAATCGAACTTGACCGAGAAAAAATGGGACAGTTGGGACTTCCAATTGCAGTAGTTGGAATGCAATTACAAAATGGTTTAACGGGTAATAATGATGCTCAATTCGACGACAAAGGTCAAGAATACAATATTCGTATCATGATGGATAAATTCGATCGAAAAAACATTGATGATATTCGAAACATGACTTTCTCAGCGTCTGATAACAAACAAGTTAGATTAAGTGAATTTGCAGATGTGACAATTGAAAATGGAAACGGTTCTTTAGAGCGAAAAAACAGAATTAGTTCAACGACTATTCGTTCATACGTCCTTGGAACTGCTTCAGGTACTGTTTCTGCCTCGATTGAAAAATACTTGAAGGAAAAACCACTTGACAAAAACGTAAGAATGCTTTGGGGTGGAGAGGTAAAACGTCAAAAGGAATCTTTTGGAGCGCTTGGAACAGCAATGGGAATTGGTTTGATACTCGTTTACCTCATCATGGTTGCATTGTATGATAATTTCGTTTATCCGTTCGTTGTATTATTTTCAATTCTTGTAGCTTTAGTTGGTGCAATATTAGCATTGAATCTTACCTCATCAAGTATGGGAATCTTTACGATGTTAGGAATGTTGATGTTACTTGGACTTGTCGCCAAGAATGCCATATTAATTGTCGATTTTACCAATCACTTAAAGAAAGAAGGAAAATCAACTTACAATGCTTTATTAGAATCGGTTCGTGAAAGAATGCGACCAATCTTGATGACAACAATTGCGATGGTTGTTGGAATGATTCCAATTGCAACTGCAACAGGATCTGGAGCAGAATGGAAAAACGGTTTGGCTTGGGTATTAATTGGTGGATTAACCAGTTCCATGTTCTTGACAATTATTGTTGTTCCAATGATGTATTATAGTGTCGATAGAATCCAGGCGAAACTTTCCAGAAAGAAAGCGAAAGAATTGCATTTTGAAGAAGGAGAGGTAATTTAATTACATTTTGAGAAAATCATAAGTGAAATGCACAATGTGTATTTCACTTATGATTATAATCTTTAGTGCTTAAAAATTCACAATCGCTGTAATAACATTTGGAGGAACATCTGAATCAGTTACCGTTACAGTATGCTGACCTGAAGCACTTAAAAATTGCCAAAAACAGCAATTAGGTGCCATTGAACTTATATCTCCAACACCACTTAAATTCATCGTTTTCACTCCAACACCTCCTGCATAATTATAATAAAGAACAGCGTTTCCTGCCCCTGCCGGATTCTCAGGATCAGTTGTTGGAGCCTCTACCCAATGAAGTGGCTCAGCCCCTATTGATCCATTTTGAACTTTTGTAAATGTTTTAAATGGACTATCATATTTAAGAGTATAGGTAAACTCTTGCAAGACATCAGGTGTGGCGGTATTGAATGTAAGTGCAAGTCTACCTCCAACAACATTTTGAGAAACAAGGTTAACATTTGGGTTGGATATATTGCTAACACTTAAATAACTTCCATGTACATCCAAGAATTTTGTTTTAAATGTAGAAATATCTTCAACATGATTTAAAGTGGTTGTAAATGGAATGTTTTGAATAAGAGAATTCCAAGAGTCTACGAACTTATTTATCGAATTTTTAAACGATGAAACAACTGATTGTCCAAAGTTAGTTCCAGCATGTATTGAAGTGTAGTCCATTTTTACATTTAATTCATATGCTTGACCAATTAAGAAAATTATTCCTGACTTATTGACTGTTTGTGAATTTAAATCAGGTTCGATAACAGTATTTAAAAGAATTTGTTGTTTTTTCAAAAGTTCTAAAAAAGTTGCACTAAAAGTTCCAACGACTATTCCTACAGCGACAACTTGTAAACCAGGAATGAAGATTGATGCTCCAAGAATTACAGCGGCTGTACAACCACTCATAGCAACAGTTTTTATAACAGCTAATTTAAAAGCTTGCATTGCGGTATTAACTTTATTCTCCCAATCAGTAAGAATTGATTTTAACATATAAGAAGGGATTTCACTTGGCACATCATCAACTATTTGTCGAAAATCATTAAACATTGCTTCATTTGCGCGGATAAATACGGCTATTTTCATTTTATCGGCTGCAGCAAGTGAATTATAATTTGAAACAACATTACTCATATAGTTTTCAAATACTACTTGATCAGAATGCAAAGTTGCTGTATTAAATTCAGTATGAATATCTAAGGAATCAATAATTGTACTGGATGAGTTAAACAAATTGGTAGCAGTCACATAACTATTAAAAACCAAATCAGGATCTGAAATTGCCGAAACTGCCGAAATCGAGAAAACTGTAGATGTATAATCAACACCATCAATATTGACTTGAAGTTGGAAATTTGCACCAATGTTATCTGGAATAACAAATGAAATTAGATCACCTTGCACCACGACTGGGACTGGAACAGACAATGAGGCGATAGTCCCTTGATATTGTTCTAATTGGGCATTAATCCCTATTTTTTCAAAAACAACAATTTGCAATTGTTTAAAATCTGAAGCACCTAAAACTAACTCCGTGTTTGGGGCAGGTGTTGCATCAATAGGGGGATCAATTTGTTTTTTTTTACATTGAATTAAAACTGTAGAAACGACAACCAAAAATATTACAGATAGTAGATTAGATCTTTTCATAAATAATTATATATTTTAAGTACCAAATCTAGTCAATAATACGGCTCATACAATACTCATTAACAATGATTTATTGAATCATTTAAGATTCGGCATTTACTTCTGATAATAAGCTCGATATTTTATTATAAATATCAAATGGAAAAATCACAATCAAAAAAAACGAGATTAATTTGTTCCAAAAGTCTTTTTTACTTTATTATTTTATCATGAATTCCATTTAACACAATTCAAATCTAGTACGTCAAGTGTTTAACAAAATAAATTTCCTTAAATTCGCACACAACTTTTTTATCATTCGAATTATGAATTACGACATTATAGTTATCGGTAGTGGTCCTGGAGGATACGTTGCTGCCATTCGTGCATCTCAATTAGGTTTAAAAACAGCTATTATTGAGCGAGAATCTCTTGGCGGAATTTGCTTGAATTGGGGATGTATTCCAACGAAAGCATTATTGAAAAGTGCAAATGTATTTGAGTATTTAACACATGCAAGTGATTATGGAATCACAGTAAAAGAAGCGAATGTTGATTTTACTGCAATGGTAGATCGTAGTCGTGGTGTTGCTAATGGTATGAGTGCAGGAATTCAATTCTTGATGAAAAAGAATAAAATCGATGTAATCAAAGGAACTGCAGTTGTAAAAGCTGGGAAAAAAGTTTTTGTTACTGGTGAAGATGGAGCTGTTACAGAATATTCTGCTGACAAAGGAGTTATCATTTCAACTGGTGCGCGTTCACGTGAATTGCCAAATCTTCCACAAGATGGAGAAAAAATTATTGGATACCGTCAAGCAATGACATTGAAATCTCAACCAAAGAAAATTGTGGTTGTAGGTTCTGGTGCTATTGGTGTTGAGTTTGCTTACTTCTACAAAGCAATTGGAACGGAAGTTACAGTTGTTGAATATTTACCAAACATTGTTCCTATTGAAGATGAAGAGGTTTCTAAGCAATTAGAAAAATCTTTTAAGAAAATGGGAATCACTGTAATGACAAATGCTTCAGTTGAATCAGTTGACACAAAAGGTAAAGGTTGCGTTGTAACTGTTAAAACGGCAAAAGGAGAAGAGAAAATCGAATGTGATGTTGTTCTTTCTGCAGTTGGAATTCAAGCAAATATTGAAAATTTAGGATTAGAAGAAGTTGGAATTGTTGTTGACAAAGGCCGAATTTTAGTAAATGATTTTTACCAAACGAATATCCCAGGAGTTTATGCAATTGGTGATGTTATTCCTACACCAGCTTTGGCTCACGTAGCTTCTGCTGAAGGAATTATTTGTGTTGAAAAAATTGCAGGGCATTCTCCAGAGCCATTAGATTATGGAAATATCCCAGGTTGTACATATTGTTCTCCAGAAATTGCATCAGTTGGGATGACAGAAAAAGCTGCAAAAGAAGCAGGTTTAGAAATTAAAGTTGGTAAATTCCCATTCTCAGCATCTGGAAAAGCAAGCGCTGCAGGTGTAAAAGATGGATTTGTGAAACTGATCTTTGGAGCAAAATACGGAGAGTTATTAGGAGCTCACATGATAGGAGCTAATGTCACTGAAATGATTGCTGAAATTGTTTCTATTCGCAAATTGGAAACAACAGGACACGATATCATTAAAACTGTTCACCCACATCCAACTATGTCGGAAGCTATTATGGAAGCAGCAGCAGCTGCGTATGGTGAAGTAATCCACTTATAGTTGCAAATTACTAGTTGCAAATTACTAGTTGCAAATACTAATTACTAAAAAATCCTCGTTCATTAGACCGAGGATTTTTTGTTTGCAACTAATAACTTGTAATTTGCAACTTCTTTTAACTAGCAACTAATTAACGTCCAATTCCAATTTTAACGCCTCCAGTTAAGACAAATCGTACGCCATCAAATGATTTTTTATCCCAGTAATAGGAATAGATTCCAGTATTCCCATCATATGTTGCTGCAGTATTAAAGCGCATATGAGACTCGTAACCTAGACCAATACCTCCAAACATATCCAACGAAAAATTTTGAGACAACCAACGTTGAACACCAAAGTTGAATGTAAAATACATGTGATTTTCACTTCCTTTCGTATCAGCCAATATTCCTGAATAATCATTAACACCAAAATTCTTTAAACGATATTTGACAACTGGAGAAATATAAAACCCATTCAAGACCTTACCATTATCCATTGGGTAAAATCTATAGCCTACCGAACCAAATAAACCTAAACCAGTTGTTTCCTCAACAGTCAAACCTCCACCGAATGGATCATTATAATGGTTGTCTGTAACTGTCAATCCAACGTTCGATAAAGTTGGTCCGAATTCAAATTCAATACTTGACATCTCGTCAATTTTCCTTTCGTATCCAAAATTAATTTCACCAACAACCATTTGCAATGGACTGTACTTCATTACTGATTTACTATCTACAAGGATTCTTTCTTTTTTCTCTTTGTACGTTTTGCCTGACCCTCGATCTATGACAATTATTTTTTCTTCTTGCCCAAAAACAGTTTGAAAAAACGTTAAAAAATAAATTGCTACGAATATGTTTTTCATAATTTCTTTTAAGATAATCAACGTTTACTATAATTTAAAAGTTGGTATTTTATTTCACAATTATCAAATCTTTTTTTGCAAAGATCACTTTATCGATTTCAAAATCCAATCTTCCAAGCTGCACTCCGCCCCACCCAACTTGGTTAATCAGAACAATTTGATTGTCTAAATTCTTTTCTTCAACAGGTTTTTCTAAAAATGTATGCGTGTGCCCACCTAATATTAAATGGATATTTTTTGTTTTTTGAGCCAATAAACGATCGGATACTTTATCTGTATCATATTCAAATCCCAAATGGGAAAGACAAATAATTAAATCACATCCTTTTTTCTTTAGGATGTTCGCTTGTTCATTTGCCGTTTTTATTGGATCTAAATAGCTTGTTTTACCAAATTTGTCTTCAGGAACTAACCCCTGCAGTTCAACTCCAATTCCAAAAATACCGACTTTAATTTTTCCTTTTTTAATGACAACATTAGGGCGAGTCACATCTTTTAAGATCGTTTCAGAAAAATCATAATTTGCACACAAAAATGGAAAATCGGCAAATTTCTGCGCTTTCAAAAACCCTTCCATTCCACCGTCAAAATCATGATTCCCCATGGTAGCAGCATCATATCCAATGGCAGTCATTAATTTGATTTCAAGTACACCTCCAAATTTGTTAAAATAAGGTGTCCCTTGAAAAATATCTCCAGCATCAAGCACTATTACATGTTCTTCTTCTTCTCGGATTTTCTCAATTAATTCAAAACGCTTTGAAACTCCTCCCATATTTGGGAACTTAGCGTGATTTGATGGAAAAGGATCAATATTAGAATGCGTATCGTTGGTATGTAAAATAGTCAGTTTAGGAACTTTCTTTTTACCGTCAAATGCCAACGTATTACCAGCAATTAAAATACCACCAGTGACTAAAAAAGTATTTTGGACAAACGCTCTTCTTTTCATATTAAAAGGAAATTCGAATGGTTGTATCTTCTTCAAGAACAGACTGAAATCTTGCTTCGGTTATTAAGGCATCTCTCATAAGCGTTCCTGTTTTATTTACACTTAGTTTCTTCGTGAAGAAATTCATTTTATCGCCACCATTCATTAAATAATCGGATGTAATTACCCAAAATGAACTTGAATTTTCATTCCAATTATTGAAGACAAGTTTTCCGTTTTTCAATATACAGTTTGAAATTGGTTCTCCACCTGACTTTTTAAGATATGCTTCAATCTCAGGAATAACAGAAACAGGTAATTCAACCCAAACTATTTCATTATCGAATGGCATTAATTTAAACATGTCACCAATTGTAACTGACCCTTTATTGATTGTTGATCGTATTCCACCTGTATTCAATAAACAAATAATTGGTTTTGTTAAACGTACCGTTTTTGTTTGATTAATAAACAATGCATCAGCCACCCAATTTCCGAGATTTGAATTCGGTCGTTTTACAGAAAAATTCGTTGTGGCATTTGCTATTACTTCATTCATTTCAAGGCTCAATGAATCTTTGTATGGCATGATCATACTATCAATGTGTTCATTCGACACATCTTCCTGATCCATTTTAACAGCACTTGAATGAACAACTACTGTATTAACAGAAGAGCAGGCCCAAAGACCTGCTCCTATTAAAAATATACTAACTAATTTAAAAGTCATTTTACTCGATAATCAACGATTTTTGAGCTACACCATAAGGAGTTATTGCTTTTACGATATATGCTCCTGATTTTAAATTTGACGTATTGACTTTAACACCAATTAGGTTCAAATTTTCAGCAGATAACACTACACGACCTTGAATATCAATAATTTGATAAGAAGTAATCGACGTTGCGTCTACATGTAAAGTCAATTCATTTTTCGCAGGATTTGGATAAACAATAAATCCAGCATTTAAAATCTCTTCAATTGCAGCGGTACATCCTAAAGACTCATAAGTCATATTGCTAAAGTTTACAAAACAAACAAAATCAACACTGTCTACAAAAGGATTTCTATTATTTTGTAATGAATCAATAAAATCATTTCTTGAAATCTCCCAATTATCTGGTGTATCTTGGAAATGCCATTGCTTCAAAATTGCTTGATCTTGACCATAAGGAATAGAAGCACTAATATTACTTGGCAATGCCCAGCTATTTCCACTAACAGTTGTGTAGCAAATCGCTTCGTACATTATTGCTCTTGCAGCATCACCTTTGTGCTCATTTCTTGGTTCGTATACAGTTAAACCATTTGCATCTGTTCCAAATTTGGCACCTAAATAGGTTGACGATACATTTACAACAACACCAAGAGGATAATTACTTCTAACGCCATTTGCATCATTCATATTAGTTGGAAACAAATGGTGATAATCATTGTATTCTGGTAATGCTTGTGCCGGATTTGTTGGCATCCAACTGTGACAATATGTATGCTCACGGCTGAAATTATTTGTAGTAAAATCAAACGGCTCAGTATAAATTTTATTTTCCCCGCTGTAAACACATGTAATTACTCTTCTATCCAAAGTCGTGTCACGTGCTTCAAACAAATAAATCATCAAATTTCCATAACTACTATAAAATTGTGATTGATGCGGGTTAACTAGCGCATGTAAATCAGCAACAAATGAAGCATTTGAAGAATTGATACCATTATACATTGTCGGAGGCATCATCGTAGCTGGAGTTGTAACATTTCCAGTTAACGGTGCAGTTGTATTATAATTTCTAAAAGTACTAGGTCCATTGAACGTATAAACGGCAAAATAGTAACCAGTAGATGCAACAATGTTATTTGGTGAAAAATTTGTTGCCGTTCCACTGTAAACAACTTGTGCATCTCCAACGATGTCACCTCTTTGGTAAACTACACCATCAGCAGGAACTCCTGTAATTGCAGAAGCTTTCTTTCTTAAAACGATATAACCCTCAACTGAAGCAGCAGGATTAAACGAAGCTGATACACGATATGTTTTAACATTTGTAAAAGCTAAATTGGTTGCTTGAGCAGCTGGTTCTGTTGCTAAAGCTCCACCTACACCATATAAATTAATAACATACGACGCTTCGTCAGCATCATTGCTTGCAATTGTAAGAACAGCATTTCTTGTTCCTGAAGCAGCTGGAGTAAAGTTCAATACTAAATTTCCTGTAGATGTAGAAGCTACAGTTGCTGGAAAAGACGCAACAGAGAAATCAGCAGCGTTAGTACCTGATAAAGTTGCAGAAGCAACATTCAAGGTATTAACCAATCCCAAATTCTCAACTGTAAATGTTGTAGGAGTCATTGTTGCAACAGGTGAACTCACTAAATAAGTTCCACCAGAAACGATTGTTGTTGCTCCTTGTTTGACATTTATCTCTTGTGCAGGACCTGCAGCTCCAAGAGCAATATTCACATCATCTAAACCAATATTTCCAACAACTTTATTTGTGTATTTAAAACGAATAAAACGTGTTGTAATTTGAGGAAATTCAGTGAACAATTCATAAACAGCATCAGGTGGAGTAGTATGAACTTGCAACGTTGTCCAAGCTGTTCCTAAATCAGATTCCTCAACAGTAAATGTTCCACCAGAGAAACCATTTCCTGCTAGGTAATATGTCAAATTTCCTGGATTACTATTAAAATTAATCGTCATGTAATCTCCAGTATTGTCAAATTTCATTGCTGGCGGTGTGTTACCTGAGGCAGAATAAAACATTGTTCCTGATTCTGTCCAACCTGTAGGTAAAGTTACAGTCGCAAAACTCCAACTTGTTGGCAATACTGCTTGAGCATTTACCGTTAAATTTACTAGCAACGCTAGTAGTGATAAACTAATAATTCTTTTCATTTTTACTTTTTTATTAATTGTTAAAATCCAACTTTAAGTCCCATACTGAATCTTCTACCCATTCCAACAAAAACGGTGGTTGTAGTAGCGTCGAAACTTGCTCCATTTTGCGCATCTGTAATATACACTGCATTCAAAACATTCATTATTCCACCATTTAAGGTCATTTTTAATTTTTTATATTTAAAATCGTATCCAAAATTAAAGTCCATTAGACCATAACTTGGCATTTTCCATGATTCTCTGTCCTTATTTACTCCTGTCAATCCAAGAGGATCGAAATTTGCGTAATTTTTATCGAAGTATGTATATCTTAATTTGACATATAAATTCTTGATAATTTCATAACGCAAGCTGCTTCCTAATTGAAGTTGCGCAGCATCACCAACGTGAACATCTTTAGCACTAAAATCAACAGTTGCAACAATATTATTATCATTATCAACTATATTTACTACACTTCCAGAAATTGTCTTCCAATCTCCCAAAGAAGCTAAACCTTCAAAATCAAGATTTGGTAAAATTTTATAGATAAAGTCCAACTCTATTCCTTTGTGTAAAGCATCTAAGCCATTGATATTATAAGAAAAAGTCCCATCAGCCGTAACAACTGTTGGTGTCGACTGTGGCGGTTTATTTTTCCACAATGTATAATACACATTCAAATTGGACGAAAATTTCTTACTCTTATATCCGTAACCCAATTCAAACGAAGATACTTTTTGATTTTTAATATCTAAGAATTCACGGTTGTTATTATCATAAACAGAATTCATTTTAGGCGCAATATTCAAATATCCCATGTTATAAAAAACATTGTGATGGGCATTGATATTGTAATTTACACCACCTTTAATTGTGGATCCTAAAAACCATTTTTGATCTGTTGTAGCAAAACGGGCTTCAGATGAATTGTTCGTGTAATCAACACCATTGTACGTAATAGTATCTCCATATCCCACAGCTTGAACCAAAGTTGTATCCGCTAGGACAATATCTTTGTTCTTATAATAATCTGTTCGTTGGTATCCAGTTTCATTAACTGATGAGGTAATAAATGTGCTCCATTTATCTTTTTTATATTCAACTTGTCCAAAAGCACCTCCCCATTTAACTGTAGCATCGTTATAATAAGAAATTTTATCCCCTAAACGTTTCATTGAATTAGATGTATTTCCTGGAGTTGGAATTACTTGATTTTGGTCTGAGTTATCAATTGCATAATCACCGCCCATCAAGTTGTAAATAGATTGATAATGAGAACCTTTATAATATCTCGCATCAATTCCAAACATGGCGGAAATATTTTTATTGATTTTGTAATTGAAAGTTGACAAAATACCAAACCACTTATGATCATTATTTGCTGCGCGTAAATAATTACTAGAAACATGCTCTGAAGTACTATATACAGCAGAAATATTTGTTAAATTAAAATCATAAACACCTTGCATATCATACAACCCATTTGTAGTATCTCTCGAAGGTGTTGTTTTCATTGATGTCCCACCCCCTTTGCCAATAGAAGCATAAGCAACCGTTGTCAGATTAATTTTTTCATTGGGGTTATAGGAATGCGTAAGGTTAAATTGAGGTTTATGAAAATAATTGATTTTTTCATTGAACTCTTCTCCATTCAACATTCCATAATTAGGATTATATCTTATTCCCCTCGCACCTTGATTTGGCGTTGTAAATTGAGAACTACTTACCAATGAAATTGAATCCAAAGACTCTTGATAATTTATTCCTGCTCTTTCAGCTAATCCTTTGTCAATTACTGCAATTGGCAAACGTGTTGTTCGCTGACCATGTGACTGAGGAGCACCATTTACGCCAAGACTAAACAAATGTTTATCAAACTTCTTTTGAACTTTAACAAAATAAGACCACGCGTCATCAAAAGTAGCATCTGCATAACTTGAACCCCATTTTCTTGCTCCTGCAATTGTAACGCCCCAATTCCCTTTTAATAAACCTGTATTATAACCAAATGAAGTTTTAAAAAGACCATAATCGTTTACTTCTTGTTTAACTGAAGCACCCATTTTTGAATCGATTCCTTTGGTAACGATGTTCATCGTACCCCCAACTGAAACAATGGATAATTTAGATGCTCCTAAACCTCTTTGAACTTGCATATACCGCGTAATATCGCCAATTCCATCCCAGTTACTCCAATAAACTTGACCATTTTCCATGTCGTTTACAGGAACACCATCGACTAAAACGGCAATATTACGTTGATCAAATCCACGAATTGATACACGCGCATCTCCGGCTCCTCCTCCTTGTTCAGTAGCATATGCTCCTGGGGTAGAATTAAGAACCATTGGTAAATCTCTTGTTCCTAAATCTTCAGAAATTTGTTTTGCCGTTAACGTAGAAAAAGCAATTGGAGTTTCGCGAGATTTTGCTGTTTCAGCTTTAACAACGATTTCATCAATCATCTTTTCATACTTCGGAAGATTGATGTCTGTCGTTAATGAAACATCTCCAACTTTGACGGTAACAATTAGTGTGTCATAACCTGTATATGTAACTTTTAACTCATGATCTTTATTGGCTTCAATTGATATGGAATATTTTCCGTTCTCATCTGTTTTTGCAATTAATACATTGTCGCATACAATTCGAACACCAATAAGTGTCTCATTTGTTTCCTTATCGTAAACCGTCCCACTTAACGCTACCTTTTCCTGACTGAAAGAAACAGTCAGGATAAAAGTAGAAAGTAGTGCTAAAAATATTTTTTTCATATAAATGAGGACTTCTTTTAAAAGGAAATTAAACTAATTTATTGAACAACTAAGTTTGTTTGAGAAACTGAATTGTTGCTGAATTTTAATTTCACGGTGTACATTCCTTTATTAAGAATGGCTGCATCAATCATTTTAGATTTTGTGAAATCATTAAAGTTTTCAGTTATTACAACTTGACCTAATAAATTGATGATTTGAACTGACTCAATAGCTTCTGATGCGTTTATTGCTAATTGACCATCAACAACAGGGTTTGGATAAATTGAAAAAGAAACAGTATTATTCATTTCTGTAAGACCTAATAAGCAATCACATGTATGAGTTCCTAATCCAGTCCAAGTATCTTGAGGTAAAGAATCCCACTCAGTAGTTACGATAAAAGTAGCAGGATTGGTAGTAACACCCGTTTTAACTGATGCTTTTCTAGTCAAAGTATGATCTTTCGTCCACCAAGCACCAGCTGATCCATCATAAGGAAAAGCATCACTCCAAGATTGAGCAGATGTCATAGATGCATCACCTGTTTTTCCCATTAAATCAATCATATTAGCACCATTAAATAAGGCAATTGCATCATTTCCATTCATATAAGTTGGAGCAGGATAAACACCATCTAACAAATCTGCCATTCCTTGTAATACTAATGAACATGCAGGAGAAGAAGGAGTTGAAGTTGTTTGACCATTCGCTATTACAAAAGCAGAATAAGGTGCAATTGTACCTGATAAGTTCAAAACTCCACCAGTCGCAGAAGTTGCTTGACCGTTTGAAAAACGTTCAACTCTATATCCCGACAAGTTAATAGCGGTAGCGGTAGGATTATACAATTCAATTGCTTTATCATTTCCTGATCCTTCAACATATTCAGAAATAAAGATTTCAGAACAATTTTGTGCTTGAGCTAAAGTTGCTCCAAAAGTTAATGCACTAACAAATAGTAACGTTTTTTTCATACGATATAGTTTAGATTAAATAAAATTGCTAATTGAGAACGAAATAATAATAACAAGCGTTGGGGAAAGATGCTTTTCCTTTTGAATTGAAGTCACTACCCAATTACAACTTGTTATACTTGAAAACATTATTTTTTCATTTCGCTGTGTTACATTTTTTCATGGTTTCAGACTAAAATACTTAGGCGTCAAGGTTGACATGAAATAACTGATGCCAAAAGTAATACATTTTAAAACGAGCTATATTATATAATTGTTAACATTCTGAAAAGGTTTTTAACCATATCGACTAAAAAATTTAAACATTTTATAACTTAGGGCTTTTAAATTATAGCTATGACATATAAAATACTAACACTTTCCCTTTTTGTTTTTCTAACAATTCACTACAGTCAATCACAAGAAATAACGGTTGAAAAAATATGGAAAAAATATGAATTCTCCGGAGCAGGAGTTTCCGGTTTTAAATCAATGAAGGATGGTTTACATTACACAAAACTAACAAAGTCCGAAGGAAAACAATCGGTTACAAAACATGAAATGACTAAATCTGCTGATCAATTAGAAGTATTAATTTCATCAGAGAAGTTGGTTTTTAAAAGTGCTCCTATCGTTGTAGACGACTATTTTTTCAATGATGATGAAACAAAAGTTTTACTTACAACTCAAACAGTAGGGATTTACCGTCATAGTTTTTCGGCTATATATTACTTGTATGATTTAAAAACAAGTGCCATTCAACCTTTGGATGAAGAGCACCAGCCGCAAACATTGGCTGAATATTCTCCTGACGGATTAAAAGTTTCGTATATCTATAAAAATAATTTATTTGTAAAAGATATTAAAACAGGTAAAGTAACCAAACTGACAACTGACGGGAAACGGAATAAAATAATCAATGGAACAACTGATTGGGTGTATGAAGAAGAGTTTGCAATCACAAAAGGTTATGGTTGGTCACCAGATAGCAAGTACATTGGTTTTCTGAAATTTGACGAAAAAAATGTCAAGGAATTTAATCTGACGTATTACACTGAATTGTATCCTGATTTATACACGTTTAAATATCCAAAGGCAGGAGAAGAAAATAGTAAAGTTACAGCTCATATTATTACCGTTAAAAACAGTAAAATTGTTAATCTTGACTTAGGTGAATATGAATATATCCCGCGACTGCAATGGTCAGGTAATTCAAACAAATTAGTTATTCAAACATTAAATCGTCATCAAAATGAATTGAAATATCACCTGATTGATTTGAGTGCTAAGAAAATGTCTTCAAAAGTATTCTTTGAAGAAAAATCTGATACTTATGTTGAAATTGATAATAACCTACTCATCTTGAAAGATGGAAACACTATCCTAAGAACGAGTGAGAAAGATGGATTTAATCATATCTATAAACTAACATTTGATGGTGTCAATTCTCAAATAACAAAAGGAAATTGGGATGTTATTGAATTTTACGGGATTGATGAAACAACAAATACAATTTATTATTCCGCTGCTGAGAAATCACCGATTTATAAAGGAATTTACAAAATTAACATCGATGCTTCAGCAAAAAGTGCAATTAGTTTGGAAACAGGAACCAATGAGGCGGAATTTACATCAGGTATGAAATATTTCGTTAAAACATACTCGAACGCAAATACACCTCCTGTTTTTACACTTTGTTCAAATGATGGAAAAGAAATAAGTGTGTTAGAGAGTAACGCTAAATTGAACGGAGTATTGGCCAATTATAAGCTAGCACAAAAAGAATTTGTCAAATTTCATTCAGGAGAAACTGAATTAAATGGATGGATGATTAAACCCACAGATTTTGATCCGACGAAAAAATATCCTGTTTTCATGACGGTATATGGCGGACCAGGATCCAACACCGTTAAAGATGCATGGGGTGGTGCCGACTTTATTTACCATCAACTTCTTGCGCAAAAAGGATATATTGTAGTATCTGTTGACCCAAGAGGAACAATGTATAGAGGAGCGGCTTTTAAAAAGTCGACTTATTTGCAACTTGGAAAATTGGAAACTGAAGATTTCATCAATGTTGCAAAAGAGTTACAGAATATGACTTTTATAGATCCAACAAGAATCGGAATACAAGGTTGGAGTTACGGTGGTTTTATGACTTCTTTAGCAATTACAAAAGGTGCGGATCAATTTAAGATGGGAATTGCCGTTGCTCCAGTAACGAATTGGAGATATTACGATAATATTTATACTGAACGATTCATGCGCACTCCAAAAGAAAATGAAAAAGGATATGATGAAAATTCACCTATTAATTTTGTGAATCTATTAAAAGGGAAATATTTACTGATTCACGGTTCTGGTGATGACAATGTGCATTATCAAAACACGATGGAAATGGTGAATGCTTTGGTTAAAGCAGACAAACAATTTGACTTATTTATTTATCCAAATAAAAATCATGGAATTTATGGTGGAAATACGCGAAATCATCTTTTCAATATGATGTTAAACTTTACTTTGGAGAATTTATAAGCTCTACTTTCAAAAAAAAATATTTATTCTATGATTCTTGTTTTTTTTAAACAAATTGTTTATTAATTTAGTCGAGAATATTTTTAATACCATAATTGGCGCAAACAAAATGAGTGAAATTGCAAAACTAGAACTTGAAGGAACCATCTACGAATTTCCAATAATCGAGGGAACTGAAAACGAAAAAGCTATTGATATTAGCAAACTAAGAGACACTACTGGATATGTTACCTTAGATACAGGATATAAAAATACTGGAGCCACAAAAAGTGCAATCACATTTTTAGACGGTGAAAAAGGAATTTTACATTATAGAGGTTATTCTATTGAACAATTAGCTGAAAACGCGACGTTTATTGAAGTAGCTTATTTGTTAATTTATGGTTCTTTACCGACTCAATTGCAATTAGATACGTTCACAAATAATATTACAAAACACACATTGGTTCATGAAGACATGAAACAATTCTTCGAAGCTTATCCTGCGAAGGCTCATCCAATGGGTGTTTTAGCTTCTATGACATGTTCATTGTCTACTTTTTATCCAGAATCTTTGGATCCAAATAGAAGTCCTGAAGCAAAAGATTTAACAATGCTACGCTTGTTGGCTAAATTACCAACATTGGCTGCTTGGTCATACAAAAATGCAATGCGTCATCCATTCATGTATCCTAAAAATAAGTACGATTATTGTTCTAATTTTTTACACATGATGTTTGCAATGCCAACTGAGGAATACAAAGTAAATCCAGTTGTTGTTAAAGCATTGAATAAATTATTGATTTTACATGCTGATCATGAACAAAACTGTTCAACATCAACTGTTAGAATTGTTGGTTCATCACAAGCTAATTTGTATGCATGTATTTCAGCTGGAATTTCCGCACTTTGGGGTCCACTTCATGGAGGTGCAAACCAAGCCGTTATTGAAATGCTTGAGCAAATTCACAACGATGGAGGAGATGTAGATAAATGGGTATTAAAAGCAAAAGACAAAGAGGATCCCTTCCGTTTAATGGGATTTGGTCACCGAGTTTATAAGAATTTTGATCCACGTGCTACAATTATCAAAAAAGCATGTGATGATGTATTAGAACAATTGGGTATCAATGACCCAATGTTGGAAATAGCTAAGAAACTAGAGAAAGTTGCATTGGAAGATGAATACTTCAAATCCCGTAATCTTTATCCAAATGTAGATTTCTATTCAGGGATCATCTACCGTGCATTAGGAATTCCAACTGAAATGTTTACAGTAATGTTTGCGATTGGCCGCTTACCAGGATGGATTGCACAATGGAAAGAAATGACAGAAAACAATGAACCAATTGGTCGACCAAGACAAATATATACGGGTGCTACACCAAGAGAATATGTTGATATTGAGAAAAGATAATTGATTTTATTTTAATCAAAAAAGCATCAGTCTAAAAAATAGACTGATGCTTTTTTGATGCATATTAATTATTCTAAAATTATTAATCCTCAACCTCCGTTTCTGAATCTGCTTTATTCACATTTAATTCTTCCGATTTCACACCTTCTTCCCCATTCTGTAATTTATGAATGCGTTTCGTGCCATCGTAAATTGCAAACTTTCTAAAACTACATTCCAAATCGCCGTTATATACTTTTATTTTTCGGTCAGGGCGTAAACCAAGCGATTTAAACCCTTCTTCACTTCCAGACATAACCCAGCAATCATAGCCTTTCATTTCATTTTTCATCCAGTTACCCAGTTCCTCATACATCTCCTCTAGGTTTTCACCCATTCTCATTCCGTATGGCGGATTTGTAACAGAAACACCCTTTTCCCCTACTCTTTTTACATTTTCAAAAGATTGTACAGAAGTTTCAATAAAACGTCCGAAAACCAACCCTCTTAAGTTTCTTCTAGTAACCGTAATCATTTCATCACTGATATCTGAACCAATAATTCGACAAGGAAGTTCTGTTACTCTTTTCTTTGCAGCATCATAAATTTCTTCCCATAATTTTTCTTCAAAACCAATAAAATTTTTGAAAGCATAATGCTGACGTTCAATGTTGGAAGGAATTCCAGTTGCTAAAAATGCTGCTTCAATCAACAAAGTTCCTGAACCACAAAATGGATCAATGAAAGGTGATTTTCTATCCCAACCAGTCATTCGGATCAATCCTGCTGCAACAACTTCGTTCATAGGTGCTTCACCAGTTGCTTGACGATAACCTCGCTGAAACAATGGTAAACCACTTGTATTTAGAGAAATAACGCAATTTGCATTTTGAATATAAACATCAAAAACAACTTGTGGAGTTTTAATGTTGACATCTGGTCTGTTACCACTTTTATTTCTAAAAGTATCAACAATGGCATCTTTTACTAATAAAAATGGGTATTGTGAATGTTTGAATAAATCAGAGAAAACGGCACCTTTTACAGCAAATGTTTTGTCCAATGTGAAGAACTTAGTCCAATCAATTTGCATGCATTTGTTATATAAATCTTCCTCGTTTCGAAAAGAAAAACTTTTAACTTCTGTCAAAATAGAAATGGCGCAGCGGCAATGCAAATTCAAATAATAAACATCTCTCAAAGTTCCTTTAGTTTGAACTGCCCTGTTTAATACCGTAACATCATTATAACCCAACTCATTTAGTTCTTCAGCCAAAACTTGCTCAAGACCAAAAATAGTTTTTAAAGTAATTTTGAATATTTTGCTATTAACTTTATCTTCTTCCATCATTTTTATACCTTTCACTTATGAAATACTCTTATTTTTGTACAAAAGAACGAATTTGAAATCAATAAACAGGTATCTACTTCTTCTAGGATTTTGTTTTACTTTCACTTTAATGCATGCTCAACAAAAAGTTGGCCTTGTTTTGAGTGGCGGTGGAGCCACTGGTTTAGCACATATTGGTGTGTTAAAAGCACTTGAAGAAAAAGGGATTCCAATTGACTATATCACAGGAACCTCAGCAGGCGCATTGGTTGGGTCTTTATACTCAGCTGGTTATAGTCCTGAAGAAATAGAGCAATACGTTCTAAGTGACGAGTTTCAATTAATGTCGAAAGGTAAATTGAAATCGACTCAGCATTTTTTATATAAAGAAGAAGAAATAAACGCAAGTCTTTTTAATTTTTCTTTTTCAGGAGATTCCATTTTAAAAAAATCACTTCCTACAAACTTCATTACTTCCTCTTATTTGGATTTTGAAATGATGAAAATATTGGGAACAACTGGCGCATCATATGGTAATGATTTTGACAGTTTATTTGTTCCATTTCGCTGTGTTGCCTCTGATATTAGAAATAAAAAAAGTATTGTTTTTTCGAAAGGAAATTTGAACCAAGCTGTTCGTGCTTCAATGACTTATCCATTTTACTTCCACCCTATTCGAGTTGATAATGTTTTATTATTCGACGGTGGATTGTACAACAATTTTCCAGCAGATATAATGTATACTGATTTTAGTCCTGATTTTATTATTGGAAGTAATGTTTCAGATAATGCCGCTCCACCAATGGAAGATGAGTTGATTAGTCAAATTACAAACATGTTGGTTTCTTACTCTGATTTCACTTTACCGTGTGATGCAGGAATTATCATACAGCCTAATCCAGAAATTTCAACCTTTGATTTTGCAGAAGTTAAAAAAGCGATTGACGTGGGTTATAAAACTACCATGCTTTATATAGATTCTATTGAACATCATGTATTGAATAGAATTTCAAAAGAGGAACTTACTCAAAAGCGGCTAACTTTTAAATCAAAGATTATTGACTTAAAAGTATCATCAATTTCTAATATTTCGAACCAAAAGAGAGAAATATCTTATGCTGATAAATCCATGATCAGAATTCGCAAAAAAGAAGTTCTTTCAATTAACAAATTGGAAAAAAGATATTACCGCTTGTATGCAACTCCTCAAATTGAATTCATATTTCCACTGCTAACATTAAAAAAAGATTCTACTTATAATTTGGGTTTAGAAGTTCGGAAATCAAAAGATTTTAAACTAGATGTAGGTGGTCATTTCTCATCCCGAGCAGTAAATACGGGCTATTTAGGACTAACTTATCGCTTCATTGGTAAAACAGCTTCATCATTGAGTTTATCCTCCTATTTCGGGAAATTTTATGGTTCTGTCAAAGCGAGTTATACTTTTGAAATCCCGTCAGTTTTTCCAATTTCAGCAGCAGGATATTTTGTCATGAATCGGTGGGATTATTTCAGAAGTTTTGCCACGTTCTTTGAAGATGTCAAACCCTCATTCCTTGTTCAAAATGAGATGTATTATGGGTTGAAATTTAACCATCCAATCGGTAATACTACAAAAAGCTCCATTGATTTTCGGTTCTTCAATTTAGAAGATGATTATTATCAAACTGATGGTTTCACAAATAAGGATACATCTGATATTACAACCTTTAATGGGAATTCATTGAGTTGGGAATTCGTTCAGAATTCATTGAATAGAAAACAATTTGCTTCAGGTGGACATTTTTTCAAATTCAAAGTGCGTTATGTGAATGGTAATGAAAAAAATATTCCAGGCTCAACTTCAGCTACTGATACAATTAAACTAAAACATCACGAATGGCTGAATTTCAATGCTGAATTCAAAACTTTTGTAATTAATCACCCAAATTTTCATGTTGGGCTGCATGGAAAAGGTGTTTTTAATAGCCAATCGTTGTTCTCAAATTACACTGCAACCTTACTATCAATGACTTCTTTCTCCTTAATTCCGGATGCTGAAACATACTTTTTACCTGAATATCGTTCTCCTCAATATATTGGAGGAGGAGTGAATATTATTTTTTCATTCAATAAAAATCTTGATTTACGCTTTGATGGTTATTATTACCAACCTTTCGTAATTCTTCAGAAGTATGACAATGGAACTTTCGGATATTCAAAACCATTTAAAGGTGAAACATATATGGCATCTGCTTCACTTATTTATCATTCTTTCGTAGGACCAATTCGAGCAACATTCAATTATTTCCCGAAACAAACTACTAATCCAATCGTATTTCAAATCAGTTATGGATTTGTGTTGTTTAATGAAAGAGCAATACGTTAAATAAGATACTTTTTAAGCAAAAATATAATCAATGGAAAAAATAATCTGTGGAATTCAACAAATGGGAATTGGAGTTCCCAATGTAGCAGAAAGTTGGAAATGGTACCGGAAGTTTTTTGGTGTAAACGTAAAGGTTTTTGAAGAAGCTGCGGATGCTCCATTGATGACACGTTATACTGGTGATGTCGTTCACTCCAGAACAGCAACACTCGCGTTAAGCATGGAAGGTGGCGGCGGATTTGAAATATGGCAATTTACGAGTCGACCTACCGAAAAAGCAACCTTTGATATTCAACTAGGAGATTTTGGATTATACGCTTGTAAAATTAAATCAAGAGATGTTGCTGCAAGTTTTAACTATTTCAAAGAAAATGGAGCAACTATTATTGGTGATTTATATAAGAATCCAAATGGTGATTTAACATTTTACACCCAAGATCCTAATGGGAATATTTTTCAAATAGTTCAAGGAAGAGGGTATTTCTCAAACACAAAACATCCTTCTCATTGCGGTGGCGTAGCCGGTTCAGTCATTGGAGTAAGCGATATTGATAAAGCTTTACCGCTATACAAAGACATTTTAGGCTATTCGAATGTTGAATATGATAAAATTGAAACGTCAAACGATTTTTCACATCTTCCAGGAGGAAAATCTAAATTTCGAAGAGTGCTTTTAACACATAAAGATGCTCGAAAAGGTCCGTTTGCTAGATTATTGGGTCCAACGGAAATTGAATTAGTTCAATCAATTGAAAGGACAGATTGCAAGAAAATTTTTGAAAACCGATTTTGGGGTGATTGGGGCTTTATTCATTTATGTTTTGATATTCAAGGAATGGATTTATTGCAAAAAGAATGTGAATCAAAAGGTTTTCCTTTTACTGTTGACAGCTCTGACACCTTTGATATGGGTGAAGCTGGTGGTCGTTTTTCATATATTGAAGATCCAGATGGAACTTGGATTGAATTTGTTGAAACACATAAGGTGCCTATCATGAAAAAATGGGGTTGGTATATCAATTTGAAAAATAAAAAGCCAGGAAAACATCTTCCAAATTGGATATTAAAAGCAATGGGATTGAACAAAGTGAAGGATTAATGTTTAAACAGTATGAATAGTTGATTAATTAGTGAGAGACAATCTACAATATTTTGGCTATATTTGAAATCATATAACGCAGTATTATGAAGCATCCTTTTATCATTTTTATTTCTATTCTCATCTTGACTAGTTTTTTACAATCGTGTAATGAAGATGTTGATTTAATAGGAGATTTTGAAGAAACAGCAGTGATTTACGGATTATTAGATAAATCTGACAGCATACATTTTATTAAAATAAATCGCGCTTTTATTGGTCCAGGAAACGCATTAGAAATATCTCAAATTCAAGATTCAAATGAATTCCAACAAGTTGAAGCGACTGTGGTTGAATACCTAAATGGAAATGTTGCAAGGCAATGGACATTGATGGATACTACAATTGAGAACAAAGATCCAAACGGTGTTTTTTACGCTCCTTACGAAACCGAATATTATTTCAAGACTACCGCTTCAGCTCCATTAAATGCAGACGGAATTTACAAATTACATATTTCAATCAATGGTGGTGAAATTATTGTTGACGGTGAAACTGAAATTGTATCTAATATTTCTTCATCGGCAGATGGTCAAACTTTCCGATATGATTTTGTAGAAGATCCAGGAGTCTATTCTCAAAAAGGCATAGCAGTTACTACAGGTAACTCATTCATATTGAATACAACATTAGAAGTTAACTTTAACGAATACACCTCCCCTACAACAGGAACAATGAAATCTTTTAAATGGAATTTAGGTGAATCGGAAGTGACTCCAAATGAATCTAAATCTTTTACGACAAACGGTAAAACTTTTTTTGACTTAGTATTGGCGAATGTCACAAATAATCCTGCTATTATTCAAAGAAAAATGTATTCAATAAAGGTTATTGTTACTGGTGGTGCTGAAGATTTGTATAATTATATGACCGTTAATGTCCCTAGTTCATCTTTAGCTCAAAGTAAGCCAACTTTTACGAATTTAACTGTTAACGCAAACCATAGAGTAATTGGCATCTTTTCTTCAAGGTATACGCATATTTCTGAAAAAACATATATAAATACTTCAAATGCAAATATCAGAATGATGCAACCGAAAACTGTTGCAGAGCTTTGTACAGGACCAATAACAGGTGATTTATTGTTTTGCAGTCAGCATATTCTTGATGCTTCAGCAACATTTAGCTGTCCTTAAATTTTTATCGGTTCTAAATTAAGTACTCAATTAACTTTGTTCGTACCTTTATACCATGGCTGAAAGGAAGACTTTCTTTGTTAATGTAATATTGCCGATACCTGTTCACAAGGAATTTACGTACCGCGTTCCTTTTGAAATGAATGATTCAATTATTATTGGTGGAAGGGTAATCGTTCCTTTCGGAAAATCCAAGTTATTAACTGGAATTGTAAGTAAAATTCAAGAAACAGCGCCTGCTGATTATCAAGCTAAATACATCGAACATGTTTTAGATGAAACCCCAATTATCACGAAGGAACAATATCACTTTTGGCAATGGATTTCATCGTATTACATGGCTCCAATTGGAGATGTGATGAATGCGGCTTTGCCTTCTAATTTTAAATTAGCGAGTGAGACAAAAATTGTTCTTCACCCCGATTTTGATGGGAAATTAGACTATCTTGATGCTAGAGAAATTGAAATTGTTGAAACACTTGAAATAAGAGAAACATTAGATCTAAAAGAAATTTCTGAAATTATCGGAATCAAAACTGTTCAACCCATCATCAAAAAAATGATGGAAAGAAGAATTGTATTAGCAGTTGAAGAACTGAATGATAAATTTGTTCCTAAAACAGCTGTTTATATTTTGCTAGGTCCTGAAGTTCAGACAGAAGAAGATTTAAATGAGAAGATTAGTTTCTTAGAAAGTAAAAAATCGACTGAAAAACAACTCGAAATATTATTGACTATTTTGAGGGATGGAAATTACACCCATAATCAATTACAGCCCGTTTTAAGAAAAACTTTGTTGGAGAAAGAAATTTCTAGTTCAACATTGAATACGATGGAGAAGAATGGAATTATTATTCAACAAAGAATTGAAATTTCTCGCTTTTCTGCATCAGAAAATAATCAAGAAGGTTTTAAAGAATTATCTAAAGGACAATATAAAGCGTTAGAAGAAATTAACGAATCATTTCTAAATTTCAATACAACGTTATTGCATGGTGTCACTGGTTCAGGTAAAACTGAAATTTACGTTCAGCTGATTCAAGAACAACTTGATTTAGGTAAACAAGTGTTGTTTTTATTACCGGAAATTGCATTAACAACTCAACTCATTCAGCGTTTATCTGCCTATTTTGGAGAGCAAATTGGTGTTTACCATTCCAAATTCAATCAGAATGAAAGAGTTGAAATCTGGAACCATGTTTTAAATAATAATCCATCAAAATTTAGGATAGTTTTGGGCGCTCGGTCTTCCGTGTTTTTGCCTTTTCAAGAACTTGGACTCATAATAGTAGATGAAGAACACGAATCAAGTTTCAAACAATACGATCCTTCTCCTCGCTACAATGCGCGTGATTCAGCAATTGTTCTTGCGCATTACTACAAGGCAAAAGTGTTATTAGGATCCGCAACTCCAGCAATGGAAACTTTTTACAATGCAAAAAACGGGAAATACGGTTATGTTGAATTGACGAACCGATTTGGAGGTCTCAGCTTACCGGAAGTGTTTTGTGCTGATGTAAAAAAGGAACGCAGACAAAAAAGTATGCAATCGCATTTTACGTTGTTTTTGGTTGATGCAATACGTGAAGCGTTGAACAGAAATGAGCAAATTATCCTCTTTCAAAATCGCAGAGGATATACGCCACTTTGGAGTTGTGAAATTTGTAATTGGACCCCAAAATGCAAGAATTGTGATGTTTCATTGACGTATCACAAACAAACGAATACGTTAAAATGCCATTATTGTAGTTATCATACACCACCAGTTGGTTCTTGTGCTTGCTGTGGTTCAAACAGATTAAAAATGCTTGGTTTTGGGACTGAAAAAGTGGAAGATGATTTGGCGATAATTTTCCCTGACAAAACAATAAAACGACTTGATTTAGATAGTACTCGTTCTAAAAATGCCTATGAAAATATTTTAGGTGATTTTGAAAATAGAAAAATTGATATCTTAATTGGTACTCAAATGGTAAGTAAAGGATTAGACTTTGACAATGTTAGTTTAGTTGGAATACTTGACGCCGATATGTTATTAAACAGACCTCATTTCCGAGCATTTGAACGAGCTTATCAACTAATGTCACAAGTTGCAGGTCGTTCAGGTAGAAAAGAAAAACGTGGAAAAGTAATTATACAAACTGGCGATCCAGATCATTGGGTGATTCAAAAGGTAATCAATCACGATTATGTAGGTTTTTACACTGATGAAATTTTAGAACGAAAAAACTATTTCTATCCTCCATTCTACAAAATGATTGAATTCACCTTAAAACATAAGGATGAACATCTTTTAGACAAAGCGTCAATGGATTTTGCACTTTCACTAAGGGAAACGTTTAAAGAACGTGTTTTGGGTCCAGAATTCCCTGTAGTTCGAAGAATTCAAAATTTATATCTTAAGTCTATCAAATTGAAATTGGAAAAAGATGCTTCTGATAAAAAAGTAAAGGAACGCATTCAGCAACTAATTGATGCTTTCTATAGCGTTCCTTTAAACAAATCTATTCGAATTGTGGTCGATGTTGATCCCGCTTAACCTAGGTATGATTTGAGCATCCGGCTTCGGGAAGTATGTTTCAACCTTCGAATTGCTTTTTCTTTTATTTGACGAACTCTTTCTCTTGTGAGATCAAATCGTTCGCCAATTTCTTCTAATGTCATGGGATATTTCCCATTTAAACCATAATATAATCTTACAATATCACCTTCTCTTGATGTCAATGTGGAAAGTGATCTTTCAATATCTTTTCTCAACGACTCAACAACCAATTCCTTTTCAGGACCAGGAAGAGAATCATTTAATAGAACATCATACATACTAGATGAAGATTCATCTCCTTCTACAAGTGGTGCATCCATAGAAATATGTCTTCCACTGTTTGCTAAAGATTGTTTCACTTCTTCTGGAGAACATTCCAAAAATTCTGCTAATTCATCTGCAGATGGTGGACGTTCAAATTTTTGTTCCAATTCTGAGAACGCACGATTTATTTTATTTATAGTACCAATTTTATTTAAAGGAAGTCTTACAATTCTTGCTTGCTCAGCTAAAGCTTGTAAAATCGACTGTCTGATCCACCAAACAGCATAAGAAATAAATTTGAATCCACGAGTCTCATCAAATCGTTCAGCGGCTTTTATCAAGCCTAAATTTCCTTCATTAATTAAATCCGGCAGCGATAAACCTTGATTTTGATATTGCTTTGACACGGATACAACAAAACGAAGATTCGCTTTTGTTAAACGATCTAAAGCTGCTCTATCTCCTTCACGGATTTTTCGCGCTAACATAACCTCCTCTTCCGCAGAAATTAATTCTACACGACCAATTTCCTGTAAGTATTTATCCAAAGACGCTGTCTCTCGATTTGTAACTTGCTTCGTAATTTTTAATTGTCTCATGGCAGGTATTTTTAAGTTGGTTCCTTGACATCTTAATAACGTTTAAGTTATCAATTAGTTGGCTTGCTTAAACATAAATTTTCAGAATATGCCACATCAATGAATATTCGGTAGTAATCATTGAATATTCGGTATTCTTCTGTTATTAACGCGTAGTTAAAATATTGTTTCATTAACTTTACACCATGAAAATTTTAATGGTCTGTTTAGGGAATATTTGTCGCTCTCCATTAGCAGAAGGGATTCTTCGCGAAAAACTAATAGTAAACAAACTAAATATTGCTGTTGATTCTGCTGGAACATCTGGATTACATGCAGGAGAGCATCCTGACTCGAGAATGTGTGCAACAGCAAAATCATTCGGACTAAACATAGAAGATTTAAAATCAAGAAAATTTGTTGTGCAAGATTTTGATACCTTTGACATCATTTATGCGATGGATTCTAGTAATTACAGCAATATTCTAGCTCTTGCCCGAACTACAAAGGATAAATCCAAAGTACATTTGATTCTAAATGAACTTTACCCAACTAAAAACATGGCCGTTCCAGATCCATATTATGGTGGTGAACAAGGTTTTATTGATGTATATAACTTACTCAATGAAGCAACAGATAAAATAATTGAAAAAATAAAAGTAAATGGATAACGGAAAGATTTATATGATTCCAAACACGTTAGGTGGAGAATCAACAAAAGATATTATACCGCAAGAAGTTGCAGATAAGGCAATAAGTTTAAGAGCCTTTGCTGTTGAAGATTTAAAATCTGCCCGTCGTTTATTGCGTAAAATCGACCGAGAATTTCCAATTGATAAGTGTGAATTTTATTTATTGAATAAAAGAACACCAATTGAAGACCTTCACAAAATGTTAAAAGTTATTAGCAGAGGTGATGATTTGGGTGTTATTTCAGAAGCTGGTTGTCCAGGAGTTGCTGATCCAGGTGCAGAATTGGTCGCTTTAGCGCAGCAACGAGATATTGAAATTGTCCCTTTAGTTGGTCCAACATCAATTATTTTAGCGTTAATGGGAAGTGGTTTTTCTGGTCAAACATTTACTTTTCACGGTTATTTACCGAAAGAAAGAAAAGACCGAATCCGAAAATTGAAAGATTTTGAAGGCGATGCACGAAGATCAGGATATACGCATATATTTATGGATACACCCTTTAGAAATATGAATGTCCTCGATGATTTAATGAAAGAATTAGCAGATACAACTATGCTTTGTATAGCATCGAATATCACTTTGCAATACGAAACAATTAAAACAATGTCGATTAAAGAATGGAAAACAAAAGAATTTGACCTTTCAAAAAGCCCGACAATGTTTCTAATTGGAGCAAGTCAGATTTAATTTGTTCCTCTGCTCTTTTTGATTGCTTCGTAAGCTTCTTGAATTTTCTGGAATTTTTCTTTCGCTCCTTTTTGGAATTCTTCCCCCATTTGTGAAACTTTATCTGGGTGAAATTTGATAGCCATTTGTCTGTATGCTTTTTTGACTTCTTCATCAGTTGCAGCAGGTTCAATGCCTAAAACACTGTAATCAGAATTCACATTTCTGTAGAACATGTTCTTAACGCTTTCAAATTCTACTTGCGGAATCCCAAGCATTTTGGAGATATCATGAATAACATTCAATTCGGTATTCGAAACATGTCCATCCGCTTTTGCTATTCCGAACAAATAGTGTACGAGTTGAATTCGCACTTCAGGCTGCATACGCATTTGAATATCCTGACAAATTTTTTGCAACGGTATTTGACCAGAATCTATGAATTGCTTTAATGTTTGTAAATGTGAGCCATTGAATTGTGGACCAAATTGCTGCGAAAAGAACGATTTCACATAATCTAATTCTGCTTTTAGAACTTTACCATCTGCAGTCATCACAGCTGCAGAAAGCGCCATCAGCATTGTTGGAACATCATTGACAGATGAACGCTGTTGATAAAATTGAAATAACTCCTCTGGCGAATAGGTTCTTCCCTCTTGCTTAGCTTTTTGCTTTAATTGACCAACAACACGTTGGTAATTATCAATAAATGTCCCAGCTATAAAACCTAATATTCCACCAAAAATCTGTTTTCCAAAAAGAAAATATCCCGCAACTCCTAAAATCCACTTAAACAAAATCGTTCTCTATTTAATTAAAAAATGGAGGTATGAAACCCATCCCTCCTTTACTTATATACTATTTTTTAAGCTATTTGCTCAATATTTCGTTCAATGAAAGCATTTAACGCTTCACCCTTCAGCATGCCTTGTGAAAGCATTGCTAGGTCACTTAATTGTTTCACTGTTTCTTTTTGTGCTTTTTCTTTTTTCGCGAGAATGCCACTAATCTTTGGATGATTCGCATTGATCACCAAATTATACATTTCAGGAAAAGCACCATAAAAGCCACCGCCACCCATTTTTTGTTGCTCCATCATTCTGCGAATAAATTCTGGCTGCGTAATGATAATTGGTGCATCATCTTCACTCATACTTTCAAATTGAATTGAAAATTTCTCTTTGTTCAAGAATGATTCAAAAACTGGCTTCAACTTTTCTTCATCTTCTTTCGATAATTTTGAAGGAATTTCTTCTGATTTCTGAATTAATTTATCTAATGGATCAGAATCAACACGTGAGAATGCAATATTTTCGAATGATTGTTCAATTTTTGCAATCCAATGCGGAGCAAGTGGACCATCCATTTCTAAGACATCAAATCCACGATCTTTAGCCTTTTTCACAAAAGAATATTGATTTTCTTTATCATTCGTATACAAGAAAATTCGTTTTCCATCCTTATTAGTTTGCAAAGCTGAAACTTTCTCTATGTATTCTTCAATTGTAGAATATACTCCATCTACGTTTTTAACCAATGAGAACGATTTTGCTTTATCCGCAAATTTATCTTCTGATAAGGAGCCATACTGAACAAAAACTTGTAAATCTTCCCATTTCTCCTCGAAATCTTTACGGTCCTTCTTAAACATCTCTGCTAATTTATCCGCTACTTTCTTTGTAATATGGGCAGAAATTTTCTTGACATTACTGTCACTTTGCAAATAGGAACGAGAAACATTCAAAGGAATATCGGGTGAATCAATCATTCCATGAAGTAAGGTCAAAAATTCTGGAACAATTTCGGCTACACTGTCCGTAATAAAGACTTGATTTGAATATAAATTAATCTTATTTTTTTGAACTTCTACGTTTTCCTTAATCTTAGGGAAATAAAGGATTCCAGTTAAATTGAACGGATAATCAACATTTAAATGAATGTGAAATAAAGGGTTTTCAAAAGTTGAAGGATATAATTCTCGGTAAAAAGCATCGTAATCTTCTTGCGTTAAATCAACTGGAGCTTTTGTCCAAGCAGGTGTTGTGTTGTTAATTTGATTCTCAACATCAACAGCTACTTTTTTAATTTTCCCATTTTCATCTTTTTCTCCTTCGGGAGATTCGATATATTCAGTTTTAGAACCGAAGAATACTGGAATTGGTAAAAATTTACAATATTTATTTAAGATTTCAGAAATTTTTGCTTTTTCTAAAAATTCTAACGCATCATCTGCGATATAAAGTATAATATCTGTTCCTCTTTCTGCTTTTTCAATTTCAGTAATTGTGTATTCCGGTGAACCATTACTCTCCCATTGAACGGCTTTTGCTCCTTCATGACGAGATAATGTGCGAATTTGAACCTTTTCTGCGACCATAAATGCAGAATAGAAACCAAGTCCAAAATGCCCAATAATTTGCTCTGCGCCTTCATTTCCTTTGTATTGCTGCACAAATTCTTCAGCTCCAGAAAAAGCAATTTGATTGATATATTTATCAATCTCTTCTTCTGTCATACCAATTCCTAAATCACGAATCGTAAGAGTTTTCTCTTCTTTGTTTAGAATAACGTCAACGCGCAAATCGCCTAAAACTCCTTTAAATTCTCCATTTAAAGTTAAAACTTTCATTTTTTGAGAAGCATCGACTGCATTTGAAACTAATTCTCTCAAAAATATTTCGTGATCAGAATATAAAAATTTCTTGATAATCGGAAAGATGTTTTCCGTTTGAACATTAATTTGACCAGTTCTCATATAGTTTTTTTTTTCGATGAAATGTCAATCTTTGTGCCACTGGGAAATACATGACAAACTGTCGGAAATTGACGACAATTTGGCGAAAAAAACGCAAAAAAATACTTAAGTTTGCAAAAAAAAAATCGTGCTGATTTACTCGATCACTTTTGTTTTATTTTTATTTATTTTAACAAGATACTGGAAATTATTCTATGTTGAAGGTATATCTGCTTGGACATTTCCTGCTGTTTTTTTAATAAAAGTTGGAGTTGGATTATTATTATTTCTCATTCATATTCAAACTTATGGTATTGATGATTTAAGTCATGACGGAGGAACCTTTTTAATAGAAAGCAAGTATTTGAATGATGTATTTTTTCAATCTCCCAAACATTACTTCCAATTACTAACTGGAATTGGAGAAACTACGGAGCTGATTAATAAATATTTATATATGACCGAATATTGGTCAGCAGGAGATTTGACACTAATCAATGATTCGAAAAATGTGATTCGAATGCATAGCATAATTCATTTTTTCTCCGGGAAATCTGCAGTTATTCATTTATCTGTTTTGTGTTTAATTTCAACGCTTGCACTTAAGAACTTTTATCTCTCATTTCGAAAATATTCCTCTCAAACAAACACTATTTTCTTTTGGGTTATCGCCCTTGTTCCGAGTACAATATTTTGGACATCTAGTTTATTAAAAGAACCTTTTTTGTTTTTTGGAATTAGTTTATTGGTAAGAGTTATTCTACTGAATGATCAACCTATAAAAAGAATATTTTACTTAGTGTTCTCACTAGTGATTCTCTTAATGTTCAAACCATATATTTTAGCATGTATTGTGTTCTCTCTTTTATGTTTATTTGTTTTTAAATATCTCTTTAAAGGAAAGCTGATCCCAACCATTTTAAGTTTAATTTCTATGTTATTGCTCTTGGGTGTTACTTTTCAAAAACCAAGAGACAAAATTGTGAACTACCTTACTAGAAAACAATTTGATTTTGTAAATGTTGGAAAAGGCGGTCTTCACGTTTTATCTGATTCTTGTTTTTATTATTTCCAACCTGACCAATATAAAAATTTGAAGATGATTGGGAATGAAGTAATTCTGATAAACGAAACAGATGCATACATTTTTAAATTTGGCAGCACTGAAAGACCGCTTCCTGTTCATTTAAAACCAACCGGTAAAAAATGGAAACGTGTTTATTTTACAATTGGATGTGCAAGTTATATTGAAACAACACCAATAAAAAATTCTGCAATTCAGCTGATAAAAAACACACCCGAATCTTTAATAAATAGTGTTCTTCGACCATTTCCAAACGACCCAGGAAGCAAATTGAAATTCTTATCGTTTGTTGAAGTTTGGGTTATTCTTCTGTTTTTTGGTCTTACCATTTACTTTAGAAAAAAATTAAATTTTGAAGAAAAAAATATTGTTTTTACATTATTAACTTTTGCATTAATCCTCTCACTTCTAATTGGATGGACAACTCCAGTTCTAGGAGCAATAATACGCTATCGTTTTCCAGCACAATTTGCATTAATAATAGCTGGGTTAATACTTTTGAAACCTTTAAAAGATATAAAATGGAAAAATACGTCTTCATAACAGGTGCTACTTCTGGATTCGGGGAAGCTTGTGCAGAAATATTTGCAAAAAATGGTTGGAATTTAATTTTAACTGGGCGCAGAAATGATCGCTTAATTCACATTCAAGAAAAACTTACTAAAATGTTCCCAATTGACATTCGTACATTGTGTTTTGATGTTAGAATTGAAGAGGATGTATTTAAAGAAATTGAAACCTTGCCAAATGACATAAAGGAAAATATTGATATTTTGATCAATAATGCAGGATTAGCTGTCGGTCGTGGTCCAATTGACGAAGGACTGATTGACGATTGGGACAGAATGATCGACACGAATGTAAAAGGTTTGTTATATGTTACAAGGGCCATCGTACCATTTTTAAAAAAGAATAAAAAAGGTCATATTTTTAACATAGGAAGTATTGCTGGCAAAGAAGTTTATGCCGGGGGAAATGTTTACTGTGCTTCAAAACATGCTGTTGATGCATTGTCTAAGGCAATGCGCATTGATTTAGTAGATTATAACATAAAAGTTACCAATATTGCACCTGGTGCAGCTGAAACTGAATTTTCGTTAGTTAGATTTAAAGGAGATGAATCAATAGCAAAAAGCGTTTATTTAGGATTTGAGCCACTTGTAGCAAAGGATATTGCTGAAACAATCTATTTCGTTGCAACACGTCCGGCGCATGTTACGATTAATGATTTAACAATCATGCCAACAGCTCAAGCCTCAGCCGCTGTGATTCATAAAAATTAAAATAAAAAGGGCTGTATCGAATAAGACACAGCCCTTTTTAAAATTATCTATTTAAGTTTTATTCTTTCGGAGTTTCTTGCACTACCTCTGGTAAAACAGTACCTTTTATTGTTAAAATAATTGGTTCAGAAACATTTGAAGTTATTGTAATTGTTTTTGTAAATGCTCCAACTCTCTTTGTGTCATATTTCACAGAGATTTGAGATTTTTTACCATGTTGAATTGGTTCTTCTGGCTTTTTTGCAGTTGTACAACCGCAACTAGTTTGAACACCTTGAATGATTGCAGGTGTTTTTGATTCATTCTTAAAATCAAAAGCAAATGTTTCATCTGAACCATAAGGAATGTCATTTCTAACAATTTCTACTTGAGTAAAAAGTAGGCCCTTCGTCTTTTTTGCAACTTTCTCTTTCTTTTCTTTCTTTGCAACTGGCGTTTCTTGTGCGTTAACACCAACTCCTAAAATCAATGCTAATGTGAATAATAGATATTTCATAATTTCTTTTTTTTTAACAAGGTTACAATAATTCTCAAATGTGACTTTCACTTTTAACAAAAAAATATATTTTATTTTTCAATGTTCATTCCATTTACAAATACCAAACCATTATTTTAAAGAAGAAAAATAAGTGTCTAAAACTTCAATTATTGAGCTAAACGTATTTTTTCGGACTTTTTTAATACATGTAAATTTCATCCATTTTACTTCAGTTATTCCTTCTTCTATTTGAGGACTTAACAATTTATCGCCTTCATATTTAAGAGCATACCAGTACGTTTTTTTTAAAGTTGGTCTTCCTTTAAATTCATATGTGTGGTAGGTTAAACAAATAAAGTCAACAATCTCAGGATTTTTCAAACCGCATTCCTCCTCTATTTCTCTAATTGCACAAGCTTCAATCGATTCATTCAATTCAAGTTTACCTTTTGGGATATCCCAAAATCCATTTCTTTTAATAAACAAATACCGCTTCTTTCTTCTCACAATTCCACCTGCAGCCTCTATCTTTTCAAACGTGTTGAACAACCGTTCGAATTCTGCATCAATTTCTTTAGCATACACATATATCCCTAGATTAAGTGATGTTTGATGAATCAATGGAATTAAATCATCTCCAATTGATTGAAGTGTATTACTCTTTACCCAAAAACTATTTTTCTTTTTTGGGATAATATCTGTAAAGATTATCGGTCTATTTTCTATAAAAACTTTGTACATTTGATGCCATGATTTTGAACAACGATAAAGCCTTAAAAGTAGCTGAATTTTTATTACAAATTAAAGCTGTAAAACTTCAACCTAATAATCCATTTAAATGGGCGTCTGGATGGAATTCTCCAATTTACTGTGATAATCGCATTACATTGTCTTATCCTGCCATTCGTACTTTTATACGTCAAACATATACAGATGCTGTATTAGAATCCTTTGGGAAACCTGATGTAATAGCAGGCGTAGCAACTGGTGGTATTGCTTTAGGAGCGTTGGTTGCACAAGAGTTAGGACTACCTTTTATTTATATTCGCAGCTCAGCTAAAGGTCACGGAATGGGGAATTTAATTGAAGGTCATTTCGAAAAAGGTCAAAAAGTTGTTGTTATTGAAGATTTAATTTCAACTGGAGGAAGCAGTATCAAAGCAGTGGAAGCGCTAAAGGATGCTGAAATGGATGTTAAAGGATTAGTTGCCATTTTTACTTATGGGTTCAGTGTTGCCGATGAAAATTTCAAAAAAGCCAATTGCCCATATGTCACTTTGACCAATTACGATTTTTTAATTGAAGAAGCACTGAGAAAAGATTACATTTCAATGAATGATGTGACATCACTTCGTGAATGGAAAGAGCATCCAGAATCTTGGAAAAAATAAAAAACAAATTTTAGGCATATGAAAATTGATAGCACCAAAGTAGTTGTTGCAGCAAATCATGAGATAGTTGCTTCCTTCCTAAAGGATTCTAATAATCTTATTCATATGTTACCAAAAGAGCAAATTGCTGATTGGAGAGCGACAGCTGAAGAATGTTCATTTAAAGTTCAAGGTGCAGTGGTGATATCACTTATCCAAGATGGACATGAAGATTCAACTAAAGTTTTTATGAAATCTGGTGAAAAATCTCCATTCCCTTTTCGATTAACAATTCATTTAGAAAGCCAAGGTGAACATACAAATGGATACATTGCTTTTGATGGACAAGTCAACGTCTTTCTTAAAATGATGGTTGAAAAGCCTTTAACGGCATTATTTAACATTATGTCCGAAAATCTTAAGAAGCATTTCGATCAATGAAGATAAGTTCATAGTTGCTAATTACAAGTTACTTCCATAATAATACAGCTGCGAAGGAACAATACTGGTTCAAAAACGAATAACTTGTAACTCGCAATTTGTAACTAACTACTTGTAACTAAAAAAGAAATCTCCTTTAAATCATATTCTTTCAATTCCTTTCCTTTTCTGATTTGTAAATAACCTGCTTTAGAAACTCCTTCTATTACTCCTTCAAACTTCCCTGAATTATCTTCATAGATTGCTGATTTCCCAAGTTGATATAAAACATCCATATACCTGTTTTTCAGTGAATTGCAATCGTTTTTTTGAATGAATTCCCATAAAATATTAAACTCACCAATCAATTTAAACACGACAGAATCTATCGAAATAAATTCATTCGTTTCAAGTTTAATACTTGTCGCATTGATGTTTTCAAAACGATCTTGATTCACATTTAAACCAATTCCAATTATTGAACTGGCAATAAATCCACCCTTGAGTGTGTTTTCAATTAATATTCCTGCAATTTTTTTATTGTTAACATAGATGTCATTCGGCCATTTAATTTCCGCTGATATGCCAATTTTTCTTAAAACTTCAACGATTCCAAGTGATGCAAAGTGCGTTAATACAACTTGGTTTTCTACTGACAGATTGTCGGGGACAACAAACAACGAGAAAAGCATGTTTTCCCCAGCATTTGAAGTCCAATTTGCCCCTCGTTGTCCACGTCCGGCTGACTGTTCATCTGCCATTATAACAGTACCATGCACAATTTTACCCTCTTTTAGTAAATTGGCAGTATAATTGTTCGTTGAATCGACCCTGTCAAATCGCAAGATTTTTTGACCTATTTGCATGAACTTTTGTAAAAGTGAAACGTTTATACGCTGGTTAAAATTAAAATTAAAAGTTAGATTTGTAAGGCTTAAAAAAATCGAATGTATAAATTAGAAGATGAAGTGAATTCCCAAGTGTTGTGTGATGCGATTGTGGAGGGAATGCAAGAAAACAAAGCACAAGATATTGTTGTCCTTGATTTAAGAGAAATTTCCAATGCTGTGTGCGACTTTTTCGTCATCTGTAGTGGTGAATCTTCTACACAAGTTGATGGTATAAGTAACTCAATAAGCCGTTTTACGCGCAAAGAATTACAAGAAAAACCTTGGCATATCGAAGGTAAAACAAACAGCGAATGGATTTTACTGGATTATATTAATGTTGTTGCACATGTTTTTTACAAAGATGCACGACCTTTCTATGATTTAGAAGATTTATGGTCAGACGCAAAACGAACAGACATACCAAATTTCAAATAAAAACTTACAATGTCAGAAGGAGAAAATAAAAAAAAGAGCCCATTTTCCATTTATTGGATTTATGCGGTGATTGGTGTTGCAATTATTGGATTTCAGCTATTCATGAGTTCTGCAGGTCACATTCCTGTAAAATATAAATCTACATTTTTCGATTTAGCTGAAAAAGGATTTATCCAAGATGCCAAAATAATTAACAAAGTAAGATTGGATTTTACCATCACTAAGGAAGGAAAAAACTATCTAATCAACACAAAAGACGCACAATTCAAATCAATCAAACAGGCTTTAACAAAAGGTAACGCAGTTAAAAAAGGAGACCTTGTTTTTGAGTTGAATATTGTTGATGCTGGTAATATTGAATTACAAGTAACTGAATTAAACAAAACAATCAAAGAGCAAAACATAAAATTGAGAGCAGAAAACAAAGCTCCTTTGCCTATGATTGAATTGATCGATGAAGAAGAGGTAAATTACCTTGGAAATATCTTAAGCTTTATTTTACCAATCCTTATCCTAGTTGTTATCTGGATGTTCGTTATGCGAAGAATGTCTGGAGGCGGCGGTGGCGGTGGCGGCGGTCAAATTTTCAACATTGGAAAATCTAAGGCTCAAGTTTACGACAAAGGAAAAACGACGAACGTTACATTCAAAGACGTTGCAGGTTTGCAAGAAGCCAAAGTTGAAATCGTTGAAATCGTTGAATTTTTAAAGAATTCTAAGAAATATACTGAACTTGGAGCAAAGATTCCAAAAGGAGCATTATTAGTTGGCCCTCCAGGAACAGGAAAAACCCTTTTAGCAAAAGCCGTTGCAGGTGAAGCAAAAGTTCCTTTCTTCTCTTTATCTGGTTCTGATTTCGTTGAAATGTTTGTAGGTGTTGGTGCTTCTCGTGTGAGAGACTTATTCAAACAAGCAAAAGAAAAAGCGCCTTCTATAATTTTTATTGATGAAATCGATGCAATTGGTCGTGCAAGAGGAAAAAACAATGGATTTGGATCTAATGATGAGCGTGAAAACACGTTGAATCAGTTACTGACAGAAATGGATGGTTTTGGAACAAATTCAGGTGTTATCATACTGGCAGCAACAAACAGAGCAGATGTTTTAGATAGTGCTTTGATGCGTGCAGGTCGTTTTGACCGTCAGATTTATGTTGACATGCCAGACATCAATGAACGAAAAGAAATTTTTCAAGTTCACTTGAAACCAATAAAATTGGAACCTGGAATAGACGTTGATTTCTTATCGAAACAAACTCCTGGATTTTCTGGAGCTGATATCGCAAACTTATGTAATGAAGCAGCATTGATTGCAGCTCGAAAAGACAAGAAATTCGTTCAAAAACAAGATTTCTTAGATGCTGTGGATCGAATTGTAGGTGGTATAGAGAAAAAGAATAAAATCATTACTCCAGATGAGAAAAAAGCAATTGCTTATCACGAAGCTGGTCACGCAACAATTTCTTGGTTATTAGAACATGCGCATCCTTTGGTGAAGGTAACAATCGTTCCAAGAGGACATTCTTTAGGAGCAGCTTGGTATTTACCTGAAGAAAGAAGTATTACTACGACAGAACAAATTTTAGATGAAATGTGCTCTGCTTTAGGCGGACGTGCATCAGAAAAAATTACGTTTGGTAAGATCAGCACAGGTGCTTTAAGTGACTTGGAAAAGGTTACAAAACAAGCATATGCGATGGTTTCAATTTATGGATTGAATGATCGAATTGGAAACATTTCTTTTTATGACTCTCAAGGAAGAGATTCATTTACAAAACCTTATTCTGACGAAACTGCAAGAGTGATTGATGAAGAAGTAAGTAAAATGATTGAGTTTCAATACCAAAGAGCACTTACAATTCTTGAAGAAAACAAAGATAAGTTAGCGCAATTAGCTGATAAATTATTGGCAACTGAAGTTATCTTTAAAGAAGACTTAATAGAAATTTTTGGTAAGCGCATTTGGGATAAGGAAGAAGAGGAAATTGTCAAAGTAGTATCAGATGATTTATCTTCTGAAGAAACGTCTGAAATTCCAACTGAAATTGCTTCTGAAATTACTCCTGAAGAACCAGAAGTGACTCCAGAAATTGAAACAAAAAACGAAGATTTACCAGAATAATAATACTTGTTTTAAGATAAATAATCCCGCTTTCAACTTTGAACGGCGGGATTATTTTTTTTTTAGGTCGTATCGATACGGAATTAAACGTTTTAAATCTTAAATTTGTCAAATGAATAATCTTATTCAACGTTCTATCACCGGTGCTATATTTGCATTTGTTGTATTAGGTTCTATCATTTGGGATCCTTATGCTCAAGCAATTGTATTCTCTGTTTTCATGGTATTAGGACTGTTAGAATTCTACAACCTATTTTCAAAACATTCATTCGTCCAAGTAAGTAAAGAAATTGGAATATTCATTGGACTTTTCATCTTTTCATTGCTTGTTGGTGTTAGTTTAGAATGGCTACCACAAATCTCCATTCTATTTATCTTCCCTTTGTTTTTCACGCTGATTTTAGCCGAAATGTGGAGAAAGAAAGAACATCCGTTGATTAATATTTCAGTTTTAGTTTTTGGAATTATTTACGTTGTCATACCATTCTTCTTAACAATTGATTTAAATCTTAGAAACACCAGTTTTTTACCCAATGTTGTCGGAATGTACTTGCTGATTTGGACAAATGATACATTCGCTTATTTATCGGGAAGATTGTTTGGGAAAACGAAGTTGTTTGAGCGTATTTCACCTAAAAAAACATGGGAAGGAACTATTGGAGGAGTAATTTTCACACTTGTTTTAGGATATATTATTGGGGCCTACATCAATGAAGGAGACGAACTATTTTGGATTATTTCAGCATTAATCATTGCTCCATGTGCAATATTTGGTGATTTATTGGAATCCTTGTTCAAAAGAAGTTTAGACATCAAAGATTCTGGTAAAATTCTACCCGGACATGGTGGTATTTTAGATCGTTTTGATGCAGCATTATTTGCCATTCCATTCTTTTATTGTTGGGCAATGGTTTACGCCTATTTTTAATTTAAGTATATGACATTACACAGAGAAGGTTATTTAATAATGGCAGTTGGTTTGTTAATTTTAACAACCATCCAGATTGGGAATTACTATTTATTTGCTTTTACCGGTTGGTTGTGGCTTTTCCTTCTTTTGTCTTTAGGCGCATTGGTCATGGCCTATTTGATTATTCAATTCTTTAGAATTCCGGCAAGAACGTGTGTATTCACAGACAACGATATTATTTGCCCAGCAGATGGAAAAGTTGTTGTTATTGAGGAAGTTTTAGAAACAGAATACTTCAATGACAAGCGCATACAGATTTCAATTTTCATGTCACCCATGAATGTTCATGCGAACTACAATCCTATTTCAGGAATTGTAAAATATGTAAAGTACCATGCTGGATTGTTCCTTGTTGCTTGGCACCCAAAAAGCAGTACAGAAAATGAACGCACAACGATGGTTATTCAGCATTCTTCAGGTAAAGAAGTTCTTTTCAGACAAGTAGCTGGAGCGGTAGCACGAAGAATCTGTTATTATATTCAACCAGAACAAAAAGCAATCACTGGAGAAGAATTCGGATTCATTAAATTTGGATCTCGAATAGATGTTTTTTTACCCCTTGATTGTGAAATAAATGTTAAAATTGGTGATAAAGTTCAAGGTAAGCTTTCAAAACTTGGAATGTTCAAATAAAAAAATGTAAATTCACATAAAAAAACATAAACAGCTATGAAAAAATTATTTTTTGCACTTGCGTTGATGACATTTGTAGGTTCTGTTGCTTCAACAGCTTACGCAGCTTCTAACGGAGTATCTACTGAAATTAAGAAAGACGATAAGAAAAAGAAGAAAACGAAGAAAAAAGGAGCTTGTTGTTCTGCTGAAAAAGGAGCAACAACAACTAAAGCTTGTTGTACTAAAAAACCTTAATTATCTTTCACAGATTTTTAAAAAACCGTTAGTCATTTGACTAACGGTTTTTTTTGTGACGTTTAATTAATTGTTATCACTGCTACACTGCAGTTTTACTGCGGTGTTATGATCATTTTACGATTCAATTGCTCTGCTGCACTGCGGTGCTATAATAATTTCAAACGCAGCAGTACAACTGCAGCGTAGCGTGGGATTATTACATTTTACGTGTTTTTCAAACGCAGCAGTACAACTGCAGCGTAGCGTGGGATTATTACATTTTACGTGTTTTTCGAACGCAGCAGTGCAACTGCAGCGCAGCATTAACGAAGTGGTTATCTATTCTATCACAATCCCAACCGGGCAATGATCCGACCCTTTTACATCATTCAATATAAAGGATTCTGAAACTCTTGGTAAAAAAGTACTCGAAACGAGAAAATAATCAATTCTCCATCCAACGTTTTTGTCTCTCGCGCCACCTCTATAACTCCACCAAGAATACTTCACTTCATCACCGTTAAGCGCTCTGAAGGTATCCACCAATCCATTATCAGAAAATGTATCCATTCCTGTAATTTCTTCTTGCATGTACCCAGCTGACTTGTTGTAATTTTGTTTTGGTCGCGCCAAATCAATTGCTTTGTGCGCCACATTAAAATCGCCACAAACGATCACAGGTTTTGTTTGCTCTAAACGTTTCATGTATTTCAAGAAGTCTTCATCCCACGTTTGACGATAAGGAAGACGCAACAATTCACTTCCTGAATTTGGAACGTAAACAGTGATAACAAAAAACGCTTCAAATTCAGCGCATGTAACTCTTCCTTCATTATCATGATCTCCAACACCAATATAATACGTTACAGCAATCGGATTGTGTTTCGTTAAAATTGCAGTTCCAGAATAACCTTTTTTCTCCGCTTCATTTGCAAAAACATGGTATTCAGACAATTCAGAAACTGCTTCCTTCACTTGATCTACCGTTGCTTTCGTTTCTTGAAGACAAATAATATCCGCATTAACACGTCGCATATCTGCCACAAAATTTTTCTGCACGATTGCTCTAATGCCATTGACGTTAAAAGAGATGATTTTCATTGTTTAATATTTTTACCAAACTTAAGTAAGTTATAGGAATTCCCAATATCTAACGAGAAATTAATTGTCATAATTTTGGAATAATTACCTTTACAACATGCAGTTTTTCGACAAGCTCAAAACAGCGCATTTCGATGAGCAAACAATTCATGATTTAGAATTTACAACCATTCGCGAATGGCTTGTTGAATATGCTATTGGTCCAACAGCCAAAAAACGACTTGAGGTTTTAGTTCCATCGAATCATTTTCCTTCTATTGAAACAGATTTACGTAAGGTAAACGAATTATTATCAATCAGAAATGATGGTGAGTCATTTCCTGCGCTTGATTTTGAAGAATTGGCGAGCGAATTGAAAATGTTACCCATTAAAAATTCAGTTCTTTCCTTGGAAGGATATATGAAAATTTCGCAGGCATCAGAATTGGTGAATACGCTATTATTATTCTTCGATAAACGAGAAAAAGAATATCCTTTATTATCACAGCTTCATGAAAATGCCTATTTCACAAAAGAAATTATTGAGCTAATAGACGCTGTTTTTGATAGAAGTGGAAATGTCAAAGATGACGCTTCAAAATTACTCTATGAAATTCGCCAAAACATAAAAACCATTCGTGCACAAATCAATAGAAACTTTGACAAAGAAGTTCGACGGTTAGCAAAAGAAAATGTATTAGGTGAAACAAAAGAAGCGTTCGTCAATGATCGACGTGTTTTAACTATTTTATCATCACATAAAAGAAAAATATCAGGATCTGTTGTTGGATCTAGTAAAACGGGCAGTTTAACGTTCATTGAACCGCAAATTAATATTGCTTTGAGCAATGAATTAGAATTATTGCACGATGATGAACGCAAAGAAATTTATCGCATATTGCAAGTGCTAACCCGTGAAATAGCCGTTTTTCATCCGTTAATAAAAGCATATCAATCCATATTAACGGAAATAGATTTCGTTAATTCTAAAACCAGATTAGCCATTGAATTAAATTGCGTTTTACCAAAAATTGAATCGGAAACGCAAATAGAACTCATCGACGCCTTCCATCCTATTCTCTGGAAAGCCAATAAAATTGCGGGTAAAAAAACACATCCTCAGTTCATTAGTCTGGACAAATTTTCACGCATGTTGGTGATTTCTGGTCCAAATGCTGGAGGAAAAAGTATTACTTTAAAAACCATTGGATTGCTGCAATTAATGCTTCAATCTGGCTTACTAGTTCCAGTAAATGAAAACAGTAAAATGTGTTTTTTCAATCAGGTATTGACGGATATTGGTGATAATCAATCAATCGAAAATGAATTGAGTACCTATTCTTATCGGTTGAAACGCATGAAATATTTCTTGGAAGTTTCCAACAAAAGAACCTTGTTGTTATTAGATGAATTTGGCACAGGATCAGACCCAGATTTAGGAGGAGCTTTGGCCGAAGTATTTTTTGAAGAATTATACAATAGGAAAAGTTTTGGCGTAATAACAACGCATTATGCCAACATCAAATTAAAAGCAGATCAATTGAAGAATGCAATTAATGGGTGTATGTTGTTTGACACAGAAACATTAGAACCACTTTATAAATTTTCGATTGGTCAGCCAGGAAGTTCATTCACATTTGAAGTTGCACAAATCAATGGGATTCCGATTTCATTAATTGAAGAAGCAAAAACGCGATTGGATGACCGAAAAGTTTCGATGGATAAATTGTTGAATGAATTACAAAAAGAGAAAACGTATTTAGAACGATTAAACAAAGAACACATTGAAGCACAGCAATTAGCGCAAGAAGCAAAAGAAACTTATTTGGAACGTAAAAGTCGTTTTGAGGAAAAATTGAAAACACAATTAGAAACAACAGAACGCGACAATAAATATTTAAATGCTGGCAAAAAAATGTTAGCTTATATCGCTCGTTATCAAACTAAGACACGTAAAAAGGATGCTAATAAAAGTTTGATTGAAGAATTCACCAAATATCTGGCAGTTGAAAAAACTAAAATTGAAGATGTGAAATTGGTTGAGAAACTAAAAGCTGAAGCAAATCTTAAATCTCCTCAAAAAAAGAAAGTAATCAAACCAGAATTAGATCCGTATCAACGTCATAAAATTCAAATCGGTTCGACCGTAAAATTGATTTCAACAAAACAGAATGGAACTGTCGAATCCATTAATGGTGAAATTCATACCGTAATTTTTGGATTCCTAAGAATGAAAGTTGAACGGGAAAAATTGATGTGGGTGAAATGAGAACATAGAGCATAGAACATAGACCGCGTTGCTGATAGATTTGTTCTTTTGAATTAAACTATTTTATATTCTGATATATTATGTGATTTGAACGGAACAAGAATTTATTTCACTAATTTTTTTTTCATTGATTGAGTTAGGTGCTGCGTTCTAACTCTAAATAGTCACAAAAAAATCCCATTTGTCGGTTGATAAATGGGATTTTTTGTGACTCTAATTTTGTGTTTTAATTCTCCATCAACTTGATTAAGTTCAATGCAGAACCAGCTTTAAACCATTCAATTTGAGAATGATTGTACGAATGATTTAATAGGATATTTTCTTTCGATCCACTTATGTGAATGATTTCCAGTGTCAACTGTTTTCCTGGTGCGAATGACTCTAAATCTATAAAATTGAATGTATCGTCTTCATTGATTTTATCATAATCAGTTTCCACAGCAAAGGTCAAACCTAACATTCCTTGTTTTTTCAAATTGGTTTCATGGATGCGAGCAAACGATTTTACAATTACCGCGCAAACGCCAAGATGACGTGGTTCCATGGCTGCATGCTCACGAGAAGAACCTTCACCATAATTGTGATCTCCAACCACGATTGACGGAACACCAGCCGCTTTATAAGCTCTTTGCACAGCAGGCACTTCACCTATATCGCCAGTCAATTGATTGACAACAGCATTTGCTTTGCCGTTAAATGCATTTTCAGCACCAATTAGCATATTGTTTGAGATATTATCTAAGTGACCTCTATATCTTAACCAAGGACCGGCCATTGAAATATGATCTGTTGTACATTTTCCTTTTGCTTTGATCAATAATTTGGCTCCCATGATGTTTTTACCATCCCAAATTGGAAAATTTTCTAGCAATTGCAGACGAGAAGAATCAGGTGAAACAGCAATTTCAACTCCACTTCCATCTTCAACAGGCGCTTGGTAGCCATTATCATCAACCGCAAATCCTTTTTTAGGTAATTCATCTCCTTTAGGAGCTTGAAATTTAAATTGCTCCCCTTTTGCGTTTGTCAAGGTGTCCGTCAATGGATTAAACCCAAGATCACCAGCTATTGCAATTGCAGCAACCATTTCTGGTGAAGTCACAAAAGCATGCGTATTTGGATTTCCATCTGCTCTTTTCGAGAAGTTGCGGTTAAACGAATGGATGATTGTATTTTTTTCTTGTTTTTCAGCACCATCTCGGTCCCACTGTCCAATACACGGTCCACATGCATTTGTAAATACTTTTGTTCCCATTTTCTCGAACGTAGCAATGATTCCATCTCTTTCGATTGTAAAACGCACTTGTTCAGAACCTGGATTGATTCCAAATTCCGCTTTCGGAACAATTCCTTGTTCTACGGCTTGTTGAACGATTGAAGCAGCACGAGCCATATCTTCATAAGAAGAATTTGTACAAGAACCGATCAATCCCCATTCTACTTTCAACGGCCAACCATATGCAATTGCTTCAGCCTTCATTTTAGAAACGGGAGTTCCTCTGTCTGGCGTAAAAGGCCCATTAATATGTGGTTCTAAATCAGTAAGATTTAGTTCAATTACCTCATCAAAATAGTCCGTAGGATTTGCGTAAACTTCAGGGTCTCCAGTCAAATGATCTGCAATTTTATCGGCAGCATCAACAACATCTTGACGACCAGTAGCCGCTAAATATCTTCTCATTGAATCGTCGTAACCGAAAGTTGAAGTGGTAGCTCCAATTTCAGCCCCCATGTTACAAATTGTTCCTTTACCCGTGCACGACAATGAAAGCGCGCCATCGCCAAAATATTCAACAATTGCTCCTGTTCCACCTTTAACCGTCAAAATATCCGCCACTTTCAGAATGACATCTTTTGCTGAAGTCCAACCGTTTAATTTTCCAATCAATTTTATACCAATCAATTTTGGGAATTTCAATTCCCACGCCATACCTGCCATTACATCAACAGCATCTGCTCCACCAACACCAATTGCAACCATTCCTAATCCACCAGCATTTACGGTGTGTGAATCCGTTCCAATCATCATTCCTCCTGGGAATGCGTAATTTTCCAAGACTACTTGGTGAATGATTCCAGCACCTGGTTTCCAAAATCCAATTCCGTATTTGTTAGAAATGGAAGAAAGGAAATTAAACACTTCATTATTTTCATTGAACGAGCGCTGTAAATCGCTCGATGCGCCAATTTTTGCTTGAATCAAGTGGTCACAATGCACTGTTGAAGGCACAGCCACTTTTTTCTTACCTGCTTGCATGAATTGCAACAACGCCATTTGAGCCGTTGCATCTTGCATCGCTACGCGGTCTGGCGTAAAATCAACATACGAATTCCCTCTTTCGAACGAAGCAGTTGCATTTCCATCCCACAAGTGAGCATAAAGAATTTTTTCTGAAAGCGTTAAAGGTCTACCTACTACCTTACGCGCAGCTTCAATGCGCTCGGGGAATTTAGCGTACACTTTCTTTATCATATCTATGTCAAATACTGTCATGTCGAATCAATTTGAATGAGTTTAAATTTAAGCATTTAAAAACAAGGAAATCTATAAAAATTGTTTATTCGTCCATTGATTTTTTCGATTAAATCGAACAGCCAATTTGTTCCTACATTTAATTCTATAAATGCGAAGGTTGATCTTATTGCAAAAAACAGGAGAGAAAAAGCTTAACACGTTAAAATAATGACTAGTTTTAATAACCCTCATAAAATGAGGGTTATCCGCCCGATTTGAGAGATAACCCTCAAAAAATGGCGGTTATATATAAGTTAGGTGCAATGCTAAGGACAACCAACTTACAGACAATAATGACTAAATTTGACAATATAATTTGACAGAAAATATGACCAAACAAGAGGCTTATAAAAAAATCGAAAAACTAGTTGAGAGGTTTGACGAACAGAAGGAATTTTATAGAAGATCAGAATACAATGAAACTCTTACAAGACGAGACTTCATAGACCCTTTTTTCAAAGCACTTGGTTGGGACATAGACAATGAAAATGGTTATGCAGAAAGTTATCGAGAAGTAATTCACGAGGACAGAGTTAAAGTTGGTAAAGCGACCAAAGCCCCTGATTATTCATTTAGACTTGTTGGCGGTAAACGATTATTTTTTGTTGAAGCTAAAAAACCAAGTGTTGCAATTAAAGACGACATTTTACCAGCTTACCAAGTTAGACGTTATGGTTGGAGTGCAAAACTTGCAATTAGCATTATCACAGACTTTGAAGAATTTGCAATTTACGATTGCACAAAAAAACCTAACCCAAGCGACAAAGCATCAACAGCAAGACTGAAATATATTATCTATTCTGACTACTTAAAAGAATTTGATTTCATTTGGGACACATTTAGCAAAGAAAAAGTTCTTCAAGGTAGTTTTGACAAATTTGTTCAAAGTGACACATATAAAAAAGGAACAACAACCGTTGATAATGAATTTCTTCAATCACTTGATAGATGGAGAACATATCTTGCAACTTCAATAAGTTGGAATAACAAAAATCTGAATGAAGACGAAATAAATTTTGCAGTTCAGCAAACTATAGACAGAATTATCTTTTTAAGAATTGCAGAAGATAGAAGCATTGAACCTTATGGTAATTTAAAGTCCGTTCTTAAAAGCGGTGAATATTATGAAAACTTGTTTAGGGTATATCAGGAGGCAGACGACAAATATAATTCAGGTCTTTTTGATTTCAACAAGGATAAAATTAGTAAGTCTTTAAAAGTTGACAACAAAGTAGTAAAGTCCATCATCAATGAACTTTACTACCCCGAAAGTCCTTATGAGTTTTCAGTATTATCAGTTGAAATTTTAGGAACTGCTTACGAACAGTTTCTCGGAAAACAAATAAAAGTTGATAAGTCACATCGTGCTAAAATTGAAGAAAAACCAGCAGTTAGAAAAGCAGGTGGTGTTTATTATACGCCTCAATACATAGTTGACTACATTATAAAAAACTCTGTTGGTAAATTAATCGAAGGCAAAGCACCAAAAGACATTGCAAAAATAAAAATAGCAGACCCTGCCTGTGGCAGTGGTAGCTTTTTATTAGGTGCTTATCAATTTTTGCTTGATTGGCATAAAGATTTTTACACCGATAACGGAAAAATTTCTAAAGGAAATAAAGGCAATCCATTAACGCCTGAAGGTAATTTGACAACTTCGGAAAAGAAGAGAATTTTATTAAATAACATTTTTGGTGTTGACATTGATGTTAATGCAGTTGAAGTAACAAAGCTATCTCTTCTTTTGAAGTGTATGGAAGGCGAAACGGAAGCAAGTATCGCAACACAAATGAGACTTTTTAATGATAGAGTTTTACCAACCTTAGACAACAACATTAAAAGTGGAAATAGTTTAGTTGATACCGACTATTATGATGAAGAATTAGATTTTGGCGATGAAAAAACTATAAAACCATTTAGTTGGAAAAAATCCTTTGCAGAAGTTTTTAAACAGGGTGGTTTTGACGCAATTGTTGGAAATCCTCCTTGGGTTTCGCTAAATGGTAAATTCGGCAATGACATTTTAAATCCACAAGCGCAACAATATTTAATTAAAAAATATTCAGGCAATACATATATGCCAAATCTTTATGAATACTTTGTTCACAAAGGATTAGAGTTGATTAACGAAGACGGAGTTTTTTCATTTATTGTCCCTGACCGATTAGGCTTTAACAATCAGTTTGTTTCATTGCGTAAAAAACTACTTACAAATTATAAGATTGATGAATTGTTATACAAAGCTCCATTTCCAGGCATTGTTACAGACACTTTAGTATTCCGGTTTTCCAACAATAAAAAAGCAGAAACAAATTATAAAATTAGAGTTGGGGAGTTTGCAAAAGAAATACAAATCAAAACAGCTAAAGAATATTTACAGGACATCGAACATCAGTTTCTTTATGAAAGTAGCAATGAGGCATCAAAAGTTTTAAATAAAATATTTGGCAACAAAAAGTGTAAACCACTTGGAGAAATTGCAGATACAACGTCTGGTTTTGGTGGAAAATCAACAGAAATAACTGCCACAAGAAAAACTCAAAAGCAAATTGAAGTTATTAGAGGGCGAAGTATTCAGAAATTTTCGTCCGTAACGCCTTACTTCTTTGACTTTAAAAAAGAGAATATTACAGGTAGAACAACGGACAAAAATAAATTGGGAGTAAAAGAAAAAGTTTTGCTCCGCAAAACTGGTTTCCCAATTATTTCGACTTATGATGAAACGGGTATTTTCCCTGAACAATCTCTATATTTCATTTTCAACAACTCAACTAAGAATTCATTAAAATATTTTACGGCTTTAATTAATTCAAACCTATTCCAATTTGTTTACATCAACAAATTAGTAACAAATAAAGACAGCACTCCGCAGTTAAAGAAAGTTGACCTTGACAAGTTTCCTGTATTTGTTTGTGATTTTAAAAACAAAGACGAAAAGATAAAACACGATGAAATTGTAAAGCAGGTTGACTTGCTTTTAAAATTCAATGACGAGTTAAATGAAACAACTTTTCAAAATAAAATAGAACACCTAAATACACGCATTGAACATTGTGAAGAACGCATAAATGAAATAGTTTCAGAGCTTTACGGGTTGACAAAAACAGACATTGAAACAGTAGACAAATATGACGAGAAGTAGAAGCACAGCACCTAACAGCACCTACAAGAAATTGGCGGTTCAGTGGTTAATTGAAGCTTTGTGCTTCGTATCAAGTTCAGTGGTGGCAGACAGTTTTCGTCTCCGAAATCGCCAACTTCTTGTAGCTGCAAAACGTTATGCCCCATAATCCATTACCCAAAAAACTATGATGAAATTTATATTAACTATCTTCCTTATTCTTTTATCATTATCAAGTTGCACGGATATTAGTTTTAATTCAAAAAAATGGAAAAGTTGGGATATTAGAGAATCAGAAACTAATTTGAGATGGGATATGGCTAATGATTTAATCGAAAATTACAATTTGAAAGGAAAAACCCAAAGTGAAATAATAGACTTGTTGGGGAAGCCAGAAAGTAACGTTCAAAATCCTTCTGATGATTACTATTATGATTTAGGTCCTTGCCGAAGAGGAATTGACTTTGGAAGCTTAAATATTGTATTCAAAAATGGTAGAGTAATAAAAATTGAAAAGAATTGTAATTAATACGAGGCATAACAGCTGTCTAGCGCCAACCCTACAATCCTACTTCGAAACAATGATTAATTTGAAAGAAAATAATTTTAACTTCGGTGCAACGATTTCTTTAAAGAGTCGGGCCGATCGCCAGGCAGCAAACCGTTAGCACCAATATTAAAAGACGACAGAATATGAAAAAAATCATTTTTACAATATTGTTAATTTGTAATATAGCTTTAACAATTCATGGACAGACATTAAAAGACGAATGGGTTCTTTGTAACGACACAGGCTGTAAGCTACTTGATCCTTACTTTGAAGAAGGAGTAACCTTTAAATGGTCCGGCAATTGTGTCAATGGTAAAGCAGACGGATATGGTATTGCTGAAAAAATCAAAAACGAAAAATTTTTTTCTATATAT
>CAMDNE010000011.1 GCA_945902745.1 Chitinophaga pinensis | reverse complement strand
AAAGCACAAAGGAATAATCAACCATTAAATCAGGTTGAAAATTCGCTTCAAAATTTCCTGATTCAACTTTAGATAAAGACTTTTGTTCCGTTTCGAATTGATATTTCATCCAATCGGGTAAACCACCATCTAAAACAGCAACAGCTTTGTGTCCCATTGCTTTAAACATCCACCAAACTCTCGGACTTGTATAAATCCCAAGATTGTCATAAACGACTATTTTACTGGATGCATTGATTCCAAGTTTTCTGGCTTCCTTTTCAAAAACCTCTTGACTTGGCAGCGTATTTGGAAATTCACTTTTAGCATCACTAAAGGTGTTTTTGAAATCAAAATGTCGCGCTCCAATTATTTGTAAATTTTCAAATTCGGAATTTTTTCCAGCCTGATTAGTAGCTTGACTTGCATCGAGGATAATCAAATCAGGGTTGTTTAAATTTTCTTGGAGCCAAAGGGAAGAGACGATTGAAGGAAGCATTAACTAAAATTATTTAAACAAACAATAAAACCAATGTCAAAACAACACCTCCCAAAGCAAACAAAATTCCTTTCTTGAAAATTGTTGTTTTTGGCAAATACATCCAAAAAGCAGAAATCACGAAAAAGAGAAGTGAACAGCCAAAAAAGATATTCAAATAATAAAGTGGATCATCCGTCGATGCTTTGTGCAAATGCGTCAACTTATTTAAAACGTAAGGCAAATCTTTCTCTGTGTAATTCGCAACACCCGTTTTTTTATTATATGTTCCGTTTTTATAAGTTACAATATCACCTTCCTCTTTTGTGACTTTAAAATCTCTGTAACGAAGTTCTTTTCCTAATTCTTCATTCGACAGTTTTGGCGCTAACTTTTCTTCAAATTGTTGATCTGTCTTTAAAAAATCGGTATCACGAAAAATAAGCACGATACCACTTAAAGCATAAACTGCCATTATTCCAGATAGGAAATAGCCTAAATATCGGTGAAGAATACGCATTGAAAGTTTGTTTTTCATTTGTGTTTTTTAATGAGGTTAATCGTTTTTGATGTTATAAATTGTTACTGAAATACAATTGTTTTTTCTGGGAGAACAATTAAGGTCGCTCTGAATAATCTGTTGGATTTTTATATGCATGTATCACCGCTAGAATTACAATTTGCTTTTGAACATCATCTATTAAATAATGAATGTGATATGGAAACTGTCGTAACATCAAGGTTCTAACGTTGTTGTATTTTACTTGAAAACCTATTGGAGAGTTTACAATGTAAGCTTTAGCTTCTCGAATACGAAATAGATATTGTTTGGCTAATTCTGGTGAAATCTTTTTGTAATATTTAACGGCATCAATAATATCAGTACTAACAGAATTTTTGTTTACAACTGAATAACTCATATTGTTTTTTCGATATCATCAATTGTTTTATCAAAATCAGTCACATCCGTTGGATCATTATAATAATCACTTAACCTTTCGTCAATGATTTGTTTTTGCCAAGAAGCTAATTCTAATGTGTTTTTAGCTTCTTCTTTTTGCAATTCATTGTATTTCGTCTTAAGCGTTTGCCATTCTTCAATAGGTATAAATACACCAGTCGTATTTCCTTTGTTATCATGAATGAATTGAAGAGTCATTGTTGTCTATATTAAAAATGTAAAATGTGCAATAAGATTCTAAGTTACAAAAAAACGATTTGACTTAATTTAAAATTTCCAATTTATTTTTTTTGGACTTTAATTTTTAATATAAAATCTCCAATCAGTTTTCAGATTAGATGCAATCAAAAGGCTCTTTTTACTTAGAAAATAATCTACCCTTTTTCCTTCTTCCGAATGTAAAGAATATAACTGATTACCGAAATAATAGCAAAATAAACAAGCCCATAAACATGTAAATTGAAATCCCTTTTAATTGGAACAACCTGCATAGCACAATAGCTATAAGGACTCAAGAAAATATAATCCCAAGACAGGCCAATCATGGATCCGATTAATCCTACAAGTCCAATTCCAACTGGAACCAAAAAGTTTTTGAACATCAAACTGATCAAATATTGAATTGCTAAAATCGGCATGCACGCAATAAACAGCTTCACATTTCCTTTGAGGAAGGCCATAATTGGAATCATTTCCTTCGGTAGTGCTCCATCTAAAATTAGACACGGAATTAAACCTGATAAAATCAATCCAATATTGAAAAACAAAAAGAACTTTACGGTCATTAAAAAGATCACCGAATATTTGGATAAAAAGATAGTGGGGTAGGACTGAGGACTAGCATGCAACTGTTTCCATGTGTTGTTTTTAAATTCCATCTGTGTGATTAAACTACTTGCCAGAATTACGCCCATAGGCAAAAGAAAGATGGCCATATTGTGCCATAATTCATTGAAATGCGTTTCCCAAATATGATTTGGATATTTATTGATGCTCGTATTATTTTTTAAAAAAGCAATCAAATAGATGAACGGAATAAAGAAACCGCCAATGATGCAAAGCCAAGATGCTGCACTTCTTTTCGTTTTAAGCCATTCACTTTGTAAGCTGTGTATGAAATTCATCGTTTAATTTTTTGTAAGGTCAATAAAAATAGATTCTAAGTCATTTTTGGCAATTGAAATTTCGTACACTTCAATGTTATGATTGACCAATTCCGCATTGATTTTTGAAATAATAGCTTTATCCGTTGTAGCCAATGAAACTTGTCCATTTAACGTGATTGGTGACAAATTATGTTTGTTCATCAATTCGGTTGTTCCTTCTAAATTATTGGTTTCAAATACAACATAAGAGGATTGTTTTAAATGCAATTCTTCCAATGTTCCTTGGAATAAAATGGATCCTTTATTGATGATTCCAATATGTGTCACCAATTTTTCTATTTCCATTAAAAGGTGGCTTGAAATCACAATTGTCACTTTTTCTTCTTGGTTGATTTTAATCAACAATTGCCTCATTTCAATTATTCCACTTGGATCAAGTCCGTTGGTGGGTTCATCTAAAATCAGTAGAGAAGGTTTGTGCAACAATGCAACTGCAATACTCAATCGTTGCTTCATTCCTAATGAGAATTTACCCGCTTTTTTCTTCCCGGTATTTTCTAAACCAACAATTTGCAGAACTTCGTTGATTCTTTCTTTTGGACATTGATAGACCTTTTGCCAAATCAATAAATTCTCTCTTGCCGTTAAATGTGCATATAAAGAAGGCGCTTCAATCAACGAACCAATATTCTTAAGGATTTCAATTCTATTTTCGTTAAATGGTTTTCCAAAAACGGAAATTGTTCCTTGTTGTTTCTTGAGTAATCCAAGAATCAATTTCAAAGTTGTTGTTTTACCAGCACCATTTGGACCTAAAAACCCATAAATGGAACCTTCTGGAACCTGAATGGCAATGTCATTGAGCACAATTTCCTTTTCAGAAAAACGGTGAGTGAGGTTGTTTGTTTCTATGATATTCATGAAAAGTGGTTAGTGAATTAATTTAAGTTGAAGCCAAGAATATAAGGCAGTTGATTATACAACAAAATCAAGAATTATTCTCCTTTAAACGCTTCTGTAGCCTTTCTAACTGAACCATGTTTTGAAAGTAAATGCTCTGCTTCTTGAAAAGTAACAGAAATTTCTTCCATGATCATTTTGATTCCACGGTCAACGAGTTTATTATTGCTTAATTGCATGTCAACCATCTTATTTCCTTTAACGCGACCTAATTTAATCATTAAGGAAGTTGAGATCATGTTCAAAACAAGTTTTTGAGCAGTTCCAGATTTCATACGGGTACTTCCAGTCACGAATTCAGGACCAACTTCAGGAGTAATAGGAAATTCGACTTGCTGAGAAAGTGGACTTCCAGGATTGCAAGAGATTCCTGCTGTTAGCACACCAATTTTTTTCGCTTCTTCAATTGCTCCAAGAACGTATGGGGTTGAACCAGAAGCAGCAATTCCAACTAATGTGTCATTTGAATTGATTGAATATTCTTGTAAATCTTTCCAGCCTTGTTCGGTGTCGTCTTCGGCAAATTCAACAGCTTTGCGAATTGCCTTGTCGCCACCGGCAATAATTCCAACAACAATTCCTTGTTCTACACCAAAAGTTGGGGGACACTCACTTGCGTCAACAACTCCTAATCGACCACTTGTGCCAGCGCCAATGTAAAAAAGTCGTCCACCAGTTTTCATACGTAAATAACATGCGTCAATAAATACTTGAATTGCAGGGAGTTCTTTTTCTATTGCTAAAGGAACAGTTTTATCTTCGTTGTTCATATTGCTCAACAAATCAATGGTAGACATTGATTCTAAATTGTTGAAATTGGAAGCAGATTCAGTCGTTTTTTTCATTTTTTTTGTCAATTACACCTTGAAACTCAATTTTTAAACCACATAGGCACATAGGTTACATAGGTTGAAGGAACAAGAAATTTAAATCTTATGATTCATCACTCATCACTCATCACTCATCTTTCCTTCTTCCTTCTTTCAAACCAAATAAGCTCTAGAATTCTCGCCATCCAAATCCACTTCAACACGTTCTTTTAATGTTGTCGAAAGACTCAATCCAACAAAATCTGCTTTAATCGGATACCTTCTGTGCGTTCGATCAACCAGCGCTACCGTTTTTATTGATTTAGTCGCCCGTTCTAAAAATTTCATTAATGCATATTGCATTGTTTTGCCTGAATTCAGAACGTCATCAACTAATATAATGTATGCGTTTTTCAATAGTTTTTCATCAATAGAAAGCGTAATTGGTTCGCTCCAAGGTTCGTCTTTGTTCACCGTAATTTCAAAAACATGAATCTCTTGATCAGAATTAGAAGCCATAATTGCTTTCAATTGGTTGGCTAATTTTATTCCATTTCCACAAATTCCACCAATATAAATAACAGGTTCTTCGAAACAATTCTCCAGAACTTGGTGTCCTAAACGTGTGATTTTTTGTTCAATTTCTTTGTGATTAAGGATGTTGTTCATGTCTGAAAATGTTTAAGCAAATATAGTTATTGTTGTATAAAAGGAAGTAAGTGTACAAACTTATTTATGGATGATTTTTTAAAGAAATTGTGACCATTATTGATTTCAATCACACACTCTGGAATTCCAATATTTTTCGCAAATTGATACGCTTGTTTTGGACGTATAACTTGATCGTATTCGCCCATGATAATCAAAAAAGGAATTTTAGTTGTTTTAATAGCTTTTGAAATAGCTTTATTGTTTGGTAAGAGTAATCTAAATGATCTCCAGGTATAAGAGGCTTGAACGATTAGCTTTTTATTTGCAGAGAATTCTTGGACAAAATCGCGGACTTTAGGACGCATCAAGCGGAGTTTATAAGCAATTTTACTCAAACGAATCAAACGATTAGGATTGCTTTCAAAACTTTTCATCATTGAACGTGCCCATTTTTGTCGAGACGACCAATTATAAAAACTGTGATTATCCATGCCATCCGGAGCAATGAGCGTGAATGAAAGTAGATTTTTCGCTATGAATGGGAGCAAGCACAAGGCAAATCTTCCTCCTTGACTAAATGCAAGTATATGAAATTTAGTTATGTTTTCTTCTTTTAGTATTAATTCAAAAAGTTCATCAAATTCTTCCGTTCTTAATGGATTATTCTCAATTCTACTTTCAGGAAAAATAGAATTTCCATGGTGAAAGAGATGAATTGAAATAACCTTTCGATTTGTTGCTTCAAGAAATTCAAAATCACGAGCAGTTCGACCATGTCCATGCAGACAAATCACCACTTCTTCTCCTTCACCGAAAACGAAATATTCGAGTTGAAGATTGTTGATAGATATGAGATTGGTGCGAGTCATTAATTTTACTGTAAAGGTAAAGGCTTTAATGATAATGAAGTATTTTGTATCATTTAAAAGTTGGGATTAAAATGTTGAAATAATTTTTAAGCCACAGATGCACAGATTATTTTTTGTGGTAATAGTCATTCGTTTGCTTTAATTAAAATTCTTCAAATAAAAGCGTTCGACGTTATTCGGCCTTTTGCAATGAATTTTGCATCAAATTGTATAATCTGTGCATCTGTGGCAATGATTAAGTTTTTTAACCGCGTGAACTCTTTCATTTTGCCAAACGAAACAATGATTTTTAAGTCCTGAGTGGTTTGTTTTTAAGATTTCTTTAAAAGCAAATATTTCTCTTTAATAAATCGGAATAGTTATTAACGAATTTTGTTAAAAACATCATTGAATCGATTTAAAACCATCCGGACTTTTGATTAAATTTGCTCTCAGTTTATTGTATACGTTAAATTGAATCTCAAAAGAGCATAAAATGCCAAAAAACACCTCCATTAAGTCAGTATTAATCATCGGAAGCGGCCCTATCGTTATTGGTCAAGCATGTGAATTTGATTATGCTGGTTCCCAAGCAGCAAAGTCGTTACGTGAAGAAGGAATTGAAGTAACAATCATTAATTCAAATCCAGCAACCATTATGACGGACACAGTGGTCGCAGATAATATCTATTTGCAACCGCTTGAGCCAGAAAGTATCATTGAAATATTGAAAAAACACAAAATTGATGCTGTTTTACCTACAATGGGTGGACAAACAGCCTTGAATTTGTGCATTCAATGTGATGAAATGGGAATTTGGGAAGAACACGGTGTTGATATTATTGGTGTTGATATTGCCGCTATTGAAATCACAGAAAATAGAGAAGCATTTAGAGAATTGATGTTGAAAATTGGGGTGGGAATGGCGCCTCAAAAGACAGCAAAATCCTTTTTAGAAGGAAAAGAAATTGCACAAGAATTTGGTTTTCCTTTGTGTATTCGACCTTCGTATACGCTTGGTGGATCAGGTGCAGCAATTTTGCATGAGCCAAAAGAATTTGATAATTTACTTGAACGAGGTTTGCATCTTTCGCCTATTCATGAGGTAATGATCGACAAAGCATTGCTTGGATGGAAAGAATATGAATTAGAATTATTGCGTGATGCAAATGACAATGTTGTAATCATTTGTTCAATTGAGAATTTTGATCCAATGGGAATTCATACTGGAGATTCAATAACTGTTGCTCCAGCAATGACCTTGTCAGATACAACTTTTCAGAGAATGCGTGATATGGCTATCTTAATGATGCGTTCTATTGGTAATTTCGCTGGAGGATGTAATGTTCAGTTTGCAATTTCCCCTGATGAAAAAGAAGAGATTATCGCAATTGAAATAAATCCAAGAGTTTCTAGATCGTCTGCTTTGGCATCAAAAGCAACGGGTTATCCAATTGCCAAAATCGCTGCCAAACTTGCCATTGGATATCATTTAACAGAATTGAACAATCAAATTACAAAAACAACTTCAGCTTTATTTGAACCGACGTTGGATTATGTGATTGTAAAAATACCACGTTGGAACTTTAATAAATTTCCAGGAACAGATCGTAAACTAGGTCTTCAAATGAAGTCGGTTGGTGAAGTAATGGGTATTGGACGTTCATTTCAAGAGGCATTGCAAAAAGCGTGTCAATCGTTGGAAATTAATAGAAATGGTTTAGGTGCTGACGGACGTGAGTTAACGAATCAGGACGAAATATTACACAGTTTAGAATTCGCTAGTTGGAATCGTTTGTTTCATATTTATGACGCAATTAAATTGGGAATTCCATTCAAAAAAATTGTTGAGAAAACGAAGATTGACATTTGGTTCTTGAAACAAATTGAAGATCTAATCAAATTAGAGCGTAAAATTGAAAAATTCCATTTGGAGAATATTCCAAAAGAATTGATGTTTGAAGCGAAACAAAAAGGTTATGCTGACAGACAAGTTGCACATCTTTTGCGTTGCTTAGAATCGGAAGTGTACAACAAACGGATGGAACAAGGGATTAACCGTGTTTACAAATTGGTTGATACCTGTGCAGGAGAATTTGAAGCTCAAACACCTTACTATTACTCAACTTTCGAATTTGAAAATGAAAGTATTAAGTCGGACAAAAAGAAAGTAATTGTTTTAGGTTCTGGTCCAAATCGTATTGGTCAAGGAATTGAGTTTGATTATAGTTGTGTTCACGGTGTTTTGGCGGCGAAAGAATGTGGTTATGAAACAATCATGATCAACTGTAATCCTGAAACGGTTTCAACAGATTTTGATACGGCAGATAAATTGTACTTCGAACCAGTATTCTGGGAACATGTTTATGATATTATCAAACACGAAAATCCAGTTGGTGTCATTGTTCAATTGGGCGGTCAAACAGCACTTAAAATGGCTGAAAAATTAGAACGATACGGAATTAAAATACTAGGCACGAGCTACGAAGCGTTGGATTTAGCGGAAGATAGAGGTCGTTTTTCGAAAGTATTAGAAGAGAACAATATTCCTTTTCCAAAATATGGAATTGTAGAAAGTGCAGAACAAGCATTGGAGCTTTCAGATGAATTAGGATTTCCATTGTTAGTTCGTCCTTCTTACGTTTTGGGTGGACAGAAAATGAAAATTGTAATCAATAAAGAAGAATTGGAGCACCATGTTGTTGATATTATCAATGAAATGGGGAACAACCAAATTTTATTGGATCATTTTATTGGCGGTGCAATTGAAGCTGAAGCAGATGCAATTTGTGATGGCGAAAATGTACACATCATAGGAATTATGCAGCACATAGAACCAGCTGGAATTCACTCAGGAGATTCATACGCTGTTTTGCCCCCGTATAATTTAGGTGATTTTGTAATGCAACAGATAGAAGATATAACGGTTAAAATTGCTCTTGCATTGAGAACAGTTGGATTAATGAATATTCAATTTGCGATTAAAGATGACAAAGTTTATGTGATTGAAGCAAATCCAAGAGCATCTAGAACTGTTCCTTTTATAGCAAAAGCATACAATGAGCCCTACGTGAATTATGCTACGAAAATAATGTTAGGGGAGAAGAAGCTTTCAGATTTCAATTTCAATCCACGTAAAGAAGGTTATGCGATAAAAATCCCAGTTTTCTCTTACGAGAAATTTCCAGATGTGAAAAAAGAACTTGGTCCAGAAATGAAATCTACAGGTGAAGCAATTCGTTTTATCAAGAATTTGAAGGATCCATTCTTTACGAAGATTTACTCAGAACGAAACATGCATTTGTCTAAATAGTGGTTGTAACGGCTAGCATACCAGGGATTTTTAGAACGGTTCTAATTGTAATCGGCGCCATTGTTCTTTTGCGATTTTTAGGTCAATTGATGATTGCAAAAAGAAATATGGAAGCTGAACGTATTCTCAATAAAAATCAACGAGAAGGTGAAGCTGAACGGCAACGCAAAATGAAAAGTTTTGGGAAAACGACAATACTGAGTGGAGGTTCCAAACAAAAAGAAAGTAAAAGTCATCCGGATATAATGGATGTTGATTACGAAGAAATAAAATGAAGAGATAAGAGATGCAGCAATTGTATCTCTTTTTTATTTTTAGTAATTGTAGAAAGGACATTGCACTTTTTTAGATACAAATTTCTTTAAAAACTCAAAATTTTCTTGGAATCAACTCAACTTTTTTCTTAACTTATATAAGAAAAGCATGGCTGATTCATATACAAAGCTTTATATTCAACTAGTTTTCACTGTAAAACGAAGAGAATGTTTAATTCACGCAGATTGGGAAAATGAACTTTATAAATACATTACAGGCATCATTAAGTTGAAGGATCAATCACTCATTGCGATAAATGGAATGCCAGATCATACGCATATGTTTATTCGAATAAAACCGACTTGTGCACTTTCTGATTTGGTAAGAGAAGTGAAAAAAGCTTCTACAAATTGGGTGAATGATAATAAATTCACACAATCTGCTTTTAGTTGGCAAAATGGATTTGGTGCTTTTTCATACAATGAACGTCAGGTTGATATGATTACGAATTATATCAAAGGACAAAAAGCGCATCACGCAAAGAAAAAATTCAAAGATGAATATATAGGATTGTTAAAGGAATTTAAGATTGATTATAAAGAAGAATATTTATTTGATTGGATAGAGGTGGAGTAATATTTGACTTCTCTGAAGTCAATTTACGATTGTTGGATTTTTTTTAGGGGGGGGTATTTGACTTCTCTGAAGTCATTTTACGGTTGTTGGATTTTTTTTGGGGGAATGTTTGACTTCTCTGAAGTCATTTTTCGGTTGTTGGATTTTTTTTGGGGGGGGTATTTGACTTCTCTGAAGTCATTTTACGATTATTAGATTTTTTTGCTCGTTGTTGACTTCAGAGAAGTCATACAATCCACCAAAAAATTATTTTAATACACTATCGACCCCAGAGGGGTCGAACATTTCCTTATTTTATCACAAAAGCTTCAATATTTAAGACCGCAATTGTTGGATTCGTATTCGCCGTAACGGTGATTGTTTTATGTTGCTCTTTTAATTGATCAACCTTCGGGTGAAAAACAACTTCAATTTTATCTGATTTTCCGGGCATGATAGGTTTTTCAGGTTTTTTCGCGGTTGTACATCCGCAACTAACGTCCACTTTTTCAATTATTAAAGGGTTTTTACCAGTGTTCGTTACAATAAATGAAGCGTTATTATCCGTATCTTCTTTTATTTTTCCAAAATTGTTTGTCATTTTATCAAAAGACATTGTTGTGGAAGATGCAGCAGCTTCTTTGGCTAACGCCTGCTCTTCCTTTTCAATTTCTTGCAAAGAAGCTTTTAAATCCTCTTCACTTCCTTCACTAGCTGCGATTGTAGAAGTCACTTCTCCTGAACTAGATTTTACAGCATTAGTATCATTTCCACAACTAGAAATGATGAACAAACAGATTCCAAGAATAAATTGATTTTTCATAGGTGTTCTTTTTAACAAGACAAAATTATTATTTTTTCGATTAATTCAAATTTGCTTTTTCATATTCTTTATTCTCTAAAGCTTTAACTGCTCGTTGAATAATTTCATTTGAATCATTGTAAACTTGATAGAATTCATTGTATCCCCAAATATCTTGTGCTAGAACAGCTTTTAATCGAAGTTTTATTAAATCTTCACTTGTTTTATATTCTTCAGCATTAAAAATTAACTCTTTGTCTTCTTTTGCGACGTAGTCAAAAAATGCGTCCATGAATTTTTTATCCAATGTAAATCCTTTTAAATAACTTTCAAAAGTAGGGTAGGTAAGCATTAATTTGTCTCTTTGTTTGTCAACATAATCAAGCGAATAGCTGTTTAAATGCCCACCTTGAACTAAATCTCTATAATAATCTGTAACTCCAGAAGTGTCAATCGGTACAAACAAATCTGGCATGATTCCTCCACCACCATAAACAGTTCTTTTTGTAATCATCGTTTGGAATTTCAAAGAATCTGGAAGTTTAATCGAATCAACATTACTGAATTCTCCATTTAAATATCGTTGTGTTAGATCTTTTTTATACGCTTCTAAATCGTCATACGGTTTTTGAATCCATCTTCCTGTTGGCGTGTAATAACGAGCAATTGTTAAACGCATTTGAGAGCCATCAGTCAAATCAATTGGACGTTGAACTAATCCTTTTCCATAACTTCTTCTACCGATAATCATTCCACGGTCCCAATCTTGTATAGCACCAGAAACAATTTCACTCGCAGAAGCAGAATACTCATCCGTTAAAACAATCAATTTCCCTTCTTCCCACAATCCTTTTTTACCAGCTTTTAAGTTGTTTCTTGGTTGCGCTCTTCCTTCTGAATAAACAATTAATTTATCACCAGAAAGAAATTCATCGGCTACTTTTTGAGCTGCATCCAATAAACCACCACCATTTCCTTGTAAATCAAAAATGAGGTTTTTCATTCCTTGTGCCTTTAAATCAATTAAACTCTTTTGGATTTCATCTACTGTACTTCTAGAAAAACTATTCAATTTAATGTATCCTGTTTCAGGTGTTACCATATAATGCGCGTCAACAGAATTAATTGGAATATTATCTCGTGTAATTACAAAATCAAGTGGTTTCTTCGTTCTTTTTCGCAAGATTTCAATTTTCACTTTTGTACCAAGCTCACCAAGTAATCGTTCTTTTACCTGACCATTTTTCAAGCCAATTCCGGCAACATTTTCATTTTCAATTTTTGTAATCTTATCGCCCGGCATGATTCCTAATTTTTCTGAAGGTCCACCAGGAATAGTTGCTACAACCATTAACGTATCTTTTAATATTTGAAATCGAATTCCAATTCCAACGAAACTTCCGTTGATTGACGAGTTTGCTTCAGCCACTTCTTCTTTGGTGATATACGTTGAATGTGGATCTAATTTCTCTAGCATTGCAACAATTGCTGCATCTGTCAATTGATCGTTATTGACGGTGTCAACATACATTCTTGTTATGTAAGTTAGAACTTCATCGAATTTTTGAGTTGTTCCAACTTTATTTGGGTCAATTTGAGAATTACTATTGAAAGTGATTAGTGCTGCTGTTAGTAGGAAGAGAATCTTTATCATAGTTGAAAATATTAAACTGTATAAATATAAGTCAAATAACGTTGAAATGTTAAAAATAGTAACGGGTTGACATCAGAAAAATTGTTAAATAGCAATAGGATTCAATAAACAATTGGATGTTGAATGATAAATAGGTATGCCGTCCTACTTTCAATATATTATTTGTTACTTAGATTTTTAATAAAGAGAATAAATGAAGGGGTTGATATTATTTGTTTTTGTTACTTTCTGTTTTTCAATAGGAAGCGCTCAAATACGTGAATTTGATAAATTAGAAGTGTTATATGCACAGAATCATTATAAAATGGTTTATCGCAAAGCAAATACATTATTAGATATTCCTGATTACGATTTTTCACAGATCCCAAAATTTTATAAAGCAATTAGTTTATTTCAGCTTTGTCAAAACGATAGATGGTTGATAAGGCATCCTAACGCTTTGCAAGATGCAGCCAATATTTTTAAGGAAATCAAGACGTCCAGCGATGGTAAAAAAGTGTTTGATGCGCATATTTATGAAATTTCCTTTTTAAAACACGATTTAATTTCTTGGGCTGAAGATTTAAAACGAAGAGGGCAGAAGGTTGAATTTGAGCGATTTCAAAAAATAACTGATGGTTTATTTGACGATATTCCGGATATTGATTACCAGGGAGAGATTGCTGAAAAAGACATTGTAGATTCTGATGATTCTGAAAAAGATTTGTATTCCAAAGAAAGAGATGCAATCGTTGTGTATGCTAAAAAACAGTTGGGTGTGCCGTATGTTTGGGCCGGAAATGATCCGAGTGGATTTGATTGTAGTGGTTTTACAGGATATGTCATGAAAGAATTTGGTAAAGATATTCCACGAAGAGCTGTTGACCAGTTTGAGACTTCTAGAAAATTAAAAGAGAAAAATGTACAGAAGGGCGATTTAGTATTTTTTGATAATGGTTCAGGTATTTCGCATGTCGGAATGATTATTTCTGATAAAGGGAAACCACTTGTTATGATTCATGCAAGTTCCTCAAAGGGAATAATTGTGACAGAAATTGAGCAATCCGATTATTGGTTGACGCGTTTATCTGGTTTTGGAACGTATGTTTACTGATGTTTACGCTTAAGTTTTATACCAAATAAAACGAGCATCAGAATTGAACTTAATAGAAAGGAATAAATGATTACCGAATGAAAAAGTTCATTTGATAATTTAAATAAGAGCATTGACTCAATCAAAACGGTAGATACAATTGTGGACCAAAATGTTGCATTTGCAATTTTCCCTCTGAATGACTTTATTCTTAAAAGAAATCCAATTAATAGTTGAAGGAACACAAGTGCAAATGAAAAATTCCATGTGCTTTTTAACAAATCCAAATAAAAATAATCTACAAAAAGAACGATTAGATTAATTAGGTTAATGCATGAAAATAAGATATATGTTTTAGTGTGATGTGTTCTTATTCCATGCAAAGCAAAGTAGGATGCAATGCATAAAAAGGAATAAAACAACAGGAGCGATGATGGATAAATGTTGCCTTTTAAAACTAAGGAATACGCGCTATAACAAAACAATATAAGTGCTGCGATAAGTATGCTAATGTTTAGTTTTTGGAGCATTTTTCAGTGAATTTTAACTGTGAAATTACACATTAGTTTTTATATGCATGAAAACAGTTAAAGATGGATTCGTCTATTTGATTCAACGGCACAAATTAAATTCCACAAAGCTCGCGCACCAACATTTGCATCCCAATCGTCGTCTTTTCCTGGTGCAACTTCATTTAAGTCAAATCCAACAATTTTTTTGCCAGATGCTGCTAATTTGAATAGGAGATAAGTGATTTCTTCCAGTTTAAAACCTCCGGCAACTGGTGTTCCTGTATTTGGACACAATTCAGGAGAAAGTCCATCAATATCAAATGAAATGTAAACGTTTTCAGGCAAATCAGTGATTATTGCGTCAATTTGACTTGCCCATGTTTCACCGTTAAATTGTCCTTCTTTTATATTCCAATCGAAATAAGTTGAAATTCTACCGTTACTATTTTTGATTAAATCAACTTCGGATTGTGCAATGTCGCGAATTCCAACTTGAACCAATTTTGTCAAATTTGAACAGTTTTTTAGCGCATTGAACATTATGCTCGCATGAGATTGTTCAAATCCTTCGTATGCATCACGCAAATCTGCATGTGCATCGATTTGTAAAATACCAAACGGTTTATTTTGAGAATCAATTGCTTCAATTAGGCCAAGTGGAGTAGAGTGCTCGCCTCCTAAAACACCAACCAACTTTCCATTTTTCATCAAATCTAAAGCACGATTTTTAAGGTTATCCTTTAGCGCATTTTGTGCTTCAGAAATCGTTGAAACCGTTTGTTGGAAATCTGTATTGTCTTCTAATTTCCCGCCGTCTTCCAAAAAACCGATGTATTCAATCGCTTCAATGCACAACTTCGTATTGATTTCTTTCCATTCATTCGAAATGGCAGTCATGAATACTTTTGTTTGGAAAGCGTTTTCTAACTTGGGGTGATAAAAATCCAATTGAACTGATGCATCCAAAATCGCTTTAGGACCATCGCTCGTCCCTTTTCCATAAGATGCTGTTGCATCCCAAGGAATAGGGATTATTACAATGTCAGCTTCATTTTCCGTAACAGGAAAACCGAATAAATTTCCGTTGGCTATTCCAACACCGTTTGGATCGAAGGTCATGTCAAAGTGAGATTATAAAAAAGCCACAGATTCACAGATTTTGAAATTCTGTGAATCTGTGGCAACATGTTAGTATTATTACTTTTTCAAAAGTGCTTTCACAAAGTTCGGCGTAGCAAAACTTCCTTTGTGAACATCAGCATTATAATAGCGTAATCCTTTTTCTTCAACAAATGCATCTATAGTAGATTCATTCGTAATCGTCTTTGGATGAGTATCACCTTTTAATCCATATTGGAAACTCCACATTCCAGTAGGGTAGGTCGGAACAAAGAATAACGAAACTGGCGCTTTATCTTTCCCAAAAATATCTTGTAAGGTATGGTTCAATTCTGTAAATGCTTTTTCATTGAATTTTGGCGATTCACCTTGAGCGATCAAGATTCCATCCTTTTTCAATGCTTTGTAACAATTGGTGTAAAATTCAACAGAGAATAATCCTTCTGCAGGACCAACTGGATCTGATCCATCAATTATAATAATGTCATATGATTCAGCAACAGCAGTTTTCAAAAATGCAATCCCATCATCAACGAGCAATTCTAATTTTGGATTATCAAAAGCAGCTGCAATTTGAGGTAAATGTTCCTTACAAGCAGTAATAACTTCACCATCAATTTCTACCATCGTTACTTTATCAACACTTTCATGGCGTAAAACTTCTCGCACTGTTCCACCATCACCACCACCAATAACCAATACGTTTTTAGCGTTTCCATGTGTAAATAATGCTGGGTGAGCAATCATTTCATGGTAATGGAACTCGTCTTCGATTGTTGTCATAACCATATCATCCAACGCCAACATTTTGCCATATTTGTATGATTCAATGATTCGTACTCGTTGAAAAGGTGATTGAACATCAAAGAAAACTTCACCTGTAAAACGCAGAGAAAGTGCTTGAAATTCATCTTTATCCGTAAACCAAACGTTGCGCGTGAAAAATTCAGGATTTCTCCATTCTCCCGCTTTTTGACGCATCGTGGTCATATCGAAATCATTGCGTGTCAATAAATTTACTGAACCACGTTTCATTTCAATTGCCGAATAAGATTGCGATTTAAAGCATTCTTTTAAGTGATCAAAAGAAATCCATGCATCCATTTCACCACAGGTAAAAAGATCTACTGCAGCATAACCATATTCTGGCCAAGTATGGATAGCTAAATGACTTTCTTGAATCACAACAACACCAGAAACTCCAAAAGGAGAAAAATGATGAAATGTAGAATTGATAACGGTAGCACCAGCCTTTTGCGCTGCTTCAACCATGTCTCTTTCTATTGCTGCTACATCATTCATAATGTGCGGGTCGCAATTCATAAATTCTACAAGTATGTGATTTCCTAGTGCTGTACTCATCTTTCTAATGTCTATTAATTTGGTGCAAAGTTAAGGTTTTCAAACAAAATCAAAAGAAACTTACATGAATATATTAAAAAGAAAAAAATTAGATATAAAAGTATACAATTGATCAAATAATAATTTTTAGGTACTTAATGCAGTGATTATAAAATATTCATAATTCACACCTTTTTTCTTATTAAAAGTTTGTTAAAGAGGTAATAGAAACATAATAAAACTGTTTCTTTTTGGTAAAAAAAATCCCGTTTTGGGAATATTCAATTAAGTTATTTTTTTGAAACCTTCGATTTTACTACTGTTCAGCTGTTTGGCATATTTTTTAATAAAAGTCGAATGCATCAAATTAGACCGTGATGCAAAAACTTTAAAAACGCTAAAAACTATATTACTATGAAAAAAAAATTACACGACCAGTTTTCTATGCTGGGCTCTAACAGTCGGAGATGGATTGTTAGTTCAAAAAATTCAATGCTCTTGTTATCGTTGGTGGCGCTTTCCGTGTGCTTTAGCTCTAAAGTGCAGGCGCAAGAAGAAATCAGTACAGAAAGAAATGAAAGAGCTGCTACAGCTGTTTCGGGTACCGCACCTGATGCTGGTGTTTCAACTGAATTGAGAGAGGTCAATCTCAAAGCAAACCTTTTACTTAACGAACTGCGCGATCTGCTTAAATACGCTGAAAAAGAAGCGAAATTCAGAGAGGGGATTGGAGCACCGATAGTCGAGAAGACCGTTGTTCTGTGTCCGTCAGTCGATTTAAAGCACTTGCTTTTTGGCGACGAAATAACCAATGCAGTTCGGTTTGCTGACTATGAGGAGGGAAAAAACTTCGTCTCCCTTTTGGGCTTTGCAATCAATGAGTTAGCTCAATAATTCCATTTTTAAATTCAATATCAGGAAATTATGAAAAATATATATATTTATATTACGATAGTGCTGCAACTTTTGCTAGTTCAATCATTGAATGCACAAACAGGACAGTGTCTTGGTGGAGGTTGTTCCACAGGAGCTGCCTGGGGCGCCACCCAATCTACAACATCCGGAACATTTGTTAATTCTTTAGGTTTTACGTATGGTGGGGAATACAACACCTACAACGTAACTTCAGGACAACAATATGAATGGTCTTTGTGTCCAATTGATGGTGCTACTGTTGGAACCAACACCGACAGTCAATTAAGTTTAAGAAGAGATGACAACAATAATGCCTTGTGCTATAGTGATGATCGCTGTGGTACCCATGCTAAAATTCGCTGGACAGCAACATATACAGGAGTTGTAAGAGTTTATGTGCACACATACAATTGTGCAGCCCTTAGTACCAGTCATACTGTTCGTTGGAGATGTGTTTCATGTTCGCCACCTCCTGCTCCTGCAAATGATCTTGTATGTTCCGCTGCGGCTATAACTTGTGGTGCTACATTAAGTGGTACAACTGTTAACGCCACAAATTCTGGTACAGGAGAAGCTTTAACTTGCGGTACAGCTCAAACAATGCCAGGTGTTTGGTACGTTGTTGCTGGAAATGGCCAAACTATGACAGCATCCTTGTGTGCAACTGCGTGGGATAGTAAAATATCTGTATTCAACGGTACTAACTGTTCTACTTTAACTTGTATTGGTGGAAATGACGATGACGGTCCAGCATGTGCAGGTACATCTGCCTCTTACAGTTGGCCATCAGTCGTTGGACAAAATTATTACATATTGGTGCATGGTTGGGCTGCAAACAGCGCTTTTTCACTAAATTTAAGTTGTGTAACGCCTTGTCCTGCCCCTTCCAATGATTTGTGTGCTAATGCACCTATCTTAAATCTTGGTGCGAGTAATAATCAAACGCATTTGGGAACAGGCTGTGGTTCTACAGCAAATTTGGGAACTTACAAGGATGTGTGGGTTGCCTTTACTGTACCATGTGGGGGAATGAACGTTACTATTGATTTTTGTGGTTCAACTCCAGTTCACAATAATGCATATATCAATATCTCCCCTGATTGTTCTTTTACGACATTTACAGGTGCAACTACTTGGGACTTTACATCGTGCGTGGATGGCAACATAAGATTGTATTGGAACAATGTTCCTGCAGGAACCTATTATTATCCAATTCTTATTGACCCAACTTGGGAAACGAATTATGTACTTAATATTTCAGGCACACCGCTTTATACACCTGCTGTAGCTCCTACCTCAATATCAGGAACAACAACTGTTTGTTCAGGTCAAAGCACAACACTTACTTTACAAGGCGGTTCAGCTGGAACTAATGGTATTGCGGAATGGTTTGAAGGATCTTGTGGAAGTGCAGTTATCGGTACTGGTAACTCATTACCGGTTTCACCAACTGTAAATACCACATATTTTGTGCGTTTTGCGGGAAGCTGCAATACAACAGCATGTGTTTCTGTGCCAGTAACCATTAACACTGCATCAACAGCACCTCTGTTATCAGGACCTTCTTCTACAATTTGTCCAAATTCTACTGCTACTTTAACAGCAAGCGGCGGAACTGCAGGTGCGGGATCACAGATTGAATGGTGGACCGGTCCAAATGGAACAGGAACTAACTTGGGCATAGGTTCATCTGCCAACGTTAGTCCATCGACAAGTACAACTTATTATGTGCGTAGATCAGGGACTTGCAATACGACTGTTGATGAAACAATAAACGTAAATGTTAAGAGTTTTATCTACGCAGCAAATAATACAAGCTCTACGGGATATTGCACCGACAACGCTGGTTGGAATCATTTCTTAAATGGGAATAACATCATCTTCTCTGTTCAAGGTGACCTAAGCGGATTGCCTGTTGGTTTTCCTATCGCTTCTATATTTGATAACGGAACATATTTTTCGGAAAGTCAATTCCCATCAGGTGGTGCTGGATGTGCTTCCAATCAAAATCCGGGAGAGCAGCGTTTTGAAATGGAGAGGGCATGGGATCTTAATTTTGGTGGTGGAACGCCAAGTGGGACATATTCAGTGAGATTCTATCATGAGACGGTAGAACGTCAGGCGGTTGAAACAGCTGCTGCAAACTATATGGCAGCATATCCTTCTTGTGGGTATTCATATTTATATGGTGCAGCACAATTTGCAACAAATGGGTTCTACTTGTTCAAAAATACAGGTTCTGCATATTCAGCGCCTGATTACGATGGTCTTCATTTACAGTCTTTAACGGGTACAACTGCGAACGGAATCAACTATGCGCAGATGAGTGGGGTAACTAGTTTCTCCGGAGGATCAGGAGCAATAATCCTTGCGCCAATTTCAGCACTCCCTGTCGAGCTTATTTCGTTCACTGCAAACTGTAACGAAACTGGAGATAAAGTAAATGTAAATTGGTCAACTGCTTCGGAACACAACACGAGTTATTTTGTAGTGGAGAAATCAAGAGATGGCATAAACTGGACAATCTTGAACACATTGGGTGCTGCAGGAAATTCAACTACTGTTATTGAATACGCATTGACAGATAACAATGTAGTAAGTGGAACAACGTATTACAGATTAACACAATTTGATAACGATGGTGTTTCAGAAACGTTCAATATTGCTTCTGTGAATTGTGGCGCGCAACAAGCAATTACTTCAAACTTGATTACGTATCCGAACCCAAGTAACGGAAGTTTCTATGTAGATTTTTACACACAAGATATAACTGGTCCTTCTCTTATCTCAGTTTTTGATGCAAGAGGGATGGTTATTTACCGACAAGAAGTTCTTGTTGAAAAAGGCAGCAATGTATTCCATATTGAAGATTTGGAAGCTGCCCCTGGAATGTACTATATAAAGGTTTCTAATGGAACCACTACTTCCTATATAGTGAAACATAGTTTGCGTTAAAAATTATGGTCTGAAAGTGGAAGGGGAAAGCAAACGAGCTTTCCCCTTTTTTTTTGTGCTTAAACGTATCCTTAGGGTTAAAGTATTATCGGGTTTAAATTAAAAAAAAAATGAGTGAATATTTTTCACTCATTTTCTTTAAAAGTATAAAAAAGCACCTTTTTTATTTGGATCTCACAATCCGATACTTTTCATGTATTGAATTGGTCTGAAACGACTTGTCTTATAAACGATTGAAGTTAAAAAAGGTTGCGTATGTGTGCTGATTAGTTGAGTGGTATTGAAACAATAGTAAGTTCAATGCTGAAAAACGGTAAGAATTAACAACATTCTTTTTTGCTAAATCTATATAATCTAAGTCATTTGCTCTTTGGGCACCTTCACGTTCTGCTTTTTCGACTTTCGCTGTTACGAAGGATTCAAATTTAACTCGTTTGCAATAATTTGACGTCAGCCGCAATAGTGTTCTCAAGCCTATCAGAATGAACTAAGAAAAAAACAAGATTAAACACTCAATGAAAGATGTGCATGACTTTTCTCAAAACACGCGTATTGATTATTGATATAAGAATAGCTTTGCACAAGGAGGAACAAAATACACGTTTCATTGCTAAGCAAATTGTCATTTAAAAGTAGACTCATGCTGGCCCTTTTTTGGGAAAAAATTCCAAAATTAGGAAAATACCCGAAAACATCAAATCGTTAAATTACTGTTTTATAAGTAGTTAGTGTTTTTGGCATATTTATTACTATAACAGATTCGGATTATTTATAGAGTGGTTTCAATAATAATCAAAAGTAGATGTTTAGGTTTTAGGTAATAGTAAAAGGAGTGGTATTACCACTCCTTTTACTACTTTATAGAAGTAGGTAAATTAAGCATGCTATTTTGAGAATTCCTATTCGCCAATTTTCTTCTTTTGGGAAAATATTCCAAAATCAAGAATATTAAGAAAATGGCACGTTTTTAAATCATTGATTTTTAGTTGTTTAATTTTTTGGAACGAAATTTTCATTAACAGTATTTGATTATTTCAAGTGTGGTTTCATGCAATAATCAAAAGTAGATGTTTAGGTTTTAGGTAATAGAAAAAGGAGTGGTATTTACCGCTCCTTTTCTACTTTAAAGAAGTTTGTAATTAAGTGTAATTTTTGACTTGAAAAAAACTTCCTTTTCTCATTTAGAAAAAAATACACATTTCGCATGAACTGTATCTTTCTATCCCATTATAAATAGACACATTCTCAATTTGATATTATTTTATTTAATACTATTTATTGTTTTAAGAAAGGTTATTAAGATAGTAGATTGAGTAATTCAGATAAAAAAAGGGAGATAAGTGTATTATCTCCCTAGCTAGTTTATAAAGTGACTAAAGTTTCCTCTGCTTCTGTTATCGGTTTCCTGAAAACAATTTTCCCATCAAATGTATCCAAGACCACATTCTGTGTTTTATCAATTGTTCCGCTCAACAAAGCTTTCGAAAGCTCATTCAATACTTGCTTTTGAATCACTCTTTTTACAGGACGTGCACCAAAGAATGGATCATATCCGGCTTCCGTAATCCAATCAAATGCATCTTCTGTAACAACAAGATTAATATCAGTTGCTTTTAATTGTTTCTTTAAATTATTCAGTTGTATTCCAACGATCTCTTTCACGTTTGCTTTCGTCAACGGAAGGAACATAATCGTTTCGTCAATTCTATTTAAAAATTCAGGACGAATTGTTTGTCTCAATAATTCAAGTACTTCGAATTTCGCTTTTTCTCCTGCTTTTTCATATTCTGAAGGTTTAATAGTGTCGAATTTCTCGTGAATAATATGCGAACCAAGATTGGAGGTCATTATGATAATCGTATTCTTGAAATTCACTACTCTGCCTTTATTGTCTGTCAATCGGCCATCGTCTAAAACTTGCAAAAGAACATTGAAAACATCTGGATGCGCCTTTTCAATTTCATCTAACAAAACAATAGAGTAGGGACGTCTGCGCACAGCTTCTGTTAATTGGCCACCTTCATCGTATCCAACATATCCAGGAGGCGCGCCAACCAAACGTGAAACAGAGTGTTTTTCTTGATATTCACTCATGTCAATTCGAGTCATTGCATTTTCATCGTTGAATAAATATTCAGCTAATGCTTTGGCTAATTCTGTTTTTCCAACACCAGTTGTTCCAAGGAAGATAAATGATCCAATTGGTTTTCTTGCGTCTTGCAATCCAGCTCGAGAACGACGCACGGCATCAGAAATAGCAGTAATTGCTTCTTCTTGTCCAACAATTCTCTTTCCTAATTCATCTTCTAATTTTAATAATTTAGAAACTTCACTTTCAATCATTTTATTGACCGGAATTCCTGTCCATTTGGATACAACTTCAGCGATATCTTCAGAATCAACTTCTTCTTTAATCATTTTTGATTGCGATTGCATTTCTGCAAGCTTGGATTTTATTTTTTCAAGTTGCTCTTCAGCTTCTTTAATTTTACCATATCGAATTTCAGCAACTTTGCCATAATCACCAGCTCTTTCTGCTTGATCTGCTTCAACTTTAAAATCCTCAATTGATTCCCTTAATTTTTGAACTGAATCAACAACATCTCTTTCTGCTTGCCATTTCGCTTTGAATGCGTCTCTTTGCTCTGTTAGGTTGGCTAATTCTTTCTCAACATTTTCAACCTTTTTCTTGTCATTTTCTCTTTTAAGCGCCTCACGTTCAATTTCGAACTGCATAATTTTTCGTTCTAATTCGTCCAGTTCTTCTGGTTTAGAATTAATTTCCATGCGCATCTTTGAAGCCGCTTCATCAATTAAATCAATCGCTTTATCTGGTAAATGACGATCCGTAATATACCGTTGAGATAATTCAACTGCGGCGATAATTGCAGCATCTTTAATCAATACTTTATGGTGATTTTCATATTTTTCCTTGATACCACGAAGAATTGAAATTGCATCTTCAGTAGTTGGCTCGTCGACTAAAACAGTTTGAAAACGTCTTACTAATGCCTTGTCTTTTTCGAAGTATTTTTGATATTCGTTTAATGTTGTTGCTCCAACGGCTCTTAATTCACCTCTTGCTAATGCAGGTTTTAAAATGTTTGCGGCATCCATAGCTCCTTCGCCACCACCAGCTCCAACGAGCGTATGAATTTCATCAATGAAGAGAATTATTTCCCCTTCAGCATTGATGACTTCTTTGATTACAGCTTTCAACCTTTCTTCAAATTCACCTTTGTATTTCGCTCCAGCAATCAAAGAGCCCATATCTAATGAATAGACAACTTTTGTTTTAAGGTTTTCAGGAACATCGCCATCAACAATTCTATGCGCTAAACCTTCAGCAATGGCTGTTTTTCCAACGCCCGGTTCACCAATTAATATTGGGTTGTTTTTCGTTCTTCTTGTTAGAATTTGCAAAACACGTCTGATCTCATCGTCTCGACCAATAACTGGATCTAATTTTCCAGCTTTAGCAAGTTCATTTAAATTCTTTGCATATTTCTCAAGCGATTGATAGGTTTCTTCTTGACTTTTTGAAGTGACTTTTTCTCCGTTTCTTAAATCCATAATTGCTTGTTTAAGGTTGTTTTTGTTGATTTTATTATCTTTTAAAAGTGTTCCAATCGAATCCGATGCATCAAGTAAGCAATACAATAACATTTCTATTGTGACGTAGTCATCTCCAAAATTCTTGAGCTCGTTAACGGCATTATTAAACACCTTATTTGTGTTTTGTGATAGATAAATTTGTCCGCCTTCAACTTTTGAGTACGAGAGTATTATTCTATCCAAAGCAGCTTCTAAAGCAGTTGAATTTACGTTTAACTTGTTGAGTAAATAAGGCGTTACATCTTGATCTGTTAAGAATATTGCCTTTAAAAGATGACCGGTTTCAATGGATTGGTTACCGTTCGATTCAGCAAGATTTTGAGCTTGTTGAACAACTTCTTGAGATTTGGTTGTAAACTTATTTAAATCCATAATGCTATTTTTTGATTGGTTTTGAATCGTCAAATTAAAAGCCAAGTCGAATTAAATACGTTATTCGGTAAAAATGGCAGGCGAAGATGATTCGTTCTGACGAAATGTCTTTTTATCAGTTATTTACGGGGTTATTAACATGAAAATATGACTTATCAACAATTTTTGTAACCTATCAGATAAACCTCCGTATTTAGAAACACAAACAACAGTAATATGAAATTATTAGCAACAAGCATTTGTCTTTCAGTTTTCGTTTTTTCTCAAGCAGGAGAGATTGTAAAACAGATTTCCAAAAAAGAATACGTTGAACAATGGCGTACTACTGCGGTTCAGCAAATGATTCAATATAAAATCCCTGCAAGTATTACATTAGCGCAAGGAATTCTTGAATCGGGAAGTGGGAACTCTGATTTAGCTGTAAAAGGTAAAAATCATTTCGGAATTAAGTGTGCAGATTGGACAGGCGAAACAATGCGTGTCGATGATGATCAGAAAAATGAATGTTTTAGAGTATATGCAAGTGCTGAAGAATCTTATGTTGATCACAGTGAATTTTTGAAAAATAAGTCACGGTATAAGAATTTGTTTACGCTAGATAAAGGTGATTATAAAGCTTGGGCTAAAGGATTGAAGGAAGCTGGTTATGCTACAAATCCGAAATATCCAGATTTGTTAATCGAAATCATTGAGGATTTGAAATTGTATGATTTAGATGAAACAGGTAAACCGAATAATGAAAAAGCACCAAACTTAGTTGCTGAAAAATCATCTGAACTTACTGTTGTGAAACACACTGTATTGCTTCATGAAAACAAAGTAAAATACATTATTGCTAGAAAAGGCGATACATTTTATAGAATTGCAAAAGAATTTGGAATGGGATTGTGGGAGTTGTACAAATACAATGACTTCGGACCGAAAAAGGATGTGTTAGTTGAAGGTGACATTGTTTATATTCAACCAAAAAGAAAAAGATCAAAGAAAGAAAGTATTAAGTTGTCTCATTCAATGAGTTTGAGAGAATTGTCACAAGACCAAGCGCTGAAACTTGGGTCGCTACAAAAATTAAATGAAATTTCTTCCGCAGACCAACTAATGGCCAAGGGAGAAAAAGTTACCCTCCGTTAATGGATTTTTCCAGCCTGAGCTAAACAGGTTTTGTGAGGTTTTTAGTTTGTTGTTGTTTGTTTGAAAAGCCTTGGGAAACTGAGGCTTTTCTTGTATTCCTATAAGTCGAATACTACTTTTAAGAATCCAACGCTTTTGACAGAAATTCCTTTTAATAAATCGATATAACATTTAAATCAATGGATTTAGGTTTTGAATTGTCGGTTTAAAAGTTATTTCTTAATTTGGTCTTACAAGATTATATATACATGAAGCCTTCAACCGAATTATTCAGCTTGATTAAGTCATTGACTAAATCAGAAAAACGTTTTTTTAAATTATCTTCTTCTCTTCAATCAGGTGATAAAAATTATTTAAAGATTTTTGACTTTATTGAAAGTCAATCAAAATATGATGAGGATAATCTTAAGAGTGAATTCAAGAAAGAAACATTTGTTAAACATCTTCCTTCTGAGAAAAATCACTTGTATAAATTGATTTTAAAAAGTCTTAGGTCCTTCTACAGTGAACAATCGGTTAGTAGTTTATTGAAGCAGGAAATTAAAAATGTAGAAATTCTCTACAATAAAGCACTTTACAAAGAATGTGAGAAATTTGTCTCGAGAGCAAAGCAGATGGCAAAAGACCATGAGAAATTTTATTATTGGTTTGAGCTCTTATCTTGGGAGAAAAAATTATTGGAAGAGGCATACGAGTCGGGAGAATTCACTACAAATTTAGATGCACTTGTTGCTGAAGAAGAGATGGTTATTGCAAAACTTCGTAATTTGGCTGAATACCAAGTAATCTATTCAAAAATTAATCTGATTTTCAGAAGCGGAGGTTTTACGCGGACAGAAAGTGAAAGGAAAGCCGTAGAGGAAATTGCTGATTATCATTTGATAAAAGGAAAAAACACGGCACTTTCAACGAGAGCAGCATCCATGTGCTATTACATTAAAGGTCTGTGCGCCGCAACCAATCGTAATTTTGAGGATAGCTTTCAATTTTTTAATCGTACACGAGAAATTTTAGATAATAATCCAATGTTGAAAGTGGATTCTGGTCAACGGTATATTTTGACTCTTTTCCATTTATTGCGCTGTTATATTGATAGCAAGGACTTTGTGAAAGCACAAGAATTAATTATTGATATTCGTGAGCTGGAAGGAAAAAAAGGGTTCAATTCAACTGATATTTTAGTACGAATTTTCACTAATTCTTATAATCTTGAGCTTGTACTTTTACATGCAATGGGAGAATTTCAGAAGAGTGTTGAACTGATACCTGAAATTGAGCGATTACAAGAAGAATATGGCGAAAAAGTTAGTAAGGAACAAGAAATACTTCTCCTCTATAGCAAGGCATATAGTTATTTTGGTGTTGGTGATTTCAAAAAAGCATTGTCATACATTAACACTGTTTTAAACGATAATGAACAGAATTTAAGACAAGACATTTACAGTTTTTCGCGCTTATTTAATTTGGTTTTACATTTCGAATTGGAAAACTATGATTTCCTTGAATATGTAATAAAATCGACTAATCGCTATTTAAATAAGCAAGAACGCAGTTTTGAAGTTGAAAATGTCTGTATTAAGCACATCAGAAAATTATCAAAAACCTTTCAGAATAGCGAGAAAATCATCATTCTTGAAAAAATGAAAGATGAGTTGGATGAATTATTGAAAGATCAAAATGAACGAACTGTTTTGGAATATTTCAATATAAACGCTTGGGTTACGAGTAAAATTTATAAAATTTCATTTTCTGAGGCAATAAAGGCAGAATTGGAAGAAAGTAAAGCTTAACAAAGTTGTGTGTCAAACTCATTTAATTCCCTGAAACATTACTTTTAATTGCTAAATTTGCAACTTAATAAGCACAGAAAAGCATAAATAATGGCACAAAAGTATACAACGAGAGAAGAGGATTATTCCAAATGGTACAATGAATTAGTCTATAGAGCGGATTTAGCAGAACATTCAGATGTTAGAGGATGTATGGTTATCAAGCCTTATGGCTATGCGATTTGGGAGATGATGAAAGAAGTTTTGGATAAAAAATTCAAAGAAACGGGTCATTCGAATGCTTATTTCCCTTTGTTAATTCCGAAGTCTTATTTAAGTAAAGAAGCAAGTCACATTGAAGGTTTTGCGAAAGAATGTGCGGTTGTAACACATTACCGATTAAAAAATGCGGAAGATGGAAGCGGTGTAATTGTTGATCCAACAGCAAAATTAGAGGAAGAATTAATTATTCGTCCAACTTCTGAAACAATCATTTGGAATTCATATAGAAATTGGATTCAATCCTACAGAGATTTACCAATTCTTATTAATCAATGGGCAAATGTTGTGCGTTGGGAAATGAGAACGCGTTTATTTTTAAGAACAACTGAATTTTTATGGCAAGAAGGCCATACCGCTCACGCAACGAAACAAGAGGCAATCAGTGAAGCAGAATTAATGTTAGATGTTTACGCAGAATTTGCTGAGAATTATATGGCAATGCCCGTAATTAAAGGACGTAAATCTGCGAGTGAACGTTTTGCTGGTGCAGAAGATACATTGTGCATTGAATCAATGATGCAAGATGGAAAAGCGCTTCAAGCTGGAACATCCCATTTTTTAGGTCAAAATTTCGCGAAGGCATTTGATGTGAAGTTTGCAGACAAAGATGGTAAAGTAGAACATGTTTGGGCAACTTCTTGGGGTGTTTCTACGCGTTTAATGGGAGCGTTGATCATGACGCATTCTGATGATGAAGGACTCGTTTTACCTCCAGCGTTAGCGCCAATTCAAGTTGTTGCAGTTCCAATCCATAAAACAGATGAAGAATTAGAAGCAATTAATCAAAAAATGGCTGAATTAGGCTTGAAATTGAAAGCGAAAGGAATTTCTTTCAAATATGACAACGATGAAAATCGACGTCCAGGATGGAAATTTGCTGAATATGAAGCGAAAGGTGTTCCAATTAGAATAGCAATGGGACCAAGAGATTTGGAAAGCGGAAATGTTGAAGTTGCTCGAAGAGATACGAAAACAAAAGAAGTAGTTGAATTTGCAACGATTGAAAATTACATCGAAAAGTTGTTAGCTGAAATTCAAAAGAATTTATTTGAAAGAGCGAAAGCGTTTAGAAAAGATAACATGCAAAATGTTGATTCGTACGATGATTTTAAAGCGCAGATTGATAAAGGTGGTTTCTTCTTGGCGCATTGGGATGGAACGGCTGAAACAGAAGCTAAAATCAAAGAAGAAACACAGGCAACGATACGTTGTATTGCTATTGACCAGCCAGAAGAAGCAGGTTTTTGTATGGTAACAGGAAAACCATCGAACAAAAGAGTTGTTTTGGCTAAAGCTTATTAAGTATGAAAATTGAACAAAATAGAAAGGTTATTTTAGACTTGTTAAAAAGCAAAGCTACGTTGAAGCAAAATATTGCTGCCGATGCAACAACTATTTTTAAACTTTTCAATGATGCAATAAATACGGAACTTGAGGCACTTCAATTGCAAATAAAAGATCCAAGGATTAGATTGTTTACAAAAGAAAAGGGTCAATTTGAAAAGCATGTGTACGTTGGAAGCGATGTGCTTGTTTTTCATGCACATAACAATGTTTTTAGACTTCCAGACGATAATCCTTTATGGGGGACACACTATTTTAAAGAGGATGATGACAGAGGATTTTTTGGGGTTATTTACATCTATAATTTTCTCGCTCAATCTTTTTTGCAAAATAGAACGCAAGATCACGGTTATTTGATTGGTAGAATCATGTTCAACAAAGACCGCCACTTCATGATTGAAGGGAAAGGGCAATTGGGAACATTATTTCGAGATGTTGAAAATATGGAACTCAATGAAGAATCTATTAAGCTAGTGGTTCAAATGGCTTTTGTTTTTGCCATCGAATTTGATATGCTGATACCACCATTTGAGTTTGTTTCTGAAATGACTGTTGAAGAAGCTCAAATGATCAGTAATAATTCACAAATGCAAACAGGTAAACGTCTAGGTTTCAAAATGAAATCAGATGATAAAGAAATAATTTAAAAAAAAACCGCTTGACGTTTGCTATTACAGAATTTCAGGCTATATTTGCACTCCCAAATTAACGGGAGAATTTAAAATAGGGCCCATTCGTCTAGTGGTTAGGACGCCAGGTTTTCATCCTGGTAACAGGAGTTCGATTCTCCTATGGGCTACCAAATTTAACCAATTTGGCCCATTCGTCTAGTGGTTAGGACGCCAGGTTTTCATCCTGGTAACAGGAGTTCGATTCTCCTATGGGCTACTAGAGATTTAAAAATTTTTAAAAACAAAACAAAATGGCAAATCATAAGTCAGCAAAAAAGAGAATAAGAACGAACGAAGGAAGAAGACTTCGTAACAAGTATCAACACAAAACGACGCGTAACGCTATTCGTAAGTTTCGTTTGTTAACTGATAAGAAAGAAGCAGAAGGTTTATTTTCTAGTCTTGTTGCAATGTTGGATAAATTAGCTAAAAGAAACGTTATCCATGCTAACAAAGCAGCTAACTTGAAGTCTGGTTTACAAGTAGGGATGAATAACTTGTAATAGATTCGTTCTCGAATAATTTTAGGGGCAATTGCCCCTTTTTTTATACCTTTAACTTTTAACAATTCTCGAATGCGTTTTTGGTTGTTGTGTGTTTCTTTATTTTTTTGTGTTAACCTCAACGCACAAAACTACCATCCTTTTTTTCAAGTGGATTCAATCAAAATGGATGACAGAATAGGAGGAAAGCTTGATTCTATAGATTTTATTGCTTCTTGTTCTTCAACAGTTCCTGGCGGACAAGTGGTTACTCCTTCCGTCAATCTTTTGTTGAACTCGCCTGGCGGACAGCAATTCTATTCATTTAAAGATTGGAAAACAATGCGTTTCTCAGGCTTACCACACATAGGGTTTGCCTATTCATTTGGTAATCAAGGAAGTCAATTTGTTCAAGCAGAATACCAACAAGTTTTTAATAAGAAGACATTATTGAATATCGATTATATCAAACGTGTTTCAACTGGTTTTTTAAGAAATAGTGATTATAATCATAATGATCTGCAAGCTCAATTGCAACGATTAGGAAAAGTTTATTCTTTTGAATTGAAAGGTTCTTATGAATCATCAAGAGTTGCTCAAAGTGGTGGCTTAGCAACTGATACACTTGCAAATGATTATCCTTTAATCTTTATTCCAGTTAATAAAGAAGACGCAGAAACAAATACAAAGCGCATTCGGTTATTTGAAAGTAATTATTTTGATTTCAACAAGGATTCAATAAGGGCATTTGGATTATTTACACAGCATGAATTAAAAATCAAGAAGTTTGTTTATCAAGAAAATGATACCATTTATGGATTTTATAATTCCATCAATTTTGATAGTTTACAAACATACGATCAACACCAATGGTCCCAAATTTCAAATGGTGCAGGTATTTTCCTTAAAAACGCAAGTAATTTCCTGAAAGTTGGAGCTGACGCGAAATTTTGGAATTTTCAGAATTTAGGAAGATATTATGATACCACTGAAGTTTCCGTTTTTGCAGACTATAATTATTCGAAAAGTAGAATTGGAATTACGAATCAATTCGAGTTGAATTTAATTGGTGCAAAAAATGGCTTTGCTGAAAAATTAAACCTTTCCTATAAATTAAATAAATTAGAAGTTAAGGCGATTGTGCAATATGAAAATAAACTTCCGGATTATTACCAACGGTATGCAATTGGAAATAATTACACTACTTTAATGTTCAATCCAGAAAAACAACAGAGAGCAAAAGTTGGTGTTTTAGTTGAAGGAAATCTTGGTCCTATTGATTTTGTTGCGGGTTATTCATATTCGAATTGGACAAATAATTACTTTTTTATTGGAGAAACATGGAGAAATGATTCGTTGAAATCTTTTGGGTTTAACCAGTTTTCTTTAAGAGCCAATTATCGTTTCCGTATATTGATTATTCAACCCAATTATGTGTTCACACTGAGCGATAAAGATTTTCAAATTCTACCGATGCATCAGCTTCAGACAAGAATATTTATCAAAGGAGGAATCTTTAAAGCAAAAAAACTGAAAGCGTATACGGGTGTTGATTTCTCATTCGTATCATCTTATCAGCGAATTGGATATAGTTCTAATACAAGTACTTTTCAACTCGATAATTTAACGACAAGTAATTTAGGATATGCTAATTTGCATTTTTTCGCTGGATTTCAAATTGATGAATTTAAATTTTATGTGAGGTTTGAAAATATCGGTTATTTCTGGAATGACCATAATAGTGAATTGATGAAAAATTATCCCATTGCTTCAAATCAATTGAGAGTTGGTATTACGTGGGACTTTTTTAACTAATTCACAATTCCTATTTGATTCTTTTCTGCAGAACAAAAAATCAATCGAATAGCTTTACTTATATTTGAAAAAAAACTAGAAAATGAGATTATTGGAAGATAAAGTAGTTCTGATTACAGGAGCTTCAAGAGGAATTGGAAAAGCAATCGCTGAAGAATGTGTGAAACAAGGCGCTAAAGTGGCATTTACCTATTTGTCATCAGACGAAAAGGCACAAGCTTTAGTGAAGGAACTTTCAGTAAATGGTGGAATTGCAAAAGGATTTAAGAGCGATGCTTCTAAATTTGATGATGCTCAAAAATTAGTTGATGATGTTGTTGCTGAGTTTGGAACAATTGATGTTTTGGTAAACAATGCTGGAATTACACGCGATACATTGTTAATGAGAATGTCTGAAGAGCAATGGGATGAAGTAATCAATACCAATTTGAAGTCTGCATTCAACCTTACAAAAGCTGTTCAACGTCCAATGTTAAAAGCGAGAAGTGGATCTATTATTAATATGTCATCTGTTGTTGGTGTGAGTGGAAATGCTGGACAAACGAATTATGCTGCTTCAAAAGCTGGATTGATTGGTTTCTCAAAATCAGTAGCACAAGAATTAGGTTCAAGAAATATCCGTTGTAATGCAATTGCTCCTGGATTTATTGAAACTGAAATGACTGAAGCATTGGATCAAAAAGTTGTTGCAGAATGGAGAAACGCAATTCCTTTGAAAAGAGGAGGCTCTCCGCAAGATGTCGCGAACTTAACTGTTTTCTTAGCTTCTGATATGTCAACTTATATTACTGGACAAACAATTAATGTTTGCGGTGGAATGTTGATGTAAGGAGTTGAAAGTTGCAAATTACACGTTGCGAGTTAAAATGATCTTTTCGAAATAGTCATTTAAAATTATCTGATTTTTATAATGGGCCACATGTTATTTACGTGTGGCTTTTTCTTGCAATCTATTTTTCCAGTATTCAAAGAAATCCAATATTTTACGCAACCAATCGTAATAAAGTGCAATAAAAGAAATGATGACAAAAAACCATAAGACAAAGATGTTCGCCCAAAAGGTTTTAATTGGTTGACCAAAAAGACTTTTTTCTGGAGCGTAAAAATGAGCGCTTAAGAAAGATTGTTTCGCCGCAGAATTATAAATAGGATTGTCCTTTCTGTACAATTGATTGTTGTAAGTCAAAATTTTCTCTGATTCTAACCGATTTGTTACAATATCATTCAATGCTTCATTGGAATAAATATCCTTTTGTTCATTGTATTTATCAATTCCAAAAGCGAGTTTTTTCTTTTCGATTAAATCACTTTTTTCATTCGCTGTTTTCGTGTATTGTTCCTTTAATAGGCCTAAAAAACTATCGATGCCTATAGTTTTGACAACTTTCGTATTGATTGATTGCAACTCTTGCTCACATTCTTCACATTCTAAATTCCCCCATTTAGCTTCTTCTTTTTCGATTTCATTGTGAAGAAGTTCTTTCGAAAATTCTTTGTTTAAAATAGAAGCTTTTTCATCACGAATTACTTCCAGGTTTCTTTGCATTTCAGGAAGCCAAAAATCTTTTTTCCAAGCTGCATCAAACTTTTTTTCATTCAGTTCAGCAAACTTTTTTTCTAATTGGTTTTCTGAACTTTGAGTAACAGCAATTGCTTCATACGCCCATCGAGAAACCATTAAATCACCCACCCAAGGCACTTCAGTAGATTTGGAAAAAACGGGATGTAATTTATCAAACTTTACAATAACACCACTAAATAGCAGTTGTGGGATAATTAAAATGGGAACAACAATGTAAATTACTTTAGCTGTATTAAATCCACTTGATATATTTAATCCCATCATATTGGCAACACAAGATGTTGAGAAAAGTATCAACCAGTACTGCCACCACATGTCTCTGATCTCCAATATATAATTTCCAATTAATACAAAAAGAAGCGATTGAATGGCTGAAATGATGAAAAGTATGGAGATTTTTGATGTTAAATAACTTCCTTTCGACAAATTCAAAAAAGATTCTCGTCTCAAGATCCGTTTATCCTTGTGGATTTCTTCAGCAGCAACAGATAATCCTAGAAATAACGAGACTACAATCGCGATGAAGATATATTGTGGAATATTCACATTTTGATAAAACGAATATTTTAAGCCGCTTTTATCTGAAAACCCAAAGTATTTGACAAAAAACGAAAGAATTAATGCCAATAAAGGTGCTTCCAATAAAGTCACCAATACATAAGGTAAATTGGAAAGTTTACTCAATAAATCTCTTAAGAAAAATACAGTAAATTGACTTAAACGTTTTGGAATGCTCGATTGAGATTTTGGAATTGATGTTCTTTCTTCAATAATAGGAGTATTTCTTGTTTCGTTGAATTTATTGTACCACTCCTCAGGTGTTGTTTTCCTTAAATTCGTCAAATCACCGTATTCATCGACTATTTTTGTCTCAATTATATTGAATAACTGTTCTGGATTGACATTTCCACAAATTGCACATTCTCGTTCGTCTGGATTGCCATGTAATGTATGGAATTTGAAGTAAACAACAGCATCGATTGGATTACCGTCAAAGATTTCATAACCACCTTGATCCATCAAAAGCAATCTGTCAAACATTTTAAAAATCTCTGAAGAGGGCTGGTGAATTACGACAAAAACCAATTTTCCTTTAAACGTCATTTCTTTCAAAAGATCCATGATGTTTTCAGAATCTCTTGAAGATAGACCTGAAGTTGGTTCATCCACAAAAAGAACTTCTGGCTCTCGAATCAATTCAAGCGCAATGTTCAATCTTTTTCGTTGTCCGCCAGAAATAGTTTTTTCCAAAGGATTTCCAACGATTAAATCCTTTACTTCATATAAGCCAATAGAATTAAGAACATCAATCACTTTACGTTTGATATCCATTTCCGTCAAATCGGCAAAACAGAGCTTGGCGTTGAAATATAAATTTTGAAAAACAGATAACTCCTCAATTAATAAGTCATCTTGACTCACAAAACCAATTACACCTTGAAGTTTGTCTTTTTCCTTGTGAAGATCAATTCCATTAATGCTTACACTTCCTGTTTTTGGTGTATATGTTCCGTTCAACAGGTTTAACAAAGTAGATTTCCCCGTTCCGGATCCACCCATTATTCCAACTAACTTGCCAGATTCTTCAACAAAACTAAAGTTGTGTAAAGCCTTTTTACCTCCTTTAAACTCAAACGAGATATTATCTACTTTGAATGTGAGTAATTCTTTATCGTCGAATGTGAAGAATTTACTGATTACATCACTGTAATAGATGTTTTTACTTTTTTGAGTACGTATGGTGGAACCTTGTGCGAAAATATGTGTTCTATCATTGAAGACAAACTGACCATTGATACTCAATTCATCTTTTCCGAAATAGCGAACAAAAAGGGTATTGATACTTTTTACTTGGAGAATTCTTATTTCTGCATCTAATCCACTGAGATGAATGCTTTTTTTCTTCTCATCGTGCTCATTTTCGGGGCAGACATATAAAACATCGGAAGATTTGATCACGTGAACATTAGAGCTCAAAATGAAATCCGAAATAATATCGTATTCGTGTTTTGAAATGTTGAAAGATTCGGCTACTGTATTAACAAACTCAACTTCTTGTTCGGAAACATTATCGTTGGATTGGATAAATTCAATAATCCGAATTAATACAATTATTTTTTGTTTTTGGGTCAGTTCCTCATTGATTTGAGAACAAATTCGAAGGATCTTAACAGAATTTAAAGAAGTTCTTTTCTCAATACCATCCTTGTGTTTTTGTTTGAGGTGAAGAGAGTTTAGATTTTCTTCGAAAAGATTCAAATATTTTTGAACCATCAAGGAGTTTAATTCAGAACGAAGAAAAGATTCAATAATTCTCTTTCCTTTCGAACTTTTAATTCCTTGATGTGTTCCAGATGTTCCTTCGTTTAATTCGTCTACTTGCGCAATAATCGCAAACAGTTGCATTAACGCACGAAGAATCCTTTCACTCATTAAAACTTATTGAAATAGCCTATTTAAAACCGATTAACATAACAGCACAACCGGATACTTTTTTGTCTAAATCCAACTCTGTCTCAATTGTAACAGGAATAGTCTTTGGAACTTTAAAATCCCAATATGGAGAATTTTTAAAGTTTCTGTTTGTAAACAAAATGTTTCCTTGAGGATCTTTAACTGTAAAAATCACATATTCATCATCACTTCCTGCACTTGCAGCAATTCTGTATGTTGAACCTCCAAAAAATGTCGTTTTGAATTCAGCTTTTTCACGATCCAAAAATGCAGTATAAACTTGACCATCAGAAACAAATCGAGCTTTACCTTTTGTTCCGTTTAAATATGATTCACACGTTTTAACGATCTTCTCACAATCTTGTGCAATAGCTCTTGAACCAAGAAAAGTAAGAGCGAAAAATAGTATAATTGAGTACTTCATAGCTTTATTGAATAATGTTTTCACGAATTGTTTTAACCTTAGCTGTAATTTGCTTCAAAACATCTGCGCTAATTTTTACAGTAATGTTGTGTTGTAAAGTAGTTGTTTTTGATTTTTCGTCAGTCTTTGGTTCAACAAATTGGTAATCAATCACAACTTGATCAAATAACACTTTTAAACCTTTCAAATCAGCAACTAAATCATCGTTGCTTCCTGCTTTGTTATATTCAGTAAGAATCTCAATAATGGTATTCAAGGTTTGTTGTTGTTCCCCAATTCGCTCTATAATTTTGGCATTACTCTTTTTTCCATTCAATTCACAAGCGAAATACAATGATTCAATCCAACCACCTGTTAAAATTAAAGATGACGTAGGTTTTCTGTTTGAATTCTTTAAGAAATTATCTGCTTTCTTAAATGCATCTGCAACAATAACCATCATTGAATCTTGATTATCTGAATTACTTTCGAATCGAGACATGAATTTTTTATCGAAAGCGCCTTCCAATCCTAATTCACTTGTCATTTTCTCAACAACTGAAAGATATTTCAATGAAACATTCTTTTGCTCGTAAAGAGAAGCATAACCTAAGTCTGTTCCATAAATTCCTAAATTCAATGCTTGTAAATATTCTGTCGAATACTTAGATGAATTAGTAATTGGGTTTAACAACTCTTGACTAAATGGCAAGTTCGCTTGTTTAATAAGCATTGCTGTCTGAACTGGAGATGGGATACTAAAAATTTTTCCATCGAAATTTGTGTTCAATGATTTGTTAGGATCTAAAATCTCTTTGTCGATTTGATCTTTATCGTCTGTTTTTGAACCACCACACGATGTAATGATTAACAAAGATAAACTAAGGATACTTAAAACTGAAAGTGTGGTTTTCATGAGGTAGTGCTATTAATGGGGCTAAATTACTAAAAAATAATAAACTGAATATCAGTAGTTGAAAAATCTCTTTATTTATTAATACAATTATTAAAGAACCTTCATTAAATTTACACAGAATTAATCATCACACAATGAACATACGTCCTAGAAGAAATCGTAAATCAATTGCTATTAGAGCAATGGTGGAAGAAACAAAAATTGGATCAGAACATTTAATATATCCAATCTTTTTAAAGGATGGGAAAAATATAAAAGAAGAAATTTCTTCTCTTCCAAATAATTTTCGGTGGTCTATTGATCAATTAATTCCAGAAGTTGAAAAATGCATGGAATTAGGCGTCATGACGTACGATTTATTTCCAGCAGTTGAAGAACATTTGAAGGATAAAACAGCGACGTATAGTTATGCTGACGAGAATTTCTATTTACACGCTATTCGCAAGTTAAAGGAAACATTCCCAGAGATTGTTTTAATGAGTGATGTTGCATTAGATCCTTATTCTTCCGATGGACATGACGGTTTAGTTGGTTTAGATGGTAGAATCTTGAACGATGAAACCTTACCAATATTAAACAAAATGTCTATTGCGCAAGCTCAAGCTGGAATTGATATTATCGGACCGTCAGACATGATGGATGGAAGAGTTGGGAGCATTCGTGAAGCGTTGGATTTGAATGGATATACTGATGTATCCATTATGTCATATACAGCAAAATATGCGAGTGCTTTTTATGGACCGTTTCGCGATGCGTTAAATTCAGCCCCAAAATCAGGAGATAAAAAAACGTATCAAATGAATCCAGCGAATAAAAGAGAAGCTTTAATTGAAGCGGAACTGGATTTCATGGAAGGAGCAGACATGATGATGGTGAAACCAGCACTTTGTTATTTAGACATCATTCAATTACTAAAAGATAATTTCAACATTCCGATTACTGCATACAATGTTAGTGGTGAATGTGCAATGGTCTATGCCGCAGCAGAAAAAGGATGGTTAAATTATGATTTAGCGATCAGTGAAATGTTGTTAAGCATGCGCAGAGCAGGAGCAGATGCTATTCTAACTTATTTTGCAAAAGATTTTGCGACGTTATTAAAAAAGTGATTATATTTGTCCCATGAATTTTAAAAACATACAATTACATCATCATCATACTTTGGAGTTCCAAGTGTGAGATAATATTGTGTATACATAAATTGTTAAACCCGCTTGGATTATTCAAGCGGGTTTTTTATTGAACCTAAATGTATAATCCAAGCATTTTAAAATTAATTAAAATGTTAAGAATTGCTGTTCAAAAGTCAGGGAGGTTACAAGAGGAATCTCTGCAATTATTAAAAGAATGTGGATTAAAGGTTGATGCATCAAATGGTAAATTAAAATCTATCGTTGAGAATTTTCCTTTGGAGGTTTTGTTTCTTAGAAATTCAGATATTCCTCAATACGTTGAAGACGGTGTAGTTGATATTGCTATTGTTGGAGAAAATTTACTCATTGAAGAAGAATCGGATTTAGAGGTAATACAGCATTTAGGATTTTCGAAATGTAGGGTTTCTTTAGCAGTACCCAAAAACTCTGAAATCGAATCGATTAATGATTTTAATGGAAAGCGAATCGCTACTTCTTATCCGGTAACCGTTCAAAAATTCTTATCTAAAAATGGTGTTAATGCTGAAATTCACACGATTTCTGGCTCAGTGGAGGTAGCGCCCGCTATTGGGTTGGCTGATGGAATTTGCGATATTGTTTCTTCTGGCAATACATTATTCATGAATGGTTTAAAAGAGTTGGAAGTAATTCTTAAATCTGAAGCAGTCTTGGTGAAGAATAAGAATTTAACATCAGATAAAAGTGAAATTCTGGATAAGCTTTTTTTTCGATTAAAGGCAGTTTTAGCTTCTAAAAATGCAAAGTATATTTTGTTGAATGCTCCAAACACGTCTATAGAAAAGATTTCTCGAATCTTACCAGGAATAAAAAGTCCTACAATTCTTCCCTTAGCAGAACCCGGTTGGAGCTCGCTGCACTCAGTGATATCAGAAGATCAGTTTTGGGAAAAAATTGATGCACTTAAAGAGGCAGGCGCTGAAGGAATTTTAATTGTACCAATAGAAAAAATGGTGAACTAATGAAAAAGTACTATTATCCTACTTCAGCAGAATTGCTGGAAACATTGAAAAGGCCCGAAAAGAATTCAGATGATTTAGAAAATCTTGTGAAAGAGATTTTTGATGATCTGAAAGCAAAGGGCGATATAGCTTTAAAGAATTATTCAAAGAAATTTGATAATGTTGAACTAACTAATATTAAAGTCACTGAAGAAGAATTCAATGTTGCAAAATCAAATGTTTCAGCGGATTTAAAAGAAGCAATTCAAATTGCTGCCAGCAATATTGTCAAATTTCACGAAGCTCAAAAGGAGGAAGTCCTTAAAATCGAAACAATGCCCGGTGTAATATGCTGGAGGAAATCAGTAGGGATAGAAAAGGTGGGTTTATATATTCCAGGTGGAACGGCTCCTCTCTTTTCGACTGTTTTAATGCTAGGAATTCCAGCTGTATTAGCAGGATGCAAGAGAATTGTTTTGTGTACACCTTCTGACAAAAATGGGAATATTAACCCTGCAATTTTGTATACCGCACAATTAATTGGAATTACTGATGTATACAAAGTAGGTGGTATTCAAGCAATTGCGGCAATGTCTTATGGCACTAAATCCATACCAAAGGTCTATAAAATTTTTGGGCCAGGCAATCAGTATGTTACTGCTGCAAAGCAATTCGCACAACAAGTGGGAATTGCAATTGATATGCCTGCTGGACCAAGTGAATTGATGGTTGTTTCCGATGAATATTCCAATGCGGCATTTGTTGCTTCAGATTTATTATCTCAAGCCGAACATGGTGAAGATTCGCAGGTAGTATTAATCAGTACCAGTAAAGTTTTTGTTGAAGAAGTTGAAAAAGAAGTGTTCAAGCAGTTAGAATTTCTTCCAAGAAGAGAAATTGCAATCAAGGCACTTGAAAATTCTGCAGCAATTGTTGTTCAACAGGTTGAAATACTATCAATTATTAATGAATATGGGCCAGAACACTTGATTTTAACAACAAAATTTAATGAAGAACTAATTGAAGGGGTTGTCAATGCAGGATCTGTCTTTATTGGGGAATATACCCCTGAAAGTGCTGGTGATTATGCGTCTGGAACAAATCACACATTGCCGACAAATGGTTATTCAAAACAATATTCAGGTGTTTCCTTAGATTCATATGTTAAGAAAATCACCTACCAAAATATCTCAAAAGAAGGAATCAAAAATATTGGCAAAACGATAGAAATTATGGCGGAAGCCGAGGGTTTATTTGCACACAAAAATGCTGTTACACTTAGATTAAATGATTTATTATGAAAAGAATAGCTATTGAAAAATTAATTCGTCCTGATTTAATTGGTATGATGGCTTATTCATCTGCTAGAGACGAATATTCGGGAAACGCTTCTGTTTATTTAGATGCAAATGAAAATCCCTATAACAATGGTGTTAATCGGTATCCAGATCCCTTGCAATTAAAATTGAAAGAACGCATTTCTGAAATAAAAAATGTTTCGAAAGAGCAACTTTTCCTGGGAAATGGATCTGATGAATGTATTGATTTATTGTTTCGTTTGTTTTGTATTTCTGGAAAAGATCAAGTAACGGCAATTAATCCGTCGTATGGCATGTATTCCGTTTCAGCAAGAATCAATCAAATAAAATTGAATGAAAGCAAATTAAACATTGATTTTTCTTTAAATACGGAACAAATAATCAAGGATGCTGAAGGAAGTAAATTGTTATTCATTTGTTCGCCAAATAATCCAACAGGAAATAGTTTCCCAAAAGAGCAATTGATTGAGATTTTAACTCGTTTTGATGGAATTGTTGTTATTGATGAAGCGTATATAGATTTTGCAGACGATGAGTCTATGTTAACCGAATTATTAAACTTTTCCAATTTGGTCGTTTGTCAAACATTTTCTAAAGCTTATGGAATGGCAGGAATAAGGTTGGGAATGTTGTTCGCATCACCTGAAATAATTAGTTGGATGAACAAAATTAAACCTCCTTACAATATAAATCAATTGACACAAACGTTTGCTTTTGATAAATTGGTGAATTTAAATCAAGTTCAAAATGAAATAGAATCAATAAAAAAAGAACGCTCGTTTTTACTGAAAGAATTGGCTAGAATTCAATGTGTAGAAAAAGTTTATCCAAGTGATTCAAATTTTATTTTGATTAAAGTAAAGAATACAATAGATAGTTATAATTATTTAAAAAACAATGGAATAGTTGTTAGAAACAGGTCTTCTCAATTGCTTTGTGAGAATTGTTTACGGTTGACAATTGGTACACCAGAAGAGAATTTGTTGTTGTTAAAAACATTGAAAGAAATGAAATATGAATGACTGGAATAAAAAAATTAAATACACAAAAAAAACTTTGAAATAAATAAGCTTTTTGATTAACTTAAATGGAAATCAATAAAAAAAAGATTATAATGAGTGAAGATGAAATTGCAAGAATCGTTGTAAATAGTGGCTTGAAAGTACATAGAGCTTTAGGTCCTGGGTTGTTAGAAAGTAGCTATGAAGCATGTTTGATTTATGAGTTGAAAAAACAAGGGTTAAAAGTTGAAAGTCAAAAAGCTTTACCTGTTATTTACAATGATGTTACGTTAGATGTAGGTTATAGAATAGATATTATGGTTGAAGACAAATTTATTATAGAATTAAAAGCAGTTAGAGAGTTAACAGACTTGCATACAGCGCAATTATTGACATATTTGAAGTTGTCACAGTGTAAATTAGGATTATTGATAAATTTTAATGTTGAATTGTTTAAATATGGAATTGAAAGAGTAATAAACGGGTATTTAAAAGTGAACTAAAAAAATCAACTTTGTACTCTTGTTGTCTTATTGGTCAAAAATAAATTAACCACAAAGTCACAAAGTTTACAAAGAATAAAAAAGCTTAGTGCCCTTTGTGTCTTGGTGGTCAAAAAAAATAACACGAATAATACCCTTAGTGCCCTTTGCGCCTTTGTGGTCAAGAAAAATAACACGAATAATACACTTAGTGCCCTTTGTGTCTTGGTGGTCAAAAAAAATAAAACGAATAATACCCTTAGTGCCCTTTGCGCCTTTGTGGTCAAGAAAAATAACACGAATAATACCCTTAGTGCCCTTTGCGCCTTAGTGGTCAAAAAAATAACACGAATAATACCCTTAGTGCACTTTGCGCCTTGGTGGTCAAAAAAAATAAAACGAATAATACCCTTAGTGCCCTTTGCGCCTTTGTGGTCAAGAAAAATAACACGAATAATACCCTTAGTGCCCTTTGCGCCTTAGTGGTCAAAAAAAATAAAGAAAATGAAAAAAGTATTATTTATAGATAGAGACGGTACCCTTATACTTGAACCGCCAGTTGATTTTCAAGTAGATAGTTTTGAGAAATTGAAATTTTATCCAAAAGTATTTTCTGGCTTAGGGAAAATAGCACGTGAATTAGATTTTGAATTGGTATTGGTGACAAATCAAGATGGTTTAGGAACTGAAGTGTATCCCTATGAATCGTTTGTTGGACCGCACAATTTGATGATTGAAACATTGCGCTCAGAAGGAATTGAATTTTCTTCCGAATGTATTGACCGTTCATATCCAGAAGAGAATTTAGATACACGGAAACCTAGAACTGGTTTGTTGAATAAGTATTTAACGGGTGATTACGATTTAAAGAATTCTTTTGTAATTGGAGACCGTTTAACGGATGTTGAATTGGCAAAAAATCTGGGGACTAAAGCAATTTATATGAAAACAATAAATGATCCTGGAATAAAAGAAGTTTCTATTCTTGAGAATGAATTAATGTCTTGTGTAGCATTAGAAAGTACTGATTGGGATGAGATTTACACTTTTTTGAAACTTGGAGAAAGAACAGCTATTTATTCGCGCAATACGAATGAAACAAAAATTGATATTGAACTCAATCTTGATGGGACAGGTAAGTCAAATATTTCGACTGGAATTCATTTTTTTGATCACATGTTGGATCAAATTGCCAGACACGGTCAGTTGAATTTAACTATTACCGTTAAAGGCGATCTTCAAGTGGATGAACACCATACAATTGAAGATACAGCAATTGCATTAGGTGAATGTTTTAATCAGGCCTTGGGGTCAAAAATAGGTTTAGAGCGGTATGGATTTTGTTTGCCAATGGATGATTGTTTAGCGCAAGTGGGATTGGATTTTGGAGGGCGAAATTGGCTGGAATGGGATGTTGAATTTAAACGAGAAATGATTGGTCAAATGCCTACTGAAATGTTTTTTCACTTTTTTAAATCTTTCACTGATGGAGCGAAGTGCAATTTGAATATAAAAGCAGAAGGAGTAAATGAACACCATAAAATAGAAGCAATTTTTAAAGCTTTTGCAAAGGCGATTCGAATGGCTAAAAAAAGAGACGGTATGAATGCTGTATTACCCTCAACTAAAGGAATGTTATAGAGATGAAACTAACAATAATAAATTACGGTGCAGGAAATGTTTTTTCTGTTAAATCTGCTTTTCAACGACTGGGAATTGAACCTACCTTGTCAAATGATTTAAATGAAATTAGATCATCGGATTTAGTTGTGTTTCCTGGTGTTGGTCATGCAGAAACAGCTATGTCGCAGTTAAAAGAATCAGGTTTAGACCTGTTGATTCCAGACTTAAAACAACCCGTTTTGGGCGTATGTTTGGGAATGCAGATGATGTGTGAATCATCAGAGGAAGGAGATGTAAAAGGATTAAATATTTTTGAAAGTGTAAGAGTAAAGCGGTTTGACGACGAGTTAAAAGTTCCGCACATGGGATGGAATGAAATTTTAGAAACAAAAGGAATCTTGAATGGATTGATTGACCCCGTCTATTTTATTCATAGCTATTTCGCCCCAATAAATGAATATACAATTGCAGAAACAAATTATCCAACTGCTTTTAGCGCCGCAATGGAAAAAGTTAATTTTATTGGTTGTCAGTTCCACCCTGAAAAAAGTGGTGAAGTCGGAGAAGAGATTTTAAAACGATTTTTAAGCTTGAGAAAATGAATCAAATGAATATAATTCCAGCGATCGATTTGATTGATGGACAATGTGTACGGTTAACAAAAGGGGATTACGATAAGAAAAAAATCTACAGTTCAAATCCTTTGGAAATTGCATTGAATTTCGAAAAACACGGATTCAAACGCTTGCATTTAGTTGATTTGGATGGCGCTAAAGCAGGAAAGGTGATAAATGGTGACATATTGAAATCGATTTGTAAAAATACCGCACTTGAAGTTGATTTTGGCGGTGGCATAAAAACAGATTCGGATCTAGAAATCGTTTTTGAAGTGGGTGCAAAACAGGTAACAATAGGGAGTTTGGCTGTAAAAGAACCACAAAAAATGAAAGAATGGATCCTGAAATATGGTGCTGATAAATTCATTTTAGGCGCTGATGTGAAAGATGGTAAAATTGCAATAGGAGGATGGTTAGAAACAAGCGACATTGATTTAGTTCCCTTTATTCAGCAGTATTTTGATTTGGGAATTAGAACTGTTTTATGCACAGATATTTCTAAAGATGGAATGCTTACTGGACCAGCATTTGAATTGTACGAAGAGATTATGAAACAATTCCCTGACTTAAATTTAATCGCAAGTGGTGGTGTTTCGAATATAGAAGACATTCAAAAACTATGTACGTTAAATATTCCTTCTGTTGTTGTTGGAAAGGCAATTTATGAAAACAGAATTGATTTAGTTGATCTCCGGAAATATGACAAATTATGTTGAAAAAGAGAATAATTCCATGTTTGGATATTAAAGATGGGAGAACCGTTAAAGGAATCAATTTTGAAGGTTTAATAGATGCTGGAGATCCAGTTTCATTGGCAAAATACTATTCTGAAAATGGAGCGGATGAATTGGTCTTTTTAGACATAACAGCAACGCTTGAAGGTCGCAAAACAATGGTGGAAATGGTGAGGAAAGTAGCAAGAGAAATCAACATTCCTTTTACTGTAGGTGGTGGAATTTCAAGTGTTGAAGATGCTTTTAATTTACTGAACAATGGGGCCGACAAAATAAGTGTTAATTCATCGGCGATAAAAAATCCGAGCTTAATTAAAGATTTGTCCAATCGATTTGGAAATCAATGTGTTGTTTTAGCTATTGATGCAAAATTTATTGATGCAAAATGGATTGTTTTTCAAGCGGGAGGAAGAATACAAACCGATTTAGATTTATTTGAATGGGCGAAAGAAGGAGTAAACCTTGGTGCTGGAGAAATATTGTTTACCTCCATGGATAATGATGGAACGAAAAGTGGATTTGCAATCGATCCATTATACAAATTGGCTAAATGTGTGAATGTTCCAATAATAGCATCTGGAGGTTGCGGTAAAGTAGAACATTTCAAGGAGGTATTCGAACAAACAAATGTTGATGCTGCATTGGCTGCTAGTGTCTTTCACTTCGGTGAAATTGAAATTCCAGCTTTAAAAAACTATTTAAAAACAAATAATATTGATATAAGATGATTGATTTTACTAAAATAGATTTTGATAAATCAAATGGATTGATTCCTGCAATAATTCAAGACAAGGAGACGTTGCAAGTTTTAATGCTAGGTTATATGAATGAGGATGCGCTTCAAAAAACCGTAAAAGAAGGGAAAGTAACTTTTTATTCACGATCAAAGCAACGTTTATGGACTAAAGGTGAAGAAAGTGGGAATTTCTTAGAAATAATTTCAATCAAAAATGATTGTGATAATGATACTTTGTTAATTCAAGTTATCCCTGCAGGACCAACCTGTCATAAAGGGACATATAACTGTTGGGGTGAAGATCAATCGACAAACTTTTGCATTCTTGAGCAACTCGAACAAACCATTACAAATCGTTGGGAAAATGAAGCTACTTCTTCTTATGTCGCATCTTTAAAAGTTGCTGGTACGCATAAAATAGCTCAGAAAGTAGGAGAAGAAGCAGTTGAAGTGGTCATTGAAGCACTGAGAACGGATGACAGCCTGTTTTTAGAAGAAAATGCGGATTTATTGTTTCATTATTTAGTGCTATTGAAAGCAAAAGGTTTTCAATTAAATGATGTTTTGATGGTATTAAAAAAGAGAATGAAATAGATTTTCTTTATCTTTACCTTCATGGAAGAATACGATTTTTATCCCCCGAAACCTGAATTGGCTGAACCAAAGGCAAAAGGAAACTTAGCGCTCACAATCTTTTCAATCGTTTTGTTTGTAATGACGTTTTTGTTCATATTTACGGATGAAGTAAGATTTATTTTTCACCTATTGATTGTTTTATTAATTCATGAAATGGGCCATTTTGCATTGATGAAGCTCTTTAAATACAAAAATGTACGGATGTTATTTATTCCACTAATGGGCGCATTTGTCCAAGGGAGCAAAGAAGAATATTCTCAAAAACAAAGTTTATTAGTCATCGGCGCAGGACCTTTCCCAGGAGTTATAATTGGAACAGTTTTAATCCTTGTATCGAGCAATTATGAAGCAGCATGGATGATGGATTTAGGATTGCTATTCTTGTTTTTAAACATCTTGAATTTAATTCCACTTGATCCATTGGACGGTGGACAACTCTTTAAATTATTGGTGAAAAAGAACCAAGATTTATTTATTCTTGTTTTTTCATTTATTTCTTCGTTGGTATTAATTGGCGCTGGCTGGTACATTGACAGCTATGTATTGATGCTTTTCGGATTTTTCATGGGATTTCGCGTGCGATCTATTCAAAGTCAATACCAATTACGCAAAGAATTGAAAGAAGACGAAATAGAATACAAAACGACCTATAAACTGCTTTCCAATAAAGATTTTTCTAAAATTAAAGCACATATTGTTGCACGAACACCAGCCTTGAGATCGTACATTGATACTGTTTCAACGGAAGAATCAGATCCGCTTATTGCGAGTCAAGTAAATGGTGTTTTGCTCAGTCCAGTTGAAAATGATGCAAGTCTTTTCTTTAGAATCTGTTTGATTCTAATCTGGTTAACGTCAATCGTTCTGCCATTTGTCTTACTGTATGTTTTTAACGATAATATTAGAGAAAATTATGGCTGGTACCTCAAGCTCCTTTCAAATCAATGAGAAAGTAGTTTTTCTTCTTGAAACGGGAGGCGGAATTGTAAAACGAATTGACGATAAAGGGTTTTTATTAGTTGAAGATGAATCGGGTTTTGAACGTCCTTTTCGTGCCAATGAATTGGTCAAAATTCATGGCTCGGATTATCATTTACCAGAAGATAGCATTGCTCAAATCAATGAGGATGATACCATTTCAACCGTTCGACACACCTCACACAAAGAAACGCAGACAGGCTCTAAAAAGCCAATTGATGTCTGGGAAATTGATTTACATATTGAATCGTTGATCGACTCAAACAGGGGAATGAGTAATTCCGAAATTTTGGCCATTCAACTGAAAGAATTTAAAAACTTTTACAAACGTGCACGAGATCGCCACATCCGAAAATTGATTGTCATCCATGGAGTAGGTGAAGGCGTTTTGAAAGACGACGTTCGCCTGTTTCTCTCCACCAAAGATGGTGTGGAATATTACGACGCCAATTACAGCGATTACGGAAAAGGCGCAACAGCCGTTGAAATAAGATACAATGCTAGTTATTGATTGGGAAATAGTCGATATTTATCGGGTGTTATAAAAAAAAGCGTTGCGTAGTGTATAGCATACTATTTTGGGTGGCTAAGCGAGCAGTTGTAGCGCATATATATTATTAGTTATGAGTAATTATTAAAGAGAATATGAAACAAATTAAAGCCATTTTTTTATTAGTCATTTTATCATTGATCAATTTTTCGTGTAAAAAAGACATCAATGGATGCACGGACCTTACATCAGACAACTATAATATTGAAGCCAATGTTGACAACGGGAGTTGCAATTACCATGGAAATTTAACTAATTGGTACGACACAACTACTCGTGATAGCTTGCTTGCCAATAACATTGCTTCGGTCACTATTTATTTAGATAATGAGGTTGTTCAAAATATCAATCCAAATGTTGTTATTTGGTCATTTGAGCCTGAATGCAGTACAACAACCATTGGCAATTGGATAACAATGGAAGGAACTAAGAGTAAAACGGTTTCCATAACAGCTAAGGCTTTTAATGGTGCTAACGTTGAAATCCGCAATTGGAACCAAACAAGGACAATTAATGCTGGAGAATGTGAAATATATCAGATTATTTGGTAATAATTAGCTACACTTAACATCAACTAAAATCCACGGGCTGAAAAACTACATCCAAGATGCCCGCGTCTCCTAGTTGAGGAAAGTTAAGCAGCATTGACCACTTCCGCAAAATCTGCTCATCAAGAAAAATTTGCACAATTAAAACAAGTTGCTTACTTTTAACGTTAGTAACGTAAATCAATATTAATGATAAAGACTTTTGGCGATAAAGAATCCGAAAAAATTTGGAATGGAATTCGGTCGAAAAAATTGCCAAACGAAATTCAGAATGTAGCGCGCAGAAAATTAAGGATGCTTAATAATGCACAGGATGTGAATGACTTAAGAATTCCTCCTGCAAACAGACTGGAAAAATTGAAAGGTAACCTTGAAGATTATTATAGTATTCGAATAAATAATCAATGGAGAATCATCTTTCAATGGCTTAATAATGATGCTTACGATGTTAAAATAATTGATTACCATTAAAAAAGAAGTTATGGAAAAGTTGAGCAATATACATCCTGGTGAAATACTACTTGAGGAATTCTTAATTCCAATGGAAATTTCTGCCTATCGTTTAGCAAAGGCAACATTTCTTCCTCAAACTCGCATTTCTGAAATTATCAAAGGGAATAGGCGAATAACGGCTGATACTGCATTACGTTTTGCTAAATTTTTCGGGACAAGCGCAAAGTTTTGGTTGGGTTTACAAGATGATTATGATCTTGAAGAACAGAAAAATCAAAAGGAGAAAGAACTAAATGATATAAAACCAATGGAAGGAAACGCTGCATAACTGAGTCTCATGCTCCATTCCAAAATCGTACTTCGATAAAACGATCTGCGCTAACGCTTGATTTTCAAATCTTTCAGATTTTCTTATATATAAATATTATTAAACTTCGAAGTTGCGTTTATGGATGGAAGTTCGGAACAGCGCATTGCCTCAAACCATTAAAAAATTCAAAATCCACATAAATTAAACAGTGAAAAAGGTAGAAAACGAAGAAGTAGTTTGGACAAGTTGTCCAGAATGTCTGGGACAAGGGAAAAAAAGCGGTAGGTTGCGCAAGAAAGTGCGACTTCACTACCAAAATGCTATGGATGAATTTGAAAAAACGAAGGAAACTGTTCCTGTTCGTCCAAATAACCCCTTGTTACTTTGTTCGAACTGTAACGGTACTGGATTGATTCATGCTCCAAAATTTCCTGAAGCAGATAAGGAAAACTTCCCACATGTAGCGATTATTGGTGGTGGTATAGGAGGCGTAGCATTGGCTGTGGCCTGTTTGCATCGCGGAATTCCTTTTACCCTTTTTGAGCGCGATAGTGGTTTCGATGTTCGGTCTCAAGGTTATGGTCTCACCCTGCAACAAGCGAGCAAAGCAATGAAGGCATTTGGTATACATTCCTTGCCAGAAGGGGTTTATTCTACAAATCATGTGGTGCATAATACAGATGGAAAAGTGATTGTTGAATGGGGAATGAGAAAGCGGATACAAGCAGGCGATAAAGCACCTCCAAAGCGAACAAATGTGCACATCGCGCGGCAATCATTGCGTTTAGAGCTGCTCAAGCAACTCGGTAAACAGGATGCAGTGCAGTGGGGACATCAATTGGTAGATTTTAATGAAAGTGATGAAGGAGTTAAGCTGAACTTTCTTGTTGACGGGAAGAAGAAGGTTGTCAATGCAGATCTTGTGGTTGGAGCGGATGGTATTCGCAGCGTGGTTCGCAGGTTGCTAATTGGTGATGAGATTCTTCCTTTACGTTATCTCGGATGCATGGTGATTTTAGGAATTTGTCCCTTGAAAAATCTCAACGGTTTTGAAAGTCATTTACTCGACTCGGCAACGGTATTTCAAACAGTAAATGGCAATGAACGAATCTATATGATGCCTTTTTCGTTTGACACAGTGATGTGGCAACTTAGCTTCCCAATATCAGAAAAAGAAGCCAAGGAAATAAGTGCACTAGGACCTCAAGCGCTCAAAGAAGAAGCGTGTCGCAGAACGAAGTGGCATAATCCTGTTCCTCAGATTATATCGGCAACTCAGGAAACACAAATTACGGGGTACCCAGCCTATGACCGCGCATTACTCCAACCAGAATTTTTAGAGAAAGGGAGTCATGTAACGTTAATTGGAGATGCGGCACATCCTATGAGCCCATTCAAAGGACAAGGAGCAAATCAAGCATTGTTGGATGCGCTCATACTTGCACGAGGAATAACAAAAGGTTGTCGGCCTTCATCTCATTGGAGAGAAACAGGTATAAGGAAAAGTGTCTTGACCGAGTTTGAAAAAGAAATGTTAGAACGAAGTGCTTCAAAAGTGAAAGATTCAGCGGAGGCAGTTGCGCTCCTGCATTCTGAAATTGTGCTAAGAGAAGGCGATGGACCGAAAGGCCGGGGATTAAAGAGAACAACTTGATTTTTCTGAAAAAGGCACACAGGAGTAAGTGAAATTTGCACAGTGCTGAGATTTTTTTATTGCTTTTTTAGCTCTTGAAAAAAGTAAAAGATATTTTATTTATTAGATTAGCTGAAATAGGGAAGACCAAATAGCGCACGTTAAGCAAAAAAAAACTGATATTCTGATATCGAAACACGCACATTTTACCTTCAATTGTAGCATGATAAATTATAACAACAAAGTTTTTCGACCAATTAGTAATACAGAAAACGGAGAAACATCAACAGAAACCGTTTTTCACTATAAACAAGTTGGGAATATTTTAACCTCAGAATATGCTGGTGGTAAAATTACCCATGGTCAATTGATTGGGCTTGTGGACGAAAAAGGTCAAATTGAAATGCGCTATCAGCAAGTAAATGACAGTGGCGAATTGATGACTGGGATTTGCAAATCTATTCCAGAAGTTTTGTCGAATGGGGAAATGTTTCTGGTTCAGTGAATGTTATTGAGTATGATGGATTAAATTGTGAAAAACAATACAAGTCTTTGATGGTTAATGTTATCGAATAATAAACTTTTCTTTGATGAAACTTTTTGGCTGTAAAAATGAAATTTAAATAATGAATACTATTCCTAATCTTAATAGAATTACAATTTATCCAATCAAATCGTTGGATGGCATATCTCTAGAAAAAGCTGTCATTTCTGAAGGAGGTTGTTTGTTGCATGATAGAGAATATGCAATGTTTGATGAAAAAGGAGAACTTATTAATGGAAAATCAAATCCCTTGGTTCATTCTCTTAGAACAGCCTTCGATTTTGATAAAGAAACCGTTTCATTTCGTTTGAATAATGATATGCCATGGAATGAGTTTCATTTGGTGAATGAAAAGTCAGAGATTGAAGTATTTCTATCTGCTCATTTTAGGATGAAAGTTCAGATCCAACAAAATAAAACTGGTCGATTTCTAGATGTTCCAGATATAAGTGGCGTTACGGTATTGTCAGAAGCAAGTTTACAAACAGTAGCTGATTGGTTTTCAATAAGTCTTGATGAATCAAGAAAGCGGTTTAGGGCAACGTTAGAATTTGTGAATGTCACTCCTTTTTGGGAGGATAAGCTGTTTTTAGAAAAGGGGAGAGTGCTTGAACTTAAAATTGGAGATGTAACTGTTTTTGGGATGAGCCCTCGTCCAAGATGCGTTGTGCCTTCCAGAAATCCAGAAACAGCCTCGATAACAAGAGCATTTTCTAAAAAATTCTCAAAAAAACGAGAAAACAACCTAGTAGAAAGCTCGAATCTAATGAGTTATGGGCATTCTTATCACTTAAGTGTCGATTGTTTAATTCCAGCAACGGAAGTCGGGAAATCAATTCGATTGGGAGATAAATTAACAATTATAGGTGAAAAGGAGAACGAATAAGTACATTTATCAAACATTATAAATTCATAAACAAAAAGAATTCTAATTGATGATTTCATCCAATCAAAATAACGTAATTGAATCGGCTGAGTCTGATTATCTTTATAAAGCATTATCTCAACTGCCAAATTCGGGAAATGGTCTATTCACAGCGATTAACATTTATAAGGACGAAACTATTTCAATTTTCCGAGGAAAAATTTTAACTGATTTACAAGCAAAAAAGAGCGTTTTAAATGGGAAGGACCAATATTTCATCAACATGCTAGATGGTACAATCATGGATTCAATCAATACGCCTTGTTTCGCTAAATATGCAAATGATGTGAATGGGTCATTCGAATCAGAATTTAAAAATAATGCTAAAATTGGATTGGATGAAGATAACAATGTATGCGTTATCGCTATTCGTAAAATAGTTTCAGGTGAAGAGATTTTCTGCAGTTATGGAAAAAATTATTGGAAGAAACACGGTTGATATTAAATTAGCGTATGAAAAACAATTTAGTTATCCGAGAGTATAATTCAAATGATAAATCCGCTGTTTTAGCAATTTTAAGATTGAATACCCCTGAATATTTTTCACCAGAAGAAGAGGTTGGTTTTATCCATTTTTTGGATCATGAAATAGAATTGTATTATATCACTTTGCTGAATGATAAAATTGTAGGTGCTGGTGGTATTAATTTTAATCAGCAACTGAAGAATGGCATTATAAGTTGGGGGATGATTCATCCTGATTATCAACGAATGTCTATTGGTTCGGCTTTATTAAACCACAGAATAGAAGTACTGAAAAACAAGCAAGAAATTGATCAAATAATTGTTCGTACCTCTCAATTGGTATTCAAATTTTATGAAAAACATGGATTTGAAGTGACAGAAATTGTAAAAGATTATTGGGCAAAAGATTTTGATTTGTATTATATGATTTACAAAGAAGATCAATAATTGAGTAACATACTGTGATTTTTGTTGTTGAATTAAAAATTTGATTATCTTTGCGCCGTCGATAGTCGACTTACATAAAAATCATTTAATATAATATTGGCATGTATTTAAATCCAGAAGTAAAAAAAGAGATCTTCGCTAAACATGGTGGAGCTGAGACAAACACAGGTTCAACAGAAGGTCAAGTTGCATTGTTCACATTCCGTATTGCTCACTTAACAGGGCATTTGAAGAAAAATCGTAAAGATTACGGTACTCAACGTTCATTGCAATTATTAGTAGGTAAAAGAAGATCTTTACTTGACTATTTAAAAAGAAAAGATATTGAAAAGTATCGTGCTTTAGTTAAAGAATTGGGCTTACGTCGTTAATTCTTTTTGGGCATAAAATATATTGGGGGGGGGGCATTCGAATTTCATTCGACTGTCCCTTTTTTTTTAAAAATTCGGTATTCCGAATAAATTAATTTGTAATTGAAAAGTATGAATATAGGAACAAGAAAGTCAATGATGACCGGAGGAAAAGAAATTTTCGTTGAAACCGGAAAATTGGCAAAACAGGCAGATGGGTCTGTTGTAGTAAGAATGGGTGACACAATGTTGTTGGCAACAGTTGTAGCTGCTCAAGAAGCAAAAGAAGGAGTTGATTTCCTTCCGTTAACTGTTGATTACAGAGAAAAATACTCTGCAGCAGGTCGTTTTCCTGGTGGATTCTTCCGTAGAGAAGCTCGTCCATCGGAAGGTGAAATATTAATCATGCGTTTGGTGGACAGAGCATTACGTCCTTTATTTCCAGATGATTATCATGCTGAAGTTCAATTAATGATTCAGTTGTTATCGTATGATGGTGTAAATAATCCAGATGTTTTATGTGGATTTGCTGCATCAGCTGCAATAGCTGTTTCTGATATTCCATTCAACGGTCCAATGTCTGAAGTTAGAGTTGGTCGTATCAATGGAGAATGGGTTGTAAACCCAACAATGGCGCAAATGAAGGAAGCTGATATCGATATGATGGTAGCAGGGACAATGAAAGATGTGAACATGATTGAAGGTGAGTTCAAAGAAGTTTCTGAATTAGAAATGGTTGAAGCTATCAAAATCGCACACGCTGCTATTAAAGAACAATGTCAATTTCAATTGAGTTTAGGAGCTGAAATCGCTACAGCTAATCCAAAAAGAGTTTATTCTCACGAAGTTCATAACGAAGAAGTGAGAACGAATGTGTACGGATTTGCAATGGAGAAATGTAAGGACGTTGCACGTATGGGCTTAGCAAATAAAGCGAAACGTACAGAATTATTTGACGCTATTAAGGCTGAATATAAAGCATCAATTCCAGCTGAAGAATTAGCTGCAATCAATGGTTTTATTTCTGTTTACTTTTCTGAAGTAAAGAAAAAAGCTGTTCGTTGGGTAATGTTGCACGAAGGAAAACGTTTAGATGGCCGTAAGTTTGACGAAATTCGTCCAATTTGGGCTGAAGTTGATTATTTACCAATGGTTCACGGTTCTGCTGTGTTTACAAGAGGTGAAACGCAATCATTAACTACTTTAACATTAGGTGGTAAAATGGATGAGCAATTAATTGATGGTGCTACTTTCCGTGGAACAGAAAAATTCTTATTACATTATAACTTCCCACCATTCTCAACGGGTGAAGCAAAACCACTTCGTGGAACTTCAAGAAGAGAAATTGGACACGGTAATTTGGCATTGAGAGCGTTGAAAGCTGTCTTACCAGATGATAATGCATATACAATTCGTTTAGTTTCTGATGTGTTAGAATCAAATGGTTCGTCATCAATGGCAACTGTTTGTGCTGGTACTTTAGCATTAATGGATGGTGGTATTCAAATCAAAGCGCCAGTTTCTGGTATTGCTATGGGATTGATTACAGATGATGGTAAATTTGCTGTATTGTCTGATATTTTAGGTGACGAAGATCATTTAGGTGACATGGACTTTAAAGTAACAGGAACAGCTAAAGGAATTACCGCTTGTCAAATGGATATCAAAGTTGACGGTTTACCTTATGAAGTTTTAATTCAGGCATTAGAGCAAGCAAAAGGTGGACGTTTACATATTTTAGATAAAATTGTTGAAACAATTGCGAAGCCAAATGCTCAATTGAAGCCTCAAACTCCAAGAATTGAAGCATTCAATGTTCCTAATGAAATGATCGGTGCAATTATCGGACCTGGAGGAAAAATCATTCAGGCAATGCAAAAAGAAACGAATACTACTATTACAATTGAAGAATTGGAAGGTGGAGAAGGACGTGTGCAAGTAATGTCAAACAATGCTGCTGATATGGCTGCTGCGGTTCTTAGAATTCGTCAAATTGCTTTCCCACCAATGGTTGAAGAAGGAGTAGAGTATGAAGGAAAAGTGAAATCTGTTAAAGATTTCGGTTGCTTCGTTGAAATTTTACCTGGAACTGATGGATTGATTCACATCTCTGAATATTCTTGGGAGAAAGTGGACAAAATGGAAGATGTTTGTAAAGAAGGTGATTTATTGAAATTCAAAGTTGTTGGAAAAGATCCAAAAACGAAAAAATGGAAATTATCTCGTCGTATCTTACTTCCAAGACCAGAAAGAAAAGAAGAAGCTGCGCAATAAATAAAGCTTAAAAATTGGGATTTGAGAATTTCAAATCCCAAATTATAAATTCCAAATTCCAAATAATATTTTGTACCATGGCTAATAGAAAAGATCTTAAGAAAAACCTTAATAATATGGTTTATGACATCGTTGAAGAATGTTTTAATATTCAAATGTTTGACGAATCAAAATCAAAAGATGCTGAAGTGCTTATTGATGCTGCAGCGAATTATCAAGATCAAATGCTGACTAAAATTAATGCAGCAAAAACAAAAGCTGATTTCCGTCCAATTACGTTGGATATTGAAAATACAGCAATCGATTTTATCAATAAATTGAATGCATTGAATTAATTTCAAGAAGTTCTTAAAAAATAAATTATTTTTAAGCGGGCAAATTGTCCGCTTTTTTTATTTCACTATGTCACAAAACTTAAAGAAATTATTTATTGGCTTTGGCCTTTTTTCATTTGCACTAATCCTTTTTGTCACTGGGGCAAAAGATGTTTTTTGGAATGCAGTTGCATTAGGAGGTTTGATGATTTATTTTTGGGTATTCGAAGTTATACCAATTTATATAACGGCATTGTTACCAATGATTCTAGCTATTCCATTAGGTTTGTTGGATAAAACGGATTTAGCAAATTCTTACGGGGATGGAAATGTTTATCTGTTTTTTGGTGGATTTATTTTGGCCCTTGGTTTAGAAAAATGGAAAGTACACGAGCAAGTTGCCAGAGGAATTATTGGAGTGGTAGGTAATTCAAAACCTAGAATTTTATTAGGCTTCTTATTAAGCACTGGATTCTTGAGTATGTGGATCTCTAACACGGCAACTGCTTTAATGATGTTGCCAATGGCACTCGCAATTATTGAGGCACTACCAAAAACAGATAAAAAGTCGAAATTCCCTGTTTTCTTAATGCTTTCAGTTGCTTATGCCTCAAGTATTGGAGGTATCGCAACACTAATCGGTTCGCCTCCAAATACGCAAATGGCAAGTATTTTAGAACAAAATTACCATATTAAAGTAGATTTTTTTACTTGGATGAGTATTGGAATGCCAATAAGCATCTTGATGTTAATAGCAACTTTTGGTTTCTTTTACTTTTCAATGGGAAGTGAACGAAAAGAAAAACACCATGATTTTGTCATCCATAAAACTCCATGGACGAAAGACCAATTGGTTGTTGTTTCTGTTTTTTTAGCGGTTGTCATTCTGTGGTCTTTCAAAGAATTACTTACACCTTTATTTGGTTTCAATTACAGGGATGAAAGTGTTGCCTTATTAGGAGGGATAGTGTTGTTTGTTTTGCCTAGTTCGGAAAAGAAGCCATTTTTGAATTGGAAAGATACAGAGAAGCTGCCTTGGGGGATTTTAATTCTGTTCGGTGGAGGATTAGCATTAGCTGCAATAATGGAAAAAAATGGTGTAATAAATGAATTGTCATTGTTGTTGACAAACATGAATAGTTTGCCATTTTATGGTTTATTAATCGTTTTGGTTATAGTGGCTGTTTTTGCATCTGAAGTATTGTCAAATCTTGCAATGGTGAGCATTTTTGTTCCAATCGTTGCAAAGTTTGCCTTGGATATGGGGATTCCAATAACACAATTGTGTATTCCATTAACATTAGGGGCAAGTTTAGCATTCATGTTACCAGTTGGGACTCCTCCTAATGCAATCGTTTTTTCATCTGGATATTTACATGTCAATCAAATGGTGAAATATGGATTCGTTTTAAATATTATTGGAATAGTTTTAATCTCAATTTTCTCTATAATCTTATTGTAAATTATAAAAACAGTAGACGTAAAAAAAGGCTTCCGTTTTGTGCGGAAGCCTTTTTTGTTTATGAATACATCCAATTCTTAATCTTTCTTAACGACAATCTTTTTAGAAGATTCAATTTGTCCGTTTGAAAGCGTTATGTTATATATTCCTGAAGCAACTTTCCCAAGTTGAACAGCTTTTATTATTTGTCCGTTTTGGTTGTCAATAACATCCTCGTATACTAATTGTCCTGCTTCATTGAATACTTTTAATTTGTAAACTTCACTTAAATTAGCTTTAAAAGAAACACTAAAGTCACCTTGTGAAGGGTTAGGGAAGATAGAGAACACATAAGGATCTAATTCTACTATTGCTGCTATTCCATTCATAACACTTCCTACAGATACTGCTGAAGAACAGCCACCAGAAGTTACCACAACTGTATATGTGCCATTTTGAGTAGCAGTGTAATTTTGACTTGTTGCTCCAGCTATCAAGGTACCATTTAAATACCATTGATTACCTGTTGAAGAACTAGATGTCAATACATTAGCATTTTGAGAAATAGTCGCTGCAACAGGTATTGGATTAACAGTCATTGTAAGTGGATTTGCCACTGCAGTTGAACTCGTTACGCATGTATTACTAGATGTCAAAGTCACTCCAATAATATCTCCAGTTGTTGGAGAATACGAATATGAAGTTGAGTTAGTCCCAACATTTGATCCATTTAATGTCCACTGATATGTAGGAGAAGAGCCTGCATAACTTGCAGAAGTTGCAAAAGATGCTATTAAACCTTCACAAATTGTAGTACTTCCTGAAATAGATACTGATGGAGAAACTGGATTTGTTACAGCTGTAGTAATTGCATTAGAAGTAGCAGGGCTATTAGTAACTCCAGGCATATTTGAAGTCATAATGCATGTTACAATTTGACCAGTAGTTAATCCACTTGTTGTAAAAGTTGTACTATTTGTTCCAATTGGGTTCCCATTTATAAACCATTGGTATGATGGTGTTGTTCCACCATTTGCAGGGATAGCTGTAAATGTTACAGAAGCACCAATGCAAATTGTATTATCCAAATCAGAAGAAATTACCGAAACATTCGCATCGCTTGGTAACGCAATAGCAAAAGAATAAACTCTTGTTCTTTTTGGATCATTCGTAAGTTGATTGGTAGTTTCTACTCCGCCCATATACTCGCCTGTGTGCCAAAATGTATATCCATCTGGGTCTAAAGTTGTATGTGCATAATCTCCAAAACGATTTCCACCATAATAACTTGTATTTTGGGAAACAATTCCCGATGTTGCAATTGTTTCAGAAATGGTCATTGTATTTATTGGGTCAGTAGCTAAACGACCCGTATAAGCTAAGGAAGGAAAAACTGTTGAAGAACCAGATTTAGCATAACATAATCCAATACTTCCAGCGTCATCCATTGAGATTGAGCCCATCCATCTGTAATAGGTGTCAGGAGCATAAATTTGTTGTTGATAAACAGACCAAGCTCCAGTTCCAAGATTTTGTCTAAGTTCTGCCCACATAATACTTCTTTGTGTTGTACTTACTTTAACTGGCCAAGAGAGACATACTGTGTTATGAGTTGCCCCTTTTCTATATTGAGCACGATACATCAATACTCCACCAATTCCATCTAGTTTCTGAGTTGTATTAGGTTGAGCTATATCATCCCAATTCCCATCATAAGAACCATCAAATGCCATTGTAGGAATAGCGCTAACAAATGATATTGTTGCGGTTGGGGTTGTTGGAACCCAATTTACTGCCATTTGATAAATTTGAATCCCATCAATTACTCCACCACCCCAAGCATTGTCTGAGAATGACATGATTGGGCAAGGAGTCCCCGCTGCTGGTAATCCACCATTTCCGTCAGCATCAGCAGGAAGCGGACAGAAAAAACCTCCTCCATCTGGTGGATTAAAAGAAGTGTAAACTGAACGAGCCGTTGCACTTCCAGCTAACATTGCAGTTCTTTCAAAAGCAAAAACCTTTTGTGATGATTGGTTGGATGTCATATAATATCCATCTTGCCATACTGAGAATTTAAGGTAATCTGGAAATGAAGGAGAAGTATACGAATAACAGCTCCAAGTCCCTAGAGGATCACTTGTGGTTGAAACAGCAATATATATTTTATTACCTGATGTTCCAAATTGAGCCAAAAACCAACGGTCAGCATAACGGTCATACATTACAATTGGATCTCCACTATTTTGAGATAAATCAGGATTCCATAATGTTCCCATTGTAAATGAAGAAACAGTTGCTCCAGTTGATTTATTTATAATTCGACAAGGTGTTGCATTTGTAGCTTGTATGTAATACGTCAAACCAGCTGCACCTGAAGGATCGTGTGGTGCAGAATTACTGTTTAGGCCATTAATGTTTAATCTTGCCGCCGGACCAGGACGCGTTCCATTAGAAGTTTGTAATAAAGAAGGATCAGTTCCATAAGCTGCTCCGTCTTTTTCTTCCGAATAAAGAAACTTTTGAGGTTCTCTATGTTTTTTATCTTTCGATTCTAAATCTTTTAATCGTGTTTTTTGCAATCGTTTTTCAGTTCTTTTATTGCTAGCCTGTTCTTCAGCGATAAGTTCACTTAGTGGTCTAGACAAAGAATAAGAATCACATTGGATAACTCCAGATTCATTTTGACCATACAATAATTGAGAAGAACCTAATAAGAGTAAGCCGATTGTAGAGAGTATTATTTTTTTCATAGTTTGATATATTATGTTTAAGCAAAAATAAATTTACAAAAAATAAATTAGAACCAATTTTTAAAATAATTTGTTAAATAGTGATTGTATGAATTTAAATTATTTTATAATTCAATAATTCAATAATCATTTTCTCTTAACAACAAATAATATTGTTTTTGGGTGTGAATTAAGATTTCAAACCTTATTTTTACCTAAAGCAAAATATAAATGAAAGTCCTTATTTCACCAGCCAAAACAATCGATATTAAAGAATTAGACAAATCTTTTGACTATTCGGTTGCTAACTTTTTATTAGAAAGTAGTCAGTTAGTTAAGAAATTGAAAAAGTTTTCTGTAAAAAAAATTGAAGCATTGATGCATGTTTCAACAGATTTGGCTCAAATTAATCACACACGTTTTCAAAACTGGTCTGAACCAATCGAATTGAATTCGGATGTTTCACCGGCTATTTTTGCTTTTAATGGCGAAGTTTATAAAGGTTTTGATGCAAAATCTTTAACAGAAGAGCAACTTGAGTCTGCCCAAAATAAAGTGCGAATTTTGTCAGGGTTATATGGGGTTTTAAAACCATTAGATTTATTGTATCCTTATAGATTAGAAATGGGCACCAAATGGTCAATAACGCCCAACCAAAAAAATCTATATCAATTTTGGGGTAAAAAACTTAGTCTTTTTTTGAATAATGAAATGGGAAAAGGGGAGGTGATTATCAATCTAGCATCCAGTGAATATTTTAAAGCAATAGATAAAAAACACTTAAAAAATGCTGTAATCACTCCTGTTTTTAAAGAATTTAAAAATGGCGATTATAAAATTGTTATGATGTACGCGAAACATGCTCGAGGAGCAATGGCGCGTTATATTGTTACGAATAAGATTGAATCTGCTGAAGAATTGAAATTATACAACGTTGATGGATATTCGTTTGATGTCAATCAATCAACTGAAGATGAATGGGTATTTACCCGTTGATTTTAAAGCATGAAAAAGGGAGCCAAAAGCTCCCGTAATCCTAACTAATCCTAAATATATTAAGCTTTAACTCGCTCTACATATACACCAGTTCTTGTATCAACTTTAATTACTTCGTCTATTGCGATAAATAAAGGAACTCGAACTTCTGCTCCAGTATCAATTGTTGCATATTTCATTGAGTTTGTTGCTGTATCTCCTTTAACACCAGGTTCTGTATAAGTTACTTTTGTCGTAATATACATTGGTAATTCAACTACTAAAGGTGCTTCTTCCTCTGCATGAAACAGAATATTGCATATCATTCCTTCTTGCAAAAACAATGGCTTTTCAATCATTTTACCTGGAATGTTTACTTGCTCGTATGTTTCATTGTTCATAAAAACAAAATCTTGACCTTCTTGATACAAATATTGATAATTACGATTTTCAATTCGTACAATCTCAATTTTATGACCTGCAGAAAACGTGTGATCCAAGACTTTTTGAGATTCTATTCCTCTCATTTTTGTTCTAACAAATGCTGGACCTTTTCCTGGTTTAACGTGTTGAAATTCTATTATTTGAAAAAGTTTATCATTGTGTTTGATACAAACTCCATTTTTAATATCTGCTGTATTTGCCATGCTCTATTTTTTATTTCGACGTAAAGATAGTACTTTTTAATTTTTCAGGTTAGTTGATTGATTAGAGATTTGCTTTCAAATGAATAAAATAACTTCAAGTAATGAATTTCCCATCGATGTATGATAAAAATTATATAATTTCGAATTAAAATAAAAGTCATGACTGAATATTGGAATAGTTTATCACTACTGAATAAAGTAAAATTTGTTTTTAGTATTATTCTTGGAATAATGGGTGTTGTATTTGCAACGTTAAATTGGAAAGAACAAGATGTTCATTTATTATTTATTCAAACAAAAATGCCTTTGACCTTATTGATTATTTTCTCAATGGTTGTGGGATATGCTTTTTCTTTTCTTTTCAGTTATAAAAAATTTCGCGCAAAAGACAAAGAGATCGAAGCGTTGAAAAAGGAGAATGAGGAACTAAAAGAAAACAGTTAATTTTCTTTTTAAATTATTCTGGTTGGTCTTTTTTCTAAATTCCCTCCACAATTGGGACAAATAAAATTGAATTCTGATTGTGAACATGTTTCACAAAAAGTGCATTCAAAGGAACAGATAAAAGCTTCTCTACTTTCTGTTGGAAGTTTTTTGTTGCACTTTTCGCAAGCCAATTTATATGTGAGCATGGAGTGGAATTGTTTTGAAAATTAAATAATTCACAGAAATTTCTTTTCAAATTCTTCCATTCTCTTTTGAGGTACAAAAAAGAAATCGCCTTCTTCAGCTTGTTTGCCAGATTCCTTGATGAATTTAAAATCCTTGATTCCAAATTGAGTATATCCTAAAGAATTGAATAGACGTGACATTTCATCCAAATTTTTCTCAGCAATTTCAATTTGAATATACGGTAAATGTTTCTCTAAAAGTGGTTTGATTTCCTGAAAAACATTGAGTTCGTAACCTTCTATATCACATTTTATGTAATCTATTTTCTTTAAATCGGCCAACAAATTACTTCCTTTTACAATTTTCACTTCTTGTGTAGCATGTAATTGTTTTTCTTCTTCAGACTCAGCAATATGAGGCAATCCAGTTCTAATCATTCCATTTGATTCGGGTAAAACCATGGTAATTGAACCTTCCTCAGTACCCAGTGCAACATTGTAAATTGTTGTATTCGAATAACCTTTCATAAAATAAGAAAGTGTATCATAAAAAACAGGAACTGGTTCAATTGATATTAGCTTTCCATTTTTTGCTAATCGAGCGAATGTTTTTGAAAAGTAACCCAAATTAGCGCCTAAATCAACAACTGTAAAATCTGGTTGTATGAGTTGCTTTACCATATAATGGTATTTGAAACGTGAATCATTCTTTAAAAAGCCACAAGAATAGAGTAAATAGAAACTTCTATGAAGTGTTTTTAAATAGGCACGTTGGCTCAATAATTTATACAGTAATTTCTTTAATAAGCCCATGTTAGAGTTTGATTTTATCAGTGAAACGAAGGTACAATTTTTTTGAAGATTGAATATAAAACGAAGAAAGGATTTGTATATTTACATCAGAGATTCTTCCACAGAGTTGGTAAAGTAATCTTATTCGTTTCGGCGGAGCCCATGTAGTTTATTCTTGAAGCTCTACAATTTTGACCATCAGGGAAGTCTTAGGCAAGCAATGGCGGGCTGCATTTCGATTTATCGAAAATAGAATTCGTTCTTACAGCAGATTACAACGATTGTCGGCAACCCTAAACCTGTTTTCTGTAGCTTCAGAAAACGCAACTACATGGGTTTTTTAATTTAAAACGCCAAGACTATCCATTTCTTCAATCGAAACGGTAGGAGGGAACCCACCATTTTTTACTTTTTGAAGAATAAAAGAACCCATCAATTCAGCCTTTTCTTTAGTCGAAAAACCGCGATTACCTTGAATAGCAGGGATGTTTTTTTGATCAATCATGAGTTTGCCATCTTTTAATAATTGGTATCCCCATGTTGCATCTTGGTTTTCTATCGTAACCACAGAAAATTCAGTATCAGCATTATTTTTTAACGGAACTTTTGTGTCAGAAATGTCTTCTTTTGTCGGTTCAATATTGGAATTACAACTTACTATTAGAAGTGAGAAAAATATAAAAAATGCTTTCATGCTTATAAAACTATCAATTTTCCTGTTGATTTTTTATTATTTGAACTATTAACAAGTGAGTAAAAATAATTTCCAGCAGATAAATTTGAAGTATTTATTGAAATTGAATTATTAGAAGTATAATTTGCTTCCACTTTTGATGTTAATTCTTCTCCTGTTATAGAATAGAATTGTAATTTCAAGTCGGAAGGATTTTCATCATAAATTTTTATAATTGCTTGTTCTTTTGCTGGATTCGGATAAATTGATGAAATAAAATTGGAAGTATTTTCGGTCATGCCAACAATTCCAAAATATGCATAAAAATCATCTAAAAATATTCCATTGTAACCCGTTCCTAAATAAGCTACACCATCAATTACAAATGAAACCGCATTTTTTCGTCCAGATCCGATAAAATCAGTACGTTGAATCCAAGAATTTCCAAAATAATTATATTCCCAAACATCTTTTTTATAATCATAATTGACATCTTCTCCAGTAGCAATAAATCCTGTTGGAAAAATACCCCAACCTGTTGCTCCAGCTCTTGCCGTTCCTGGGAAATTTGCTTTTTGCATCCATGTATCTGTTGACGGCGTGTACATCCAAAAGTCTGTTCTTAAAACGCCATCATCACCTGTACCTATATAGCCATTATCCCCCATTTGAAAACCAACAGCTTGTCTTCGAGCTGTACCAGCAAAATCGTTCAATTGTGTCCATATGTTTGTCGATGGCTCGTATTTGAAGAAATCCTTTTTTAGCCCAGTTAAATCTTGCCCCGTTCCGACATATGCAATACTATTAATTGTAAAAGAGATTGCTTGACGTCGCGCAGAACCGATAAAATCTGCTTTTTGGGTCCATGCTCCAGTTGCTAAATCATATTCCCATAAGTCTTTGAAATAGGGATTCGTGTCTCCCTGACCCAAGCAAACGTAACCTTTATTTCCAATAGCAAAACTACTGGCAGAGCCACGACTTAAACCACTTCCAGAAAGTCCACCAATAGATTCTTCATTGTCCCAGTTATTTTGCGCTGGACTATAAGAATACATTTTTCGGTTAAATCCAAAATCATCTAAGCCTCCAATTACATATCCATCATGCTGCAAAACAAAACTAGCACAAGAACCTTTTACAGGGCCATTTACTGAATCTCGTTGTATCCAAATATCTTGAGATAATGAAGTAAAAGAAAGAGCCAATCCGATTAATATATTTAAATTATTCTTGCTCATTACAATAGGATAATTTGTTGTGTTTTTAAAATTACTTTTGATTTATCTAATGCAACCAGCATATATACTCCAGCATTGATATCAGAATGATCGAAATTTAAAAGTGCTTCAAAATTTCGCGAAACATGTTTCAAAAGTTTTCCATCTGTTGAATATAGGGCAAATGAATTTATTGATTCATGCGCTGAAACTATTTGAAAGTTATTTTGTGATGGATTTGGAAAAACTGTAAAATTGACATCCGCTAACTCTTCTGTTCCAAGGATTAGACCTGGAGTGTATTCTTCCATTCCATCTTTTTTACCAGAATATCCTTTTCCTGTTCCGACATATGCTTTGCCATTTACAACAAAAGCAATAGCATTTTTTCTTTCGCTTCCTCCGTATGGCGCCTTTGAGACCCAATCATTGGTGTTAGGGTTGTATTCCCATAAATCGTCTAATATCCCGCCATCCGAACCCATGCATACAAATCCACGTTCGCTTATAGTAAAAGTGCAACAGGCACCTCTTTCACTTGCAGGTAAATCTGTTATTTGGGTCCATTGATTGGTTCCAGCATTGTACTTCCAGAAATCTTTTTTATAAACATCTTCGCTTGCTCCGAGTCCGACGTAACCATAATAACCGATTGAGAAAGATGCTAATTGATACCGAACTCCTCCAGGAAAGCTAGCGCGTTGCGTCCATTGGTTAATACTTGGTTTGTATTCCCACATTTCACTTGAATAGAAACTTGGGCCACTTTTTCCACCACAAACATATCCCTTCGAATCAACAGTGAATGCCGTAGAGAAATACATTCCTGCACCGCCGCCACCTGGATAGTTTGCTACTTGTAGCCAGCTATTTGTTAATGGATTGTATTCCCAAAAATCATTTAATTTAAGTCCTAGAGCGGATTCATCATTATCGATTCCTGTTCCAACATAACCTTTTCCTCCAATTTCAAATGCTACCGCATCTCTTCTTGCTGAGCCTGGAAGATTAGCGATTTGTGTCCAAACATCTAAAACAGGGTCGTATTTCCAAAAGTCATTGTGAACAATTTCAACAGTATCCACACCAGTACCAACATAACCAAAGTCACCAATTGAAAAGGCTACAGCTCTTTCTCTTTTTAGTCCACCAAAGTCATTTTTCTTTAACCATGAATTTGGAGCTTGGCCAAATAAACAAAAAGGCAAAGTAACTATAAGAAGACAAATTGTTTTCATCATATTTTATTAATTAAAAGTAATTTTCCCGAATTGAATAGATTCATTTTTATAGAGAATTGAATAAAAATAAATTCCATTTGTTAAATCGTTTCTATTTATAGTATGAAGTGTATTCTGAATAGCTTCTTCTTTAATTTTCCTACCATCTGAAGAGAATAATTGAATTTTACTATTCGTTACAATTTCTTGTTCAAGGCTTGAAAAGTCAAAATTTATTTGATCAGAACTAGGGTTAGGAAATACATTAATATTAATTTTTGAAAGGTCATTTTCTGATATTCCAAGTGGGTCAAAATCAAATGCCCAGAAATCATTCATGTTAATCCCGTTGGTTCCAGTTCCAAAATAACCCTTGTTATTGATCGAGAACGCAACAGGAAATCTTCTGCTTGAGCCTGGGAATAGACAAATCAAAGACCATTGATTATTGCCTGGATTGAATTCCCAGACTTCGTTTGTTACTAATGCCAGCGATCCCACGTATCCGCAAGTCATATAACCTTTGTTATTCATGGTAAATCCTGCACCACCGTTACTCGTTAAACCTGGAAAAGAAGTTCTAACCATCCATTGATCAAGAGCTGGTTTATATTCGTAAAATGCAGCCCCAGATTTCACGAAACCACTACTATTAGTTGAAAATGAGGTGCTCCAAGTTCCAAAATAGGTTGGGGAATTTGCTTTCATTACCCATGTATTTGTCAATGGGGCATATTCTGCAAGTTGATTTCCTAAATATACATACCCTTTATTTGCGACCGAAAAAACTTGTACATCACCTACTGATAAAGGGCAACTTGCAATTTGTGACCAAACATTTGTTATCGGATTATATTCATAAAACTCGCCATTCAATGCTGATCCACCCCCTACATATCCTCTAGTACTAGTTGAAAATGCAACTGCACCATGATTTAGTACAGGGAAATTTGCTTTTTGTGTCCAAGAATCTGAAGCAGGATCATATTGCCACCAATCTTTATAATCAATATCTATTCCCGTTCCATTGACATGTCCTAATCCCATATAACCTTTGTTCGCAATTGAAATCCCAGTTGCTCTATGTCGTCCAGTGCCACCAAAATCTGCCTTTTGTATCCATGGATTTGCTTGAGAATTTAGTGTTCCAAACACTATTATTAAGAGTATGATGAGTTTCTTCATTCGTTGGTGATAATAATTTTACCTGTTTTAAAACTGTTTCCTTCGTAATTTAATTGATAAATATATTGTCCATTTTGAAGGGTTGTAACGTCGATGTTACACGTTGAAGATTCAAAATTTGTTGATTTAATCAGTCTTCCAGTTGTTGAAAATAATGAACATGTAACGTTTTCAATATGAATGAATTCTGGTAATTCTTTTAAATCAATAGATATGGTTTTAAAAGCTGGATTAGGGTAGGTGTTAATCGTGAGATGTTCCATTTTTCGCGTCAAAACAGAAAGTATTTGATCAAACATCCAGAAATCTCTGAAATTTGTACCACTTGTACCTGTACCAGCATATGCTCTTGATCCAATAACAAATGAAGTTAAATAGCGCCTTGGAGTCCCAGCAAAATCTTCAATTTGTACCCAACTATTTAAAATCGGATCGTATTCCCACATGTCTGGATAATTGTTACCGCTTGAATAATCATCACCTGATCCAATATAACCTAGGCCATTAACTGCAAATCCTGTAGCTTCTTGACGTGTAAAAATTCCAACAGACGCTTTAACGACCCATTGATTAGTAATTGGGTTAAATTGATAAAAATCATTTGCGGATCCACTATTCGTATCCCCTGTTCCTAAATATCCAAAATTTCCTATTGAAAAAGCAACGGAAGAAGTTCTAGGTGTGCCAGGTAAGCTCGCTCTAACAATCCATTGATCTGTAAGAGGATTATATTCGTAAAAATCATTTGAGTAACCACTAAATGTTTGTCCAGTTCCAACATAACCTTTTCCGTCAATTGAAAATGCTACAGCGCCTCTTCTTTCAACACCTGGTAGATCAGCAATTTGAGTCCATGTATTTAAAGATGGATCATAAGAATAAAAGTTTTTAGAATAACTTCCATTTGATAGGCGACCAGTTCCAACATAACCTATGTTGCCAATTGTAAATGAAGTAGCATGAAAACATTCTCCTTCAGGATAGTTCGCGATTTGAGTCCAAGTATCGGAGGAAGGATCGTATTTCCAAAAATCTTCGTATTCAACACCTATTACGGAGTTAATATGCCCCAAACCAATATAACCATGATTCCCAATAGAGAAAGATGTGGCTCTATGTCTTGCTTCACCTCCAAAATTCGATTTCTCAAACCACGGTTGAGCCATTGAATAAAATTGAAATAAGGCAAAAAGTAGGATAAGTAATTTTCTCATTACTGAATCATTAATTTCTTAGAATGTAATAGGTTGTTTTTCTCAAATTGAACAGTGTAAAAGCCGTTTTTCAAATTCAAGATTGAAATACTTTCACCATTATATTTTTCAATTGTTTCAACAATTTTACCTGATAAATCAATTATTTCAACCTTTCCTTGGATTCCTTTAATTGAAAAATTAGATGTTGCTGGGTTAGGAAATAAAATAAAATCTTGTTCTATCAATTCTTCATTTCCTAAAAAGTCTGAATTAATGGAAATGTTATAAGCTCCACTCGCATTTCCCCATCCTTCAACAATGACATAAGCAAGTCCTAGTCCAGCTGTTTCAAAAGTTAAAGAAGAAGAGGTACCGCATCCTGCTGCATCATCATTAAAAGCAACAATATTTCCAAATGCATCCACAACACTTAAAAAAGTATCAAAGGAAGACCCACACAAAGAAACAGTGATTGATTGCATCATTGGTGATGGTGTAATCTGATAATATACATCAGGAGAATTATAAACCAAATTCTGATTGGAATAACAATATGAATTGTCACCTGTATTTGCATATGGCAAGGTTGCAACAATAATTGGGTCAACTGTGTCATCACCAACATATCCACTGCAATCAATGCCGTTGCCAATTGTAATACTAAAATCCATTACAGAACCCCAAGAAAATGTTGCGCAAGGATTTAATGGCAATATTCCTTGTTCTTGCTGCGTAACACGCATTCTCGTTAATCCATTTTGAGCCCCAGCTGGAACATTGAAATTGAAAACAGATAATGGAGTAGGTGGTATTCCAGACCAAGTGCCAATTGATTCTGATGGATCAAATGTTCCATTTTGGTCATAATCAATCCATGCTTCACCAGCTCCTGAATAATTACCACCACACGTGCTAAATTGAATATTGGCAACATATGAACCACCTGCATTTAATGTTGTACCCAATGCAGTTAAATCTTGTAAACCAAGAACACCTGGACAACCAACATAATTAATAGAACCTAAAACACCAGTCAACTGAACAGAACCAACGTTGGAATCAATTGTACTTGTTGGTCCAACCGCAGTGCAATATTGTGCGTTTGTAGAAAAAATCGTCAATGACGAGAATAGAAGCAAGTAGATATTTCTCATAGTAATAGTTAATCGTGCTAAGATAACTATTTCTCTTAACATACAGTTAACATTGAAAAGTTTTTTGACTTGAAAAGAAATTGGACTTAAACAAAAAAAAGCCCCAGAATTTTCTGAGGCTTATACTGATTTTTAAATTTCTAAGCAATTATAGTTTTACGACCATTGATCGCTTGTTGTTCATTTCAATATAGTAAGAACCAGAAGTGTAATTTGTTAAATCAATTTCTTGATTCCCTTCCGCGTATCGCTTAGTGAACAAGAGTTCTCCAATACTGCTATAAATATTTATAATCGACTCTTCACTCACACTGATATAAACTATATCCTTTGTTGGGTTAGGATATAGGGATAAATTAGATGAAGATAATTCTGGAATAGATAAGCCACAATTAGAATCGTATGCTTTTCCTGGTGAACCATCAGGACAACCCGCTATCCAGTTTGTTGATTCATTCATAAATCCTGTTGAACTCAATAATTCTAGCGTTTTCCCATTTCCATCAGGTTCAGTTGTCCAAGGTGCAGAATTTAGATAATTAGCAGAAAATTGCGCTATTCCAGTTTCATCATACAAAATAATTCCATCTTGAGCACCTAGTGCAAGACCTGTAGGTCCAGAAAAGTTTGTTACTAAAGGATGAATTGCACTAAATAGCGTCAAATCTTTTGCTAAAACCAAATAACCATGCGGTAAAATAACCGTACCAGCAGGAATAATGTATCCTCCAGTAATGCCGCCATCGCTTATTGACCATCCACTTACATCAATCGGGTTATCTGATGTAGAATGAATCTCAAACCAATCACCAGCATCAGATGTAGGCGAGGATTTATAATTTATTTCAGAAATAATAAGAGTAGAGTCACATGGGAAATAAGCTTCTCCTGGTGATCCTTTAACGCAGCCTGCAAACCATGCATTTGGATCGTTTTGACCTTGGTTATTTCCTTCAAATTCTATCGATCGACCATATCCATTTGTTCCAATTGGCCAAGGATAAGTTGTCGCATAAGTTACCTCAGTTAACAACGTATTATTTGCTTTATAAATATATAATGTTTGACCAGTGTTCCTTATTGAGAAGCCTAAAGGTCCAATGTAATTTGATACAGAAGGATATTGATTTTGAAACAATGATGTATCAGAAACAACAACAAGTCGGCCATCAGCTGGGATAACCGTTTGGAGAGGGAATGTATAAACATGTAAAAAATTTGTGTCTTTAATTATCATTCCGCTGACATCCAAAGATACATTCATCGTATTGTGAATTTCAATCCAATCACCACCATTAATTGAGTTTTCTGCATCTGGCATTAATTCTGATATTTCAATAGGATTTGTTACTAGACTTCCTGTAAACCAAGCAGTAAAAGCACAATTTACAGTTGGTGTAATATCCACTACTTGATTGTAATTATTTGTTGCAAATAGAGCATTCGGGTCCCAATGATTAAAGGTATAACCAGGATTTGGTATGGCAGTTATTTTTACTGGAACTCCTTTAAAATAAACACCATTCCATGGGTATTCTATTTCACTCGGTTCAATTGTCGAAATATGAATTCTACCAGCTCCTGCAGGCTGAACATTTAGCGTATAAGTTACCTGTCCGGCAAGTCCAAAAAATGATTGAACTACATTTCGTGCTCCTGCAATTCTATTACTATTCCAAGTAAGCATGTTATTCATAGTATTCAAGAAATTCGTCATATTACCACTCCATCGTGTATGATGTCTCGGTATCCAAGGTGCTACTTCATTAATCATCGAATTACCCATACTTTGAACGCGATTTTGTTGCCAAATGGTGTTGATTAAATCTGCATATCGGTCAATGAAATAGTTTCTGAATTGAAGATTACCTAATAATTTTGCAGTAATCACATCCATATGAATAAAAGCTTCATTCGTTGCTTGTGTAAGATAATTATCATTAGCAGTTGCGCCATATAATCCATATCCAAAATCTAAATCCATCAAAATCATTCTCCACTTTTCACCTGGAACGTTCCAATATTTTATGTTATTGGCCTGTCCATTACTCCAGTCACCATTACCATAATACGTTTCTGTGATTATATAATCAGCATAATTCTCTAAGTCGATTAATGAATCTGCTAAATTGTAAAAAGTTGCACTTAATGGATCTGCAGCGGCAATTGAATTATACATTGGCCAAAAATTATCCATTGTTCCATCATTTGCTTCAAAAGCCATATAATTTTCAGTTAATACTGAAACGCTATCTGCATCAAATCCTTTATTACTTTCTATATAATCATTGTTTAATGTTTCTCGAACTTCATATTCTCCAAAATATTCTCCGTTTAAGAACACTATTACAGGCGTATAACCCATGTAATCATTATGAGTACTTTTCGTAAGTCTTTGCATGAATGCATCTCTCATTCTACTGCCGCCGTAATCGTTTCCTCCATTACGCAAATTGAAATCTTTGAATTTTGTTACATAAGGCTTGTCTGGAATTAAGGCATAATTTATTTTTGACATTCCATAGTCATCTCTGCATTTAATTCTGAAACTTTTTTGAGGTTGAGCACGCGACCAACCGCCATGGATTTTTAAGCCAATACTGCCTTCGAATTTTTGTGTGCTGTCCGTTGAAATATATTCAATATAGGAATAGCGTTCCCAATCTTCCCAGAAATTAGCTCCGAAATAAGGGTACCCAGGGTTGTAATCCGGTGGACCTAATACATAAATACCAGTATTTGTGTCATATAAATTAAGTGAATCTGTTGAAACTGAAATTACAGGAAGTCCAACATATGCTTCATTTATTATAAACGTATTTTTTTCTGTAGCACTTGCAAGTGAGTTGTTAGAAGGATCAAAACATCTTGCAGCTAATACTTTCGTTGTAGGAATATTTATTGGTCCAGTGTATAGGGGAGAAGTGCTAGTTGGAATACTACCATTCAATGTATATCGAATTTCAACACCTACTTGGATTGTTAGAAGTTCAACTGTTTGACCGGTTGCGTATATTCCAGCAGGAACTGTTACAATTGGTTTTTGTAACATCACAGCAAAGCAATTTACAGAATTTAATAAATCTGGTGTTGGTGTTGGGCTGATACACCATGCCGCACCATTGTGATTATAAGAATGGTCGACAGGGATTGGGACTAAGGTAACTTGATCCCCAATTACTCCTAAAGGATCTGTAAGCGTTAAAATATCACTTGTATTTATTTTGAAATTTGTGTGCCAAGCGGTACTTGCAATTAAATTCATCCATGGAAGTACAGGTGAAAAATAAGTTGTAGCAGTTGTTATTCCAGCAGCTAAAAATGCATTACCAGTTAAATCCGTAGATGTTGCAAGAACATTATGTGTTTGAATTGAAAGAACATTTTCTCCTGTTTGCAACAAGCCTGCAAAAGCAGCTAAATCAATTTGGTAGGAATTTAATGGCATTAGCTGATAACCATTCGCTTCGTGACCAGCTGAAGCAAGCGTATTGAAAGTTGGGGGAGTTCCGACTATACCAACATTTGCTCGTGCAACCTCAACTCCATTGATGAATGCAACAAATCCATCATCATAATCCATATAAAGAATTAATTTTTCTATTTCCGAAGGATTTGTAACATTGAATGATTTTCTTGAATAAACACTTGTTGCAGTTGCAATTGTAGTTCCATCATCAGCATCTCCAAAACCGATTCCACCAGGACCACTCAACCAACCTAAGGTTACTCCTGGTAATCTCCAACTCGCGGCTGGTTCTAAAGATGGTACAAGGTATTCCCATGTATCACTAGCTACAAGAACTGTTTCGTAATGATTGATGGTTGGAATTCTATTTTTTCCACTTGCATAAATTAATTTATGTTCACCAGGTGCTAAACTATAACTTGGTAAAATCCATTGGTAAGGAAGTGTTGGGTCTTCGGATACACCATAACCAGCTAAATCAATAGCTAATGCACCATTGTTGCGAATCTCAAACCAATCATTGTATTCATTGTCTTCATCAGCAATAATACTAATATTTGTTTGCGAAACTTCATTTAACTCAACTTGTGAAAACACAAAAGATGAACAGAAAAAAGTGGAAATAATGAAAAAATGTAAACGAACAATCATAATTTTAATTTTTAATTTTTAAATTATTTTTTTTCGTGGTTTCGGGTCGTAATATTAATTAAAATGAATCTAAACAACAAAAAAACACACCTTATTAAAAACTAAATATTAATTCAGGATAATTTTTATTATTGATATAAATTATTCAAAACAGAATCTAAGTCTACCTTAAAATAAATTTGTCTCTTTTTTGATTTCTGAAAGCGATTGAATCAAATAATCTATTTCTGAACTTTCATTAAATGCTTGAAAAGAAAATCGAATATAACATCCCTTCCCATGACGCATCACTGGTATTTCAATTTTATATTTTTCAAATAACAAACGTTGTAATTTTTCAGGTTCTGCCGTTTGAATTTTAGCACTGCAAATTTGACCAAAGAAATCAGTATTTAAAGGAGCCAAAGCAGTGGTTTTTAAAAAATCAAATAACTTCGGAGCATTTTCTAAAACTCGCTTTTTACAATTCTCTGAAACCGAATTCCAATCATATTTATTCATGAATTCGATGGCTTTAGGAACAGTTAAATAAGCTGAGAAATCTCGGGTACCATTGAATTGATGGTAATCAAAGAACTTAGAATCAGAAGGATTGATACTTTTGAATCCCCAACTAATGATCAAAGGATCCAAATTATCTTGAAGTTCTTTTTCAACGTATAAAAAGGAACAACCTTTTGGAGTCATCATCCACTTGTGACAAGCACCTGTGTAATAATCTGCTTGTAATTCGGATAGATTTAAATCAATATGTCCTGGAACATGTGCACCGTCAACAATCGTTATTAATCCCCGTTTTTTTGCTTCTTCACAAATCTCTTTGACAGGTAAAATCAACGCTGTACTGCTAGTAATTTGACTTATAAAAATATATTTTGTTTTATCAGAATATCCTTTCCAAAATTCTTGAATAAAATTTTCCTTCGATAGAATAGGTAATGAAATATGCTGACGAACATATTTTGCTCCCGCTTTTTCACAGTAATATTCCCACGTTTTATCCATTGCACCATATTCTAATGAAGTGGTCAAAATCTCATCACCAGGATTAAGTAGTAGATTTTTTGCCAGAATATTGAAAGCATGAGTGGGATTTGGAACGAAAACTAAATCTTCAGCATTACAATTAATATAAGTCGCCAAAGCTTCTTTGGATTTTTTTAAATAAGCATAACCATCAACAGTGATATACTGAACAGGTTCTTTTTCGAGCAGGTATTGCCAGTTGATATAATCATCAAATATTTCTTTTGGACAAGCGCCGAAAGAGCCGAAGTTGAGAAAGGTAATTTCTTTGTCAAGTAAAAAAAGATTTTTCATTTTAATATATTTCTTTTGCTAAAATACAGGATTGCATACAAATAATAAGACTTTCATTGTTCAATTATATTCCAAATTTTTGTCAATCGTGATTTTCAAATTTCTTTTGGCACGATAGTGTCATTTAAAAAAAAGCTTATCTTCGTAACGCGATTACCAAACCAATAGCAGTTTTAATTATTAATTAAATTTACTAGTACGCATGGCAATGAAATTTTTTATCATTACTGTATTTATGGGGGTCGCAGGATTCTCTTCAGTAAAAGCCCAAGACTCAATTGTAAAAGCCAAAATTTTAGATGATGGCTCCCAAAATGCAGAGAAATTTTACAACAGTGGGATTCATTATTTTCAAGAAAAGAATTATAAAGCTGCATTATTGGAATTTGATCAAGCCATTACCTTAAAAGCTGATTTCGATAAAGCTTATTACAATAGAGGAAACACGAAGTTTGAGTTAGCAGATTATAAAGGTTCAATGGAAGATTATTCCATGGCATTGAATATAAGTCAACAAAGTGAATATTTCTTTGGTAGAGCGCAAGTTAAAGCTGTTACAGCTGATAAGACTGGTGCGTTGGAAGATTATTCTTCTGCAATTCAACTGAATACAGGTTATTCTCAAGCATTCTATTATAGAGGTGTCATCAAATTTGAAACAGAAGATTATCAAGGAGCAATAACTGATTTTACCGAAGCAATCAAATTTAATAATGAATATGCATATGCTTTTAATGATAGAGGTAGTGCAAAACTTCAAATCAAGGATTTAGATGGTGCAATATTCGATTACAAAAAAGCACTTGCAATTAATCCAAACATGCCATTCACGTTGAATAACATGGCAAGTGCCAAACGAAAAAAAGCGGATTATAAAGGTGCAATTGAAGATTATTCTTCTGCAATCAAATTAAAAGGAGATTACTATGTTGCCTACACAAATCGTGGAAGTGCAAAGATTGATGCTGGAGATTTTAAAGGTGCAATCGATGATTTCACAAAAGCATTACAACTAAAGAGTGATTATGCTTTTGCAATGAATAATCGTGCAACTGCCAAATATAAATTGAAAGATTATCAAGGTAGTATTGACGATTGCACGAAAGCTATTCAAATTGATGCGAATTATGGTTATGCTTATTTGAACCGTGGAATCGCAAAAGAAATGTTGAAAGACTTTTCTGGTGCTTGTTCTGATTGGAAAAAGGCAATTGAACTAGGCGTTGAGACAGCGAAAAATTACTCGTCAGATTGTAAATAAGCATTTTAAGAATTTTTGAAGAAAAACGATTATGAAAAACATCATATATACATCAAAAAATAAATTTTTAGTCGCATTATTTCTTGTGATTTCAAATGTGGTATTAGCTCAAAATATTGAATTCACAAAGGAATTTTTTAAGGAAGATAAAGATGGCTTGAAAGTAGCCAAAGACAATATTGAAAAAGGAGATGCATTTTTTAACGAAGGAGCCATCTACTTTAAACAAGCAATAGAACCTTATTTAGCAGCGAATAAATTCAATCCGAATAATGCGCTTTTGAATTACAAATTGGGAAGGTGTTACTTAGCCTCAAGTTTTAAATTAAAAGCAATTCCATTTTTGGAAAAAGCCCAACAACTTAATCCAACGGTAGATTCATATTTGAATTACTACTTAGGAAAAGCGTACCATTTGGATATGCAATGGGATAAAGCAGTAAAGGAATTTTCTGTTTTTCAAAAAAGTGTGAATGCAAATGAAAATCCTGAGGCAATAATTGAAACGACAAAATTCATCAAAGAATGTTATGTTGGTAAGGAACTTTCCCAAAAACCTATTCGTGTATTTATTGACAATCTAGGTAAAGAAGTTAATTCACAATATACTGATTATGGTCCGGTGATTTCTGCTGACGAATCTGTTTTATTATTCACTTCTCGTCGTCCAAATACTGTTGGGGGTGGAATTGATCCAGGAATTAATGAGTATTTTGAAGATATTTATATTTCGTACAATCAAGGTAACGGTAAATGGTCAAGTGCTGCGAATATGGGAGAACCAGTTAATACAAATGACCATGATGCCAATTCAGGCTTATCCGCTGATGGAACAAAATTTCTTATTTACATCGGTAAAAATAACGGAGATTTATATGAATCTGAATTGATTGGAACAACCTGGAGTAAGCCGGAAGCAATGAATAAAAACATTAACGGTGATAAAAGTCACGAATCATCTGCTTGTTATTCTCCAGATGGAAAGGCTGTCTATTTTGTTTCTGACAAACCAGGAGGAATTGGTGATAGAGATATTTATATTTCATACAAAGATGAAAAAGGAAAGTGGGGAGAAGCGAAAAATCTTGGAACGACTGTCAATACGAAATATGGAGAAGAAGGTGTTTTTATTCACCCTGATGGGAAGACACTTTATTTTAGTTCTCAAGGACACAAAGGAATGGGTGGCTACGACATCTACAAAACGATTTACAATGATAGTTTGAAAACGTGGTCAACTCCAGAAAATATCGGATATCCAGTAAATACGCCTGATGATGATGTCTTCTTTGTTGTTTCAGCAAGCGGTCGACATGGTTATTACACATCATTTAATCCAAATGGTTTTGGAGAGAAAGATTTGTACTTAATCACCTTTTTGGGAGCAGAAAAACCAATGGTTCAGAACAATGAAGATAATTTGATTGCAAGTCAAGCAGCGCCTGTTAAGGAAATTGTTGTTGCTCCAGTTATGGATATTCAAGAAGCGAAATTAACAATCTTAAAAGGTGTAATTACAGATGCTTTATCAGGGAAACCATTAGCCGCAACCATTGAAATAATTGACAATCAAATGAATCAAGTAATTGCGACGTTTACATCAAATAGTTCAACAGGAAAGTATTTAGTTTCATTGCCTGCTGGTAAAAACTACGGAATTGCTGTTAAAAAAGAAGGATACTTGTTTCATTCAGAAAATTTCGACATTCCAAATACTGCAGCATTCCAAGAAGTGACGAAAGATGTTGAATTGAAAAATATCGCAGTTGGAAGTAAAATCATTCTGAAAAACATCTTCTTTGACTTTGATAAAGCGACACTGCGTCCAGAATCAACAAATGAATTGCAACGATTAACAAAACTGTTAATTGATGTTCCAACATTGAAAATCGAAATTTCTGGTCACACCGATTCGAAAGGAGCAAATGAATATAACCTTGCCTTGTCTGATAATAGAGCAAAAGCTGTTGTCAACTACTTGATAAAAGCTGGAATTGCTGCAAATAGATTGACTTCAAAAGGATATGGTGAAGAACAACCTATTTCAACAAACGATACAGATGAGGGTCGTCAATTAAATCGACGTACTGAATTTAAGATTATAAGCATGTAAGAATTTTGATGTTCTTTTTAAAGGCTCTGAGTTTTCAGGGCCTTTTTTATTTGTTACCTTAGCTCAATTAAGAAATCAATGTAACATTGGTAACTTTTTAGTTAATTTTAAAAAGCCAACTTTGCAATAGGAAATTATAAGTTGAAAAAATAGATGGATATTTTAGCGTACGTTTTAGCTGTTTTTGTAGGGATTTCTTTAGGGTTAGTAGGGAGTGGTGGTTCTATATTAACTGTCCCAATCCTTGTGATGATCATGGGAATTGATGCAACGTTGGCAACAGCTTATTCCCTTTTCATTGTTGGAACAACAGCTTTGGTAGGTGGAATTAAAAGTGCGCTTGAAAAACGAGTTGAATTTAAAACTACATTGATTTTTGGCGTTCCTTCAATCATCGCCGTGTATTTTACGAGGGGATTTGTTTTGCCACAAATTCCAGATTCAGTGATGACAATTGGTGGTTTGGAAATTACAAAGTCAATATTATTAATGTTGCTTTTTGCAATTGTAATGATTGGGGCTTCTTATTCGATGATTAAACCACTCAAAAAAGATTTAGATTTAGGATTTATTCCGCCAGTGAATTACACGCTGATTTTTATTCAAAGTATTTTCATTGGATTTATAACTGGTTTGGTTGGAGCTGGGGGTGGATTTCTAATTATTCCAGCGTTGATTCTATTTGCACATATTCCTATGAAAAAAGCAATTGGAACTTCATTATTAATTATAACGACCAATTCAGCTATTGGTTTTATGAGCGTTTTGAAATCAGATTATATAATTGATTGGACCTTACTCAGCATATTCACGACCGCCTCAGTAATTGGGATATTTATTGGATTTAAGTTAGCAAAAAAGATAGCTGGAGAAAAATTAAAAAAGGGTTTTGGATATTTTATATTGCTAATGGGAATTTATATTATTCTGAATGAAATTTTCATGAGAGGATAATTTTATATTCACATTTTTTATTAGAACTTTGAATTGACATATTTGAACAACACACAAACAACTGACATGAAAATAGAACAAATATACACTGGATGCTTAGCGCAAGGAGCATATTACATTACTTCAAATGGAGAAGCTGTGATTATTGATCCATTAAGAGAAATTGAGCCGTACATTGAACGAGCTAAAAATGATAATGTAAAAATTAAATATATTTTAGAGACCCATTTTCATGCTGATTTTGTGAGCGGTCACGTCGATTTAGCTAAAGCGACTGGAGCTACTATTGTTTATGGTCCAAATGCTCAAACAACTTACGCATCTCACATTGCTGAAGATGGTGAAATATTGAGTTTTGGGAATATGAAAATTAAAGTTTTGCATACTCCAGGGCACACGATGGAAAGTTCTTGTTTCTTATTACAAGATGAGAAAGGAGTTGATCAAGCATTGTTTTCTGGTGATACCTTGTTTATTGGAGATGTTGGAAGACCAGATTTAGCTCAAAAATCAGCATCTATGACTCAAGAGCAATTAGCGGCAACCTTGTATCATTCGTTGAGAAATAAAGTAATGACATTGACCGATGAAGTTGTTGTTTACCCAGCTCATGGAGCAGGAAGTTCTTGTGGTAAAAACATGAGTAAAGAAACAGTTAGCACAATTGGTGAACAGAAAAAGTTGAATTACGCGTTGCGCGCTGACATGACTGAATCAGAATTTGTTAAAGAAGTTACTGATGGTTTATTGCCTCCTCCAGGATATTTTGGAATGAACGTCATGATGAATAAATCTGGATATGAAAATATTGATGTTGTGATGAAAAGAGGTATGCAAGCCTTTGATCCAGAAGCGTTTGAAGCAGCAGCCAATGAAACTGATTCAATCCTATTAGATACAAGAAATGCGCAAGTCTTTTCAAAAGGATTCGTGCCTAATAGTATTAATATTGGTCTAGATGGCCAATTTGCTCCTTGGGTTGGAGCTTTGTTACCAAATATTAAACAAGAAATACTCATAATTTGCGAAGTTGGTCACGAAAAAGAAACTGTTAAAAGACTTGCGCGAGTTGGTTACGATAATGTGATAGGTTATTTAAATGGTGGTTTTGATGCATGGAAATCAACAGGAAAAGAGATTGATACTGTAACACGAATTTCAGCAGAGGAATTTGCATTAAAATTCAATGATAAACCAAAAATCATAGACGTTAGAAAACCGGGTGAATTTGCTGCTGAACATGTTGATGGAGCAGATAGTATTCCTTTGGATTTTATTAATGAAGATATGGCACAATTCCCGAAGGATAAAGCTTTCATTATCCATTGCGCTGGTGGATATAGAAGTATGATTGCTGCTTCGATACTGAAATCAAGAGGTTATGATAACTTCATTGAAGTAGCTGGTGGATTTAGTGCAATTGCAAAAACAAATGTGCCAAAAACAGATTATGTTTGTCCAAGCACATTGCGAAAAGCTTAAAGGCAATGTCAAACAATCTAGTGGATATATCTATAACAGTAGAACTTGTTCAATCGATTTTAAAACCCCGAGACAAAGATTCCCATAAAGGAACTTATGGTCATGCACTTATAATTGCTGGAAGCGAAGGTGTTATGGGTTCTGCCGTTCTTGCATCGAAAGCGTGTTTAAGAAGTGGGGCTGGATTAGTAACTGTTCATGTTCCAATTTGTGGAGTTGAAATTCTTCAAACTTCTATTCCAGAAGCAATGATAAGTAGTGATGCAAAAAAGTCTTGTTTTACAGATGATATGAATATCGAAAAATATACGGTTGTTGCTGTTGGACCTGGAATAGGAACCAATGCTTTAACTCAAAATGCAATACATACATTATTAAAAAAAGCTAAATCACCAATGGTGCTAGACGCTGACGGATTAAATTGTTTGAGCTTGAACAAAGAATGGTTTTCATTGATTCCAAAAAATTCGATTCTAACGCCACACCCAAAAGAATTTGAAAGATTGTTAGGAAGCTGGCAAAACGATGAGCAAAAAATTGAAAAATTGAAATCATTTTCAAATCAATTGGAAGTTATTGTTGTTTTAAAAGGTTCAAAAACGCTCATTTCAGTTCCGGGAGGAAAGTTGTATCAAAATTCAACTGGAAATCCTGGAATGGCAAAGGGTGGAAGTGGAGATGTGTTGACTGGAATGATAACAGCATTTTTAGCACAAGGCTATTCTTCAGAGGAATCAGCTATTCTTGGAGTTTACATTCATGGATTAGCAGGTGATTTGGCTGTGAAAGAATTTTCAGAAAATAGTTTATTGGCAACAGATTTCATTGAATTTATTCCAAAAGCATTTTTAAAATTGATAATGAAGGGAAGCAATTAATTGTATTCCAACAGGTTAATCAAGTACAATTTCTTCCTTTTCTTTCATCAATATTTTGTCAATTCGCAATCCATCCACATCGACAATTTCAAAATAGTATTTTTCAAATTCGAAATTTCCTCCAGCAACAGGAATTGCTTTAAGGTTTTCTAATACAAAACCTGCAATTGTCGTGTATTTCGAGATATTATCTTCAATCACTTCTCGTTGGAAATATTGATTCAATTCATAAATCAACGTTTTACCATTGATCAAATAACTGCCATCAGTGCGTTCAACGATATCTAATTCGTCCACTTCATCTTCATCTGGCAAATCACCAACTATTGCTTCAATTAAATCATGTAACGTGATAATTCCGACAACGCTTCCATATTCATCTATGACAGTTCCAATATATTGCTTTTTGCTTTTAAACAAGCTTAAAATATTGAAAGCAGGTGTATTTTGTATAATGTAAATAGGTGCTTCAAAAATATCAGAGATCTTAAAATCTGGACGTTTATAGTTTTCTAAAAAGTCCTTAACATTTATTACACCTTTTATATTGCTTATTTGATCCTCACAAACGATGAATTTTGAATGTGAACTTTTTAGTAATTGACTAAAAATATCTTCAATTGAATTAGAAGTATCAATCCATTCTACTTCAGAATTGTGCGTCATTAATGATTTTGCCGTTTGATCAGTAAAGTAGAATAAATTTTGATGAACTTGACTTTCATCCGTTTCCAAAACACCTTGTTTTCCAGCGTTGAACAGCATGAACTTCAATTCCTCTTCACTCATGTGTTCAGTGTCATTTTCTTTGACTCCAAATATCTTAAGAATTACTTTTGTGGAAATAGAAAGTAGTTTAACAAACGGGAATGTTGCCAAGGTAAAATACTTAATAATTGGAGCGCAAATCAAAGCGATTTTTTCTGAGCTATTCATTGCAATCGATTTCGGTACTAGTTCTCCGATTACAATCGTGAAATACGTAATACTTCCAATCACAATAACTAAAGAAACAGAATGAACATATGATCCAAGAAATGAATTTACGCCAAATGTTGCTTCTAAATCATCCGTCAAAGTTGCGCCACCATACGCACCCGCTACAATTCCAATTAATGTAATTCCAACTTGAACAGATGATAAAAAATTCTCAGGTTTATCAAGGAGTTCTAATATTGTTTTAGCGCGAGAATTTCCTTGATCGGCAAGGTGTTGAATACGAGATTTTTTGACGGAAACCAGCGCAATTTCAGATAAAGCGAAGAATCCATTTAAAAGTGTAAGAAAGAAAATGACAATTATTTCCATAGGATACAAAGCTACTAATTTCTAGTGGTTGATTTTTTTGTTTTATATAACTTTTAAATAAAAAAGCCTTAAAACAGGAAGTTTCAAGGCTTAAAATTATGTTTTAAAGACAAATTAAGAATTAATCCTCGTCATCGTCTTCATCGTCTTCTTCTTCGTCATCATATGACGAACCGATTTTATAATCATCTTCATCAAAATCATCATCGTCGTCGTCTCCAAAAAAGCGGTTGTTTTTACTGCTCTTTTTATGCGCATTCATTTTGGGCTTTTTGGAATTGTCATCCGCTCCCCAATCTTTTGCTTTTTTCTCAACTTTCTTTCTTTGTTCCGTTTTCAATGCATCAGTTCCAGGAGGAATGAATGCTGGTGCATCATCACTACTCGGAGGTCTAAAACTTGGTCTTGGTTGATCTGAACTTTCCCTAGGTTTAAAAGGAGGTCTAGGTGCATTTGGGTCTCTAGGAGCTCGCGTGTCCGGTCGCTGTTCTGCTTCCTTTACAGCAATTGGTCGGCCATTCATTAAAGACTCATCTAATCCATTAATGGCATTCAATGCTTCTTCACGATCAGCCATTTCTACAAATCCAAATCCTCGAGATTTACCTGTTTCTCTATCAGTTGCTACTGTTGCCTTAAGCACAGTTCCATAATCCTGAAAAGCTTGCTTTAGTTGCTCGCTTGTAATACCAAAATCCAATTTGGCGACAAAAATACTAGTCATAAAGTGAATAAACTGTAATTGTTTTTATTCGTTAATAATATTCGAAATTAGGACTTTTTTACCAATCTTAATACTTTTGATTTGTATTTTTAGAAAAAAAATAAAAATGACAGCTTTAATTTTAGGAGGAACAGGTTTAGTGGGTAACCAATTAGTGCAATTATTGATTGAAGATAAGCGCTTTGAAACGGTTGAATTGCTTACTAGGAGAGAGTTAGATCAAAGAGAATTAAAGGTATTGACGCATGTTGTTGATTTTCATAATATTGAAAATTTACCGTTAAATTCAAAAGTTGATGTATTGTTTATTGCCTTTGGTTCGACAATTAAAAAAGCCGGTTCTCAGGAAAAACAAGTTGAAATAGATGTGGATATTCCAACGAAAGTGATGCAATTAGCAAAAAAACAGGGTATTGAGAAGTGTGTTTTAATTTCTTCTTTGGGGGTAAGTGCAAAATCACCTTTCTTTTATTCACGAATAAAAGCCCAACTAGACGAAAACGCACGCAAAATTGGTTTTGATGAATTAATAATAATCAAACCATCCATGCTTGATGGCAACAGAACTGAGAAACGTTTAGGCGAAAAATTATCAATTTCAATCGGTAATTCCCTTGGGAAAACTGGACTTATAAATAAATACCGACCAGTAGAAGTCATAAACGTTGCCAAATGCATGATTCAAAGTGTTATTGAACTTCCTAACGGTACGTTTGAAATTTCCTCTAATGAAATTGTAGATTATGCCAAAAGGTATTCTGAAAGCAAATAGTAAAAAAAAAGGTCAGAATAAAAATCTTTCATTCTGACCTTTTCATAAAAGTTAATTGCTTATTTCTTCAATAAATCTCTAATTTCAGTCAATAATTCTTGGTCCATTGTAGGAGCTGGAGCTGCAGCTGGGACTTCTTCGACTTCTTTTTTCTTTTTTGCTTTATTCATTCCTTTTATCATTAAAAAGATAACAAAAGCAGTTACGATAAAGTTGATTACCGAAGCAATGAATTTACCAAAAAGAACACCGTTCCATGCCAGGTTTTCAAGTTTGTCAACATGCATTGCACTAAAAGCAGGTTTCAATAAAAGTGGCGTGATCACATCATTTATAAGTGAACCAACAATGGCATTAAATGCTGTACCAATAATTACGGCTACAGCTAAATCTACCACATTGCCACGCATGATAAATGTCTTGAATTCTTTCAACATATAAATAAATTAAGGTTTTGTCAAATGTAATAAATATTTACATTTTGAACGGCTGACGCTGCAATAATGAGCGCCCTAATGTGATTTCATCCGCATATTGCAATTCTGTTCCAGCAGAAACGCCTCTTGAAAGGGTAGTGATCATCACATTTTTATCTCCCAATTTTTTAAAGAGATAGAAATTCGTTGTGTCTCCTTCCATGGTTGGACTCAAAGCAAATATTATCTCATAAATAGTACCTGTATCAGCTTTGTCAACGAGTGTTTGAATATTTAAATCCGAAGGACCAACGCCATCCATTGGAGAAATAATACCATCTAAAACATGATAAATTCCTTTGAAAGATTCTGTTGATTCGATTGCTAAAACATCCCGAATGTCTTCTACAACACAAATAATAGCATGATCTCTTTTTTCGTCCGAACAAATTGAACAAATAATCGTGTCTGAAACATTTCCACAGGAAGTACATTTTTTCACATGTAATTTCATGTCTGTAAAAGCCCTAGAAAATTGTTCAATTTCACCTTCTGAACGATTTAGAATTTGGAGCACCAAACGCAGTGCAGTTCTTTTACCGATGCCTGGCAAAGAGGACAACTGCTCAACGGCGTTTTCAATATGTTTCGAAGGAATTTTCACACGTTAAAATTAAGCTATTATTGAATTTAAATACTCAATAAATAAGAGATGTTTTGAACAGTGCAACCTTTGTAAAATCACAATTCCACTAAAAATCTTACTTTTGTAAATAGATTTCATTAAGAATGGCAAAGAACGAAGTAAATATACGTAATAAAAGAGCGAGGTTTGAATACCACTTGCTTGATGATTATGTTGCTGGTGTTCAATTGACTGGAACAGAAATCAAGAGTATCCGTAACGGAAAAGCAAGTATTTTAGAGGCTTATTGTGTAATGAGTGGAGGTGAAGTGTGGATCAGAAACATGCACGTAACTGAGTATGAAAATGCCTCTTTTTACAATCATAAACCGCGAGGAGACAGAAAATTATTACTCAATAAAAAGGAAATCCTCAAAATAGAAAAATTTCTTAAAATTAAAGGCAATACATTGGTTCCATTGAGAATGTTCTTATCAGAGAAAGGGTGGATCAAATTAGAAATTGCTTGCGCTCAAGGAAAAAAATTGCACGATAAACGAGAAGATTTAAAAGAAAAAGATGACAAGCGCGACATGGATAGGGCAATGAAGCGTTAAGTTACAGAAAACCTAAAGTCAAAAGATGCGCCCATCGGTCATTTGAAATCAAGAAGAGCACAATTAAAATCCCCGATAAATACAAACTGAAATAATAGCAAACGGTAAATATTACCGTTGGTCGTTTGTAAATTCGAGTGAAAAGTGGTAGAAAAAATATAAAAATCAGAAAGTAGCTTATTGAATAAAAAGTATAATGCAAAGAGTAATAACCGTACTTGATTTTTTGATGAGAGATTAACCTAGATGATCCATGGAAAATCCATGTTTTCTCAATCAATATTTCTGGGTAATATTCATATTTCCCACCATCTGTATCTTTTACCCAATATTCATTATTCTTTTGCGTTTTCACCAACGAAATAAATTCTCCTTTTGATCCAAAATTATTATTGACTGAAATATGGGTGATTCTATCTTTCTCAAAATGATGTGGAAGAAAAAAATCAGTTATGATTAACAACGCTAAAATTGTTCCTAAGATGGAATTGAGCTTTATAAATTTCCATTTTCGGCCGATAAACAAACTTTTATAGAAACGTTCTTCTGCTTCCTTTTCCTTTTGCTGTTGCTCGAAATAACGTTTCTTGGCATCTTTAATTCGTTCTTCTTGCTTCTTTACGTGAACTTTTACTGCTTGTCGACCATTACTTATTTGCGCAGCAGGAGCATCTTTTTTGCCCATTAATATTTCGTACGCATGCGTAATAGCGATAAATTGAACAGCTGCTTGCGGCGATGGGTTTTTATCTGGATGATAACGCATCGCAAGTTTTCTGTAGCTTTTTCTAATCTCTACAGTGCTAGCACCCATCGGTAAACCAAGTATGTCGTAGTATTTCTTCAAATTAGATAATGTGAAGAAGTTTTAACGTTTCAATTCTATTTATTTTACCGCTTAACGTCCTAGAAAAAACAGGAATATTATAAGTGGATTTTGGAATGGCAAATTTCGTGAGTTTTTCTTGTAAGGCAATTTCATCCAAAACAACACAATCATTTCCTTCGATGAGAAGAATTATTATTTCACCCAATTTGTCATCCTTGATACTTGATATTATAAATGGAACAGAAATATAATCCGCTAAAACCTTTTCAATTTCTTCTGGATTTAATTTTATTCCTCCAACATTGATAATGAAATCAGCTCGTCCGATCCACTCAAAACTTGTTGAATTAGATAATGTCACCAAATCGGTTGTGTGTAAATCTACGATACCAATTTCAGGGTAATTTATAATGAGTTGTTCATTTTGCTCACTAAATGAAATTCCTTCTAAAGCATGATAACGTAAATCTTTTTTATTCCCTATTTCACGAAGTGCAACATGGGAAATAGTTTCGGTCATTCCATACGTTTGAAAAGCTTTCACATTGCTTGTTATCGCCTGATTTTCCATTTTAGATGAAATAGGACCACCGCCAACAATAATCGCTTTAATTGCTTTTAGTTTTTCGGAATTGTTTTCAATAGAATTCTGAAATTGCAGAGGAACCATTGCCACAAAATCAATTCTTTGACGAATTTGCTGAAGAGGGTTTGAATCAATTGGTCCAATAACTAGATTTAATTCACCAACAATTGCTCGCACAAGCATCATCTTCCCAGCTATAGTGCTTATCGACAAACAGAGTAGGGCCGTGTCGCCTTTTTTTAGTCCTAAAAATGAGAGTGTTTTTTTTGCCGAAATAATCATTTTCGATTTCTCCAATGATATTGTTTTCGCTAAACCTGTTGAACCAGAAGTGTTTGCTTGAATTACATCGGATGTGGAATACCACTCTGCGATGAAATTCTGAACCTCAGATTTCCTTTCGGGAATTGTGTCAATAAAAGTTATACGTTCACTTATCATTTTAATGGAATGATTATTGAATCAAAGGTAACAACTTTGGACTTCAAGAATTACTTTTTTTTGTATTCGAAGTTCTAAAAATAGTTTGTAATTTAAACTCAAATTAAAGAAAATGAAAAAAATAATTGGAATACTAGCATTAGGATTAATTACAATGGCATTCGTTGTGAAGAGTGAATCGCCTATAGAAAAAGAAGGAGAAGGGATTAAATTTAAAAGTTTGACACTTGAAAAAGCGAAAGCTGAAGCTCTTGAAAATGACCAATTGATCTTTATCGATGCACACACAAGTTGGTGTGGACCTTGCAAGAAAATGGCAGCCACTTCCTTTAAAAATGCGGAAGTGGGAGAATTATTTAATGAGAAATTCATCAATTTGAAAATAGATTGTGAATTAGATGCTGATGGTCCAGAAATTTCAAGATTATATAAAGTTAAAGCTTATCCAACTTTGTTAATTATCGATGGTACAGGAAAACTAATCAAGCAGGTTGTAGGTTTTAAATCTGAAGATCAATTAATTGCTTTTGCAAATTCAGTAGATTAAACAATCTTTATAAGATTATAAACCACGGGTACTTTTGTATTCGTGGTTTTTTTATGTGTATTAACTAGCTTCACCGCTAAAAAAAAAAGTAAGCCACAGATGCACAGATTAAATTTGTTCTACAACGAGTATATAAGAAAATAACATGTTGTTAGTGAATAGAATTTCAAAATTTAAAAATCTGTGCATCTGTGGCAAAGAATAAGATTTCTACAATGCGTAAAATTGCAAAATGTTGTGGAATAATATATTCTATTCAAAGATTTCGGATAAAAAAAATAAGCCACAGATGCACAGATTAAATTTGTTCTACAACAAGTATGTAAGAAAATAACATGTTGTTAGTGAATAGAATTTCAATATTTACAATCTGTGTATCTGTGGCTAAAAAAAACAGAACAACTTCTTTAGCACATAGTTTTATCTTTTTGTTGGGACAAAAAAAAAGTCGCTCATCAAATGATGAACGACTTTCAAGTTATTATAGATCAAGAATTATTTTCCTTTCTCCATTTTTTCTTTCAACTCAGCAAGTCCACCTAAGTCACCTAATGTAGATTTTTCTACGTTTTGGTTGTTAGCTTTTACTGCTTGAGAAGTTGGTGATCCTGCATTAGCCGATTTTTTAGCTGCTCCTTTAGGTGCAACAGTTGGCTTATCTTCACCTTCTTCAAATGTACGTGTATGAGAAACAACGATCTTTTTTGATTCTTTGTTGAATTCAATTACTTTGAAATCAAGCGTATCTTCAATTTTCGCGTTAGTACCATCTTCTTTTCTCAAGTGTTTTGCAGGGCAAATACCTTCAACACCGTAAGGAAGAGAAACGATTCCAGACTTATCTTTGTTTTCAATGATTGTTCCTTGGTGTACAGATCCTTCTCCGAAGATAGTTTCAAATACATCCCATGGATTTTCTTCTAATTGTTTGTGACCTAAAGAGATTCTTCTGTTTTCTCTATCTATTTCCAAAACAACAACCTGCATATCATCTCCTACTTTACAGAATTCAGATGGATGCTTGATTTTCTTTTGCCAAGATAGATCAGAAATGTGAATCAATCCGTCAACACCTTCTTCTAATTCAACGAATACACCGAAGTTAGTGAAATTACGAACTTTAGCATTGTGCTTAGAAGCAACAGAATATTTACCTTCGATGTTAGCCCATGGATCTGGCATTAATTGCTTAATACCCAATGACATTTTGCGCTCTTCACGATCTAAAGTCAAAATAACTGCTTCAACAGTGTCTCCAACTGACATGAAATCTTGAGCAGAACGTAAGTGTTGTGACCAGCTCATTTCTGAAACGTGGATTAAACCTTCAACTCCTGCAGCGATTTCAACGAAAGCACCGTAATCTGCCATAACAACAACTTTACCTTGAACTTTGTCACCGATGTTTAATTCAGTACTCAAAGCATCCCATGGATGTGGTTGCAATTGCTTAAGACCTAACGCAATTCTTTTCTTCTCATCATCAAAGTCAAGAATAACAACGTTTAATTTTTGATCTAGTTCAACTATTTCTTCTGGGTGATTTACACGACCCCAAGATAAATCTGTGATGTGAATCAAACCGTCAACTCCACCTAAATCGATGAATACACCATAAGATGTGATGTTCTTAACAGTTCCTTCCAATACTTGACCTTTCTCAAGACCAGAAATAATTTGTTTTTTCTGTTCTTCCAATTCCGCTTCAATAAGCGCTTTGTGAGAAACAACAACGTTTCTAAATTCTTGGTTGATTTTAACAACTTTGAATTCCATGTTTTTACCAACATAAACGTCATAATCACGGATAGGCTTAACGTCAATTTGAGAACCTGGCAAGAATGCTTCAATTCCAAATACATCTACGATTAAACCACCTTTCGTACGACATTTCACGAAACCAGTGATAACTTCACCTGTACGTAATACGTCATTCACACGAAGCCAAGCTTTGTGCATACGAGCAGTTCTGTGAGAAACAACTAATTGTCCCATCTTGTCTTCCTGACACTCAACATAAACATCAACTAGATCACCAGCTTTCAATTCAGGATTGTAACGGAATTCAGAAGCTGCAACAACTCCTTCAGATTTGTAACCAATGTTAATGATTACTTCTTTTTTTGTAACAAGTACAACTGTACCTTCTACAACTTCTTTTTCATTGATTGATGTTAACGTATTCTCATAAACATCTGACATTTCAGAACGTTGAACAAGCGTGTAACCGTCTAATGCTAATGCATCCCAATCAAAATCTGCAGTTCCCTGCAATTGTGTGTTTTTTGCCATTTGGCTTTTTAAATTGTATTTCGAGTGACCTGTAAACTCGAAAGTGATGAATACTAAAAATAACTTAAAACAGTGTTACAGCCCTTATTTTAAGGGTGCAAAGATATTAATTTATTTAATACAAGCAACTTAAAAGCAAAAAAAAAGCCATCTGTCAGTTGACAAATGGCCATTTATTAGCTCAACTAATTTTATTTAATTGCGTCAGCTCGTTTTTTATATTCCGCAGACTTTTCAGGATTCCCTAAATTTCTGTACAATTGATATAGAATTGTCAGTACATCTTTATCGTTTGGTGAAATCGTGATGAATTTTTCAAGCGGAATTAATGCTCTTTTGAAAATTGCGTCTGCTTCTTGAAGCATTTTATCGTACTTCGGGTCATTCAATTTTAATTGACTAGCTGCAGCTTGTGTGTCAGCCGCCCAAGTTACAAGATGTGCGCCTAGCTGATATTGCGCATCAGCGTAATTTGGATCAATTTCCAAGGCCTTATTTAAGGATGCTTCTGCTTTTTCGTTTTGCTTTAAATCAATGTAAATTGTTCCGATAGTATAATATAATAATTTATTTTTCGGATCAGCAGCAATTGCTTCGTTTAAAGCAACTTCAGCACCTGCAGCATCGCCCGCACCAATGTTTATATTAACCAATTCTAACAATAATTCTCTGTCTGTTGGATATTTTTTTCTTCCTTCAGCAATGATAGCTTTTGCTTCTTCATTTTTCCCTGCCTTTCTATAAGATGCTGAAGCAATATTATAGATTGATGGTGCTTTGTAGCCGGTTTTTGAACAAAGACTATACATTCTAGCAGCGTTAATAAAGTCATTCGCTTTTTCATAACAAACACCAGAATTAAACATTGATAAGGTATCAATTTGATTCATTCCGTCAGATAATTTCACTTGCATTTCATATGCTTCAGCTGTTTCGGCGAATTTCCCTTGATCATACAACATATTGATACCCATAGAAAACAATCCTTTTTTCTGATTTATGGAGTTTTCAATATCCTCTTTGTATTTAGAACTAACAGCTAATGATTTTTTATAACTCTCCAAACCGATGTTTAAATAGTTTTCGCCGTTGGTAGCCATGAAAACAGAATCAGTTCCAAAAGCCATTAAGTATCCAGTATAGATTTCACCTTTATAAAAAAGTGTTTTTGGACTTTCTTTTGTTGTTTCATTAGCAGCAGCAAGATCAATATAACCTTTTGCTTTTTCAATTGCTTTTTTTCCAAGCTCAGCGTCACCAGAACCCATCATCATCATTGTCATGTTATCAGAATACTTATTGTATTCAATAGCTGCTGATGTTTCGTTCGTTTTTTGAGCGATTAATTGAGAGCTAAATAATATAACTCCTATTACAGTTAAAAATTTATTTTTCATGTTTTGTTCTTTGAGATGCACTTTAAAAATTATTCCACATCCGGGTTTTCAATATCCGTGCCATTTTCACCATCTTCGTTATCGATAGTTCCATCTGCACTTCCTTCTTCGCCTTCTTCTCCTTCTTCCTCATCTTCGTCTTCACTTCTTGGTACACGAGCAATTGCTGCAATTTCAGCTTTGTTTTTAAGGTTGATTAATTTCACGCCTTGCGCTGCTCTTCCCATTGTACGAAGTGTGTCAATGTGCATTCGAATTGTGATTCCACCTTTTGTGATAATCATCAAATCTTCTTCATCATTCACATTTTTAATTGCTAAAAGAGGACCAGTTTTATCTGTGATGTTTAATGTTTTAACACCTTTTCCACCGCGATTTGTTACACGGTAAACTGGTTCTTTATCTTCTGGATCATTTAAATAAGTACGCTTACCGTATCCTTTTTCTGAAACTACTAATACAGTAGAGAAGATATCTTCAACACATAACATTCCAATTACTTGATCTGTTTCGCTCAATAAAGTTACACCTCTAACACCTGAAGCGTTTCTTCCCATTGGACGAACTTTTTCTTCATTGAAACGAATTGCACGACCTGCGCTTGTTGCAAGTACAATTTCATTTGTTCCGTTTGTCAATTTCGCTTCTAATAATTCATCGTTTTCACGAATAGAAATAGCATTGATACCATTAGAACGTGGTCTAGAGTATGCTGCCAAAGAAGTTTTCTTAATAACACCTTGTTTCGTACACATTACGATGAAGTTATTATCAGTATATTCTTTATCTGTCAAATCTAAAACTTTAACGTATGCCTTAACTTTGTCGTCTTGAGGAATGTTAATCAAGTTTTGTATTGCTCTTCCTTTCGCAAGTTTGTTTCCTTCTGGAACTTCATAAACCCTCATCCAGAAACAACGACCTTTTTCTGTAAAGACTAAAAGGTAATTGTGATTAGTTGCAACAAATAAATGCTCCAAGAAATCTTTATCACGCGTAGTTGAACCTTTCGATCCCATTCCACCACGATTCTGAACTTTGTATTCACTTAAGCTTGTACGTTTAATGTATCCAGCATGTGAAATAGTGATTATCACTTCTTCATCAGCAATTAAATCTTCCATTCGCATTTCGCTAGCAGAATATTCAATGCGCGAACGACGAGCGTCACCATATTTGTCTTTTATTTCTTGCAACTCATCTTTAATGATTTGCATTCTTCTTGATTCGTTTGCTAAAATATCTTTTAAGTCAGCAATAAGAATCATTAACTCTTCAAATTCACCGCGAAGTTTGTCTTGTTCAAGACCAGTCAAATGACGCAATCTCATTTCAACAATAGCACGAGATTGAAGATCTGAAAGAGCAAATCGCTCCATTAATTTCTCTCTTGCTTCTTCTGGTGATTTAGATGCACGAATTAAAGCAATTACTTCATCTATATTATCTGATGCAATAATTAAACCTTCTAAAATATGTGCTCTTTCTTCAGCTTTTCGTAATTCAAATTTTGTTCTTCTAACTACAACTTCATGTCTGAAATTAACGAAATGAAAAATCATTTCTTTTAAATTCAAAAGCAACGGTCGGCCATCAACTAAGCAGATGTTATTTACTGAAAATGAGGTTTGTAATGATGTAAACTTGTATAATTTGTTTAACACTACATTTGCGATTGCATCTCTTTTTATTTCGTAAACAATTCGCATACCATTTCGGTCGGATTCGTCACGTAAATCAGAAATTCCTTCAATCTTTTTATCGTTCACTAAGTCAGCTGTTTTCTTAATCATATCAGCTTTATTCACTTGATATGGAATCTCAGTAACTATTATTTGTTCACGACCATTAACTTCTTCAATTTCAGCTTTAGCACGCATGACAATTCTTCCGCGTCCTGTAAGAAGTGCATCACGAACACCTTCGTATCCGTAAATTATTCCTCCAGTAGGAAAGTCAGGTGCTTTTACATACTGTAATAATTCTTCAATATCAATTTCCTTATTGTCTATAAAAGCAACAATACCGTCAATTACTTCAGTTAGATTATGCGGAGCCATATTAGTAGCCATACCTACAGCAATACCAGATGCTCCGTTTATCAATAGATTTGGAACTTTTGTTGGCATTACTGTTGGTTCCTCTAAACTATCATCAAAGTTAGGAGCAAAGTCAACAGTATCTTTTTCAAGATCACTCAACATTTCTTCAGCAATCTTTCTAAGACGTGCTTCCGTATAACGCATAGCTGCAGGACTGTCACCGTCGACAGAACCGAAGTTACCTTGACCATCAACTAAAGGATAACGCAAAGACCAAGGTTGAGCCATACGTACCATGGTGTCGTAAACAGAACTGTCACCATGTGGATGGTACTTTCCTAAAACTTCACCAACTATTCTCGCTGATTTCTTGTGTGGACGATTTGAGAAGACACCTAAGTCTTGCATACCATATAATACACGTCTGTGTACTGGTTTAAAACCGTCACGCACATCTGGAAGAGCACGAGATACAATTACCGACATTGAATAATCAATGTAGGCTGATTTCATTTCATCTTCGATGTTAATTTGGATTATTTTTTCTCCATCTGCCATCTTGTCACATATTTTATTTTTGCACGTAAATTGTGCTGGTTAAAGCAAGTTTCGAAATTAGTCAAATTTCAACTATAGGATACATGACATTGTTTGTTTTTACTAACAAAAACGTGTGGAAAATTGACTTTTTCGGCTACTTATTAACAATTTATTCGTTTTATATTTGTGCATAGTAAAATTTGCGCAATTTTAACATAGAAATCAAATAGTATGGAAGCAAAATTTTCGCCACGTGTTAAAGATGTGATTAGTTACAGCAGGGAAGAGGCAATGCGATTAGGGAATGATTTTATTGGAGTTGAACATTTATTATTAGGTTTATTCCGAGAAGGAGATGGCACTGCTATTAAGTTGCTGAAAGAATTCCACCTTGATTTAATTCACATTAGAAAGGAAGTTGAACAAAGTTTGATGAATTCTGCAAAACCTGGGAATGTGCCTTTAGCAAATATTCCTTTAGTTAAACAGGCAGAAAAGGTTTTAAAAAAAACATATTTAGAAGCTAAACTTTATAAGAGCCCAATTATTGGGACTGAACATTTACTGCTATCAATCTTAAAAGAAGAAGATAGTTTTGCTTGCAGCGTATTGAATAAATACGGTGTAATTTATGAAAACATAAAAGATGAATTAGAAGCCATGATTGAAGAAAACACAACGCCGAAAGCCGAATTCCCTGGAGGACAAGAAGAGGAAGGGCCAGAACAATTTTCCACACAAAGAAAACCGACAGATCCAAAATCTAAAACGCCAGTTTTGGATAACTTTGGCAGGGATTTAACTAAAATGGCTGAAGCTGGTAAGTTGGATCCAATCGTTGGAAGAGAAAAGGAAATTGAACGAGTAAGTCAGATTTTATCAAGAAGAAAGAAAAACAATCCTATTTTAATTGGTGAACCTGGAGTTGGAAAAAGTGCTATTGCTGAAGGTTTGGCAATTAGAATTGTTGAACGAAAAGTGTCTAGAATCCTTTTTAATAAACGAATCGTATCATTGGATTTAGCTTCATTAGTTGCTGGAACAAAATACAGAGGTCAGTTTGAAGAAAGAATGAAAGCAGTAATGCAGGAAATAGAAAAAAATCCTGATGTTATCTTGTTCATTGATGAAATTCATACAATTATTGGTGCTGGTGGTGCAAGTGGTTCACTTGACGCTTCTAATATGTTTAAGCCAGCTTTAGCAAGAGGCGAGTTACAAGCAATCGGAGCGACAACGTTAGATGAATACCGTCAGTATATTGAAAAAGATGGAGCATTAGAACGTCGTTTTCAAAAGGTTATTATTGAACCGACTTCTATCGAAGAGACTATTCAAATTTTGAATAATATCAAGGAAAGATATGAGGATCACCATTCTGTAACATATACTCCAGAAGCAATTAGTGCATGTGTTAAATTAACAGAAAGATATATTACTGATCGCCATTTACCAGATAAAGCAATTGATGCATTGGATGAAGTTGGATCACGTGTGCACATCACAAATATCAATGTCCCACAGGATATTTTGGATATTGAAGGGCAAATGGAAGCTTTAAAAGATCAAAAAAATGAAGTTGTCAAATCCCAACAATACGAAAAAGCTGCTGAACTAAGAGATAATGAGCGCAAGCTTCAAGATCAGTTAGAAGTGGCTAAAACGAAGTGGGAAGAAGAATCTAAAAATAACCGAGTTGTTGTATCTGAAGAAGATGTTGCGGAAGTTGTTTCTATGATGTGTGGAATTCCAGTTACACGTGTTTCACAGTCTGAAACAGGTAAATTGGTTAACATGGCAGAAGAATTAAAAGGTCGTGTAATTGGTCAAGATGAAGCTGTTTCTAAAGTTGTGAAAGCAATACAAAGAAATAGAGCGGGTTTAAAAGACCCTAACAAGCCAATTGGTTCATTCTTCTTTCTAGGGCCAACAGGAGTTGGGAAAACGCAATTAGCGAAAGTTTTAGCTCAATACTTATTTGACTCAGATGACGCATTGATAAGAATTGACATGTCTGAATACATGGAAAAATTCTCAATTTCTCGTTTAGTTGGAGCGCCTCCGGGATATGTTGGTTATGAAGAAGGCGGACAATTAACTGAAAAAGTTCGTCGCAAACCATATTCAATTATTTTGTTAGATGAGATTGAAAAAGCACATCCAGATGTATTTAATTTAATGCTTCAAGTATTAGATGATGGTCACATGACAGATGGTTTAGGACGTAAAATTGACTTCAAAAACACAATTCTAATTATGACTTCCAATATTGGAGCGCGTCAATTAGTTGATTTTGGGACTGGAGTTGGTTTTGGAACAAAAGC
>CAMDNE010000010.1 GCA_945902745.1 Chitinophaga pinensis | reverse complement strand
CTTATTTTCAAAAAGAAAAAGTAGAAATCGTCAGTTGGCCATTTCACTCATGAATTTAATTCGCATTAATCGCAATTCTTCTTCAGTATAATCACCATCAAAATCAGCCACTGCTTGATCTAAATCATCCGTTTCAGCTTCTGTAAAATACTCATAAATCTCATCTTGATTATCAGCATCTAAAATATCGTCAATGTAGTAATTGATGTTAACACGCGTTCCAGAAGAAACAATAGCTTCAATTTCATCAATTACCTCATCAATTGATTTTCCTTGCGCTCTTCCGATATCCTCTAAAGGTAATTTTCGGTCAATATTATGGATTAATTGCACTTTTAATCCAGATTTATTGATTAAAGATTTTACCACCATGTCCTGTGGTCTTTCAATTTCATTATCCTCAACGTATTGATGAATTAGTGCCGTAAATGGTTCACCATAACGTGCCGCTTTACCATTTCCTACTCCTTGAATATTTGTAAGTTCATCAATTGTAATAGGGTATTGGAAACTCATATCTTTCAAAGAAGCTTCTTGAAAAATCACAAATGGAGGAATGTTCTTTTGTTTTGAAATTGACTTTCGCAAATCAAGAAGCATATCATATAAGATTTCATCAAATGCGCCACCTTTTCCACCATCTATAATATCTGAATCATCATCGTCGGTGTTAGAGAAATCATGCTCTTTAATTAAACTAAAAGATTTAGGTGCCTTATAATATGCTTTCCCTTCTTCAGTTAATTTTAGTGTACCATACGTCTCAATATCTTTATAGACCAATCCCGAAACAATGACTTGTCTGATAACAGCATTCCAAAAATGTTCGTCTTTCTCTTTACCACAACCAAAACCTTTTATGACATCATGCTTGTACGTCTTAATATCTGAGGTTAAATTACCAGATAAAAATGCACAATAATGTTTCGCTTTTTGAGTTTGTTGTAAATCATTAATCGCATTAATCAGCATCGTAACATATTCTTTACCTTCAGTTCTTTCTTTAGGATTTTTACAATTGTCACAATATTCATTACATCCTTTTTCATCGAAAACTTCTCCAAAATAATGAAGGATGAATTTTCTTCTACAGACTGAAGTCTCCGCATATGATACAATTTCGCTCAGTAATTGTCGTCCAATTTCTTGTTCAGCAATAGGTTTACCTTGTAAAAATTTCTCAAGTTTCTCAATATCCTTGTAACTATAGAATGCTACACATTCACCCTCACCGCCATCTCTGCCAGCTCTGCCAGTTTCTTGATAATAACTTTCTAATGATTTTGGAATATCATGATGAATAACAAATCGAACATCTGGCTTATCAATACCCATCCCAAAAGCTATTGTAGCAACAATTATGTTAGCGTCTTCCATTAAAAACATATCCTGATGCTTTCCTCTAGTATTTGCATCTAGACCAGCATGATAAGGTAGCGCATTGATTCCATTTACTTGTAGTAACTCAGAAAGCTCTTCCACCTTTTTTCGGCTCAAACAATAGATTATACCGCTCTTTCCTGCCTTGGTGCGAACATATTTTATGATTTGTTTTTCAACATCCTTTTTTGGGCGGATTTCGTAATTCAGATTATCTCTATTAAAAGATGATTTGAAAACTTGAGCATCTAACATATTCAAATTCTTCTGAATATCATATTGTACCTTCGGTGTTGCCGTTGCTGTTAACGCAATAATCGGAACATTTGATATTTTTTCAAAAATCTCTCTTAATCTTCTGTATTCTGGTCTAAAATCATGTCCCCATTCAGAAATACAATGTGCTTCATCAATTGCAAAGAATGAGATATCTACAGAGGTTAAAAAATCAATGTTTTCTTGTTTTGTCAGTGATTCTGGTGCAACATAAAGTAACTTAGTATTACCTGCTTGGATATCCAATTTCACTTTTGCTATCTCCGTTTTTGTCAACGAAGAATTCAAAAAATGAGCCACTGACTCATTATCACTAACATTTCGAATTGCATCTACCTGATTTTTCATCAAAGCAATCAAAGGTGAAACCACAATTGCAGTTCCTTCAGACATCAAGGCAGGTAGTTGATAACACATTGATTTACCTCCACCTGTTGGCATAATAACGAAAGTATTGTTTCCTTTCAATACATTAGTTATTACGCTTTCTTGTTCTCCTTTAAAGCTATTGAATCCAAAATATTTACGTAGTACAATCTTTAGATCATTCTCTGCCATTAATATCGTTTATTAGAAACTTCTCTAAGTTACTAAAAAAGTTATTAGAAATAAGCTTTTATTAAGAAATTATTAAATCATTCGTCTTTTTATGAATCTTACTATTTTTCGAATAAAAGACAAGCTCTTTTTATAAAATACTCAAAGATTGATGCTGAATGATTACTTTTGCAATCGATATGAGTGAAGATAAAAATATGTCTTTTTTAGATCATCTTGAAGAATTAAGATGGAGGCTGGTTAAAATTTCAATTTCAATAATTGTTGTTGCAACTGTACTTTTTTGGTTTCAAGAATGGATCATGAATACTTTTTTTATGTCGATGAAAGAGCCTACTTTCATTACTTTCAGAGTAATGTGCAGTTGGCTGGGTGTTTGTATTGATGAAATCCCCGTAAGCTTCCAAAGTACTTCAATGTCAGGCCAATTCAGTTATGCACTGATGATGAGTATAATGGGAGGAATCGTTATATCCTTTCCTTTTATTTTTGCACAGATATGGGGATTTGTCAAACCAGGGCTAAAACATAAAGAAAAAACAGTCGCTAAAGGAATTATTTTTTATGTCAGTATTTTGTTTTTTACTGGAATTCTGTTTGGTTATTTTGTTGTAGCTCCGTTGTGTGTGCAGTTTTTTGGAACATATAAAATAAGTGGGCAAATTCAAAACATCTTCACTATTAATTCTTATTTGAGCACTATTCTTTCTACTGTTTTCTATTCAGGTATATTATTTTTATTGCCTGTAATTTCATATATCTTCACTCGTTTAGGAATTGTAACTCCTGCTTTTTTAAAAAAATACAGAAAACATGCTATTGTTGGTGTATTAATTTTGTCTGCCGCAATAACTCCCCCAGATGTGATTTCACAAATAATTGTTGCGATTCCGATCATACTTTTATATGAAATTGGGATTTTTGTTTCGGCACGTGTTGAAAAAAATCTTAAAAAAGACTAATGCCATAAATTAGTCAATGATTGTTATCATTAACTTAGACTGATTTAATTTTTAGAATGACTAAATACCTCATCATACTTTTTACCTTTGCTTCCTTTATTGGTGTTGGTCAACAAACCCGAGTATTTGGGACTGTTTGGGATGCAGGAACAGGAGAAAAAATGCCTTTTGTTAAAGTCCAATTCTGGAATTCTAAAATTGGTGTTTTGACCGATTCAACAGGTTATTATTCAATTGAAACATATTATGCTACTGATTCTTTGGAATTCTCTTTTAACGGTTATATCTCAATTCATCAAGCCGTTATTCGTGATGCAAATCAAGAAATGAATGTCAGACTTTCAAGGAGAATTGGTGAAATTGGTGAAATAACAGTTAAACCACCCGATGAATTCCCTTCTACAACACTTCATAAAAGAGTCGTAGCAAATAAAAATATCAATAATAAAGAAAAACTCTTGGCGTATGATTATGAAGTTTATAATAAAGTTCAACTAGACTTAAATAATATCGGGGATAAATTTACTGAACGAAATCTAGTGAAAAGGCTTGATTTGGTGATGGATTTTTTAGATTCTTCAGAGAACGGTAAAATATTTTTACCTGCAATATTAAGTGAATCAGTTTCCAACTTTTATTTCAAAAATAATCCTAAGAAAAAAAAGGAAGTCATAGAAGCTACACGAATTACAGGCATAGAAAATTTACAACTCAATCAATTCTTGGGCGATATGTACCTTGATATTAATATTTACGACAATAATATCAATATGTTTAATAAAGCATTTATCAGTCCGATTTCTGATTATGCCCGAAATTTTTACAAATTTTATTTAGAGGATTCGACATTTATAGATAATCAGTGGTGTTACAAACTACGGTTTGCTCCAAAACGAACTGGAGATTTGACTTTTCAAGGGGAAATGTGGATCCATGATACAACCTACGCTGTCAAACAAATATCTGCTACTATTTCGCCATGGGCAAACATTAATTATATTCAAGATTTATATTTCGAACATACTTTTAATCAAGTTTCAAAAGAGGTTTGGATGTTGACTCAGGAAAAAATGATTATTGACGTGAACATTACAAAAAACTCCAAAGCATACGGGTTTTATGGTCGTAAATTCTCTTCAAGAACCAATTTTAAAATTAATGAAGTACATCCTGATTCTTTTTATAAAAGCGAAAACACTGTTGAATTTGCGGATAGTGCTAAAGTAAGGTCGAGTGAATATTGGGCGAACCATAGGCACGTAGCTTTGAGTGTTCAAGAAAATGGGATTAATGAAATGGTAGATTCTCTTAATAAATCCCCCTTTTTTAAATCCTTAAGAAACCTGACTTATTTTGCTTCAACAGGATATTATCCATTGGGAAAAATAGAATTAGGAAATGCTTTTAATTTAATTAGTTTCAACCCTGTTGAAAATTTACGTTTAGGATTAGCAATCCGTACGTCAAATAATTTCTCTAGAAGAATTGAATTTGGAGGGAAAATGGCTTATGGCTTTAAAGATGATAAAGTTAAATATGGGGCATCGATAAGATTTAATATTTCACCTAAAAAGCGCGGGATGTTAACGACCTATTATAATTATGACATCCAGCAAATTGGCGCATCTCCTTCAGCGGCTTCAATGGGTTCAACTTTTGGTACATTGTTCAGAACTGGGCCTTTAGATAAATTAACTTTTGTGAAAAAAGCGGGTATTTCTTTGGAAAAAGATATTAATAAAGATTTTATATTATTCGGAGCGTTCGAATGGAAAGATTATATAGCACTAGGCAATGCAAATTATATCCATTTAAATCCAATCAATAATATTAACGATACCATAAGAAACATAACTACAAGTGAATTTACTGCTCGAATAAGATGGACTAAAGATGAAGAATTTATTTCTGGTGCTTTTGATAGAACTACTTTAAGATCTAAATATCCAATTTTTTCTTTACAAGGAATTTTTGGAGTAAAAGGACTTTTAGGCGGGCAATATAATTATCAGAAAATTGAATTTCAAATGGAACATAATCGACAAATTGGAATTCTAGGAAGGATTCGATATGGCGCCAATGCTGGATATGTATTTGGAGCAACAGCATACCCATTTTTAAAAGTACATGAAGGGAATCAATCATATTGGTTACTTACATCTGCATTCAACATGCTGAACTATTTTGAATTTATTTCAGATAAATACGTTGGCGGTTTTGTGGAGAATCATTGGGAAGGTCTCTTTTTTGACAGAATTCCGTTGATTAAAAAGCTGAAATTAAGATTGGTCACATCTGGAAGAATTACATACGGTGCCATATCTGCACGGAATATTTCGGAAATGGAATTACCAGTTGATACAAAATTGTTTGGTTCGATCCCCTATGCTGAAGCAGCTGTAGGAATAGAAAATATTTTTAAAGTTGGACGTGTAGATTTAGTCTGGAGACTCACTCATTTAGACCCAGGAATGAGTCCAATTGGTATTCGTGCGCGTTGGTCATTTAATTTTTAACTTTACATTTTTTATCTTGTGAAATTACACACCAACCATATTAAAAAATCTTACAAAGGCCGTGACGTTGTCAATGGAGTATCCATTGAAGTTAACCAAGGTGAAATTGTAGGCTTACTAGGCCCTAATGGTGCTGGAAAAACTACTTCCTTTTATATGATAGTAGGTTTAGTTAAACCCGATTCTGGCTTAGTCTTTTTAGACGACATTGATATAACACACTATCCAATGTTCAAACGATCACAACTCGGAATAGGCTATTTACCTCAGGAGGTCTCAGTTTTTAGAAAATTGAGTGTCGAAGATAATATTCTTGCTATTCTTGAAATGACAGATTTGTCAAAAATTGATAGAAAAGAGAAATTAGAAGAGCTCTTAGAAGAATTCAGTTTGACACATGTTCGAAAAACATTGGGAAACAGACTTTCTGGAGGAGAAAAACGAAGGACTGAAATTGCTCGAGCACTTGCAATTAATCCAAAATTCGTGTTATTGGATGAGCCTTTTGCAGGAGTTGATCCTATTGCTGTAGAGGACATTCAAGAAATTGTATCGGATCTAAGGAAACGGAATATTGGAATTTTAATTACAGACCATAATGTACAGGAGACACTTTCTATTACTGATAGAGCATATTTGCTATTCGAAGGAAGCATTTTAAAGTCTGGTACAGCAGAAGAATTAGCAGCGGACGAACAAGTAAGACGCGTTTATTTGGGACAGAATTTTGAACTTAGAAAAAAATAATTTTCTTATTAAAGAAAAAGTAATAATTTCGCATACAACTATTTTAAAAAATTAACCATTATGAACAAATTAATTTCCCTCTTACCTTTTTTATCAATTCTTTTGATTTTAGGAACAACATCTTGTAAAAAGAAATGTGTTATAGAAAAAGATGATGTAAACGGAGGTTCTATCATTTCAGATGTTATATTTTATCCTTCTGCTGGTTATATGACCTCAAGTATGGGTGGAAATTATGTCATTGATGCATCACATCCCTATGCTAATGAAATTCAAATTGGATTTGCTCAAGGCGCTAAAGCTCCTGTAAATTATTCAAATTATACTGTATTATGCTACCCAACAAATGCAAAATGCAATGCCGCTTATGATAGAACTGTTACAATTGATAATACCTTAGGAACTGTCGTTTATAAAATTGTTGTGACGCAATGTGCTAATTGTGAAGAAACAAGAACTGCTGAAAATTATGTTTTAGTTCCAACTTTCCCCTCTTCATATTTAGTATACTACGATGTTTCGTATGTTGAAAAATAATTTCATTCTTAAAACAAAAAAGGCATCTATCAGTTGACAGATGCCTTTTTTTATGCATAAAAAAAGGCCATCTTAGATGACCTTGATTTTTAAAGGGATAAAATCACTTAGATGCTAAGTCATTATTTTCAATGTGATTTACGCTACCGTAAGCATCACATCCTCCGCCTCCTTTTGATGATCCACATGCCGTAATTACTAGCGACAGAAACATCCCTACAAGTGTCAAGGTCAAAATTTTCTTCATTGTTGTTTGTTTTTTATTAATTAGTCTTCCGTGTAAATGCGAAAATACAATATTTTACATTGAACTTCCAAAAAATATTATTCACAATTGAGTATTAATCATTTGAAATAAAGTAATTTCCTACTCGTTTTGATTACAATGAGGCTGATATTACTATGTTTCTTACTTTTTTATTCTTCAGATACAATCTGTCAGAAAAAATATTCTATTTCGTTTACAACGGATAATTACAAAAAAGTTAAAAAAAATATTCAACTTTCTTTTAAAGATAGTCTTTCTGCTTTGACATACCTTCAAGAATTGCACTACTCAGCAGTTGCAAAAGGGTATTTAACGGCTTCATTAGATACGTTGAAATTTGAGAATAACATCATTCTCGTTTCTTTTTTTATTGGTGAACGCTTTGAAAATATAAGTCTAAATATCAATCCAGAAGATAAAGTTTTTCTTAAACGAAATTCTACTTTAAGCGAAAAATCTATTGTTTCAATCCCTTTTCGACCAGTTGAATTAAGTAATATATTAAAAATGATACATAATTCTACCATTTCAAATGGTTACCCCTTTTCCAAGGTTTACCTTGACCAAATTACGTTTCAAAACAATACCCTTAAAGCAAACTTAATCTTAAATAAAGGTCACTATTATAATTTTAACAAAATTCATGTTAAGGGTGATTCATCCATTTCAACAATTTTCATTTCTAGCTTGATTGACATTAAAGCTGGGGATTCGTACAATGAATCTAAATTGAAAGATATCAGCAAGAAAATTAAACAACTTAGTTTTTTAAGAGAAATTAAGTCTCATGAACTACTCTTTACAAAAGAAGGCGTAGAATTATTTCTCTATATTGAATCTATACCTGTTAGTGCAATAAATGGCGCAATCGGATTACAACCAAAAGCTAATACTACAAAAGTTGGCCTTGCCGGAGAACTAAATTTAAAATTGCTGAATGTTTTTAAACATGGAGAATCCATAAATTTGAATTGGCGAAGTATTCAAGAACAAACCCAATCTTTGAATGCACGCATTAATTATCCATTCCTTTTTCACACTCCGTTTGGCATTGATGCACAATTTCAGTTATATAAAAGAGATACTTCTTTTTTAGAGTTAAAATCCACTATTGGAGTACAATATTTCTTAAAGGGCGGAAATTATCTCAAGGTTTTTTATCAAAATTTCTCTTCAAACGTTCTCAATGGTGGTGCAAACAATCCAAATTTCTCTAATTTATCGACTGTTAAATCCAATGCATATGGTATTACTCTTTTCAGAAAACAATTAGATTATTTACCAAACCCTTCCAAAGGATTTGGTTTGGTGATGGAAGTAGCAATCGGAAATAGAAAAGCTCAATTTTCTGACACATCTGAGGTAATCAAAACAACCACTTATAGATCAGCGTTGCAAATTGATTGGTTTATTCCCATTACACCAAGGCACGTAATTCATTTAATTAATGCTACAGAAATGTATTATGCACCTGAAATTTTTCAAAATGAAGTATTTCGATTTGGTGGACAAACTTCTTTACGTGGATTCAATGAAGAAGAATTATACGCAACACTCAGAAGTGTATTTACAATTGAATACCGCTATTTGCTGGACCAAAACTCACACATTTTTTCATTTTTTGATCAAGGATTATATGAAAACAATGCTATTTCCTACATGAAAGATCATCCTTTTGGATTTGGTGCAGGATTTTCATTTGGAACGAATATCGGAATATTCTCTATTTCCTATGCACTTGGGCAACAATTGAATAACCCAATCCTAATGCGTAATGGTAAAGTGCATTTTGGGTATATTGCGTATTTTTAATAGTACTTAATTGTAATAGTGACAATAAATCGAAGGGATTTTCGAATTATTTTCTGTTTGCCTGCATCGAAGTCCGTATTTCTTTCATGAAATCAGATGCATAAACAAAATTCAATATTTCAGGATTTTCCGTTGTAATAATTGAATCACGGTCACCTTGCCACCAATTTTGCCCATTGTGAATAAACATGACAGAATCACTAATTTCAATAACACTATTCATATCATGCGAAATAACGACAGTTGTAATGTTATATTCATAGGTAATTTCCTTAATAAGTCCATCAATAATAATAGATGTAATTGGATCTAATCCCGAATTTGGCTCATCACAAAAAAGATACTTTGGATTCATCGCAATTGCACGAGCAATACCAATTCTTTTTTGCATACCACCGCTGCATTCAGAAGGGAAGAGCTTATTTGTTCCAGTTAGGTTAACACGGTCAAGACAGAAATCAACGCGATCTTGCATTTCTTTCTTTGATTTTTTAGTAAACATTGTTAGTGGAAACATCACATTTTCCTCAACAGTCATTGAATCAAATAAAGCAGAACCCTGAAAAAGCATTCCAATTTCCTTTCTCACTTCGGTACGTTGAACTCTATTCATCGCAGAGAAATCCTTTCCATCAAATAATATTTGACCAGAATCTACTTCATGTAAACCAACGATACATTTTGCTAAAACAGATTTACCAGATCCTGATTGACCAATAATCATATTAACCTTTCCTTGCTCAAAGACAGAACTAACATCAGTCAATACAGTTTTTCCAGCAAAAGCTTTGTTTACATTCTTTACCTCAATCATAATAACATTAATTGTGTTAATATGAAATTGGCAATCAAAATTGCAATACTGCTGCTAACGACTGCTTGTGTAGAAGAACGGCCAACATCCAACGCTCCACCTTTTGTGTAATAACCGTAAAAGGAAGCAATAGAAACAATTAAAAATCCAAATATGACAGTTTTCGATAAAGCATAAAAAACATTGTAAACTTCGAAAAAGGAACGTATACCGAGAACATACGTTTCAGTAGTCAGCAATCCAGAGGCAGTAAGCGCTAACCAACCACCAATCATACTTAAGCCCATTGAAAAAATTACCAGAATTGGGAAGAAAAATATTGCTGCAACAATTTTTGGTAAAACTAAAAAAGTCAACGAATTTACACCCATTATTTCAAGTGCATCGATTTGCTCTGTTACTCTCATCGAGCCGATTTCTGATGCTACATTGGACCCAACTTTTCCGGCAAGAATCAATGAAATAATGGTTGGTGAAAATTCTAAAATTGTACTCGATTGCGTAATATACCCAACTGTATAATCTGGAAGTAAAGGATTATCAATATTGGAAGCCGTTTGCAATGCAATAACTGCTCCCATAAAAGTTGACATCAAGATAACAATTGGAATAGATTTAATCCCTATTATTTCAATTTCATTGAAAACACGTTTACGGAATATTTTCATTTTTTCAGGGCGCGAAAAAATCACTCCGAGCATCAAAATATAACGGCCAATATTTGTAATTACTTTCATTAAGCGCTAAGATAATTGATATTTCTTTCATTCACATTCATAAGCTGAAAACTTTATAAAATTTAAGTGTTCATTTCATGTAAATTTAACCTGTGAAAAAGCAAAGTTTAACAAAAAGAATTCAAGTCACAGAAGCTTACAAAAAATTTGTACCTGATGCTTTTGTTGAAATTGTTGTGGATTTATTTCTCAAATCTTCCGTTAAATTTAAAATTGTTGGAGGCAGAAAAACAAAATTAGGCGATTTCAGAGCAGGCATGAATGGGGAAAAACATCAAATAACGATTAATGGAGATTTGAATCCATATTCCTTTCTTATCACAACTTTACATGAATTTGCACACTTAAACACTTTTAACGTCTACCAAAATCGAGTTCCACCGCATGGCGAAGAATGGAAAAATGCATTTAGAGAATTACTTTTACCTGTTATTCAAAGTGGCAACCTTCCAAAGGATATTGAAAAGGCATTAGTCAATTCACTCATCAACACGAAAGCTTCATCTTGCTCCGACCACCAACTTTCGCGCGTATTACACACATATGATAAACCAAAAGAGGGAATTGAAATACTTGAACACTTGCCAAATAATTCTACCTTTGTTCTGAATGGTCGACATTTTATAAAAGGTCCATTGAGACGAAAAAGATTTGTATGTCAAGAAGTTAAAACAAATAGGTCTTTCCTCGTTAATGCTTTAGCAAAAGTTTACCCAATTGAAATAAAAAACCAAAATGAAGAATAACAATTATTGTATTATTATGGCCGGAGGTGTTGGTAGTCGATTCTGGCCAATGTCAACTCCTCAAAAACCAAAACAATTTTTAGACGTTTTAGGTATAGGAAAGTCGTTAATTCAAATGACATACGATCGTTTGTTATTAACTGCTCCAAAAGAAAATATTTACATCCTAACGAATACAAATTATGCGTCAATTGTAAAGGAGCAATTGCCTGATTTAACCTTCGATCAAATTTTAACTGAGCCAAAACGGAAAAACACGGCACCATGTATTGCTTATGCTGCAGCTAAAATAATGGCTAAAAATGCTGATGCAACCTTGATTATCTCGCCTTCGGATCATTTAATTGTAAGAGAAAACCGATTCACTGAAATCATTTCTGCGGCAATCAATCGGGCAAATGAGGAGGATAGACTTGTAACTTTAGGTATTCAGCCAACTCGCCCTGATACAGGTTATGGCTATATTGAATTTTCTAAAGCCAATGAAATTAAAGCTGGCGAAGTAACGAATGTTATTCAATTCAGAGAAAAACCAGATTTAGAAACGGCAATTGAATTCGTTGAAAGTGGAAATTTCTATTGGAATTCAGGAATTTTTGTTTGGAAGGCAAAAACAATTTTAGATGCATTGTTAAATTTTCAACCTGCTTTACATAATTTATTTGCTGGAAATTTATCAGCTTATAACACTGAAAATGAGCAGGAATATGTCAATAATTGCTTCGAACTTTGTGAGGATATTTCCATAGATTTTGCAGTAATGGAAAATGCTAAAAATACAGATGTTGTTTTAGCAGATTTTGATTGGAGTGATCTTGGTACTTGGGGAAGTTTAAATTCTCACTTGACAAAAGATGAAAACAACAATTCAATTGTTGGTAAAAACGCTTATTTATTCAATTCAACTAATTGTCTTGTTAATATACCACAGGATAAATTAGTTTTACTTGATGGTTTAAATGATTACATAATCGTAGAATCTGAAAACATGCTCATGATACTAAAAAGTGAAAATGAGCAAGAATTAAAAAAATATTTAAAGCATATTGAAAATAAGAGTCCTGAATTTTTTCAATAAAAAAAGGGAGTTCAAAATTTTGAACTCCCTTTTTTTATTAATTTTTCTTCAATTCTTCTCGCTCCCAAGCTCGATATAGATCAAAATAACTTAATGTTTCAACAACTACTGCGCCGCCTAACGTATCACCATATTTTGCTGGTAAACCTCCTGTATAGACCATCATTCTTGCGATAGAACAACTTGGAACATTACTAATTTCGGTGCTTTTAATTCCATCCATTAAATAAATCATATCGCCTTTTCTGGCTCCACGAAACATCAATTGACCATCATCTGCCATTCTAATTTCAGACGACATCGTAGTTGCTAAACTTGCAACACTGAACTTAGCTGAACTCTGTTGAATTTCCTCAGCAGTGATAGTTCTTACTGGTAGTGATCCATATTCTAATTTCATTCGACCATCATCCCATTTAACATTAATCACTCCCAACATTTTTGATGCATTGAATTTAATTGTGCCAGATTGATAAATACCATCCATTGGAACATTTACAGCGATATTATTCATTGTATCGCCATGATATTTAATTTGCATTGTGTATTCTCCAGCTGGAATTGCAGTAATTCTAAATCTACCATCTTCATCAGAAATGGCTTGATATTTTCGATCTTGATCTATCACAAACACTTGTGCTCCAAAAATTGTTTCAGCATTTTCATAATTGATAATTGTTCCTACAATTTCTCCTGGTGCGTTTTGACAAAAGATAGCATTTGATACAAACAACCATCCTATTAACATGTACTTTTTCATACTCTCGTTTTTTTAAGTTTCTTATAGGATGGCAGTGTAAATTAATTTCCATAAAAAAAGGTTCTCAAAATCGAGAACCTTTTAATTTATTTATTGAAATAGTGTCTATAACTCAGCGCTTGAGCATGGGAACGCTCGGTCAACTTTTTTAAATAAACCTTGTAATACTTTTCCTGGTCCAACCTCTATAACTTCTGTTGCACCATCAGCAATCATTTGATTCATTATTTGAGTCCATTTTACTGGAGCTGTTAATTGTAAAACAAGATTCTTTTGAATTTCAATTGGGTTTAAAACAGCATTTGCAGTTACATTTTGATAAACTGGACAAATTGGAGTGTTAAATAAAGTTGATTCAATTGCAGATGCTAATTCTTCTCTAGCTGGTTCCATAAGTGGTGAATGAAATGCGCCACCAACAGGCAATAATAATGCTCGCTTTGCACCTGCTTCAGTTAATTTCAAACACGCTTCTTCAACTGCAGGAATTGAACCTGAAATAACCAATTGTCCAGGACAATTATAATTTGCAGCGACAACAACACCATTAATACTTTCACAAATTTCTTCTACGATTGAATCTTCCAATCCTAAAATTGCAGCCATTGTTGAAGGTTCTTTCTCACACGCTTTTTGCATTGCTAATGCCCTTTGGTAAACTAATTTAAGACCATCTTCGAAATTGAGTGTTTTATTCGCTACTAATGCAGAGAATTCTCCAAGTGAATGTCCAGCAACCATATCTGGCATGAAAGTATCTCCTAAACATGTTGCAAGAATTGTTGAATGAAGAAATATTGCTGGTTGAGTAACCTTTGTTTGCTTCAATTCTTCATCAGTTCCTTCAAACATGATTTTCATGATATCAAAACCAAGAACTTGGTTTGCGTGATTGAATAACTCTTTAGCTTGAGAAGAATTTTCATATAACTCTTTCCCCATTCCTGAGAATTGGGCTCCTTGTCCTGGGAATAAATATGCTTTCATAATTGTTATTTATCTATTTTGCACAAAAATAATGAAACTTCCCGTGTGGGCATAAAAAAAGGGCCGGTATTACTACCGACCCTTTTAAAAAATGCACTAAATATTATTTTTTAACTATCAATTTTTCAGTAGACACAGTTCCATTAATAGAAACGTTCACCATATAAACTCCACTTGTTAAGTTTTCAGTATTTACAGTAACATTTTGTGCACCGTTAACAGTACCTAAAGCATTTGTGTAAATAACTTTACCAGCAAGATCAGTTACGTTGATTGTAACATTTGATTCATTTGATAAAGAAAAAGAAACCGTTGTGTTCGTGTTCGTTGGATTTGGGTAAATATTTAATTTAGAATTGCTTTCAATTTCGTTAATTGCAGTTTGATCGCCCATTTTTAAACGAATTGCGAAAGCATTACCATTCGTGTAGGATGTTGGAGTTGGGTCAGGCACATTAATCATACTAGCATACGACGGTTGTTCTACTGTTAAATCATCTAAAATTCTAACTGGTGTTGAGCCAGAATTAATAGGATAAACAACTGCAAAATAAGCTCCCGCAGGAAGAATGATTGGCTGATCAAAACCAATACCAACTTTACCTGCTGAAATTTCAGATGTTGAAACAACATAAAATCCACTAATAGCAGTATTACCATTTAAATCTTGGACAGGTAATAAAGAATTAGCAAAGAAAGTAGCTGTATCCATAATCATTATTTGCATTTCTGCTCCTGCAATGGAAGATCCTTCTAAGCCTATTTCTAATCCAGAAATAACGTTGTTTGTCCCTTTTAAGTAATATAAAGTTGCAAAATATGTATTTGCTGGTTCTGAAAAGGATTCAGTTCCTATTGAAGACAAATTAAGATTTCCAACGGGATGAACACCTATCCCATCTAACGCATATAGATCATTAGTAACTTCAAAATTTCTCAAAATTGTATTGTTCGTGTAATTAGCTCCAGCAAATTCTTCAGTAGAATTAACATTATAAACACCATTGTACATTCCAACGGTTAATGTTGGCGTTTCAATACTTGAATAAGAAACTGTATCACCGGAAACAACAGTATTCATTGGATAAGTTGCGCTAAATGAACCAAAATCAGCAGTTACAACCGTATTCGTTTGATCGTTTACACCAAAATTCACAATAGTACCTCCAACCTCATAATCAATATCCAATTGGTCTAAAGGTGTTTTACCGTACTCTAATCCTTCATTTGTAGTACCTGCAATATAAGTATATGTTGATTGAATATCATTAATTGGTTGTTCTATAATTGCAATGTCATCTACCAGCCATGCATAATCCCAAGAACCAATATATCTAAATCTAATATGTACATTCGACTGCCCTCCTGCAGCTGCAGAAATATTTATGTAAACCATATCTTCAAATGTTGCACTTGCAGGTCTACCAACATTTACCAAAAATGTTGTCCAAGTTAATCCTCCATCATTACTTATTTCAACACGATTCTCAGTTGTAGTCCACATTGTACCTCGTTGAGCAAATTGTAAAACCACATCATTATATCCAGACAAATCTACGCCCGGTTGCAGCAAATCAAGAGTAATAGAAGCATCTTGTGTTCCTCCATTTGTACCTACAGCATCAGAATCAAAAAGTGCATATCCATTTTCGTTAGATACTGTTAGAACGTCTTCAATCCATGAACCATGATTATAGCCAATTGCTGTGCTTGAAACATTCGTTATTTCCCAATCTTGAAGGTCTCCAGTATTATTTGAAATCACCCAATCTGTAGGCGATGAAAAATCATTCTCCCATAAAAGAATCTTCTCGTTATTAGGATGTTCCTTCTTCTTTGTGGAAGAAATATAATTTCCGCCATCAATTTTCGATTGTATTGATTTTTCGCTTGTTTGAGTATGCGCTATATTGCAAACGACTATAGCTGCCAAAATAAGAGTTACATGTTTCATTTTTTTGTTTTTTATATTTTATTTTTTATTGAATTTAATAAACTTTCAATAAAAAACAAAAACTATCTATTTTAAAAGTACTTCAAAAGAAAATAGTTGGGTTGAGTTTGCTTTGGTTAAAAATGCTCAAATTAATTTTCTTGGTAATAAATACTTAAAAAGAAAAATCCCGAGCATCAAAGACACACGGGATTTAACGTTCAAGTGAGAGGTGGATCCCGATAGCTATCGGGACAACCCACAAGATTTTAATAAAAAAAGTCCTTCAAATTTCTTTGAAGGACTTTGTACTCGGAGCGGGACTTGAACCCGCACGCCCATACAGGCACAGGATTTTAAGTCCGGCGTGTCTACCAATTCCACCATCCGAGCAGACTTGGAGCGGGAGACGAGATTCGAACTCGCGACCCCAACCTTGGCAAGGTTGTGCTCTACCAACTGAGCTACTCTCGCATATTTCAAAAATACAGTTTTAATACTGTATTCCCTTTAGTATAAAGAAAGCCGATGCTTCCTTTTGTAACGGGCGACAAATGTATAAAGTTTTTCTAAAATTCAATAGTATTTTAAAACTTTTTTTGAAGTTATTTTATCCGCCAGTTAATTTTTTGATTTCATTTAACTTCATTAGTGCCTCTACTGGCGTAAGTGAATTAATATCGATAGCCACTAATTCCTCTCTAATCTGCTCAAGAACAGGGTCGTTTAGTTGAAAGAAGCTTAGTTGCATATTTTCTGAAGCCATTGCATCTTTCACTTTTGTCTTCATATTTTGTTTCCCACCCATGTCATGAGAAGACTCCAATTCTTTTAACATAAGTTCTGCTCTAGACAAAACTTGTTGTGGCATTCCAGCTAATTTGGCTACATGAATTCCAAATGAATGTTCGCTACCCCCTGGAACCAGTTTCCGCATGAAAAGTATTTTGGAACCAATTTCTTTAACTGAAACATTGAAATTTTTGACTCTTTCAAACTTTTTAGTCATTTCATTCAACTCGTGATAATGTGTTGCAAATAAAGTTTTTGCTTTAACTTTTGGTTTTTCATGCAAATATTCTGCAATTGCCCATGCAATAGAAATTCCATCATAAGTACTTGTCCCTCTTCCAATTTCATCTAAAAGAATCAGACTTCTTTCAGAAAGGTTATTCAAGATACTAGCAGTCTCATTCATTTCCACCATGAATGTTGATTCACCAGATGATATATTATCGGATGCCCCTACCCTCGTAAAAACTTTGTCGACCAATCCAAGTTCAGCTTTTTCTGCAGGAACAAAAGATCCAATTTGAGCCATCAAACTTATTAAAGCAGTTTGACGTAAAATAGCACTTTTACCACTCATATTTGGGCCAGTAATCATAATGATTTGTTGTTTATCGCAATCCAAATAAACATCATTCGCAATATATTCCTCGCCAACTTTTAATTGCTTTTCAATAACGGGATGACGTCCCTGCACAATTTCAAGCGCAAAACCATTATTTATTAAAGGTAAATTATAGTTATTTTGAATAGCAACATTCGCAAAGGAAAGCAAGCAATCCAGCTGTGCAATTAAAAATGCATTGTGCTGAATTAATTGAATATAATCAGCCATTTCAAACACAAGATCTTGAAACATTTTTGTTTCAATCGCATGAATCTTTTCTTCTGCACCCAGAATTTTTGTTTCGTATACCTTTAACTCTTCTGTTATATATCTTTCTGCGCTAACGAGTGTTTGTTTCCGAATCCATTCTTCAGGAACTTTATCTTTATGCGTATTTCGCACCTCTAAATAATATCCAAAAACATTATTAAACGCGACTTTTAAACTTGGAATTCCAGTGCGTTCAGATTCTCTGTTTTGCAAATCTTCTAAGTATTCCTTGCCGTTAAAAGAAATTGTTCTAAGCTCATCCAATTCCGTATTACAACCTTCTCTAATGACAAAACCTTTACCGATTTGGACAGCAGGCTCATCCACCAAACGGGTTTCAATTAATTGAATTAGTTTCAAACATGGATTCAACTGATCGGTGATTTTTTTCAAAAGTGAACTATCAGTTTCACTAATTATCTTTTTTATTGGATCAATTTGAAGCAAGGTCCTCCTCATTTGGATTACTTCTCTTGGGTTCACTTTACCAACTGCAACTTTTGAAATTAAGCGTTCAATATCTCCGATTTCATTTAGTCGTTCTCCAATTTCATATGCAGCTTGAGTCGTCTCTTTCAAATATTTTACAGCTTGAAGTCGATCATTTATTGGCTGTTCATCCTTTAATGGCAACACAATCCAACGTTTCATCATTCGACCACCCATTGGGGTTTTCGTTTGATCTAAAATATCAGCTAAAGTGGTAGCATTTTCATGTGGAGAACTGATTAATTCCAAATTACGAACAGTAAATCGATCTAGCCATACATATTTTTCTTCTTCAATACGTGAAATCGAAGTAATATGTCCAAGTTTATTTTGTTGATTTTCTGAAAGGTAAAATAAAATTGCTCCGGCTGCTATTACTGCCAAATTCAAATTTTCGACACCAAATCCTTTCAACGATTTTGTTTCAAAATGATTATTCAATGATTCATTTGAAAAATCTTTTGTAAAAACCCAATCTTCTAATCGGAAGGTATAATACTTATCGCCAAAAAGTTCCTGGTATTCTTTAGATTTATTTTTCTGATAAAGGATTTCAGTTGGCTCGAATCCTTGAATCAATTTATCAATATATTCTTTACTCCCTTGAGCAACCAAAAATTCACCTGTTGAAACATCTAAAAAAGAAATACCATGTTCTTCTTTATCAAAATGAATAGCGCACAAAAAATTGTTTTTATTCTTGTCTAAAACATTGTCATTGAAAGAAACGCCTGGAGTAACCAATTCCGTAACACCTCTTTTGACAATTGTTTTTGTCATTTTTGGATCTTCCAATTGATCACAAATAGCCACTCTCAACCCTGCTCGAACTAATTTTGGCAAATAAGTATCAATTGAATGGTGAGGAAAACCAGCCAATTCTATTTCAGAAGGAGAACCTGCGCCTCTTTTGGTTAATGTTATTCCTAATATCTTTGACGTTCGAATAGCATCTTCACCAAATGTTTCGTAAAAATCACCCACACGAAAAAGCAACAAAGCTTGAGGATGGCGCGCTTTGATTTGATTGTATTGCTTCATTAAAGGCGTTTCGTTCGCGCTTTTTTCTTCTTTTTTGGTCGCCAAGTGAAATGAATTTGTGATTTTTGTAGGTAAATTTAAAGCCTAGCAGCGAGTAGACAAAACTTCTTCGGTGTATATTTTCAACAAAATGAATAAAAAACTGAAATTATGGGAACTCGATCGCGTATCTGAGGAAGATTTTAAACATCAAAAAAAATTTCCCATCATTGTTATTCTCAATGATATCAGAAGTTTAAACAACATCGGATCCTTCTTTAGAACCGCTGATGCATTTAATGTTGAAAAGATTTATTTATGCGGAATAACAGCCATCCCTCCCCATCGAGATATCCAAAAAACGGCATTGGGTGCAACAGAAACTATTGAATGGGAATATCGACAATCAATCGATGAATTAATTAAGGAATTAAAGGCAGCCGGTGTTTCTATTTGTAGTATCGAACAAACTGAGAAAACTACATTCTTAAATGAAATAGATGCGTTAAACGATTCAAAGTTTGCACTTGTTTTTGGAAATGAAGTGAATGGTGTTGACCAAAAAGTAATTGATGCATCAAATTACATCATTGAAATTCCACAGTTTGGAACAAAGCACAGTTTGAACGTTTCTGTTTGCGCGGGAGTAGTTATTTGGGAATTCGCTAAGAAATTTATTTAATTCCTTTTTATTTAAACAGAAGGGAGAGTTAACTGTTTAAGAACAAATAATTAACTTTGCGCTTTTTAGTCAGAATAAACAATGATACAAACAGATATAATAATAATCGGTGCAGGGCCAGTTGGCTTGTTTACCGTTTTTGAGGCAGGACTTTTAAAATTAAAATGCCATTTAATTGATTCTTTGCCGCTTGCAGGGGGTCAATGTTCGGAGATATATCCAAAAAAACCTATTTACGATATCCCAGGATTCCCTAGTATTTTGGCAGGTGAGTTAATCGACAATTTAATGGAGCAGGCTGCTCCATTCAAACCGGGTTTTACATTAGGTGAAGCGGCCATGTCGATTGTTAAAACAGAAGATAATAAATTTATTGTTACAACTATAAAAGGAACGAAACATGAAGCCCCAATTGTTATGATTGCGGGTGGTTTGGGCGTTTTTGAACCAAGAAAGCCGCCTATTGAATCGCTTGACAAATACGAAGATAAGGGCGTTGAATACATTATCAAAGATCCAGAATTTTACAGAGGAAAACGCGTTGTGATTGCTGGTGGAGGTGATTCTGCATTGGACTGGTCCATTTTCCTTGCAGAAAAAAACATCGCAAAAGAAGTAGTTTTAGTGCACAGAAGCAGTTCGTTTAGAGGTCATTTAGATTCCGTTCAAAAAGTAATAGACATGGCTGAATCTGGGAAAATTATTTTAGTGACTGAAGCTGAAGTAACTGGTATTAATGGTGGTGATAAATTAGAAAGTGTAATCATAACACATCAAAAAGACGGTGAAATTATTCGTGAAACAGATCATTTGATTCCATTATTTGGGTTGAAGCCAAGTTTGGGTCCGATTGGGGATTGGGGATTAGAAATTGATAAAAATGCTATCAAAGTCAACACCTTAGATTATTCCACTAATATTCCTGGCATTTATGCTATTGGAGATGTAAATACCTATGAAAATAAGTTGAAATTGATCTTATGTGGATTCCATGAAGGAACGCTTGCTGTTCAATCGGCTTTTGCTAGAATTCATCCAGATAAGAAGAATATTTTGAAATATACTACCGTGAATGGTGTTCAAGGATTTTAACCAAAATAGAACTGATTTCATATTTAAAAAACTCGTCATAACAGATGAGTTTTTTTGTGCTTAATAATTGAATGAAATACTTTAACTTTGACATTCAAATTTATCGTATGAAATCAGTAACTGTATCGGAATTAAAACAAATGATTGACAACAAGGAAGATATTCAATTGATTGATGTCAGAGAGCCTCATGAAAATGATATTTGTACCTTGAACGGATTATTAATCCCATTAGCTGAAATTCCAAACAACATTGATAAAATCAAAAAAGAAGGCAAAGTGATAATTCAATGTCGTTCTGGAGCAAGAAGTGGAAACGCTGTCCATTTTTTAGAGGATAATTATGGTTTTGAGAACTTATACAATCTTACAGGAGGAATCCTTGCTTGGGCCAATGAGATTGATCCAACAATGTCAACATATTAAAATAGGATGAATCGTAAGAATATCAATGCTGTTGTAATTCTTGGAATTATTTCCTTGGCCAGCATACTTGTGGTTCAAATGGTTTGGATGCGAAAAACAATTTCAATTCAACAAACCAATATTGCAATTCAGGAAAAAGAAGACAGTTTGAATCTGAAGCAATTTTCTGAACAAGCCCATATTGCATTAAGAAATTTATTGGAAGAAATTTCAACGCAAACAGCAGATAGCTCTGATTTATATGGCGCTGTAAAACAAGTTCGAACCAATTATTTCACTGTTGATATAAATGAAGAATTACATCCTTATTATTTAGAAACACTTCTAAAAAAAGAATTTTACGACCAAAACATTCACCAAGATTTTCAATATGGTATTTACGATTGTTTCACAGATTCAATTGTTTTTGGAAACCTCATAAAATTCACTAAAGATTCTCTTTACGCGCCCGTTTCAGATACAATAACTGGAATAACTTCTGCAAAATTAAGTTGGAAAAAGGATGGTCATTATTTCACAGTTTATTTCCCAAATGTGATTTCCGAATCTATAAGCAATTCAGAGCCCTTAATTTCACCGTGGATTTACGTTTCAATAATTGTATTATTGGTACTCGTATTCTTTGGATATACATTGGCAGTAATTCTTCGTCAAAAAAGATTGTCTGAAATAAAGACAGATTTTATTAATAACATGACACACGAATTGAAAACGCCAATTGCAACGATAGCGCTTTCAAGTGAAATGTTGCTAAGAAACGATTTTTCAAATGATGAAGAAAAATTAAAACGTTATGCTGGAATTATTCACAAAGAAAATAAACGTTTAGAAACTCAAGTTGAACGGGTTTTGAATGTGGCGAAATTGGATAAAGAGCATTTAGTTCTAAGCAAAGAAATAATGGATATTCATGAGTTATTAGAAGAAGCTCAAGAAAATATCAATTTCAATCAATCAGAACAAGGGGTAAAAGTAGAGTTGAATTTAAATGCCGAATCGGGTGCAATAAATGCTGACCCTGTTCATATCACAAATGTTATTTACAACCTCTTAGACAATGCTGTGAAATATTGTGAAATAATTCCCGAAATAAAAGTTAGCACACGAACTGATAAAAAAGGGATTGTCATAGAATTCACAGATAATGGAATTGGCATGAAACGGGAAGAGCTTAAACTGATTTTTGATAAGTTCTATCGCATCCCAACAGGTAATTTACACAATGTCAAAGGCTTTGGTTTAGGATTGTACTATGTTCGATTAATCATTCAAGAACATGGAGGTACAATTGATGTTAAAAGTCAAGTCGGAAAAGGAACTACGTTTACAATTTGGCTTCCCAAAAATTAATTCAAAACGGTTAAAACAAATGTCATCTTCTCAACTGAAAATAGAACTAGCAGAAACAATTCGCCATTATAATTCAAAAGGATGGTCACCGGCTACTTCAACAAATTATTCTTTTAAAGATGAAATGGGATCTATCTGGGTCTCAAAATCAGGAATTGATAAATCACTTTTTCAATCTAACGATTTTATTACTGTTACAAATGAAGGCGTTTCTAGTGGAGAATTTGAAGGTTTAAAACCATCAGCTGAAACATTGATTCATTGTGCTATTTATGAACTATTTCCGGAAACGACTGTTATTTTGCACAGTCATTCCGTTTATCCTGTTTTGATCTCATCTCAATTGGCAGATAAATTAATTGTTAGTGGTTACGAAATTCAAAAAGGATTTGAAGGGCAAACAACACATGATAATACGATTGAAATTCCAATTTTTGATAACACACAAGATATTACTGCATTTGCAAAAACACTTTTTCAAAACAAATCTAAGATTCAGAATCATACTTTTTTAATGCGTAAACATGGAACATATGCTTGGGGAAGAACCTTATTCGAAGCAAAACGACATCTTGAAACTTTGGAGTATTTGTGTCAATGTGAGTGGATGGTTCAACGTAATTCGTAATTCAATTGAAAACACATAGAAACATAGATCACATAGGGGAGAAATAATTCGTGATTAGTGATTTGTAACTTATAACTTATAATTAGCAACTTGTAACTAAAAAGAAAATGGCGATACTTTCAATACCGGAACAAAACATAGAAATTCGAGATTCAAAGGAAATCAAAGAATTTTTTAATGCGCGCGGGATCTTTTTCGATCAATGGAATTGTTCTGTTGTTTTTAACGACGAAGCAACTCAAAAAGAAATTTTAGATGCTTATTCCAATGACTTAAATCCATTTATGACCAAAGGCGGTTACGTAACTGCTGATGTAATTTCAATTAATGAATTGACTGAAAATTACGACGCTATTCGTTCAAAATTTTTAGCAGAGCATACACATTCCGAAGATGAAATTCGATTTTTTGTTGACGGCAAAGGAATTTTTTGGTTCAACCTTGAAACAGAGCCAGTTTTCAATCTACTTTGCGAAAAAGGGGATTTGATTTCAGTTCCAGCTGGAACAAAACATTGGTTTGATGCAGGTGAGAATAATCCCTTCGTAAAAGCAATTCGAATCTTTATTGATATGAGTGGCTGGATCCCAAATTACACTGCATCAAGTCTTGAACAGAATTTTTCTAATTTTAAAATGCCCGTCTGAAGTAATCTAGAAATTATAAACGTACCCAATATTTATTCCCCAGTACATCAAAGAAGTGTGATACAACTCAGCTATTTTATGCTCATGAATTTCGTTAGTAGACAAATTGATGAAAGTTGAGTTAATATCAGCATCGGCATGCGTAACATTGGTTCCATGAACCTCATCTTTCATGTATTTCACATTCACATATTCAAAATGATCAAAACCAGCTAAATAACTTCCAGAAATTACTAACTTATGTTTGTTTTCATCTGAATGATTTTTATTAAATCGATCAAGTGAAATTTCAATTCCCAATTCACCACCATAAACAAAACCGATATCTTTTTGAGTTGTTTTTCTATCTAGAGGTTTGCAATCATCAACATCTGATGGATCTGTAATTACGATATTAGTTCGGTATTTTGCTAAACCAATTTGAGGGGTAATAAATCCTCTAACTGCTCTAAAATCATTTCCAATCATAAATTTCGTTCCGAGCAAATATTTTCTCATTGAACTTTTGTAGTGAACATTAGTGATGGTTTGACTATTATCAGAAAAATAATAGGTCTGATCTAGCGATTTTTGTGAATATGTTCCCCAACTTCCTTTTAATTCAATATAAAAAGGAGACCCATGAAAGGGACTATAAGAACCTTGCAAACCAAATCCAATATTGGTTCCCATGTTTGGCATAACACTTTTTATAGGACTGTCAATTGGAATAAAAGCACCAATTTGACCTTTTTGAGAATTAGAGAATATGCTAACGAAACTAAAAGTCAAAAATAGTAGTGCTCTTTTCATAAGTCTTTTTTTTAGGTTTGACTATCAAAGTCATTTAAATGTTACAGGGCATGAGCAATTTTTATACCATATAAGATGAAGCAAATACTTTTTGATTTTTATCTTTACAACATGCAAATCAAAAACGTTAAGTATATTCTAACTGATATTGAAGGAACAACAACTTCAATTAGTTTCGTTTATGATACATTGTTTCCCTATTTTAGAAAACATATTTTTGAATTAAAGGAATTAACACATTTGCAAGAGGTTCAAGAAGCGTTTAAAAAAACGGTTGAATTAGCTTATTCTTTGGAAGGGGAAAAAATTCGTTCTGTTGATGAAATAATTGAAAAGCTTTTACAATGGAGTCTTGAGGACAGAAAAATAACTCCTTTAAAAACTGTACAAGGCATCATTTGGGAAAATGGCTACAAAAATGGCGAAATAAAAGGTCATGTTTATCCTGATTTTGCGACCTCTTTAGAAGTATGGAAACAACAAGGAATAAAAATGGGAATCTTTTCTTCTGGTTCAATAGCTGCTCAAAAACTAATTTTTGGGTACAGTGAAAGTGGCGATTTAACTCCTTACTTTTCTAATTATTTCGATACAACTACGGGAACAAAAAGAGAGAAAGAAACCTACCAGAAAATAGCTGAAGAATTATTGCTAAAACCATCTGAGATTCTTTTTCTTTCTGATATTATGGAAGAATTAGACGCTGCTGATCAAATTGGATATCAAACAATCCAACTTACTCGACCCGGAACTGAAGCAAATTGGAAAAGTATTGCTACCGATTTTAATGAAATTGAAATAACAAAAAACTGAATCAAAATACATGAGTAAATTTCGCACAATTTGGACTACAGAAGACAAGTATGTTGAAGTAATTGATCAACGCAAACTTCCACATGAATTTGTTGTTGTTAAGCTTGAAACATACGAAGATGCTGAAGAAGCGATAAAAGAAATGACCGTTAGAGGAGCTCCTCTAATTGGCGCAACCGCAGCTTATGGAATTTATTTAGCTGTTCGAGAAATGATTGAAGATGAATTGGACGGTGCATTTTTAGATCAAGCATTTTCTGACTTGAGAGCTTCTCGACCAACTGCAGTTAACTTGTTTTGGGCATTAGATAAAATGCGTGTTGCATTAGATAATTGTGAATCAGATTTTTTAACATGCGCTTGGGATGCTGCAAATGCAATTGTTGAAGAAGATGTTGAAACATGCCGAATGATTGGCGTTCATGGTTTACCGATAATTGAAGAACTTGCTAAAAACAAAAATGGTGAGGCGGTTAATATTTTGACACATTGCAATGCTGGAATGCTCGGATGTGTTGAATGGGGAACAATAACTTCACCCATTTATCAAGCAATCCAAAAAGGAATAAAAGTTCATGTATGGGTGGACGAAACTCGACCTAGAAACCAAGGTTCAAATCTTACTTGTTATGAATTGACAAAACACGCTGTTCCTCACACGTTGATTGTAGATAATGCTGGCGGACATCTCATGCAACATGGCATGGTTGATATGGTAATTGTTGGGACAGACAGAACAACTCGAAATGGTGATGTAGCAAATAAAATTGGAACATATTTAAAAGCGCTTGCTGCGAAAGACAACAATATTCCATTTTATGTAGCATTACCTTCAACGACTTTAGACATGTCAATTCGTGATGGATTAAAAGAAATTCCGATTGAAGAACGCAATCAAGATGAAGTGCGCTATATGATTGGGAAAGGTCCATCTGGGAAAATAGAACCTGTTTTAATTTGTCCAGAAACAACTCCTGCAAGTAATTACGGGTTTGATGTAACACCGGCAAGACTAATTACTAAAATAATAACTGAACGGGGAATTTGTGATGCTTCTGAAGAAGGATTGTTAAGTTTGTTTCCTGAACAAAAATAAAATTGAATCAATAATTATGAAAGCATTTATAAAATCATTTTACCGCTTTTGCTCACCGAGATTTCAGACTCTTTTCTCTGAGTATAAAGTAAAAATGGAACCTCGTTATGGTTTTGGGAAACCGCCTCATGATTTACTTTATGCTATCATTGATAAAAACAGAGAAGATTATAAAACTTTCCTTGAAACAGCCCTTTCCCATAAGGATAAAATACAAGCTATTAAAAAAACCGGTGAACAAGAAAATGTGAATCTACCGACTTGGAATAATGGTTTTTTACCGGGTTTAGATATCGTTGGAATTTATACGATGTTGGCAGCAAATAAGCCAAAAAAATACATTGAAGTTGGATCAGGAAATTCAACAAAAGTTGCTCATTTGTCCAAAACAGATAATAATTTACACACCGAAATTATTTCGATTGACCCAATGCCACGTGCAGAAATAGATCAATTGGCAGACCGAATAATTCGCAAACCGTTTGAAGATGTTAATTACGAAGAGATTTTCAATTTAGAAGCAAATGATATTTTATTCATTGACAATTCTCATAGGATTTTGCCAAACTCGGATTCAATGGTATTTTATATGGAAATATTACCAAAATTGAAAAAAGGGGTAATTGTTCATGTTCACGACATCTATTTGCCATATGATTACCCACAATTCATGTGTGACCGTTTTTATTCAGAACAATATGGATTAGCAATGTTTATTATGGCCAATCCTGAAAAGTACAAAGTTATATTACCGAACTATTTCATTTTTGAAGATAAAGAACTTTCGAAACAAATAGCACCTATGTGGGATCATGAAAATTTGAGAGGCGTTGAACAACATGGCGGTTCTTTTTGGATCCAAATTAATTAAACAAAAAAATCCCCATACAGCTGAAATGTGAGGATTTTTTTATGTACATATTTTCTTTAGATTAAAACCGTTACCCAGGGACTTTCATCTGTTTCGCGAATCATTTTTCCAGAACGTTTGTAAAAGCGGTAAAAGATTTCTTCACCATTTTTAGCAAAGAATATTTCCACTTTCGGAACGCCATTGGAATAGGTTATTGCTTTGCTAATCAATTGTTCTTGTTGGTCATAAAGTAAAATCACAATCGTTTTCCAACGTTTAAATTTTCTTTCACGTTCTTTTACAAACCAGTATCCTGTTTTGTGTCCATCCACATAAAGTCCTTCTAATTTCACGGTGATTGGATAGTTTAAATAAGTGAACTCCCTAGCTGCACCATTTAAGGTATCATTTATATACTGTGCCTCTTGATAAATACGTTCTTGTTGATCTCGAAAAATCCATTTGCCATTTCGAATTTCATTTTCATTCGATTCACCAATTTCATACGGATTCCAATTCAAATCATATTGTAACCACGAATAGTTGACACCTTTTATGATTGTATCACTCTGTGCAAAGGTGAAATACGGTAGAAAAAGAAATAATATGAATTTCACTACATTAAATTTTGATGTTGTATCAAAAATACAGTTTTATATCAAATAAAAAATCCCCATTCTATTGCTAGGATGGGGATTTTCATTTTCTAGTTTCGATTATTCAGCAATAAAAACTGAATAGCTTTTGGTCAATTGACCATTGCTAATTTTAATGAAATATGTCCCACTATAAAGGGTGCTCACATTAAAATAACAAATTGTACTTCCCTGATAAATAGTTTGAGTTTGAATTGTTTTTCCAGTTGCATCAACTAATTCTGCACTAATATTTCCTTCTTGTAACCCTGAAGACTGAACGATTAAAACATCAGCAGTTGGATTCGGGAAAATATTAAACGTTGTTGTAGTAATTTCATTAACATTAGAAACTGAAGTATAAGTTGTAACAGCTTCAGATATTGAAGTCACTTTAGCTGCAGTTTTATTTCCATAAAAATAAGGGCCAACAACATAAGGATAGGCGGAATTGTGATTCACATCAACAGTAGCAAAATAACAATAGATTCCATTTGGATATAACGAAATTGGATATTCTGGAGTGTTACAAATTCTACCATTATGGGCATCTAGATAACTCGGATCTGATGGATGTGCAATAAATTCATAATCTTCTCTGAAATAACCTAAAGGATAAGTTGTACTTACAATTGGTCCATCTGCAACATCAGTACCATCGGCCCAAACAGTTCGGTCTGTAATATTCCTAAATTGATATCCTGATTTAATTCTAACAATTCCTCCAGTTCCGTCAGCATTTGAATATCCATAAGCACCATAAATTGGGAAACCGTCATAAGCAAAACCTATTAAAGGAGAATGTTCAACTGGATTTATCGCATACAATCCATCAGCTGCATAAATATCGCAAATTGTTGAAATTACAGTTAAATCTAAATTAAATGCGCTCGGGTTTTGATGATGGTGATAATTTCCATTTGCTGGATGACCTTTAGAACAATCAAAACCTAATTTTTCAGCAGGAACAGCATCTCTATTCCATGACTGAGATGCCATTGGTCCACCAGGACATGGAGACATTCCAGGTAAACCACCGCACAATGAACTCGTACCTGTATTCCAAGCAACACCATCTCTATAATCAAACAAAGCAACACCGTTAATGAAAACACCAATATTGCCCCCAGATGTTGCAGTCAGCGTTCCTGTGTTTTGAGTTGGATTTAAAGGAAATTTAAAAATTGCATTTTGATCCGTTGCCAAAGAAGGATTTCCATCTAGAAATGGTCCTGTAGGATAAGCTGGAATTCCATTGGTTGTAATATATGCCCAGTTTGCAGAATATTGAACAGTTTGCACATTTGCTTCTACAGCATCATTAATTACAGTTGGGTTACCAGAAATATAATGACTTCCCATTATTCCAGTTGTATTTTGCAACCATGCAGTAATCGCAGGATTTGTTTGTGCAAAGCTCATTGCGGATATTCCAAGAGCAACTCCAAAAGATAGTTTTTTCATAGATTTTATTTTATAGAGTATTAGAGTTCAATTCATTTAGAAACTTGCGGACATTTCGTTATTTTGGAAAAGAAAATCGTTTATTATACAAAAAAGACTTGTCAGTTAAAGTATACAAAAAGGCAAGCAAGTCCTTTTTTTGCATTTCATTAAAATTCATTGATTTATTTAACTGTGAACTGAGATGTCTGTCTTTCGTATTTATTCCTTCGCTATAATAATTAATCACATCCTTTAATTTTCGAAATCTTCCATCGTGCATATAAGGGAAAGTAAATTCAATGTTTCGAAGCGTTGGAATTTTAAATTGCATGGAATCTTTAGGTTGTTGAGTGATTGAATAACGTCCAACATCATTTAACAAGCTATCTATTTTCAAACCGTTACTAGCGAAAAAAGAATTTGTAAACAAAGGTTCTTTATGACATGAAGCACAATGCGCTTGAAAAAGTATTAATCCTCTTTTTTCTTGGTCTGTGAAAACAATACCTTTTTCTTTTCTTTGAACTTGATCGTATTTGGAATTGGAAGAAACTAATGAAACTGTATATTGCGTAAGTGCTTTCATGATTGTTGAAGTATTAATTTCAGTTGAACCAAAAGCTTTTTTAAAAAGAGCAGGATATGTTTCTGAGATTGATAGTCTGTGAATTACTTCTTCTAAAGTATTGTCCATTTCTGCAGGATGTTTGATCGGATTAATTCCTTGGACTTCCAAATTATTCACACCACCATCCCAATGAAAAGTGCTATTCCAAGCAAGGTTAATCAGTACAGGAGAATTTCGCGTTCCTTTTCTACCTTCGATACCATGACTTACAGCATGATCGACATGCGTGAATCCAGTATATTGCAAATGACAAGACGCACAAGAAATTGTGCTATCTCGTGAAAGGATTGGGTCATAAAACAATTTTCTACCCAATTGAAAACCTTCTTCAGAGACAGGGTTTTTAGCAAAATTGTAAACAGGTTTAGGCCATTTTTTAGGAACAACGAATTCAATTAATTCTGGATCTGATTGAATACTAAAGGAAATCAGACCTATAGAAAAAATACAAAAAAAGAAAAAAAGAATATTAATTTTCATTTGGCAAAACACTAAATATAGAAGGTAAAACCGATGATAATTTAACAGCATTTAGTCCTGGAATCATCACATTACTTGATTTTTTAAAATCAATTGATCTGATAAAAGCATAAATATCAACATGTATTATAATTGGATCTGAATTTGTTTGAATTGGTAAATTCACCGTTTGAATAGTTTGATATGGCGCCAAATATCCTCCCAAATGAAATTCAAAACTTTTATTTTTCTCAGTTGATTGGGAAGAAGTTCCTTCCAATTTAAAATTGATATAGCCACTGTTCCAAGCCCAATACATGCCATTTATTGGATCGAGAGCTCCATCTAAAATTCCTGCGACATTGGTTGTTGAATCAATTCCTATCGAAAATGAAATTTGATCGAATTGCATATTTTTTATACCAATAAATAATCTTGTTGGTTCTTCTAAATCAATTAAATAAGCTTCATTATCAAGCTCTTTTAACTTTCCTTCTTTAAAAAAGGAAAGATTTGAAAGATAGAACCGACAGGTTGAAAATTTGTACCAAGATGAGTCGTCTAGAATATAGTTTTTATCCAATTCCAACGGTAAACCATTAAAAAGTGGTGTTAATTGTAACCGGCTATTTTCCTGTCCAAAAATAAAGACCTGAAATAGAAGTGTAACAATTAAAAGTAAAATCTTCAAGATTAATGTTTTGGAGGTGATGGTGGCCCGCCGGCACGTTTCAAAACGTCATGAATTAGTTCTTGTAATCTAATTTGTTGATCAGGTGTGCAGAGTGCATTAACCACTTTGAAATAATCAAACGTCATTTGTTCAGTTTCACGTTGATTTTCAACAATTTCATCAATCAACCTTTTGATATCAGTGCTGTCTTTTGATTCATCATTAAACGATTTGAACAAAGATTCATGTAAATTTCTACTACGCTTTATAAGAGCATCCTTCTTTTTAAAGTGATCATCTTGAAGTGCAAGAATTTTAGTTTTTGCATTTCCAGAAAGATCTAACATTTCTACTAATTCATTTCTGTCAGGATGCTTCGGTCTTCTTGGTCCTTTCCATAGAAAAAAAAGAGTTGTAAGATTGACAAGAATCAATACAACTATGACTAGTTTATAAAATTTAGTTGTTTTCATTATAGTTGGTCTAAATAAGAAAAATATTCGTTGTAAACAGTGCTTTCTTGTGATTCTGATTTTTGTGTTTTATTGAAAGTAGCTATATTCACTGTAATTAAAAGTGCGATACTAGCTGCCGCAAGCCAAACAGCTTTCATTGGAATGCGCTTGTCAAAAATATCGATTGATGAAGGAATTGCTTCGAGTCTTTTTCTCAAATTCTCAGAAATTGGAACACTTCTCAATTCCTTAGAACTGTCTATTGTTTCCTTGATCCAAAATTCTTTTTTCTTTTCCATATTTTATAAGATGATAAAACTTTTAATAACTTGCGTTTGATGAATTAATTTTTCAACGTTCATTTTCCTCGTAATAATCTGATAAGCTTTTCTTTAAGTTTTGTCTTGCACGAAAAATCAATGATTCTATTGCTGACAATGACATATTCATTATTTGAGCAATTTCCTCATAAGGAATACTTTCTAAATTGTATAATGTAAATGCTGTTTTTTGATTTTCTGGTAATTTATTTATTGCAGCGAATAAAATCGTTCCTCTTTCTTGATTCTCTAATTCTAATCCTGGGTGCATAAAATTGGAACTAATTTGAATTGTTGACTCAGTTTTATCTATTGGAATGATAAAGCCAAATCTTTTTTTACGCGTTTTTTTACGAAGGAATTCTTGACATTTATTTACTGAAATTCTATATATCCAAGTAGACAGTTTTGAATCCCCTTTGAATTGATTTATTGATAAAAATACAGTTGTAAAAATCTCCTGTGTAACATCCTCCGCATCTTGCTCGTTTTGCAAAATTCCGAGTGACAAATTATACACTTTTTGTGAAAACAATTGAATCAAAGAGTTGAACGCCGACTGACTTCCTTTTTTTAATGCTTCAATTTCTGGGAAATCGTCCAATGGATTATTGCTTTTTTTGTTATGAAGTAGTAACGAAATAAATTCTGAATCGTTGGGGATGCTCAATTAAAAACACAACTACAATTCTCTATTCATTAAGAAATTTGCTAATTCTATTAATGTTTCTTTTGCATTATCATTTACTGTAATTGCTTCTAAAGATGTCATTGCTTTTGCATGGTAATTCTCCATTTCTTTTTCACAACTAGCTCTAGCACCGATTTTTTCGTAAAGTGATTTCGTCTCTTCAATTTTCAATTCACTATTTCTTTCGACTGAAAGTTTCTCAAGAATTTGCTTTTGTTCTTCAGATGCTAAAAGAAATGCTTGTAAATTTAAAAGTGTCTTTTTATTCGAAATTACATCTCCTCCAACTTGTTTCCCAAATTTATCTGGATCAGCAAACAAATCTAAAATATCATCTTGTATCTGAAAAGCAATACCAATATTTTGTCCAAAATTATATATGTGTTTTCGATCTGATTCCGTTGCATTTCCTATAACAGCACCCATTTCTAAGGCACATCCCAATAATACAGATGTTTTAAGCCGAATCATTTCAATGTATTCATCAATTGAAACATCTTTTCGAGTTTCGAAATCCATGTCCATTTGTTGACCTTCACAAACCTCAATTGCGGTTTTATTGAACAATTCAATTAGTGGTTGTAAATGCTCAGGTCTTTGCTTGACTAATAATTGATATCCTTTTACGAAAAGGACATCACCCGATAATATGGCAATATTCTGATTCCATTTTGTATGAACAGTTTCTTTATTTCTGCGAAGTGGCGCCTCATCCATAATGTCGTCATGAATGAGTGTAAAGTTGTGAAAAACCTCAACAGATAAAGCAGCTGATAGGGCATTTTCTTTGGGTTCTCCAAACAACTCTGCACCTAACAAAGTTAAAATTGGTCGCATTCTTTTACCTCCTAAACTTAGAAAGTATCTTAAAGGTTCATAGAGATTGGCAGGAGATTGTGGAAAATCAATTGCTTTAATTTCTTTTTCTAAATATGCACTGTATAGAGCTAAATCTTGCATTAGTTTTTAATCAAATTAATTAAATACGTTCCGTACCCACTTTTAACAAGTGGTTCAGCTATTTGTTTTAATTTGTCTTTTGTAATAAATCCATTTCTGTATGCCACTTCCTCAATACAACCTATTTTCAATCCTTGGCGTTCTTCAATCACTTGAACAAACTGACCAGCTTGCATTAAAGATGCAAAAGTTCCTGTATCAAGCCAAGCTGTTCCTCTGTCCAAAACAGCAACTTTTAGTTTTCCTTTTTTCAAATATTCAGCGTTGATATCAGTAATTTCGTATTCACCTCGAGCAGAAGGCTTTAGATCTTTAGCAATTTGAATTACTGAATTATCGTAAAAATATAAACCTGGAACAGCGTAATTAGATTTAGGATGATTCGGCTTTTCTTCAATTGAAATAGCTTTCATGTTTTCATCAAACTCAACTACTCCATATCTTTCAGGATCACTAACATGATAAGCATATACTACGCCGCCATCAGGATTGTTATTCTCTTTTAAAAGATTATCCATTCCAACACCATAGAAAATATTATCACCAAGTACTAATGCAACTTTATCATTGCCAATAAATTCTTCCCCAATAACGAAGGCTTGCGCTAAACCATTTGGAACTTCTTGCACTGCGTATGAAAATTTGCATCCTAAATCTTCACCATTTCCCAACAATTTCTCAAAATGCGGCAAATCATGTGGTGTAGAAATAATTAGGATTTCTTTAATACCTGCGCTCATCAAAATTGACAAGGGATAATAGATCATTGGTTTATCATAAACAGGCATCAATTGTTTTGAAACAGCTAATGTCAAAGGATGAAGACGAGTACCTGAACCTCCTGCGAGAATAATTCCTTTCATATCAATAATAATGTATTTATTTTGAGTGTGCAGGAATACAGTTTATTCCTCTTTCTTAATTTCTTTACTTTTAATAGATTCATCATCAGCAACAGAAAATTGTAAGTCTGTCCAATCAAGATCCTTTTCTTCTGAATAAGCATCGAAATAAGGTTCTTCAAATGATTTTGTAGTCAGTTTTCTATCTAGTGTTAATAACAGTGCTGGAAGTACTATTAAGTTTGTAAACAAGGCAACAAAATAAGTTAATGCTGACAAATAACCGAGTGCTTGCGTTCCTCCAAAATCAGAAAAAACAAAGACAATAAATCCAAAGAACAAAATTACAGAAGTATAAATAATACTTAATCCAGTTTCACGAATTGAGATAGCGACACATTCTTTCAAATCCCATTTTTTCATTTGCAGCTCTTGGCGATAACGTGCAAGGAAATGTATAGTATTATCTACTGTAATACCAAGTGCAATGGAAAATATAATTAATGTTGAAGGCTTTAAAGGAATATTAAACCAACCCATAATTCCGGCAGTGATAATCATAGGGATAATATTTGGGATCATTGAAATCACAACCATTTTAAAGGAAGAAAACAATAAACTCATCAACGCAGCAATAGAAATAATTGCAAATAATATACTTGTAAGAAGGTTCCATAACAAATACTGTGTTCCTTCAGAAACAACAACAGAGGTACCTGTTAATATTACACCATAATATTCTTGATCGATTGATTTTCGAAGTTGATCTTTAAAACTAGGTTTTGAGTAATAAGCTTTAATTTTTTCTGGATCATTATCAAATTGAAATTGTAAATCACTGTTTTTTTGAGCGATTTCAGCAGTTAATGCGTTATATACGTTTGAATAATTTTCGAATAATGAATCAATATATTCATTTTTCCCAGCATTAATTTTAGTGTACAATCTTTCAATATCTTTTTTGTCTGGGTTCATGATACTATCAATCTTATTTCGAATAATTGCAACCTCATCTGCCACTTCATAAGAACCAATATCTTTCATTTGAGTTCGAACTCGCAAAATAAAATTTGTTGTATCAACTAATTCCTTTAAAGAAAAAGTAGAATTACTATTTGTAACATTAAAATTCTCAATGTATTTACTCAAACGTAGTCTGTCTCTTTTGGAAATAATAGTATATCGATCTGGATTATTGTCATAATACGCCATGTTGATTACTTTGGTGAAATCAACAATCGAGATGCTTTTTGCGAAAAGTTGATCACTTGCCAACATCGCTTGAACTTCTTCAACTTTATTTAATGTGTTTTTACCAAACAAGCGACCTTTTTCCTTGTAATCAATCATTACTTCGAAGGGAATAGCTCCGCCGAAATTAGCTTCAATAAATTTAATGTCTTTTACAATTGGATCTTTTGGTGGGATATCTCCAGTAAGATTACCCGTAACATTCATTTTCACCATTCCAAATGCAGCAATTGCAGTTATAATGATTGTCACAATGTAAATTAAGGGTCTTTTAAACGCTGTTAAATAAACAAGTTTTTCCAACAACCCTACAGCCAGTTTTCTATCTAAATGTTTTAGATGTCGTTCAGGAGGATTTTTTAAGAAAGAGGCAAAAATTGGAATTAAACACAATGACACAACATAACAAAGCATGATGTTTATTGTAGATATCATTCCAAATTCATAAAATTTTTCGGAACTCGTAAATAAGAAAGTAATAAACCCAAGAGCGGTAGTTACATTTGTCAAAAACATTGCAATACCAGTTTTACTTACAACCCTTGTAAGTGCTTTCATCCTGTTGCCGTGATGTCGATATTCTTGATGGTATTTGTTATAGAGATATATACAATTGGGGATACCGATAACAATCATTAACGGTGGAATTAATGCCATCATTGGAGAAACACCATAACCCATTGTTGCAATTGTTCCCATTGCCCAAATCACGGAGATACCAACAACAGTCATACAAATCAAAACTGCTCTAAACGATCTAAAGAAAAAGTACATGAGAATTGATGTAATAAGCATTGATAGCCCAACAAAAATCATCATTTCAGATTGAATTCTTTTTGCAATTATCACACGTAAATAGGGTAATCCTGCGAAATGAAATTTCCCAAAATCCTTTTCATAAGTTATTGCAAGTTTTTGAATCTCAAGTACAACTTTTGATTTTACTCGATCCGATAAAAATCGCTCATCAATTTTTATCATCATTAAAGATGCATTGGAGGAATCATTATATAAAACTTTATTATACAATGGGTTATTCTTTATTTCCTTTTCTATTGTTTCAATTGATTTTTCTTGGAAATTTATATCAGAAAAAATACGACGAACTTCGAATTTATTTTCCTCTTTGTTATTGTGAATTGTAAATAATGTAGCTTCAGAAACGACCGATTCAACGCCATTAAATTGCAAAATAGAATCGCCTAACTCTTTCCACTTAAGGAATTTGTCTTTTGTATAAAGAGAATCCGTTTGAATTGCAAGAACAAAAGTGCCACCATCTTCACCAAATCTTTCCTTAAATGTATTATAGTTCTGTGTTGTTGGCGAATCTTTTGGTAAAATAATACCATATTTATTCTCCATTTTCAATCCTGTGGCAGCATGATAACCAAAATATACGGTAATCAAAGTGATAATCCCCAGAATTAAAAATCGATTTTTAAGAATTAAATTCGCTAATTTATTCCACATTAGTGTAAATTATTTGTTCGTATAAGCCTTCAAAAGTAATGAAAATAAAGAAGAAGTCAAATTCCCTATGGTTTCAAATCTTCTTTTAACCATTCAAAAAACTCTCTTTGCCAAACCAAACTATTTTGTGGACTTTGCACCCAATGGCTCTCAGTTGGGAAATACAAATACTTGCTTTTTATCCCTTTAAGTTGTGCAGCTTGAAAAGCTTGCATTCCTTCAGATTCAGGCACTCTGTAATCTAGTCCTCCATGAATTACAAGTAGTGGAGTATTCCAATTCGCAACGTAATTATGAGGGCTGTTAATTTTATAATTTTCTTTATTTTCATCTAACCAATATGGCCCACCTTGATCCCAATTGGCAAAAAATAATTCTTCGGTAGTTCCATACCAACTTTCTAGGTTGAAAAGTCCACAATGTGCGATAAATGTTTTAAAACGGTTCTCATGAATTCCAGCAAGCATGTAGACCGAATAACCACCATAAGAAGCACCAACTGCTCCTAACCGTGTTTCGTCAACGTACGGTTCTTGAGATGCATTATCAATAGCTGATAGATAATCTTTCATTGCTTGTCCTCCCCAATCTTTTGAAATAGCATCATTCCATTCTTGTCCAAAACCTGGTAAACCACGACGATTTGGAGCTACTACAATATAACCTTGAGATGCCATTAATGCCAAATTCCACCTGTACGAGAAAAATTGACTAACAGCGCTTTGCGGTCCTCCATTACAGTATAACAATGCAGGATATTTTTTAGACGGATCAAAATTGGGTGGATACACCATCCATACCAACATTTTTTTTCCATCAGTTGTTTCAACCCATCGTTCTTCAACTTTCGGCATTGTCAACGTTTTCAATAAATCTTCATTCGAATGAGTAAGTTCTGTAACTTTTCCTTTCTTGATGGATACGGCGTATAAATCAGTCGGATTAACCATTGATTGTCTACCACAATATAAATTATCGCCAAAAATTGAAATGCTTAAATAATCAAATTGACCAATTGTAATTTGACGGTATTTTGAAGTAGCAATATCCATTTCAAAAACATGAGCAGTTCCTTTAATAACAGCAATAAAGTATATCATTTTTCCAGAAGGATGCCAAGCAAAATCAGTAACCGATAAGTCGATATCTTTCGTTAAATTTTTATCGTTTCCAGAACCATCACGAATAATAATGTTGTTTTTATCTGCCTCAAAACCATTTCGAGCCATACTTAACCATGCCATTTGATCCATTGAAGAAAAAGCTAGATTGTTATCATAACCCAAATATCCTTCAGATAAAGTTCTTGTTTTTTTTGACTCAATAGAGTATTCATATAATTCACTATTAGTACTTTGAGCGAATTCTTTCCCTTTCAATTTCTTAGAAGTATAAATTATCTTTTTAGAATCATTCGAAAAACAAAATTGCTCGCTCCCACCATGTGGAGGAAGGATTCCATCAAAGGCTTCTCCATTCAAAATATCAACACCATTAATTTCAATTGAAGTTGAATTTGAAATTTGATGAATGACTAAATGCCTTTTTTTGAAATCATCAAAATGATCCCAGTGACGATACATTAAATCATCTTCAACACGTGCATTCGCTTTTGGAAGATCTGGATATTTATCGTTAACAGTTTGATTGACTTTAACAGCTTCAATGGTCAGAACAAAACTTTCATTTGGCGCAAGTTTAAAACCTTCTATTTCCGCGTCAGCAAACGATGATACCATTTGTTTTTCCGTTCCGTCAAAGCTCATTTTCCAAATTTGAATTCCGTCCTTTTCGGTTGACATAAACCAAATTTTATTATTTCGTCCCCATTGAGCTTCGAATTCAGAAAAAGGTGTTTCAGTAATTTGTTTTGATTTATTCGTTTTTAAATCAAGGACAAACAGGTCGGTATTGCCTTTGTTTTCGGCCATATTGAATGACCGTTGGCTATATAATAAATAATTCCCGTCAGGAGAAACAGTACCCCCAGAAACACGATTAAATTTCCATAAAATTTCTGGAGTCAATGTATTTTGAGAGTTTGCGACAAAAATTGAACAAACAATCAAAAAAGAAAATAATACCTTCATTTTTTTAACTTTTAGGAAAGTGAAGGTAATAAAATCTAAAACACTAATTAGAATCTTGAATTGATTTATTCTTTCGTGTCTTTAGAAAATAAGCAATCAATGTGAAAAGTAAAAGTGAGGAGACAATTAAAAAAAGTGTACACAAAATATTTTTTTCAATTGAAACGTCACGCATTGACATAAAAACAAAGGCATTTAAGCCTAGAAGCGCAGTAATCATCAAGCGTTGAAACCATTTTATTCCTTTCATTGAGAGACTGATAGTTGGAATAAATATAAAAAAAATATTAATCAATAATAAATTTCCAATAAAATTGGTTTGTTTGAGTTGGAGATGTATTTATCCAATTCTAAAAAGTAATTTTCTGAAACCATTGGACAACCTAGACTGTTGCATATTGGATATGATTGCTCACTATCAGGAACACAACTATAGCGATGCAAAACAACAAATCTTTCAAATGCTTTATTATTAGAATCATCTAAACCATGTAATTTATATGATTTGCCAAAAGACCCAATATATGAAGCACCTATTTTATATTTTCCAATTGAAGTACAATATGAATTTGGAACATTACTAAATTTTAAACTGTCTACATAATCTGTTTCAGAGCCACTTCCATGTGCAACCAATGCTTTGCTAATTGCTTTCATTGAATCTAAATCATAAATGAACAATCGATATTTTCCTGAATTTTGGCGCATGTCAATTAAAACAATTAGATTTTGGTTGTAGCTCGAATGGGTTTTTAGGTATGTCTTAAGAGCGAAGGCCTTTTGATTCATTCGTTCAAATATTGGCAAACTGTCACTCACCACATTATTGGTTTCAACACTTTCTTGCGTTTCAGTTTGTCCTTGAACACAGGAGCAAAGAAAAATAACGCTTATAAATAAATTGAGATAAAAAAATACTTTCATGTAAATAATATTCAATGAATTAGACAACGATGTTTTCAATGAAAGTAACGCTTTTTAAAAAATGGAATAATAAAAAGAAAACCAAAAAAAGTTAAAACCCTTTTTGACGTAAAATATCGGCCATTTCCAATTGTAATTTTTGAGCTTCAACACCTGCTTTTTCTGCAAAGTCAAGTCCATTGGAGGCATAAATAATTCCTCTAGAAGAATTCACAAGTAAACCACAATCGTCGTTCCATCCAAAATTTGCAACATCAGCTAAAGAACCTCCTTGCGCTCCAACTCCTGGAACGAGGAAAAAATGGTTTGGGACAAGCTTGCGAACCTCTCCGATTCCTTCAGCGCGCGTTGCACCAACAACATACATAAGATTTTCATCTGTTCCCCAAGCACTTGATTTACGCAACACTTTTTGATATAATTTCTCTCCTTTAAGATCCGTCATGAATTGAAAATCAAGCGCTCCTTTATTAGAAGTTAAAGCCAATAATATCACCCATTTATTTTCAAATTCAAGAAAAGGTGTAACACTGTCTTCACCCATGTATGGAGCAACAGTGACTGAATCACAGTTTAAATATTCAAAAAACGTTTTGGCATAATAAGTCGACGTATTTCCAATATCACCTCTTTTTGCATCTGCTATTGTAAAGATATTTTTTGGAATATAATCTATGGTTTTTTTCAATGATTCCCAGCCTTTTGGTCCATAACATTCATAAAAAGCAATGTTTGGTTTGTAGGCAACGGCAAAGTCTTTAGTTGCATCAATAATTGCCTTGTTAAATTCAAAAATTGGATCCTCTGTATCGAGTAAATGAGCTGGTATTTTAGATAAATCAGTATCTAATCCAACACATAGGAAAGATTTTTTTAAACGAATTTGGTCTACTAATTCTTGGCGTGTCATGTGAATCAAAATTTACCCAAAACTACATAAAGAAAATTGTAGTTGCAGTAATTTGGTAATCGAAAATATAATTAAGGAATAATCACCGACATTGTATCCATAGTTCTTACAGACAAATAGCCCAAACAACCACCTGAGAAATTAGAAGTTGGATTGGCGGGAGTTGCCCCTTGTTGATTTTGCACTAACGTATAATAATAATCATATACCGTTCTGTCAATTCCAAACATTTCAATAAGTACAGTATCTCCAGAATTAATCCCATCTGCAAAAATAGGTTCCTTCATGATATTCCCATCATTAAATTGATCAGATTGAATATAAATTCCTGGAATATATTTACCATGATTCAATAATCGGAATTGATAGTAATTTTCAATACCGACTGGGTCTAATCTAACCGGCACAATTGTATTGAACACTTGAGGTCCAAATGAAAAAGGCAACGTTTCAATATCATCTAATGGAACATCTTGTGGCATTACCATGCTTGCAACAAAAACTTTTGAATCAACTGACACAGATAGTGTATACATTCTTCCTGCAACAACAGGAAATGCAGTTGCCTGATAATTACCAGGAGAAATTAAAACCATATTTTGAGAATTACCTTGATCATCGGATAAAGTAACAACAGCATTATCTACTGTCGGAAAAGCACTTGAATCGTATATATTCAATGTTTTTGTAATACTAACCTGATGAGTCGTTTTCCCTAACGTTACAAATCCTTCAATTACATATTGTGGATCCTTCGAATTTAAATCTACTTGGATTACTTTCGTGCAAGAGCTAATGATAAAACTCAAAAAAAGCAGAACGAAACTACCTTTTAAAATAAAATATTTCTTCATTTTATTTAAATTTAAAATTATAAGTAATTGATGGTACCCATCTAAAAAGTGATGTTTGAACTGCTTCTGTTACATTTGGATTATCAGCATTTTGTCTGAATGTTATAGAATACGCATTCATTCGACCATAAACATTATACACGGAAAAATTCCAACTACTTTCATATTTAACAGTGTTTTTCCTCAGCCATGTAACACCAATATCCATTCTATGATATGCAGGCATTCTGTATCCATTTCTTTCCGTATAAAGGAATTGTGTTTCTCCATTAATAACATATTTTCCAGATGGGAATGTCACAGCATTTCCAGTGTAGTATACAAATAGCGCCGAAACAGAGAGTTTTGGAGTGATGTCATAAATTCCAACGACTGAAACATCATGCGTCCGATCTTGTTTTGCTACATACCAGTTGCCATCATTAATTCCGTCTATTCTTCTTTCAGTTCTTGATAACGTATATCCAATCCAACCTGTTAATTTTCCAGTTTTCTTTTTTATAATAAACTCTAAGCCATATGCTCTGCCAATTCCATAAAGTAATTCACCTTCTATTAATTCGTTGGCTTGAAGATTAGCCCCATTTCTATAATCAATTTGATTTTGCATTGTTTTGTAGTATGTTTCTACACTCATTTCGTAGGAATTCTCTTTCATGTTTTTGAACCAACCAACAGAAACTTGATCCGCAATTTCTGGTTTAGTGTTTATACTTGAAGGTATCCATAAATCTGTTGGAGAACTTGTCGTCGTATTTGATACCAAGTGAATGTATTGAGCATTTCGAGCATAAGCAGCTTTGAAAGATGCTGTTTTCGAATATACATAACTCATTGAAACTCGAGGTTCGAGAATTGGATATGTCGTAACAAATGAATTGTTCTTATAAACATTCGTATCACTCACGTCACCATTCGCGTCAAATGAATAAACATTTTGGTTATTTCCCAACATTGAGAAACTACTCAATCTCAAGCCATAACTCATTGTAAATTTCTCTGTTATAGTCCAGTCATTTGTTATAAAAACAGCTGCTTCAATCGATTTATTTGTAGTAAGTTTCAAGGAATTAATTCCAGATCCAATACTTGCATCAATTTGACCAGGAATTATTCCATGGTTAATTGCATTGATCCCAAATTTCAATTTGTTTCTAGTATTTATAAAATATTGAAACTCTTGCTTTAGGTTAATATCTTTGATTGAAGATTTAATATCAAAATCAACATTGTCATTCTTAATAGCAATTTTATAATCGTAAGAACTAAAAATTAAAGAGGTATTAGAAAAGAGTTTATCTGTTAAAATATGATTCCACCTCATCGTTCCTGTAGCATTCCCCCAATCAATTCCAAATTGATCACCCAATCCAAGTTTATCTCGACCAAAATACCCAGATAGAAATACACGATTTTTATCGTTGATTCTATAATTCACTTTTGCATTTAAATCATAAAAATAAAGTGTATTACCTTTGAATTTATCTGATGCTTTTAAAAACACATCAACATACGTTCTTCTTCCAGAAATTAAAAACGATGCTTTATCTTTAATAATTGGCCCTTCAATATTTAATCTCGATGCAATTACTCCAACTCCTCCACTCACATTATATCGTTTGTTATTACCTTCATTCATTTTTATATCTAAAACAGATGAAAGTCTACCTCCAAAATTAGCAGGTTGATTCCCTTTATATAAAACGGCATCTTTAATTGCGTCAGAATTAAAAGTTGAAAAGAAACCTAATAAATGGGAAGCATTATAAACTGGTGCCTCATCTAATAAAATTAAATTTTGATCGGCCGCACCTCCTCTAACATAAAATCCTGCATTTCCTTCACCTGCACTTTTTACACCCGGCAATAATTGCATTGTTTTGATAATATCTTTTTCACCTAAAAGAACAGGGATTTTAGCGATTGCTGCTGGATTCAATCTTTCAACGCCCATTAACGGATCAGTAATATTTTGATCTTGTTTTTTCGCAGTAACATTGATTTCTTTCAATTCTTTTATTTTCTCAGATAAAGAAACCAATTGAAAATTCAGTTTTATATCTTTATCTAATGTTATATCTTGTTCTTTCGCCTGGTAGCCTGTTGCTAGAAATATCAACGTATAATTCCCTTGGGGAAGTGTTATGGAATAAAACCCATATTCATTCGAATAAGCTCCAATGTTTTGGCCTTTAATTTTAATTGTAGCATTGATTAATTCTTCTCCTTTTGTGGAGTCAGAGATTGCTCCGCTAATTGTGAATTTTTCTTGTGAAAATGACCAAAAATTAGAGAGTATAAAAAGAACAAAAATGAAATTTTTCATGTTAAAATAATATGGGTGCAAATATCGATAGAGCAAATAGGAATAAAAAGACAAAAGATGTTAATCGGTTCAAATAGATTACTAAAGTAAGAAACAGCCAAAAAACTCAATTGTTTAAATTACCTCTTGACCTTTTAATTTTTCAGCATTTTCAGCTAATTTCAACGCGTCGATCATTTCACGCATATCTCCATTCATGAAAGCACTTAGGTTATAGATAGTTTTGTTGATTCTGTGATCTGTAATTCTACCTTGTGGATAATTGTAAGTTCTGATTTTTGCAGATCTATCACCAGTAGAAACCAACGTTTTACGATGAGCTGCACGTATTTCATGAACGCGATCTAATTCAGCTTGATACAAACGAGAGCGTAGAACTGAAATTGCTTTCGCTAAGTTTTTATGTTGAGATCGCCCATCCTGACACTCAACAACAGTCATAGTTGGTAAATGCGTTAATCGTATCGCTGATTCAGTCTTATTTATGTGCTGACCACCAGCTCCAGATGCTCTAAAAGTATCTTTCCGAACATCATTCATGTCCAGTTCAAAGTCCACTTCCTCTGCCTCTGGTAAAACAGCCACTGTAATTGCAGAGGTATGTACCCGTCCTTGTGATTCTGTTTCTGGAACTCGTTGGACGCGATGAACACCAGATTCAAACTTTAGCATTCCATAAAGTCCAACACCAATAATTTCCAACGAAATTTCTTTGTATCCTTTTACTGTTCCTGGTGATGAATTGAGAATATCATACTGCCAACCCATTTCCTTGAAAAACATAGTATACATCCGAAAGATATCTTCCACAAAAATGCATGCCTCATCACCACCTGTTCCAGAGCGAATCTCCATAATGGCATTTTTATCGTCTTCTGGATCTTTTGGAATCAGCATCATTTTGATCTCCTCTTCTATAAGAGGAATTTTTTGATCCAACTCATCGATTTCCATCTTTGCCATTTCTCGCATTTCAAGATCGGTTTCAATTTCTAATAATTCTCTCGAACTTTTTAGATTTCCAATTAGATTTTTGTATTCTTTATAGACATTATCTAATTCTTCAAGATCCTTATACTCTTTTGTCAACTTCACATATCGGTCCATGTCAGAAATAATATCTGGATCGACTATTTTTGTTCCAACTTCAATAAAACGGTAATGAATTGCTTCTAATTTTGATAAAAGATCTGACATGCTTTGATTTTGAAAAAGTAAAGGTAGTATTTATATAGAAATTCGTTGACAATTAAAGTTGAAGTTATTATCATCAGGGCATCACAGTTCATAACACTGAAAAAATACGTTTTGAAAACACCAATTTAATTATACTGTCGACTTTTGCTATATTTACATATGATTAAACATATATCTCTACTAATATTATTAACCTTCATCGGGTTTAATTCCTTCGCGCAACAAAAAGAAGGGTTGCTTGAATTTGTTATAGATGTGAATGCTATGGATACAAGCCTTCAAGTTCGACAGCAAGTTGGGATGTTAAGAAACAGTTCCATGAAAGTTTATTTCATGCGCGATAAATCACGCATTGACTTTAAGATGGGAGAAATGTATGCGATTACCTCTATTGTTGATTGGAAAATAAATCGTTCATTGAGTTTGTTCTCCACTCCTAAAGGAAAATTTGCAACTAAAATGGAAGCGTCTAAATTCAATGAATCTCTTCCTAAACCAGACACGACTTTAACTGTCGAATTGATCGATGAACACAAAACTATTTTGGGTTATAAATGCAAAAAAGCTATTATGAGATCCGACAGTATAGAATATATTTATTGGTACACCAATGACATTAAAATCGACCTGAATGGTCAATCCATTATCAACTCTAATATTCCCGGATTACCAATGGAATTTCAAACCGTAAAGGACGGAGTAATGATGAATTTTAAAGCTTCCAACCTCACTTTTTCAGTTCCTGATAAGAAAACTATTTTCTCAACAGCAATTCCGGCAGGTTATATAGTGGTCACTGATGTGGATTGATTTTCATCGAAGCAATCGAATAATTACAACACGGTTACTTGCATGCATTTCTTCTGAACATTTTTCACATATAACTAGAGGAGCAGATTCACCTTTCGCTTCAATAACAATTTGCTCTGATGCAATACCCATTCCTACCAATTCTGATTTTACTGTAACGGCACGTTTTTCACTTAGATAATCATTATACGCATCGATACCACGGCTATCAGCATGCGCCTCAAGTTGGATTTTTAAGGTAGGATACTTTTTCAAGAATACTATAAGTTCATCGATGATCTTCACATCTTTTTTCAAATCGAATTTATCGAAATCAAAATAAATGTTTTGATCCACCCATTTATCTGCAAAAGCAAAATAATCTGTCGAATCAGGCACCTTTTTAGATTCTCTGAACTTGATCTGATAGCAATCATCATCACCTTTTCCGTTGTACCTATTTGAAGTAAATAAAGCTGAATCTAGACTTAAATACTTGAAATAAAAATCATCCATTGGGCCATTAACAGGCGTTTTCATATGTTCAATTTCTCCACTAGCAAGATTGTAATTGAATATATCCAAATTACCATAACCTGGTCTACCATCAGTTGAAAAAGTTAACAAGGAATCACCCTGAAAAACAGGATACATTTCATTTAACGGAGTGTTTATTTTTGAGAAAGCAACTGGATTAGACCAAGTTCCATTTTCGAAGTCAGATGAGTACAAATCCGAATTGTCCTCATACATTTTTGTGAAAATAATTTTCGTTCCATTTGCACTTATAGCAATATGAGCGCAACTAGATGAATCTTCAAATCCACCAAATTGCCAAGGCGCTATTTCACTTATCGAATAATCAGATGGATTCCATTTACCTGTATAAAGATGAGCAGGTAATTTTTCGGTATCAGTAGAGATTGGCTCGGCAATTGATAAAAAAATCATACCATTAACTTCTTGTAAAGCAATAGAAGCAATAGAAGCAAATTTATATAAATCATCAATTACAACTGGGTGAATTTCACCACTATTGTCTTTAAAGTATGGTCGCATTATAATCAATTCAGAATTGTCGATAAATTCTATTGCAATTCCACTACCAATACTATCCATGCCTTGTTCATGAAATTCAAAAGCTCCAGCAGATGTAGTCATTCCAGAATTATCCGCCTTACTTGAATTGTTCGTTAAACCTACTATTTTCAAATATTCCATAGCTGTCCAGATTGGAATTTGATCACATGATTCAATTTTTATAGAAACATCATGTTCTGAATCGAGTTTTTGATATTCACCATACGCAACTTTTGCTTCATCATATTTATTCAGGTAAAAGCAAACTTCACCTTTCATGTAGATGAATAATGGCTCAATGTCGCTCTGAGAAACAAGATTTGGCAAAATCTCATAACATGTTTGGAATTCTCCAATAGCAAAACTAGAATACGAATAACGTTTTAATTCTTCTGTAGAAAAAGATTCTTTTCCATAAAGCGTGTCGTAAATATCAAAAGCATGCTTATACTCAAAGTTATTAAAATATTTTTCAGCCTCTTTCATACTTTGGCCTAATGCCCCAAAGTAGCAAAACGCACATAATCCCAATAAAAAATTTTTCATTAAATCCTAGGCTTAAAAATTCTATTTCTTTTCATCCATGGAGTTGATGCCGATCCTGATTCAGGTCTTTGCAATTGCAATTCAAGAAAAATCTCATGTGAACCTGACGAATACTTACCTATGTCAGATAATGTATAATCATAAGAATACCCAAATTTAAATGGCCCTGCTTTTCCGCCTATAAGGAAAGCTACAGCGTCAGTATGGCGATATGATGCGCCTAGCCATAAAATATCCTTATATGTCCCTAGTAAAGTCCCATCAATTTGCCAAGTACCTGTTTCGATAATTTGAGATAAAGCAGTAGTCTTAATTCCAAAATTCTTTCCTAAAGAAAAATGATACCCACCAATCACATAATAAGTTCTGTTCAATGTATTGTATATTGGAAGTTCAAAACTATAAAGATCTCTGTCTAATTGAACAAGATTTGAGGCAGATATCCCAGCAAAACCTTTGTCTTTGAAATGATAAAATACGCCAAAATTCGCATCTGGAACCATTTGGTTATTGTATCCACGCAAAACTGATGGATCGTCTGGTAGGTATGTCGTTAGCTTAGTAACATCTATTAAATGTTGCGTCAAACTAATTCCCAATCCCAACCCCAATCTATGCATATTATTCTTATCTAATTGCAAATGATATGCTATATTAATATTCATCCCAGTTCTTCTACTAGGTCCAGAAACGTCATTAAAAATAACTCCACCAAAACCCATTTTCTTTGCGATTTTTGAATGAGCTGATATTAATTGAGTCGTCGGCGCACCTGGAAAACTAGTCCATTGCTTACGGAAATTAAATTGTATTGGAATGTATTCCTTTGCTCCTGTTGCTCCAGCGTTAACAATCATTTCATTAAACAAATACTGAGAATTTAAAGCAATTTGCTGAGTATAAGCTACTCCTGAAATTGTTAGTGCTAAAATGGTAATATACTTTTTCATTATCTTACAATTGTTATGTTTCCAACAAGAGGTTTGCGTTCCTCAAAGTTTAAGTTCAAAATATAATAATAGGTTTCTGATGGTAACGGTTGATCATTTACGTAACCATTCCAAGGAGCGTAAACACCTGTTTGGGTATGAATGAGATTTCCCCATTTATTGAAAATTTGCATTTCCGCATCTGGGTATAAATGCATGTTGTCTATCTCCCAAGTGTCATTATATGCGTCAAAGTTCGGAGAAAATGCATTTACAGGATCCACACAAGGAATTTCATTTTTAGGAATAAACACAGAATCCTGTGTAGTACATCCTAAAATATCTGTTACTGTAACAGTATAATACTGATTATATAAATTTTCAATTAAAGCTGTCGTTTCACCATTCGACCATAAATAACTGTATCCTCCATTTCCACCTGTTGGCAATACCAATGCCGTTCCGTCGTGTTGATCAATACAACTGATCTCAACAACTTCAAAAGTCATTTTCATCGTGTCCGGTTCTGTAATTTCTACCGTAATTGAATCTGTACAGCTCTTTGTATCAACCACAATAAGAGAATAAACTCCTGCGCTAAGCCCTGTCAAATCTTCAGAAATTTCACCATTCGACCAAGTTGTAGTGTAAGCCGGATTTCCTCCTGTTATATCAACAGAAATAGTTCCATCTGATCCACCAGGACAACTAATAATTGTGAAAGTATAATCTATCGCCAATATTTCAGGTTCAACGATTTCAAAGAACATCTCGTAAAAACATCCATTAGAATCCAGAATTTCTACTTGGTATATATCTGCTGGAAAGGCGATTAAATCCTCTGTTTGAGTTGCCAAAGCGAATGATGAGTTAAACCATGTATAATCAAAAGGAGCTGTCCCTCCTAATGGAGTAATATCTATGATACCATCAGAAAATCCAAAACACGTTACTGGGGTAATTACTTCATTTAGTGTAAGTGGATCTGGTTGGTCAACAAAAATTGAATCTCCAATCTGACACCCATTAAAATCTGTAATTAAAAATGTATAGTATCCAGCTGTTAAAGAAGAGGTTTCAGAAATTGATGAGCCATTTGACCAAGCATAACTATAAGGTGTTGTTCCACCTGTTATTACAACTTCAATTGAACCATCTGTTCCATCGTTACATTTAACGTTCTCAACTGTAAATGAAAAATCTAAACTATCTTGTGGTTCAGTTAGAGTAATCGAACTTGTTGAAAAACAACCATGATCATCTGTAACAGTCACCTCATAATATCCCGCGATTAAAGTTGACAAATCTTCTGTCACATCTCCAGTATTCCAACTGTATATATAAATTGGAGTACCACCAATGACAGTCAAATCAACTGAACCATTGTTACCTCCATTGCAAAGAATATTTACACCTGTCACTGATGTTTCGAGTAAAGGTGGTTCTGTTATGGTTAATGTACCTGTGAAATTACAATTGTTCGCATCTACAACTTCGAAATTGTATATTTCTGAAGGAATGTTTACAAGATCCTGTGTAGTATTGCTTAATAAATATGTACTATTTGCCCATAAATAATAATAAGGTGAAGTTCCTCCAGTAACAGTCAAATCAATTCCACCATTTGACTCACCAAAACAATTTACATCTGTAGTTGTATTAGTTACAGTCAATGCTTGAGCGGGCTGAGAAATAAAAACACTGTTCGTAAATGTACACCCATTTGCATCTGTCACAGTGTATGAGTAATTTCCAGTAAGAACGTTTATTAAATCCTCGGTTGTAAATGAATTTGACCAACTAAAAGAATATGGAGACGTTCCTCCTGATACAGTTAAATCAATTACTCCAGTATTCATACCAAAACATAGAACATCGGTAATTTCCTCCTGAACTAAAATTGGGGAATTAGGTTGTGTTATTTCTTGAGAAATAGTTTTTGTACATCCCAAAGCATCAATAACAATTACCGTATAAATCGAAGCTGGAACTGCCGTAAGATCCTGAATACCTGAAACTGCAGATCCTAATGAATTTGTCCATGCATAATTGAAAGGAAAAGAACCTCCACTAACTGTTAAGTCAACTGATCCGTCGGATCCTCCATAACAATCTACATTTATAGCTGTAGTTGAAAGTGTGAGTAAAGGCGGCTGACCAACAGTTCCGTTTGCATTTGCGGTACAACCATTAACATCTGTTATAACAACAGTATAATTGTCAGCTACGACGTTAAATAAATTTGGACCAGTTTCAGAAAACAATGAAGTTGAATTTGACCATTGGTAAGTATATCCAGGTGTTCCTCCTAATGGAGCAAAGTTCAAAGAACCTGTCGCGTCTCCATTACAATTAACATCCGTGGTAGTTAATGTTCCTGTAAGTACAGGTGGTTGAGAAACAGCAATATTTGTCGTAAAAGTACAAGCCCTTGCATCCGTAACGAGAACATTATAATTTCCCATCGTTATGTTGGACAAATCCTGGGCTAAACTTCCTGTACTCCAGGAATAGGAATAAGGAGTCGTTCCTCCCCATAAAGTAAGATTAATATCACCTGTTGCGGTTCCATTACAATCAGCATTTGAAACTACATAAGAATAATTTAATGCTTGAATCGGTTGTGTAATTGTATAATTTGCGGTTTTAACACAAGATTTTGAGTCAGTGACTGTAAGCGTATAATTCCCTGCAAAAGCATTAGCTAAATCCTCTACGACAGATGTTGTTGGTCCAGCCCAGTTGTAAGTATATCCAGGAGTACCTCCAGTTACATTAACGTTTACAGATCCAGTAGCTGCCCCGAAACAACCTACACTATTTACTACTCCAGAAATTGCAATTGGGTCTGGTGCGTCTACAACGACTGCGCCGACTACAACACATCCTGTGGATTCATCTTTAATGTTTACGGTATAAGTTCCAGCTGCAAGGTTTGTTATTGTACTAGAAAATATAAAACCACTTTGAACAGTTCCTTGGGACCACGTATAAGTATAAGGTCCGGAACTTGGAACAATTATTGTCACTGTTGCCTGACCATCTGTTGACCCATTGCAAGAAACATCTACTCCAGATGTTTGAATTGTAGGGCAAGCGGGTGGCGGAGAAATAACACCCTCTGTTGCAAAGGCATTTTGACAATACAAAGCTGTGAGCAACAGTAATATCTTGAATCTGTTCTTCATTTTAACGTATAATTGTTATTGTTCCGGTGTATTGATTATCCTCCGGGTTATTAAGGTTAATAATGTAATAATAAACTTCTGACGGTAAAGGATTCCCATTATCCGTTCCATCCCAAGGAATATAAGTACTTGTTGATGAAAATATTTCATTCCCCCATTTGTTGAAGATTTTCACTACAGCATTGGTGTACAAATCAATATTTTCAAGAATCCAAGTGTCGTTATAATTATCCCCGTTCGGTGTAATGGTGTTTGGAATATCAAGACATTCAACGTCATTTGTAAGGATTTCAAAATTGAATGATTGGCTACAAGTATTATTATCGGTAATTATCAATATATAAGTTCCAGCCAACAGGTCTTCTACGTTTTGAGTTGTTTGCCCACTACTCCAATTAAATGAATACGAAGGTGTTCCACCATATGCATTTACAAAAATAACAGCATCGGATTGATCAACACAACTAACCGTAGTTATCTCATAAGTAATTTCAATTAAATCAGGTTGGTAGATGATTGCAGTATCTCCTACTTTACATCCTTGAGCATCTGTGCCCATAAATGTATAAATACCAGCACCTAATCCAATTGCATCTTCAGTCGTCTGACCGTCATTCCAAACATTTGTGAAAGGCATTGTTCCACCAGTGAATGTTACATCAACAATTCCAGTACTATCTTCAAAGCAAAGAACATTTGTTGTAGTAAATGACGCTTCCTGAAGTGCAGGCTGACCAACAGTGATATATTGTTCAATGATACAATTGTTTTTGTCACGAACTCTAATAAAATAATCTTCAGCAATTAAACCACTCAAAGTTTCACTGGCGTTATTCAATAATATTTCATTTTGATTCCCCCAAGAGAAGTAGTATGGTTGTTCCCCTCCAACCACAGAAATTACAATTTGTCCGTCTGAGTTACCGAAACACAATGCATCCGTAACTGTTGGAGTTAAAATTAACGCAGAAGGTTCATTAACCAATGCTCCTGTAAAGGAAGTACATCCCTGAGCATCAGTCACCGTTAGTGAATAAGGATTTGCCTGAACAGATATGATTTCGTCAGTTGTTGCACCGTTGGACCATAAATAAGTATAAGGGGTTGTACCTCCAGTAACGAATGATTCAATTGAACCTGTTGCATCTCCATTGCATAAAACATCTTCTGTAACCAGCGTTGCTGTGAGAGCACTGTTCGGTTGAATAACTGAGAATGAACTCATACTTGTACATCCATTAAAATCTGTAATTGTTAACGTATAACTTCCAGAAATAATTGCAGAAAGATCTTCTGTAACAGCCCCATTTGACCAGGAATATGAATAATTTGTTGTTCCACCCGTAACTGTAATGTCTATAGCACCATCATTTCCTCCGAAACAATTCACATCATTGACTATTCCAGTAAAGTTCAGTGGTGCGACAGGTTGAGTAACAATTGAAATTAAATTTGCCTGACAAAGATTGGCGTCAGTAACTAAAGCATTATAACTATCTGCATATTGAGTTGATATATCCTGAGCAAATGTATTAAGGATAATCGAAGCATTATTAGACCATTGATATGTATAAGGGGCTGTTCCACCACTTACTGAAAGGTCTACTGAACCAGAATTATTTCCGTAACAATCAACATCAGTAATTACAGAAGTCAATGCCAATGGTGCTAAGGGTTGACTAATAATCTGACTTGTATTGACAGTGCAACCTACATTATCTGTAATTGTTAAAGTATATGTAGCTGCAGGAACAGTCGAAATATTAGCAGACAAAGCCCCATTGCTCCAAGAATAAGAATATGGTTGTGTTCCCCCAGTTATAGTTGAAGTTACTGAACCTGTACTTTCTCCAAAGCATTTAACGTTTACACCAGCCAATGTCAGATTTAAACCAGATACAGGTTGAGTTAAAAGATATGTGAAGTTACCAACACACAAGTTAAAATCAGTTACAGTTAATGTATAAGTACCTGCAGCAACATTCATCAAGTTTGTTGAGGTTGCGCCATTAGACCAATTATAATTATAACCTGGTGTTCCTCCTGAAATACCAGATGTTATTGAACCAGTCGATTGACCAAAACAATTTATATGAACCAAGGTCGGATTCGAAGCAATTCCTTGAATCGGTTCTGAAATCAATTGATTTGCAAGTGCTATACATCCCTTAGAATCTGTTGCAGTAACGAAATAAGTTCCGGCAGAAACATTGCTCAAATCTTCAGTTATAAATGGTAATAAAACTCCTAAAGAACTTGACCATTGGTAACTGTAACCAGGAGTTCCTCCAGATGTTGTAAGGTTTATTGCTCCAGTTGATCCACCTTTACATAAAACATTAACTCCCGAAATAACAAGAGCTAGTGGTGCAATTGGTTGGCTTACAATATAAGGAGCTATACTTGTACAAAATTTACCGTCAGTCACAGTTAAAGTAAATGATCCACCAGGAATTGAAGTTAAATCTTCAGTTGTTTGACCACTTGACCACGAAAAAGTATAAGGTAATGTTCCACCAAATACGTCTACTGAGATTGCTCCATCCACTCCTCCATTACAACTTACATTTGATATTGCAGCAGCTTGACCTAAAACAGCTGGTTGTCCGATGGTAGCTGAAGCAACTTTAGTACATCCTCTGAAATCCGTAACGGTAACTGTGTAAACTCCTGGAGCAAGTCCACTGATATCTTCAGTAGTCGCGCCATTAGTCCAGCTATATGTATAAGGGCTTGTTCCTCCAATCACAGTAATATTCGCAGAACCGTCATTCGGTCCACCATTACACGATTTATCGACAGCAACTACTCCTACTGCTAATTCTTGAGATGGTTGTAAAATAGTCGTGCCAGTAAATAATTCGCAGCCATGAGTGTCATAAGAGATTAATTCATAGGCTCCAGCAGGTAAAGAACTAATGTCTTCTGTCGTCTGACCATTAGTCCAACTATACGTATATGGTGTGCTTATATCATAAGCAGTGGCATTGATTGTAACATCAATTGAACCTGTACTTTGTCCATAACAATTAACATTCGTTTGAGTTGTAGTTATTGTACGAGGTTGTGCGTACATCGTGAAATCTGCCATAATGTGTTGATCGAAACCTTCAAGTGCCCACGTATTATCGTACCAATCATATTGAAAGTTTGTTAAATCCAATGTGTACTCCCAAACTGGGTCATTCAAACCAATATCTGTTAAATCCCAATCTATTGCAGGAGAATTAAGAGCAGGAATTGTAAACGACGGCGTACAAGCTGTATAGGTACACCAACACCAAGGGCATGACCAAGAAGGACATGGATATGGAATTGGTATACAAATTTCAGGAATGGTGATTTCTGGGGTGATTTCAACAGAAGGAATTACTAAACCGAATGAAAGAGCTGACATATAAAGATAAAGTGCTACCGAGTCATATGTATGGTTTCTAAATTGTCCATCTATACTGTAGGTCGGTTCAATATTCAATTCTGTAAAATAACATGGGTATTTGTAATCAATATATCCGCCTATTTGTACATTTATTATCGATGATGTTCCAGATGAAGTCAAAGTTCCAGTCGGTCCATAGGCTGAATAATCAACAGCAACAGGAAATTCAAATCGACCATAAACTTTTGGGTTGAAATCAAAACATTGTTTATTATGGAAATCCAAATTAAGAATCGCACCAAAAAATGTCCATGAGAGTGACGCACCAGAGACAATTGGAATGTCTTCGTCACCATCTAGATTAGCAAGGATTTCACCTTGGGGCCCTGGGATATTTGATAATAAATCAAATATATTAAGATCAACTTGAATATATGCAGAGTCAGGATGTTCTCCCCCTCCACAAGCATATAAATCAACACCACTATTTCCATCTAACGTGTAAACATGTGGCATGTCCAAGATACCTGTCAAGCCTATTTCACCCAATGGATCAGCATTTGGTACTATCGTCGATGTATTTAATGGAAAAACAGAATACGCATATGCTGGTGCTCCTCCATTAACGCTAAAAAATGTAATCTCACTTTCGTTTATTGTAAAAACATTAATATTTTGCATTCCGGTATTGAAAGAGGGAATTATTGGAAATGTAGTACACCCAAAAGCACAAAGTGTTGCAGACAAACTTGCTCCCATTTGAAAATACAAATCCAATGTTGCCTCACCAGCATTAGGGTACATTGTGTTCAACTCTGTTCCTGGCTCCAATGCATATTCCGTTTCGATTCTTACTTGATCACCTGGGTCATAGGATAAATCCTCATTCATTGTGAGGGTAACATCGATAGGATAATTTACTGCAACTTCACCAGTCGAGAAATTAGAAATATTAAACTCAGCCCCAATGGTTCCCGAAAAACTTCCGTTAACACCAAAACCAAAATCGAATCCAATAATATTCGTAATAGCACTAAAACCAAAACTTTCGTCCCAACTTACGTCAAACAGCGGTACTGAAATGTTAAGATTAACAGCATCCCAAGATGGTCCCCACATATTTTGATTCCCTGAAGCGAAAGGAACAATATAATCAACTGTTTGTGTTGGCTGTGCTATAAGTGAGCTGTGAGAAAAAAGCAGCAGTGCAAACAAACATTTTTTAAATGTCAACATGTTCATTTGATTAAGGATTAATGTTTATTGTCTGAATACTTTTTAATATTTCACTGTCAACTAAAGTTTCCAAATCTCTTGGATACGTTATTGCCAACCAAAGTGTATTATTTAAGTCGCCAGCATAGACAAAATATCTAATATATATCTTCTCTTTAAGAACAAAAGAAAATTTATAAACCAACCCTTTAGTACCAATGTTGGTTTCCAAATTTCGTTTTTCAATTAAAGTCAATTGATTCGCTTTGAAAAATTCATCAGTCATCCCCTTTTCAATGTTTAGGAAATTCGTGTTTTCAATCATCGACATGATAATCGCCGCACCTGCCTGATAATGGATATACCCATTGAATCTATCTGAAACGACAAATCCAGTTGGAGGAACAAGCATTTTTAAATTAGCTGGTTTTTGATTTGGCTTTATCTGATTCGTGTCGATATCAGAATTGTTTGACTGAATAGTATCGTTTTGAGCAATTGATGAAAAGCTAAAAAACAACAGGTAAACAAACAGTAACTTGGATATAGTAAGGGTCTTCTTCAAAACATCAGAAATAGTTAGTGACTAATTTTGCAGGCAAATGTAACCTATTTTTTTATGTAAAAAAGGATTTGAAAAAATTAAAATTTAAAAAACAAGGATTTGTATCATAATAATGATAATTATGATATTTGACGTTTTTTTTTATAATATTTGCACCGTTTTAAACGAACGAGCCATATATCTGCAAACAATGAAAAAAAATCTACTTTTAACTATTTTCAGTCTAATATTATTTTGTTATTCTCATGCTGCCAGCCGTTATTGGATTGGTGGAACGGGGAACTGGTCTGACATCACCCATTGGTCTACGGCAAGTGGAGGTGCAGGGGGTGCTACAGTTCCTGTTGCTGCAGATAATGTATTTTTCGATAATAATTCGGGTCTTTTAGCAATTGGAAATACTGTTACTATGGATGCAGCAGTAATAATAAATAATTTTGATTTTTCTGTTGTTGCAAATTCTTTTACTTTAGCATCTATATTAGCATCTATAGAGATTCGAGGCTCATTACTTTCTAATGGATTAGCAAATATTACATACGTCGGTGTCATCAATATGTATTCGGCAACTGCACTATCTGGAATTACATCAAACGGACAAATATGGGGAAACACTTTTAATTTCACTGGTTCTACAAGTGCAAATGGTGTAACACTTAACGACAACCTAAACACCACACAAAACATTAACATAACTCAGGGATTAGTCACTGCCATTTCGAGAACAATTACATGTGCTAATTATAGTTCAACCAATGGTGGTAACAGAACCCTTAATTTTACCGGAAGTACTTTTAATGTTACTGGAACAACATGGCTCATGATTCCAGGAACTGCTCCCAATCCACTAGTTTGGACTTCCCCTGCAACAATCAATTTGCAAAATACAGGAACAGTAACTTTTACCGGAGCTAGTCTTACTTATGCAATATTAAATTCAAATGCTGCTAATCTTACCATTAACAGTTCAAATACTTTTACAAACATCATTTTGCCAAATTCTACCATTTTGGAACTTGGAAACGGAACCACTACGACTGCTAGCTCTTTGACCGCGCAGGGAACTTGTACTTCACCATTTATTTTGGAAGCTGTTGATGTCAGTCTTGCAGCGGCAACTCTTTCAATCAGCACATCGCCATGGAACTCTCAAGGATTAGCGATTAACAAAGTAAATGCTTCCGGACCGACAATTTATAATGTTTCGCTAACCGATTTGATGAATTCAACAGGTTGGACATTGAGCCCTTCCAAATTATATTGGATTGGAAATGGTGGTAATTGGAATGATATTAATCATTGGTCATTAAGTTCAGGAGGTGCTGTCTCAGGATGTTTGCCTTCATCTGCTGATTCAGTTTTTTTTGATGCACTTTCCTTTTCATTAGCAAATCAAATTGTCTTGGTTGATGATACAGCTTTTTTCAAATCGATGGATTGGACAGGTATTTCAGCTCAACAATTTCTTACCCTTGATTCAAATATAATGGCCTATGGGAATATTGTTTTGAACTCGAATCTTTCTGTAAACAGAAATATAATTGGAAGCGGAATTCAATTCAATCGCTCAGCGCAAATCGATATTAATACCGCTGATGTAGATTGTAATTTCCTAATTGCTACAAGCACGAATGGGGCAATTGTTTCATTGAATGATCAATTGGACATGAGTGATTCTTCAAGTATTCTAATTTTCAATGGGAATTTTCAAACAAATGGAAATAACATTGCCACCGGTTCAATTATTTCAATTGATAATCCGTTAAGCGCAACTGATGGAAGAGGACTTTCACTAGGCAGTTCGTTCATAAACCTAAAACAAAAATTTAGTACCGATAACGATGCCGTAATTGTTTTCTCAGCTGGAACTTCTGAAATTTATATTGGTGATACTCTAAATTATGGAAACGATCTTTTAACTGAAGGTTTGATATTTTATAATGTAACGCTAGATTATGACCCATTACAAATAGGTCCTTTTGTGTTACAACAAAAAATAACAGGTAACAACACTTTTAATAAATTGCGTGTTACACCAGGATCACATTTATTTTTAGATTCAGCTGGAACACAGATAGTAAGTGACAGTTTAGTTCTAAAAGGCAATTGTATGGACCGCATTTATATTTCTAGTACTGACACCATCGGAGCTATTAATCAGGCGAATCTTTCCAAAGCTAGTGCTTTAAACGTTGTTGCAGAATGTTTAAATCTGAAAGGGATTAATGCCTCGAATGCCGCGCTAACTACTTTATTTTCAAACAATAACGGTTCAAACACTAATTGGGTCTTTAGTGCAACTCCTGCTGTAACTGCTAATTTCACAGTAAATGGTCCGTATTGTTTCGGCGATACAACCCTATTTTCTAATATTTCAACTGCAATTTCCGGGAATGTCAATGATATTATTTCAACTTGGTTCTTTAATGACGGAACCACAGGGTATTATGCCAATCCCCCGACTGATAGCACTTGGATTACATCAGTTTCAGATACTAATGCACACGTTTTTCCAAATGGTGGTTCTTTCAATGTTACTTTAATAACAACTTATACGAATTTCTGCACTGACACTTTAACTCAAAATGTCACGATTTACAAACCTGAACTTTACTTCAACACAAGTGATATTGACAAATCAATTTGTGAAGGTAATTCTGTGACTTTTGAGGCAGGAAGTGCTTTAACTGGTATGAGCTATGAATTTTTTCTAAATGGAGTTTCATTAAACATTCCATCACCGACAGACACCTTATATACTACTTCACTTTTAAATGATAATGATACAATAAGTGTTTTAGGCTATCAGGGTGGGTGCGTAAGTGACACAATGCCCCAATTTATTTTCAATGTGAATCCGACTCCTATTTTTTCATGGACTGTGAGCGATGCTGACACATCCATTTGTGCAGGTGACCTTGTGACTTTTGATGCAACTTCTATCGACCCAACCTATACTTTCCGATATAGAAAAAACAATGCAAATGTTACAGGATACACTTTAGCCGGTCTTTTTTCTACAACGACAATAGTTGATAGTGATACTATTGCACTAGTAGGACAATCAATTTATGGTTGCCGAGACACAATTGATATGATTTTTAATGTGGATCCTCTACCAGTGACATCACTTGTCTCTTCAGTGGCTGGTGCGATTATTTGTCAGAATCAATCTGTTACATTTACTGCAAATGGTGCTAATACTTATGAATTCTTCATTGATGGAGTTTCGCAACAAGGACCTTCTGCGACAGCAACCTGGTCTACTACTGCATTAAACAATTTTGATACTGTTTATGTTATTGGATACAATACGGTTGGAGCATGTTCTTTCAAAGCAACGCAATTATTTACTTACACATTTTTACCTTTACCAGTTGTAACAATGACGGATTCAGATGCCGATAATGCAGTTTGTGGAGTAGATAATGTTACATTTACAGCAAGTGGTGCAGCAATCTATACCTTTTATGTGAATGGTGTTGCACAATTTGGACCTACTGCTCTGAACACATACACTACAACATTAAATAACAATGATGCAATATATGTAGACGGTGCATTTGGAGGCTGCACAACTTCAACTACTCCGGTAATATTCACTGTAAATACATCACCTACAACATCTTTAAGCAGTTCTGACGCAGACAATTCTATATGTCAAAATACTTCTGTTTTATTTACTGCCAGTGGAGCGACGAACTATCAGTTTTTTATTAATGGTACTTCTCAGGGACCTTCCTCTGCGGTAGGTACATTAAATACAAGCACTTTGACAAACGGTCAAACAATTTCAGTTGTTGGTGAAAGCAATGGGTGTTTTGTTAGTGATGATCTAATTTTTACAGTGTTACCTCTTCCTTCTGTGAATTTATTCTCCAATGATCCTGATAATACAATTTGTCAAGGTGGATCAATAACCTTGACCGGTGCCAATGCCATAAGTTATCAACTATTTGTAAATGGAATAGCTCAAGGTGGTGTTCAACCAAGTCCGACTTTTACTAATCCAACTTTGACAACTGGTGCAAATTCAATTTATGTAACTGGGACAGGATCGAATGGATGTTCTGCGAACAGTTCACCAGCTATGATTGTTACTGTTAATCCAAATCCAATCATGACTTTAAGTAGTTCAGATGCAGACAATACGATCTGTGCTGGACAATCTTTAACTTTCAGTGCTTCAGGGAGCACTTATTACCAATTTATGGTGAATGGTATTCCTCAAGGAAGTTTAACAACAACAACTTCATTTTCTACAAGTGGAATTACGAATGGGCAAAGTGTAACAGTTCTTGGCTCTACCCTTGGATGTACAAGTGTATCATTGCCAATTGTAACCACTGTCAATGCAATTCCGATTGTTCAATTAACAAATAACGATGCAAACAATGTATTCTGTTCTGATCAATTAGTGACTTTTACATCTACTGGAGCTACAAATTATGAATTCTTCGTTAACAGCGTTTCTCAAGGACCTAGCTCTCCAAGCAATACGATTAATTCCGGTGCATTTGCTTCTGGAACTAATACTGTTTTGGTAGTTGGGAACACAAATAACTGCACCAATTCATCAACCAATGTTGTAACTGTTAATGCATTGCCAACAGCAACAATTACTTCTTCGGATGCCGATGATTTGATCTGCGCTGGGACTTCAGTTACTTTCTCTGCAGGTGGTGGGAATCAATATCAGTTTTATATTAATGGTGTTCCTACAGGAGGCCTTTCCACAATCAGTAATTACACATCATCTACACTGCTGAACGGCAATGTTATCTCTGTAGATGTACTATCAGGTGCCGGCTGTCAATCGTTTGCAACGGAAAGTGCGATTACAGTTAACGCAACACCTACTGTAACACTTACAAGCTCAGATTTTGACCAAACAGTTTGTGTTGGAGAAAATGTTGACTTCACATTTTCTGGGGCAACAGATTATGAATATTTCATCAATTCTATTTCACAGGGTCCAGCTTCAGCAGTAACTACATTTTCTTCAACAACGTTAATGAATGGAGATGATATTTACGTAATTGGAAGTACAAGCGGTTGTCCAAATAATTCTGTAACATTAAGCTTCACAGTTTTTGGCCCGCCAGCTGTGAATTTGATTAATAACGGAGATAATCTTATTTGTACAGGGGAAGCTACAAACCTTAACGCTACAGGAGCATTGAACTACCAATATTTGATCAATGGAATACCTGTTTCAGGATTTACACCTGTTGCGACCTATAACGGAACAGTAAATAACGGAGATATTGTATCAGTGATCGGAGAAGCAAATGGTTGTACTATGGCTTCTACCGGATCAATTTCATACACAGTGTATACCTTTCCGGTTTTAAGCTCAACTTCTTCAGATGCAGACAATGTAATCTGTTTGAATGATGCAATTACGTTCACTGCGTCAAATGGTATGACTTATGAATTTTCTGTAAATGGCAATATGCTTCAATCAGGCTCCGGATCAAATTATACAAATTCTAATCTTTTGAATGGAGATGTTGTTAACATTACAGCCTTTAACGGAGACTGTCCTTCTACTCCGGACACTTACACTTTTACAGTTAATTCAATGAATCTTGATCTGGCAGTTTCACCGTCAAGTTTGGTATGTGAAGGCTCGACTGTTGTCTTCATGGCAAGCGGTGCGAATCAATATGAATTTTTCTTGAATGGAGTTTCACAAGGAGCAATGTCCGCAACGAATACCTTAACAAGCAGTAACATCAGTGACGAAGATGAAATTACATTCAATGGATATTCAACGACTACTTTATGTTCTCAGGATTTAAACAATTATATCTTGATGAATGTAATTAGTGAGCCAACTATTACTCCTTCTGCTGGCCCTGACTTCTGTGAAGGTGATTCTATTATTTTAACAAGTAATCAATCTTATGGAAACCAATGGTATTTAAATGGAAGTCCAATTGCTTCAGCGACTGACACAAGTTATGTTGTTTTTGCTTCTGGATCTTATAGTTTAGAAAGCACTTTAGGCGGAAATGGTAATGTATGGTCGTTTGGTTGGAATGCTACAGGAATACTTGGTGATGAAACAAACTTCAACAATCCTAATCCTACAATAGCTGTCAGTTCAGAAAGTTTTGATGAATTATCTAGCGGTGCAGATTTCATTTTAGGTGTAACAACACTTGGGACTGTTTTCTCATGGGGAGAAAATAATTCAGGGCAATTAGGAGACGGAACATACACTGCATCTAATCTTCCTCAAGCTGTTCCAACACTTTCAAATATTAAAACGGTCGCTACAACAGAATCAAGTTCGATGGCGGTTAGCAATACCGGCGCAACATATGTTTGGGGAAATAATACTGTTGGGCAATTAGCAACAGGAAATACATCTGTTATCAATTTCCCATATGCCAATCCGGCACTTACCAATGTTGATTCAATAGCTGCCGGAAAACAACACTTCGTGATTCTAAAAAATGATGGGACAGTTTGGTCGGTAGGAAATAATAGTTTTGGACAACTTGGATCAGGTAACTTAATTAATTCAGCCACCGCAAATCAAATCGGTGGATTAGCAAATATCATTTCTGTTGGAGCAGGAGAATACCATAGTTTTGCAATAAATAATATTGGTGATCTTTATGTTTGGGGGAATAATGGTTCGGGTCAATTAGGTTTAAACGATATAAATGGTCGCTTGATTCCAACAATTTCTCCTTTGAAAAATATTATCAATGCTCAAGGTGGAGCAGTTCACAGTGCCTTTTTAAGTTCGGATAACAAAGTTTACACAACTGGTGGAAATCAATATGGACAACTTGGAACTACAGATTTGATTGACAGAATTATTCCAACCGAAGTTGGTGTTACTGGAGCCGCAATGATCTCTGCTGGTCAATATACAACGCTAATAAAAAGATTAGATAATTCCGTTTTCGGAATGGGAAATAATACTGAAGATCAATTGTCCTCCTCAAATGGAAATGCAATTTCTATACCTGAACAAATAACTGATCTTGAAGGTGTGACGTTTGTAGAAGCCAGTAATTTATCCTCTCATTTCATCTTTGGGATAAGTACATCATGTGTTTCAATATCAATGAATTTAAACATGATACCTGTTACTAATGTCACAATTACAGCAGTCGGAGATGTCCTTTCAACAGTTCCTGGAACAGCTTATCAATGGTATTTTAATGGTAATATTATCGGCGGCGCAAATGCACAATCTTTCACGGCGACAACTGCGGGTTATTACAGTGTTGAGGTAACTTTCGGAGGATCTTGTACTGGAGTGTCAGCGGATTATCCTTATAACATTGTTGGAATATCAGATCTTACAAATGACGTGAAAGTGTATCCAAATCCAACTAATGGAGTTGTACACATGGAACTTTCAAACAATTATGATTTGAATAAAATCATAATTGTAATTCAAGATATGTCAGGAAGAATTACGCCGAGTACACCATTGATGAATGGCGGAAAAATCGACCTAGATCTTTCAGCTTATGCTGAAGGTTTCTATATAGTTGAAATATTTGTAGAAAATGAATCTATTTCAAGATTTCAGCTTTTGAAGACACAATAATAAAGAGCCAGAAACAACTTTCATATCTTTAATAAAAAAATTCCCTAATCGTATGATAGGGGATTTTTTTTAGGTCTTATTCCTAATTTAAAAGTATTTGTTGAGATTTATATCAATCTGAATTGATCAACTATTAATAAATAAACTCACCAAAAGGTGAATTAATAGTCAATTTCTTACCTACATGGTTTTCAACTCGACCAACAATTTGAGCATCAATATTGAACGATTTAGAAATTTCAATAATGGATTGAGCAATTTCAGGAGAAACATAAATCTCCATTCGATGTCCCATGTTGAACACTTTGTACATTTCTTTCCATTCTGTTCCTGATTCTTCTTGAATCAATTTAAAAAGTGGAGGAATTGGAAAAAGATTGTCTTTAATGATGTGGACATTTTCTACAAAATGCAGCACTTTTGTTTGGGCTCCACCAGAACAATGAACCATTCCGTGAATATCAGAACGGTGGTGATCTAGTATTTTTTTAATTACAGGCGCATATGTTCGGGTTGGCGAAAGCACTAGTTTTCCAGCATTTATTGGCGAACCTTCAACTTCGTCAGTTAAATTTTTTGAACCTGAATAAACTAAATCAGTTGGGACACTTGGATCAAAACTTTCTGGGAAATCTGTTGCTAAGGTTTTATTAAAAACATCATGTCGTGCAGATGTTAAGCCATTGCTTCCCATTCCGCCGTTATATTCTGTTTCGTATGTTGCTTGACCAAAAGAAGCGAGTCCTACAATTACATCACCATCTTGAATGGTATGATTGGAAATAACCTCAGAACGTTTCATTCTACACACCACTGTTGAATCAACAATAATTGTGCGCACCAAATCACCAACATCAGCTGTTTCGCCGCCTGTTGAATGAATTCCAATTCCTTGATTACGCAATGTTTCAAGAAGTTCTTCGGTACCATTTATTATAGAAGAAATTACTTCTCCTGTAATTAGGTTTTTATTTCTTCCAATGGTTGAAGAAAGCAAAATTTTATCTGTTGCACCGACGCATAATAGGTCATCGATATTCATGATTAAAGCATCTTGCGCGATTCCTTTCCAAACAGAAATGTCTCCTGTTTTTTTCCAATACATATATGCCAAAGCGGATTTTGTACCAGCACCATCAGCATGCATTACAATACAGTAGTCTTCATCACCAGAAAGATAATCAGGAACTATTTTACAAAATGCTTGCGGGAAAAGACCTTTATCAACGTTTTTTATTGCGTTGTGTACATCTTCTTTTCCTGCTGAAACTCCTCTAAGGTTGTATCTTGTATCGGACATAATTAATTGAAAGCTTAAAGATAAAAAACAAAGAACATTTATTACAATGTTGCTTTGCTCACGTTTCTATAAAGGTGCGAATTTAATATATGTCTTCTAGCAAAACGTGCTTGAGTTGGTGAGTTCACCAATTTCTGATAAGTTCCTTTTTGAACATTAAAATATTCGTATGTACTTCCATTTTGGAACGTGATTTTTAACGTAACTCCTTTATAAGAGAAATCATCAATTCCAGAAGTAGAAGTTGTTAGAACGTACTCCTCTTTATTTTGAGCATGTGTTTCAGGATTAATGCTTACCAAAAATTGATATGCATCAATAATTACTTTACTTTTTGATTCGGCTTGAGCTTTTAAAGGATCTCCTTCTTGAAATTTATCTGGATGCCATTCTTTCACCAATTTTCTATAAACTGTTTTCAATTTATTTAAATCTGCGTCTGGTGTAACGTCAAATAATTTTCTGTATTCAATAATGCGTTTCATACTTGATTTTTGGAGACTTTAATGCCTTAATTAGTTGTAATAAATGAAAACAAGATTATCTTCATTTTTATAATTTGTGGCAAAATTAAGGTTTTAAAGTGAAACTATCTAAATTCTCCTTTTTTTCTAATCAATTCTCATCTAGATAATCCATCATTGGCTCCCAATAAAATTCTTCCCATCCAGTTTCTAAGGCTTCAACTTTATGTTCTGGAATGTTTGTTTGTGTAAAGATTAATTTTGTTCCAGCTTGAAAAGGTTCGAAAATAAACGTGCAAATTGAGAAATGATCTTCATCCCATTCTTCTTCATCAAAATGCCATTCCTGAACTATCTTTTTACCTGGAATTAGTTCACAATTTTTTCCATTGATATATCCATCGTATGAACTAAAAGTTCCCCCTATTTCATTACTCATTGAAACTTCCGATTGCGTAAAATCAGCATGTTTTTCTGGGTTCATGATTAAATCATAAACAATCTCAGGTTTTGCTGTGAAAATTACTTCTTGTTTGATTGATCCTTTCGTCATTTTTATCAATTTTTTTCAATTTTTATCGCTTACAAATAAACGAAGAATAAAATAGTTTAGAATTGTATTCGCTCCGAAAACGCTTAACATGATGTCTTTCAATCAATAAAAAACCTTTACTGTCTTGCTTTAAGAACTATTTATCCATGAATAGTTTCTTCTTTTCCATAATTTTGAATGACAATTGCTTCAAATTCTAACCATTCAGCCCAACGTTTATTGACATCCATTTTACCAGCATATTTTCGAGCAAACCCAAGAAAGGTTGTGTAATGACCAGCTTCACTAACCATTAAATCATGGTAAAATTTTGACAATTCAGGATCAGAAATTTTTTCGGCTAAGAGTTTAAATCGTTCACAACTTCTTGCTTCAATCATAGCTGAAAAGAGCATTCGATCCACAAAAGAGTCTTCTCTTGAACCACCTTTGTTCATGTATTTGTACAGTTCATTCACATAACTATCTTTTCTTTCTCTGCCTAGAATCAACCCTTTCTTTTTGATAAGATCGAAGACCATTTGAAAATGCTCTAATTCTTCTTTTGCTAAAGCTAGCATTTCGGTAACTAAATCAGGTTTTTCTGAATTAAGGGAAATTATTGAAATTGCATTTGTTGCTGCTTTTTGCTCACACCAAGCATGATCAGTTAAAATTTCTTCAATGTTTGTTTCAACTATGTTTACCCATCTTGGATCGGTAGGAAGTTTAAGTCCGAGCATATTTAACTTTTTAGAATGGATAAATAACGTGTAAAATCTTTAAATTGATAAGCAAAATTAAATTCAAATAAATTTCTTAATAATCACCGAATTGCATTTTTCACGACTTATAATTGATCTATTTTACCCATCAATATTCTGTAAATTTAGGAATAAGTTATTAAATCACTTGATTTTGAAATCATAAAAACAACAATGACTTTCCATTGATTGAATTAGATAATCAGAACAAATTCTGCCTTATTGTCACACTTTTGTTTTTGGCTTGATATTCGTCGAGAGTGGCACATGAGCAAAAAAAAAGTATCATTTAAATGGGCCTTTAAGGAGTTTATCTGGCCTCGAAAAAAAATTATTTTTATTGGATTAATTTTAATCATCATTAGAAGTTTAGCAGGTTTAGTGCTTCCTTATGCCAGTAAAAACCTTATCGATGAGGTGATTCCCTCAAAAGACATGGAAACACTTTATACACTATTAATAGTTGTATGTCTTGCTTTACTAGTACAAACTGTCACTTCTTTTTCACTTACGCGTTTATTGAGTGTTGAAGCACAGTTGTTAATTTCAGAATTAAGAGCAAAAGTTCAGAAAAAACTTTTAAAGCTGCCAATTAGTTATTTCGACAACAACAAATCTGGCGCACTCGTTTCCCGTGTTATGAACGACGTTGAAGGAGTTCGGAATCTCGTTGGGACGGGATTGGTTCAATTAATTGGCGGAACATTTACAGCAATATTATCATTGGTTATTTTGATAAAAATTAATTGGTTAATGACCATTTTTGTTTTGGTTCCAGTTGCAATTTTTGCTTTTGTTGCATTAAAAGCATTTGCATATATCCGTCCTATTTTTAGAGTTCGAGGAAAATTAAATGCTGAAGTTACTGGCCGTTTAACAGAAACCTTAAATGGTGTACGTGTAATAAAAGGATTCAACGCAGAGGAACAAGAAAATAAAACATTTGAAGACGGTGTTGAACGTTTATTTCAAAATGTAAAAAAGAGTTTAACCGCAACGGCATTAATAACAAGTTCATCTACCTTTCTTTTAGGACTAGCCTCTGCAGGTATAATGGGTATTGGAGGTTATTTCATTATGCACAACACGATGACATATGGTGATTTTATTTCTTTCACCTTGTTCTTAGGATTTATGATTGCACCAATTGTTCAGATGAGTAATATCGGAAGCCAATTAACGGAGGCAATGGCTGGATTGGACCGTACGCAGGAAATTATGGAAATGGATGAAGAAGATGATTCTACTGTTCGTACGGTGAAATTAGGGAAGATTAAAGGTGATATTATTTTCGAACATGTTGCGTTCAGTTATGATGAAAACAAAGAAGTGTTGCACGATATTTCATTCGATGCTCATGCAGGAAGTGTAACAGCGTTAGTCGGTTCTTCTGGTTCTGGGAAATCAACAATTGCCGGTTTAGCAGCGACTTTTCTGAATCCTAAAGGAGGCAAAGTAACAATTGATGGAATTGATATTTCAACAGTTAATTTGAGCAGTTACCGTGCAAATCTTGGCGTTGTATTGCAAGATGATTTTTTATATGAAGGAACTATTCGTGAAAATATTTTGTTCCCAAGACCAAATGCAACTGAAGAACAATTATTAGCTGCAGTCAAAGGAGCATATGTAAATGAATTCACAGATCGTTTTGATTTAGGATTAGATACTGTTATTGGCGAACGTGGTGTTAAACTTTCGGGTGGCCAACGTCAACGGATTTCAATTGCAAGGGCATTATTAGCAGATCCTAAAATCATCATTTTAGATGAAGCAACTTCAAATCTTGATACCGAAAGTGAGGCATTCATTCAAAAAAGTTTACACGAATTAATGAAAGATAGAACAACATTCGTTATTGCCCACCGATTGAGTACTATCCAGAAAGCAGATCAAATATTAGTCATAGAAGATGGAAATATTGTTGAGAAGGGTAAACATGATGAGTTAATTGAAAGCAAAGGCAGATATTGGGAATTGTTTACATATCAAAGTAGAATATAAATAAGGCATGGATAAAAAATGTAGGGCTGTGATGCATCGCAACCCTACATTTTTATATATCAATACATTTCAGCCTTCTTCGAGCTGTTTTTCCAACCAGCTTGACTTTCGTAATCAACGAAAAAGACTTTTAAATCTGCTTGACTTTCATATTTCACAAAAAACACTTTTGTTTTTGCTTGACTTTCATAATCTGTAAAAAACCACTTTCCGTCATTGTCTCCAGTTTGACTTTCATAATCTACTTTGTACACCTTCAGATCAGCCTGACTTTCATAATCAACAACGAATACTTTCACGTCAGCTTGACTTTCGTAAGCTACAGAATAAACTTTTTGTGCATTAACGGAAGTGATTCCTCCAATTGTAATGGAAAGTAGTAAAAATAGATTTTTCATTTTATGTTGTTTTAATGTGATTTAAAAGTACAAATTATTCTTCATCATATAATCCTTGAATTGCATAAATTCCAAATTTCAGAAGTCCCCCAACAATTATTGGCATTAATACAAATAGAATTATAATTCCGAAAACCAAATCATCATTTCCCTTAGGATGAGCAACTTTAGGCCAGCCAAAATCAGTGATGCCAAAATAAGCACAAGCCAAAGCGAGCAATATCCACACAATTCCAAGAAGTCGTTTCAATTTATTCATACTAATCATCAATGTGTTTATGTTTTGAATTAATATAGACCATTCCAATAATGAAGCAAACGCCCGAAACAATAATTGGGTACCACAATCCTTCTAAATATGGCTTATCGTAGGGTAATTGTTGACCAGCAGATTCAGCCAAACTATTTGCATCATTCGCCTTTGTTGCCAAATAAACTGCTACAGCAGGTAATAATCCACCAAAAACACCATTACCAATATGATACGGCAAAGACATTGATGTATATCTGATATTTGTAGGAAACAATTCAACAAGGAAAGCAGCGATTGGTCCATAAACCATAGTGACAAATAAAACTTGAATAAAGACCATCCAAATCAACATCCATTTATCCGAATTATTGACAATAATTGAGGCTTTTATTTCCTCTTTCGAGGTAACAATGTTTTTGCCTTGGTACATTAAAAAAATTGTTTTAACATCTGTTTTTTTAGCTCCATCCTGAAAGTAATAGTTTGTTGTATAAACTGAATCTCTCAAATTAGTTTTAGGATTTGTGACAAACGATAATTTGGTGTTTTGCTTCGAAACGATTTCTATTTTATTCTTAATAGAAACAGTTTGATACATTTTCTCGTAGATTGGTCGGTAGCAAAAAACAGCCAATAACATTCCGGCAAGCATGATTTTCTTTCTTCCAATTTTATCAGACAATGCTCCAAAAACAAGAAAGAAAGGAGTTCCCATCAATAAGGCTATAGCAATTAAAACATCCGATTGCATTTTATCGACCATGCAAATCTTTTCAATGAAACTCATTGCATAAAACTGACCCGTATACCAAACAACTCCTTGTCCCATTGTTGCACCGAAAAGCGCTAGTAAAACATATTTGAAATTTGCTTTGTTCCCAAAACTTTCTTTTAACGGATTTTTTGAAAGATGACCTTCAGCTTTTACTTTGGCAAATAAAGGGGATTCTCCCATTTTTTTACGAATGAAATAGGAAACAGCTACCATGATTATCGAAACCCAAAAAGGTACACGCCATCCCCATTCATTGAAATCTTCTTTAGACAAAGTCATTCGTGTGAGCATAATAACAAGCAATGAAACAAATAAACCTACCGTTGCGGTTGTTTGAATCCATGAAGTCCAATATCCTCTTTTATTTGCAGGGGCATGTTCCGCAACATACGTCGCTGCTCCTCCATATTCGCCTCCTAATGCAAGTCCCTGAAGTAAACGTAATAGCAATACTAAAACGGGAGCCATAAATCCTATTGATTCATAGGATGGAACACAACCTATAAGAAAAGTTGCTCCTCCCATCAAAAGTAAAGTCACCATGAATGTATATTTCCTTCCAATCAAATCACCCAATCTCCCAAAAAATAATGCTCCAAAAGGCCGAACGACAAAACCCGCAGCGAATGTTGCAAGTGTTGCCAAAAAAGCTGCGGTTGGGTTGTCTGAAGGGAAAAATTTAGTCGAAATAACTGTCGCTAAACTCCCGAAAATATAAAAGTCATACCATTCTATGAGCGTCCCCAATGAGGAGGCTCCAATAATTTTCCATAGACCTTTCGATTCGTTTGCCATTGAATAGTTTTCTTCTGAATTTTAAATGTAGGATATTAAATCGAAAATGAATTCATTAATGAGCTAGTTTTATCTCCACCCTTCTATTGATATCTTTATCCGACTCCGATTTTTCTTTTGCGATGCGCGGCTCATCGAAAGACTTACCAACATATACCATTTGTTCACGAGGCACTTTATGACGCAGGAGCATTTTGTAAATTGATTTTGCTCTTTTTTTCGACATGTGTTTAGCTGGTCCACAGCAAACATGTCCTTCAATAACGATCTTTATTTTTGGATTTTGAATGAGGTAATCTGATAATAGCGTCAACTTATATTGGCTAACATGGCTGATTTGTGCACTGTTGTTTTGGTAATGGATAATTATTGGAAAACTCGGTGCTTCATCTGCATAAGTAGTTGTATCAACTTGACTAAAAGTAAAAGATGACAAAATTAGTAGCAGGAAAAATAAAACGTTTTTCAAGTTATTATTCCGATTAGTTTCATGATGAAGATACTGATTTAAGCTATTCCTATATTAAAACTTCCATCCAAGGTTAATTTTCCATTTACGGGTTCAGTTTTCCCAGGGATAATTAACCCTTTTATAACTCCTGTTTTTCCCTTTTCTAATAGGTCCAAAAGTTGAGATTCAGTCATTTTTTTACCCAATATTTCAAATGGAATTTTAAACCCACAAGCTGCATAATTAGAACACCCTAAAGCAGTTTTTCCTTTCATCAATTTGGCTGTTTTACATTTCGGGCAATTCAAAGAATCTAATGCCTGTTTTTCTTTTACAACTCGAGGTGCTCGTTCTTTTTTTACAGTTTCTGCAGCACTCGGAAGCGGTTCAACTTGAATTTTTCTATAATTATTAAAGATCACTTCATCCGTTAATTCGCGCACCATTTTAAAAAGTTCTTGCTTGAAAACTTCCAATTCGTATTCTCCTTTTTCAATTAAACGAATCTTTCTTTCCCAGTTACCGGTCAATTCAGGACTCTTCAATAATTCATTTTGAATGGTATCAATCAAATCCATTCCTGTTGGAGTGGCTAGAATATTTTTTCTATTCTTTTCAATGTATTTACGACGGAACAATGTTTCGATAATATTTGCGCGAGTTGACGGTCGACCAATCCCATTATCTTTCATTAATTCACGCATTTCTTCGTCGTCTACTTGTCTTCCAGCTGTTTCCATAGCTCGAAGTAAGGTTGCCTCCGTATAAGGTTTAGGAGGTGATGTTTTTCCTTTGTGAACGATTGGTGTATGAGGTCCCTTTTCACCTTTTTCGAAAATTGGGAGTACGCGTTCTTCGTCTTCTTTGATTTGGGATTCGGGATTCGCTATTTGGGATTTGGGTTCGTCGTAAATAACTCTCCAACCTGGTTCGATGATTTGCTTGCCAGTAACTTTAAAATCGAGTGTTCCAACTTTGGCTAAAACCGTCGTGTTTGACACTTTACATTCTGGGTAGAATACTGCAATAAATCGTTTTGCAATTAAATCATAAACTTGCTGTTCAACAGGTGAAATTCCACTTGGGTTTACTCCTGTCGGAATAATTGCATGGTGATCAGTAACTTTTTTATCATCAAAAACAGTTTTTGATTTAGGGATTGGCTTTTGTAGCAAAGGCGCCGTGAAACGCGAATAATACTGCATTCCTTTTAAAATCCCTTCAATTTTTGGATGAATATCTTCTGATAAATAAGTTGTATCCACACGTGGATAGGTCACAATTTTCTTTTCGTATAAACTCTGAACAAGCTTTAAAGTTTCATCAGCTGAGAATCCAAATTTCTTATTTCCTTCAACTTGCAAACCAGTTAAATCAAACAAACGAGGATTACCTTCTTTTCCTTCCTTTTGTTCAAACGATGTTACTTCAAATTCATGTTGTTTGAGATATTCCAGACCTTTATTGGCTTTCTCTTCACTTGTCAAACGATCTATCTGACACAAAAATTCCGTATCACGATAAGTCGTTTTCAATTCCCAATATTCAGCTGTTGTAAAAGCGTTTATTTCCTTTTGACGTTGAACAATCATTGCCAAAGTTGGTGTTTGAACGCGTCCTACAGAAAGTGTTACTTTTCCTTGTCCAAACTTCTTTGTAAAGGCTCTTGTTGCGTTAATCCCTAAAAGCCAATCTCCAATTGCTCTTGCTGATCCAGCCGCATACAAATTGTCATATTGTTTGGAATCTTTCAGTTTTTTGAATCCTTCTTTAATTGCTTCTTCCGTAAGTGATGAAATCCATAAACGTTGAATTGGTTTATTGCATTTCGCTTTCAACAAAACCCATCGTTGAATCAACTCTCCTTCTTGACCAGCATCACCACAATTTATAACAGACTCACATTGCGCAACTAAATTTTCAATACACTTGAATTGTTTTTGGACTCCAACATCATCGACAACTTTAATTCCAAAATTTTGAGGGATAATTGGTAAATCTTCTAATTTCCACCATTTCCAATTCTCTTTATAATCGTGTGGCTCTTTTAGAGTACACAAATGTCCAAATGTCCAACTAACCCAATAGCCATTCCCTTCCCAGTAGCCGTCTTTTCTATTTCGGGCTCCAAGAATTTCCGCTATGTCTTTTGCTACGGATGGCTTTTCGGCTATACAAAGAATCATTTGTTATTTGGTAATAAATTCGTGATTTGGGATTTGGGATTCGGAATACCCAACGCACAATTTGTAATTTGTAATTTGGAACTCATAACTAGCAACTTCTCCTGTAATTCATAATTCTATACCCCGCTTCGTGTTTGTCATCCACTTCATGTGATGCGATTTCAGTAACTACCCATTTCGACTCATCAAATTTTGGGAAAAACGTTTCTGCATCATAGACCTTGTTAACATGTGTAATGAACATTTCTTCAACGCAATTCAATTCTAAAGCTTGTCGATATATTTCACCACCACCGATGATAAATACAATTCGGTCTGTTTCATTTTTATAATGCGCTAGACATTCTTCCATAGAATGAAAGACTTGGCAATTTTCTGCTTCAAAAGAGCTGTTTCGGGTCAAAATAACATTCTCTCTATTTGGAAGAGGTCGGTACTTTTCAGGAATTGAATCGTAATTTTTTCTTCCCATAACAACAATTTGACCAGCAGTTTTTTGCTTGAAAAATTGCATATCAGATGGTAAATGCCACATTAAGTCATTATTTTTTCCAATGCCTCCTTCGCGGTCCATTGCTACGATTAATGCTACTTTCATTCTTCTATAAGTGTAAATTCTTGGGGTGAAATAAAAACTATTTTCAACGAATTCGAAACCAAACAATCTTGAAAAAAACGTTTGTTCCCTAATGTCTGTTCCTTCGTATTAAACATCCCAGAAACATAAGCATATTTTCCATTTGGTTCTCTTACTTTATGCATATAGTTTGACAATTCAGTTTTTAATAATTCCGGCGACTTCGTGTCAGAGCGCTCTTCAAGTAAAACTGAATAATAACCTTTTAAATAAGAACTGTACAAAAGCCCAATTTCACTTTCTTGAGAAACGATATATTCAGAAGAACCAATAGAATGCTCAGCAAACAATTTTCTACTATCCAAAAAGAATTCTTTCATTTTGAAGATTGCACTATCTGCCATAAAATCTGGGCGCAATTCAGCATAATTAAATTCTGGCAAAAGGTAATAATATTTGCTTCCCTTTTCCTGTTTGATATGAACGTAGGCAAAACTGTGGTGCACTTCTTTAATACTCACTTTGCCATTTTCTTTTTTGAGTGTTGTTCCCACCATTAATCCTCCATTTTTATAGCGATCTTTTTGGTTAGAAACATAATTTCCCATCGACCAAACAGTTAATTTTTCTTTGCCGTTAACCTCTTTTTTTTGCATTGGTTGAATAACGTGAGGATGACTTCCAATAACCATATCGACACCTAATTCATAACAGTATTTCTCCCATTTTTTTTGGTAAGCGCTCGGTAATGATTCATATTCTGTTCCCCAATGCATGGTACAAATAATATAATCTACATTTAACTCTTTTGCTCGTTTAATATCCTTTTTAATTACTGTACTATCGATGTAATTAATAATTAAAGGTGCAGCAACAACAATCCCATTTGTACCGTAGGTATAATTCAGAATTGCTACTTTCATCCCATTTTGATTCAATATCAAAGGATAATTAAGATCCCGTTCGGCCTTGTTTCTAAAAGTTCCAGTGTGTTTGATTCCAAGTTTGTCTAAAATATCTAAAGTTCGAATCACACCCTTTGCGCCACCGTCACAAGAGTGATTATTACACGTCAACAAAACATCAAAACCAGCATTCATTAATGCAGGAGAAAGTTCATCGGGTGCAGAAAATTGAGGGTAACCACTATAAGGTTTTCCAGCATGCGTTACTTCTAAATTTGCAATTGCAATATCGTGTTGTTCAATGATTGGCTTCACGAATTGAAAACCAGCATCATAATCATAACTATCTGTTAAATCATTTCGAGCAGCAGCAATTTGCGGACCATGTGACATAACATCACCAGCAAATAGAAATGACAATTCTTGTTGTGCATTTCCTTGAAGAAAAACTATACAACCAAATACAATTAAGACGTAGTTGAGAAATATGTTTTTTTTACCACATAGGGACATAGAGCACATAGTTAGAATTGATTCAAGATCGTTTTATATAAAATTAAAGCATAGTTCAGATGCTTTTTTCACCACATAGGAACATAGAGCACATAGTTAAAATTCGTGTTCCTTTTAAACTGCTACCTCACCTTTAATATGTGGATGTGGATCGTAATTCAATAATTCAAAATCTTCGTATGTAAACCCAAAAATATCTTTCACATTTGGATTGATTTTCATGGTTGGTAATGGACGTAATTCTCTTGAAAGTTGGAGATTTGCTTGCTCGATATGATTGCTATATATGTGCGCATCTCCAAAAGTATGCACAAAATCACCGACTTCAAGATCGCACACTTGCGCCACCATCATCGTAAGCAGCGCATAAGAAGCAATATTAAAAGGCACTCCTAAAAAAGTATCAGCACTTCGCTGGTACAATTGGCAACTTAATTTTCCATTAGCAACGTAGAATTGAAATAGGGTATGACAAGGAGGCAATGCCATATGGTCCACATCGGCAACATTCCATGCCGAAACTATTAAACGACGTGAATCTGGATTTTTTTTAATTTGATTAATTAGGTTAGTGATTTGATCAATCGTTCCACCATCATTTGCCGGCCAACTTCTCCATTGGTGTCCATAAACTGGTCCTAGATTTCCGTTTTCATCAGCCCACTCATTCCAAATATTACACTTGTTATCTGTCAAAAATTTAATATTGGTATCCCCTTGTAAAAACCACAATAACTCAATAATAATTGACCGTAAATGCAATTTTTTCGTGGTTACAACAGGAAATCCTTTTGAAAGGTCAAAACGCATTTGATAACCAAAAACAGAAATTGTTCCAGTTCCAGTTCTATCTTCTTTTTTAGTTCCCGTCTCTAAAATATGGTGTAATAAATCGTGGTATTGTTTCATTTTATCCTATTGAAATTCGCGTACTAATTTACGCAATCAAGAGATTCAAAAATCAGGAAGTTTTCAAGAAAAGTAAGATTTTATGAACGTTTTATGCTTTTCTAAATTTCTCTTTCAAAAACAATAAAGAATGTAAGTTATATTTTACCACCCTTCGATAAACTCAGGACAGGCATAGGAACATAGTTCACATAGAAAATAAACAAACAGCAGCTTTAAACTTGTCAAAATTTAGACATAGGGAATTCCTTTACATGATAACATTCAACTGAAAAAACTATCGCCAATCAATCTTTATTTTGAAATTATATTTTTAAAACAAATACGTAAAATAAAGTTCTGAGTATCTCTATTTAATAGAATTTTCTTTGGAATAGTGAATGATTTTCTCTTTCAACCAAACGATTAGAAAAAGTAAAATTGCAAACACAAAAGAAGCAGCACTTATCAAAAAACTAGCCTTCAGAACTGGGTTTTTGTATTCAAAAAGTACAACACTTTTACCTCGAGGAACCATGATTGTCATGAAATTCAAATTACTTTTAAAAATTCTGGCTTTTTTTCCATTGACCGTTACTTTCCAGCCTTTATAATATTTTTGATGCAGTGTCAATAATCTTCTGTTTTCTAAATTCGTTCTAATTTCAAAATGTGCTGCGTCATATTCTTTGAGAAATGTAGTGTCTTTTTTCGAAGCCTCAAACGTTCGCTGTGATAAATAAATATAATCTATTTCATTCAAAAAAATCTGATTTTGCTTAAACAAACTATCTTTTTTATATTCATTTAATTTGCTTTCAGGTAAAATGGAATCTGAGAGTAAAAGCACTTTATTCTTCTTTATTTCAGAGAAAAGTTGGGGATACTCACTTTCTAAAAATTCATAACTCGTAAAAGAAAAAGAGTTGAACCCTTCAGCCGAAATTTGCTTTTGAAAAGTATTCATGTTTTGCCAAAATGGATTGCCAATTAAAGGCAAATGCCCCGCTTCCTCTATTGAAATATCTTGAAGTTTTGGAAATCCTTTTGGATACCTTGAAACATTTGCTGAAGCCTCTTTTGCAGTTACAGTATCGTAATAAACGGTATAAGGACTATTCAACTGAGTTGCAATTACTAAATCAGTTATGCTTAAAATAATAATTGCTGAAATGATTTTTTTACGGTCACTGAATTTCCACAAAACAAAAAGAAATGTTCCCAAAAACAACAGTTGAACAATTGATTGAAAAGCAACATTTTGCCAATAAGTAGATGCTTCAGCAGCAATGAATAGGTTGTTTTTAACAAATGTAAAAAGTGATAAATGTCCGTTCAATCTCGCTACAATTAATACAATCAAAAAGAAACCTGACATTATCATTGCACCAATTGACAATGATTTTTTGTTCCAACCTTTTCTATTAAATAATTCTTGGAGATAATAAACTCCTGTTAAAATTCCGGCTATAATAAAGAACAGTCGGAAAACACTTGGAAACCGAAAGACATTCATCATGGGAACATATTTAAACAGAAATTCACGCACTGGCAGATATTCGCCAACTGCAACAGTTAAAGAAAATAATCCGAAATAAAAAAGCACTTTAAGTTGAATTGGTTTTTTTGAAAAAAGACCGATTAAAAAGAAGAGCAAAATGAACAAACCAAAATAGCCGTTTCGCATTGACAGATCTGAATTGAAGAAATCTGTATGCGTTGTACTAACTAAAGGTAGGATGAAAGACACAAACGATTGAGGAGAAAATGGCGAATACAATGCTTGCTCCAAACTAAAATCACCTAAACGGGAAAGATTTGGACTCACTTGGTAAATGGCAACGAACATGACCAATGACAACAAAATCGTGTAAACAAGAAACAATACATGTCGACTTATAAACTCTATTAATTCTTTCGTCGATTGCGTTTGATACGTTTTCTTGAAATAAATGAAGAAGAAAATCAACAACAAATAAAATAAAATAATCGTAAAAGCTGGATAACCTCCTGTAATCATTAAAAAAAGAAAAAATGCAGCTTTCAAACTATGGACATGTGATTTCTCTTCTGCCAAACGGAAATAAAAATTCAAAACGTAGGGCAACCAACACGCACTGATGATGTAAGGTAAATGTTGTGCATTGCCAATAAAAATACCAGACAACATGTAAGCAATACCGGCTAGTAACGCAAAAGATTGATTGAATTTCAGTGTTTTAGCAAGTGTATAAAATCCAACTCCTGCTAAAAAGACATGAAACCACAATTCAAATCCAATACTGTAAATTGTGTACCCATTAAAATAACCAATTAACCAAACCATTGGATACCAAGCACCGCTTGATGGGTCAGCATGCACTGGAGAACCCAAATCTTGATATGGATTCCAATAAGGTAATTGTCCATTTTGCAAGCATTCACCAATGTAAAAACGCCACGGATAGAAACAATCAATAAGATCATATTTCCCTGGGTGGAGATAAAATGAAACTTGAAAAAAAGCAATTGCAGCAAGAACGAAAAAAATAAAATAAGGGAGATACTTTTTCAGCTGAAGCGATTTCAAGATTCTTTTAATTTAGAAGTATGATTAAATTGTGTCTTTCAAAAATAACACATCCTTTTGATTCCATGTTATTACGGAGATAAATTCTTACTTTTACTGTTATCAAAAAAAGTAAATGGCTTTAACCAGTATCATTATTCCTTCTTATCGTTCTGCAAATGCATTGGCAAATAACTTGCCGTACTTGCTGGATTTCATTAAAGAAAAAGGATGGGATATTGAAGTCATTGTGGTAGATGATGGATCAAATGACGAAGGCGAAACGCAACGTGTAGCTGAAAGTAATAATTGCAGTTTTCTTACTTACCAAGTAAACAAAGGAAAGGGCGCTGCTGTGCGAATGGGAATGCTCCATGCTCGAGGAGAAATTTGCATATTTACCGATGCCGACATTCCGTTTGAAGCAGAAGCTTTAGAGAATATTATCCATTACTTAGAGTTCAAAGAATATGATGTTGTGATTGGTGATAGAGGATTAAAAGATTCCAATTATTTCAATAAAATATCTTCAAAACGACGCTTTGGCAGTGGTTTTTTCACGTTCATTGTTGGTAGATTTATCACAACAGGAATTTCAGACACGCAATGTGGTTTGAAGGGATTTAAGAGAGAAATTGCAAAAGATTTATTTTCTGTGTCTCGGATAAAGGGTTTTACGTTTGACGTGGAATTGATGTATATCTCGTTGAAACGGAATTACGATATCAAAAAAATACCTGTTAGTTTACGAAGTCAGGAAGGAAATAGTGTCAATGTTTTAAAACATGGATTTAAAATGGTTGTTGACCTATTTGTAATAAAATTGAATCATTTACGCGGTTTTTATACAAGTACCGATTAGTACTTGATAATACTGGAATAAAAATCCAGCATAACCAACTACAGATCGGCATTATACCAAAATTAAACGTGGGAAAATTCAAATTATTAAATGTATAACATGAATAGAAGAGTAACAAATGTGATCCGTTTTGTAATGGATGAATTGGTTCCACCTTTTGTGCGTGATTCCAAAGTTTTCATGTATCCATTTTACATGTTCGCCTACCGGGGTAGAAACATTAAAGAGGTGATGCAATTTAAAAGCAAAGTCTACTCATATACCGAAGAAGAATATTCGGCTTTTTACAACAATTTAAATACTATTTCTCGCAACCGTGCAACGGATATGAATCAAGCGTGCATTGACTTCATTTTAGAAAAAGTAGATGCAACATCTGTTAATTTGATTGATATTGGCTGCGGAAGTGGTTATTTACTTGGGAAGATTGGAGAAAAATATCCATCCATTCATTTAAATGGTTTTGATATTAAAACACCATCGGGCAATGAAGCGTTTAATTACATTCATGGAAACATTGAAAAATTACCTTTTGAAGATGATGCTTTTGATGTTGTGGTTTGTTGTCATACGATTGAGCATTTATTAAAATTGGATGTTTGTATCAACGAGTTAGTTCGTATAACCAAAAAGCAATTATTCATTGTAACTCCTTGTCAACGGTTTTTCTATTACACACTTGATGAACACGTAAATTTCTTTCCATTCAAAGAACGTTTGACATCTATATTACCTTTTGAAGATTATGAATGTCATAATTTAAATGGTGATTGGGCGTATTTGGGAACGAAATGAGAGGTTAGAGATAGAAGTTTGAGAATTGTTATTCTAATCGAAATAAATTACATTTGTTCAACATGATACGCAACATACTTTTTTGTTTTTGTCTTTTCCCGCTGGTTCTTTCGGCGCAAAAGCCAATTGATTTGAAAAAAAAATTCTTCGGGACGTATGTTGGTGAAATTCCTGCTTTTCAATTAGATTCTGGTAAAGATTTATTGGACGTTGATCAAACAATTATCAAAGTTATTATTCAGGCAAAAACAATCACTTTTACGATTGGTAAAGATGCCATTGAAGGAACGTATGTGGTGCTTTTTGAAGGTAAAAAATATTTCCTTTTGGATTGCACTATTGATAATCAATTGGCAGGTGAACGCATTGTTGTTTACAAAAAAGGTAATAAGATATCGCGTGATGGATTGTATCCGCAACCAAGTGCTTTTCTGTATTTGAAAAAATAATTCAACAAAAAAACGCTTTCCCCTGTAGTGAAAAGCGTTTTACTTTATTAGACAAATGTTAAATCTGTCGGTAGAAAATTTTATTTTGACAATGCTTCTTTAACAAGTGATGCGATCAATTTGCCATCTGCTTTTCCAGCAAGTTTACCAGACAAAACGCCCATTACTTTACCCATATCTTGAGGACCAGCAGCTCCAGTAGATGCAACAGCAGCGTTCACTTCCGCTTTTACTTCTTCTTCGGTCATCATTTTAGGAAGAAATTCTTCAATTACTTTCGCTTGAAACAATTCGTCGGCAGCAAGATCTTCACGGTTTTGAGCTTTGTAAATTTCGTATGTCTCCATGCGTTGCTTATGCAATTTCATGCAAATCTTAATAGCAGTCTCATCAGAAGCTTCTCCATTGCCTGAAGTAGCTTCCATCAAAAGCTTTGCTTTCACATCACGCAAAACAGCCAAACGCTCTTTATCTCTTGCGAGCATTGCAGTTTTAATATCTGCATTTATTTTATCTGTAAAGCTCATTAATCTACGTTATCGTGCAAGAAATTATTACTTCTTAGTGTTGTTCCATTCTCATCTTCTGACAATCCAAAACGGCTAAATTGCTCGTCCGTACTTGGTGTTGAATTTGCTAATTGGATGTTTCTTCTTACATAAGCTGGCTCATTTTCAAATTCAGCAATACCGTCAGCTTTTTTTAATTTTGCCGTGTATTCTTGAATTTTTGACAAACGATCTTGTGTTCTTCTTTGTTGATCTTCAGGAGAAAGAATTGTTTTAGAATTTACATTTTCTAAACTTACTTTTTGCTCCATATCATCTTCTAACATAAAACGAACAACATCTTCTTTGTTAGAATCAATTGTATTTGATGTTTCGACATCCCAATCAAACTTCATTTCATTCGCCTCTACAGTCTTTTCAGAGGAAATACTTGAAGTAAAATCTGTTTTAATTTCCATTGAAGGAGTCTCCGATGTAGATTCATCTTTCAAGAATGGCTCTTCAACAGCTTTAACTTCAACTGCTTTGCTAAATGTATTTACTTGTGTTGGAGAAGAAAGAGGTGCCTTAATTTCATTTTTTGGCTCATCTTCTAATGTACTTACTTTTCTTTCTGGAGCTTTTTCAAATCCTGTAATTGGGTTTGATTTAAAACCAGTAGCGATCAATGTTACACTCAATTTATCACCTAACGTTGCATCATATCCATGTCCCCAAATCACATCTGCAGTTGCGCCAGCCTCATCTTGAATGAAGTCAGTGATTTCAGTAATTTCGTTCATCAATACTTCTTTATCGCCATATGTAATGTTCAATAATACATATTGAGCACCACTAATATCGTTATCATTCAACAAGGGAGAATTCAATGCTCCTTGAACTGCTAATGTTGCACGGTTTTCACCTTCAACTGCAGCGCTACCCATAATTGCAACACCACTGTCTTTCATAACTGTGCGAACATCATTGAAATCCACGTTGATAGCACCAGTTACAGCAATTACTTCAGCAATTCCTTTTGCAGCAGTTGTTAAAACATCATCAGCTTGAGAAAAAGCATTACTGATTGTAAGGTTTCCTGTCATTTCGCCCAAACGCTCATTATTGATTACTAATAAAGTATCAACATTTTGACGCATTTTATCCAACCCTTCTTCAGCTTGTAATCTTCTTTTACGACCTTCAAAACCGAAAGGAACAGTTACAATTCCAACAGTTAAAATACCCATTTCCTTAGCAACTTGTGCAATTACAGGAGCAGCACCCGTTCCAGTTCCACCACCTAATCCAGCAGTAACAAAAACCATCTTTGTGTCTTTACTCAATAATGCACGAATTTCTTCGATATTTTCAATCGCTGCATTCATTCCGATTTCTGGAATAGCTCCTGCACCGCGGCCTTCAGTTAATGAGGGTCCTAATTGAATTTTGTAAGGTACCGGTGAAATATCTAAAGCTTGTTTATCTGTATTGCACACGATAAAATCAACCCCAATGATTCCTTGGTTATACATGTGGTTCACAGCATTGCTTCCACCTCCTCCAACACCAATTACTTTGATAATTGAGTTTGTATCCTTCGGTAAATCAAATTCCATAATTTCTATTATTTGTTGTTATTCTAATATTTATTCTTCTTCTTTAAACCAATCCGAGCTTCTTTTAACGATATTATCGAAAAATGAACCTCTGTTTTTAACAGAATGTGTTTTAACTGCTCCTGAACTAGCCGCTTCGGCAGTCACACCTTTTTTCTCTAAGGCTTCGAATCCTTTTAAAACAAGACCAATTCCTGTTGAATACATAGGACTTGTTAAGTTTTCGATGTGATTGTTGTTTGCTAAATGTTCTGTTGGATAACCAATTCTTGTATCCATTCCTGTAATATATTCAAACAATTGGGTGATGTGTTTTAACTGAGATCCTCCTCCAGTAACCACAATACCACCGATCAATTTTTTGCTGTAACCTGAATTCAAAATTTCATAATGAACTAAGTCCACAATTTCTTCCATTCTTGCTTGAATGATACTTGCCAAATTGCGAATCGTAATTTCTTTCGGTTCACGACCTCTCAATCCAGGAATACAAACAACTTCGTTTTCCTGACTTTCTGAAGCCAATGCTGAACCAAATTTCATTTTCAACATTTCAGCTTGACGCTTCATGATGGTGCAACCTTCTTTGATATCTTCAGTAATCACATTCCCACCAAAAGGAATCACAGCAGTATGGCGAATAATTCCTTCATGGAAAATTGCAACATCTGTTGTTCCACCACCTATATCAACCAAAACAACTCCTGCTTCTTTTTCTTCATCAGAAAGAACAGCATCTGCTGAAGCGATTGGCTCCAAAATAATTTCCTTAACTTCTAATCCAGCTTTTTGAACGCATTTACTAATATTTAGCGATGCGCCTACTTGACCAGTTATAATGTGAAAATTTGCTTCAAGGCGTCGTCCCAACATTCCGATTGGATCCTTGATTCCTTGTTCATTGTCAATAATGTATTCTTGCGGAAGAACAGTGATAATTGCTTCACCTGGTTGCATTACCAACTTATACATGTCTTCAACAAGCGCATTGATATCCTTTTGTGAAATTTCGCTATCCACTTGATCACGTGTATGAATACCGCGGTGTTGTAAACTTTTAATGTGTTGTCCAGCAATCCCTACGTTAACTACACGAATGGTCAATTCACCTTCCACACGTTGTTGTGCTTCGTCAACAGCAACTTTTATAGATTGAACCGTTTTCTCAATATTCGAAACCATTCCACGCATCACACCAAGGGATTCACTTTTCCCCATAGATAGAATTTCAATTTTGCCATGTTCGTTTTTCTTACCAACGAAACAAGCAATCTTCGTAGTTCCAATATCAAGTCCAACAATAATCTCTGCCATATTCTTTTTATTTTTCTTCAAAATACCCCTCAGCTGTCTTACAAACGATTTGTTTTTTGTACTTCAAACTGATTTCTTCGTACTTATCCCAACCTTCGTAAGGAATTGCTTCCTTGTAAAATATCTTCAATTTCTTAAACTTCTCTCTAACTTCTTCATCAGTGAAAGCTGATCCGAAAATAATTTTTTGACCACCAACCAGCGGTATCAGCACAAAATCACCGTCTTTTTTCAAATGAATTTGGCCTATGAGAGACTGCATCAATGGATCATTGCAAACATAATTGGAAATACGATACACATCATCTAATTTTAGAATACTTTTCAAGGTATCGTTGTTAATAATTTTATCTACAGAAACAGAGTTTATTCGATCTTTAATATAGCCTGTTACAACAACGACTCGAGCGGTATGTAAGTTCGAAGATTTCATAATAAAACCGTCTTCATCTAGGTAAAAATTTTCATCGTATTTGTTGAAAACTCTCGCTATAGGTTTTCGGACGTCAACATCTATTTTCCAAGTACTTCCAATTTTTGTAAAAACCCGTGCATCTTTCACTTCAGACATTGATTTGATGTACTTTTCAATAGCTGCGATTTTTAAATCTTGGTGTGCTTGTCCATTAAAAATGAATCCTTTTCTTTTTAAACGCACATATAATTCGTCTTCGGTAAGAAACGCGCTTTCACCTTTTACATGAATTACAATTTCTGGTTTGCTTAAAACGGTTTCACCTTGCGTATTTTGAACCATTGATAAAAGCACTAGAACGGCAATACCAAATAAAATCCAGACAATTATTTTGATCCAAACTCTCATAAAAGTGCCTTTTTAAGTGGTTCAACAATACGATCTATATCTCCAGCTCCAATTGTCAGAATCACGCCATTTTCAACATTGCTTAAGTGCGAAATCGCAGCTGTCGGATTCATGACATTTTTCTCCTTACAACTTATTTTTTGCAACAACGCATCACTTGTTATTCCTATAATTGGTTCTTCACGAGCTGGATAAATTGGCAATAAAATAACTTCATCTAACTTTGAAAGTTCAAGTGCAAAACCTTCGAAAAAATCTTTTGTTCGTGAAAATAAATGTGGTTGAAAAACACCCGTAATTTTTTGATTCGGATACAAAAGTCGTACGGATGAAACCAACGCTTCTATTTCGGTTGGATGATGTGCATAATCATCAATATAGACCAAATCTTGTGTCTTTATCTGATATTCAAATCTTCTTTTAACTCCTTTAAAAGTCTTTAAACCGTTTCTAATTTCGGTTTCTGAAAGTCCCAAAAATTGTGTCAATGCAACACATGCAATTGCATTTTCTGCATTATGAATTCCTGGAATCCCAAGTTCAACTTCGGTTAGTTTTCCTCTTGGGGTTCTAACATCAACAAGAAATTTTCCTTCAATAAATTGCAAATTGAATCCTGAATAATCTGCTGTTATTGAATCAATTGCATAGGTGATTGTCTTTGCTTTTGACGCAACATCCAATCCTTCTTTCTTGACTAAACAGCCATTTTCATTGATTAACTCAGTGTATTTCTGAAATCCTTCTAAAAAAACTGCTGCGCTACCGTAGATGTCTAAATGATCCGGATCCGTTGACGTAACGATAGAGGCAAAAGGCGTCAGTTTTAAAAATGAACGATCAAATTCATCTGCTTCAATAACAGTGTATTCACTTTCTGTGTTGATCAACAAATTCGAATTGAAATTCGTTGCAATTCCTCCTAAAAAAGCATTGCATTTTAAAGTTGATTCATTTAAAATGTGTGCGAGCATAGAACTTGTTGTTGTTTTTCCATGCGTTCCGGCAACGCCTAATCCTTTTGATTGTCGCGTAATTAATCCTAAAACCTCAGAGCGTTTAAACAGATTTGCCTGTTGTTCTTTAAAGAATCCTAATTCCCCGTGATTTTTTGGAATGGCCGGCGTATAAACAACAAGCGTTGTTTCGATTTCTTTGAATTGAGTTGGGATATTCGTTCCCAAATCATCAAAATGTATTTTAATTCCTTCTTTTTCTAATTCCTCCGTTAACGTTGTCGCTGTTTTATCATATCCTGCGACTTCTAATCCAATTGCATTAAAATATCTCGCCAAAGCAGACATTCCAATCCCACCTATTCCAATAAAATAGACGCTTTTGAATTGTGACAATTGTATTGAATTAAGTCGCTCCATTTAATGCTTTACAATTTTTTCTATTTCATCAACAATATGTTCAGTCGCATCAGGTCTTCCCAATTTGGTGATTTCATTAATGAGCGTCATTTTCTCTTGCTCATTTGAAATAAGCTCGATTGCAGTCGGAAATAAGTTCTCAAGTGCTTCTTTGTCTTTCACTAATAGTGCAGCATTTTTAGAAACCAAAGCCATCGCATTTTTCGTTTGATGATCTTCTGAAACGTTTGGAGAAGGAACAAGAATTGTAGGTTTTTTAATCAGACAAAGTTCAGACACAGAAATAGCACCGGCTCTCGAGATAATGATATCAGCAAGTGCATACGCTAAATCCATTCGATCGATGAATTGAACTAATTTTATATTAGGATCATGCTTCCCTTCTAATTGTTCGCTTAAACTAGAGAAATAGTATTTTCCACACTGCCACAATACTTGAACATCTTTTTCTACAATTAACTTGTAGTGATTCATCATGGATTCGTTCAATGTCCGCGCACCCAAACTTCCACCAATGATTAAGATTGTTTTCTTATTCGAATCTAATTTATAATAATCAAACGCTTCTTGTCTTTTTCCTTCAATATGAACCATTTCAAAACGAACAGGATTTCCGGTAAAAGTGATTTTATCTGCTGGAAAAAAGCGATCTAAACCATCATACGCTGTGCAAATAGAAGTTACTTTTTTAGCTAACAGTTTATTTGTTTTACCAGGAAACGAATTTTGTTCTTGAATCAAAGTTGGAATACCTAGCATTGTGGCTGCTTTTAATGTTGGTCCACTAGCATATCCTCCAACACCAATTACAACTTGAGGCTTGAAATTTTTTAGAATACTTCTCGCCTTCCATAAACTCTTAATAATTTTAAACGGCAATAAAAAATTCGAAAAAGTAATTCGTCGTTGAAATCCAACAATCGTTAACCCAATAATTTTGTGTCCAGCTGCAGGCACTTTTTCCATTTCCATTTTCCCAACAGCACCAACAAATAATATATCTACCGATGGATTCCGCTTTTTTATTTCATCGGCAATAGCGATTGCTGGGAAAATATGTCCCCCAGTTCCGCCTCCTGATATGATAACACGCTCTAATTTCATGCTGATACAAATGCGTTTGATGATTCTTCTTCCTTATTTCCTTTGTCCTGTTTATAGGCGATACTTTGAACAATTCCAATCGCCACACAGGTCATTATTAATGCCGATCCTCCCATTGCTAATAATGGCATATTTTGACCTGTTACAGGGAAAATCCCTGTACAAACTAACATATTAACTGACGCTTGACTTAACAGCAAGATTCCGATACTCAAACACGTATAGGTTTCGAACATGCTTTCTGCACGAAGTCCAATTTTAATAATCCGATACAATAAAATGAGGTAGAGTAACATTAAAACAATTGCGGCAACCAATCCGAATTCTTCAACAAAACTGGAGTAATAAAAATCGGCATACGCTTCAGGCGTATATTCTTTAAGTTTACCATCACCCACACCTTGACCGAAAATAGAACCGTGATAAATTCCAAGTTCAGCATTCATGGCTTGCGCATTTGCTAGAACATTATCCTCATCGTTGTCCATCCGATTCATGATTCTATTTTCCCACGTTGAATAACGCGGCAAAAGATTCAATGCTGGTGCAGCAAGGTGTAAACCGATAACTAATCCCATTAAAACAATACCACTAGAAATGGTTAAAAAGATTTTAGTTAGCGGCACTTTTCCTAAAAAAAGTAAGGTAAGACTTATGGCAAATAAGATTCCAGCAGTAGAGAAATTATCCTTAACAATCAATCCACAAATAACAATAACAGGCAGGATAACGGGCCAAAAACCATCTTTCCAACTCTTCAACTGATCCTTTTTTTGCACTAATAATCTTGAAACATAAATCAACAATGCCAATTTGGCAAAATCGGAAGATTGGAATGTTAATCCAACAAATGGAACTTGAATCCACCGACCTGCACCATTCATTTCTTTACCAAAAAAGAAGGTGAACAGCAACAAACCAACTGCCACATAAAAACTAAACTTCGACAATTGCCAGATATATTTAGAATCCTTTTTATGAATCCAATACATAATCCCAAGTCCAATTGCGATATAAATAAAATGTTTAAAAAGGTATTTAAAGGGAGTTCCGCCTTCAATCTTCACAAGAATTGGAACGAAGCTATATACACTCACTAAAGAAAAAGCAAGCATCAATAAAGTGATGATCCAAATCACCCCATCCCCTTTCAAATATTTTAAATATTCTCTCATTAAAGTTGAACCAGTTTTAAATAATCTTCAAAAACTTTTGTGTTTTCTTCTTGCTTTTCTCCAGCAGCTGTAAACATCAAAACAGTTTGTGGTGCTTTGAACATTTTAAGAAATTCGAATGTTTGCTCAACTGTTTCTGTACCCGCACAATTTTTAATTTGAGTCAACCATTCATCCTTTAAATTGAAAACATTAAAGTCGTATGCAATGATTGAATGAAGGTTTACTAAAACATGTTCTTCTTCACTAATTGCATCGATAATGGTTGAACCATTTCCAATCCAAATAACAGGAAAAGGAAATGAATGCAAGGTATTTGAAATCAAATTCGCATTCGGATTTCTCCATGAGAAGACATCCATTCCCCATAATTTTCCATGCGGACGCATAGAAGTTTCGTGAAATTGACGCAAGCCTTCCTTTCTTGCTTCAAGCAATCGGTCTTCTACTTTAATATTCAATTTCTCGTTCATGGATTTTAATTATAATGAGCGAACTGCTTCTTTGAATTTATTTCCTCTGTCTTCGTAGTTTTCAAATAGATCAAAACTAGCACACGCTGGAGATAATAAAACTGTTTCGTCCTTTTTTGCTAAACGGTAACCATAAGCTACAGCTTCCATTGCAGAACGTGCTTCAACAATCGTTTCTACAACTCCTGTAAATGCTTCAATCAATTTTTGATTATCAACACCAAGGCAAATGATCGACTTCACTTTGTCTTTTACCAATTGCATTAACTCAGAATAATCGTTTCCTTTATCTACACCACCAACGATCCAAACTGTTGGATGTTCCATGCTTTCTAAGGCAAACCAAGTTGAGTTTACGTTTGTTGCTTTTGAATCATTAATGAATTCTATTCCATTAACTTTTGCGACAAATTCTAGACGGTGTTCTACATTTGTGAAATCCTCTAGACTTTCTCTTACAACGTCTTTCCTAATTTCTAGGATTCTTGACGCAATACCTGACGCCAAAGAATTTTGGGTGTTGTGTTTCCCTTTAAGTGCTAAATCGTGAATTGACATAGTTAGTTGTTCGTTTATGTTTATTGTTAGTTGTTGCTCGTTTGCGAAGCCACCATATTTAATTTCTTCTTTTAAAGAAAATGGCGCTTGAATTGCGTTGATTTTGCGTTTTGCAAGTTCAACTTTGATAATTGGATCATCATTGTTAAAAATGAAATAATCACTGTTTGTTTGATTTTGAATGATTCGAAATTTAGAATCAACATAGTTTTGCATTTCATAGTCATATCGATCCAAATGATCTGGAGTAATATTGGTAAGAATTGCTATATCAGCTTTGAATTTAAACATGTCATCCAATTGAAAAGAGCTCAATTCAATTACATACCAGTCAAAGTCGTTTTCTGCTACTTGTTTTGCATAACTGGTTCCAACGTTACCTGCTAATCCGACATTGATTCCTGCTTTCTTCAAAATATGGAAAGTCATCATGCTGGTTGTTGTCTTCCCGTTACTTCCCGTAATGCAAATTGTTTTAGCTTTCGAATAATATCCTGCAAACTCAATTTCAGAAATAATTTGAACTCCTTTTTCTCTCAATTTCTTGATTAGAGGTGCTTTTTCTGGAATCCCAGGAGATTTAATAACCAAATCAGCTGTTAGAATTTTGTCTTCCGAATGTTTTTCTTCTTCCCACTCAAATCCCTTTTCATTCAATTGATTTTTGAACTCATCCTTGATTTTCCCAAAATCTGAAACGAAGACATTCCACCCCATTTTTTTTGCTAAAATGGCAGCACCGACACCGCTTTCTCCGGCACCTAAAATGGCGATATTTTTGTTCGTTCCTAGCACTTTTTAGCGTAGTTTCAGTGTTACAATTGTAATTACAGCTAGGAATACACTGATAATCCAAAAGCGTGAAACAATCTTCGCTTCATGCATTCCCGTTTTTTGATAATGATGGTGTAAAGGCGCCATTAAGAAAATTCGTTTTCCAACGCCAAATCGTTTCTTGGTAAATTTGAAATAACCCACCTGCATGATTACAGATAAGTTTTCAATAAGAAACACCCCACACAATACTGGAATCAATAATTCTTTTCGGATGGCAATAGCAAAAACAGCGATAATTCCTCCGATTGCTAAACTTCCTGTATCACCCATAAATACTTGAGCTGGGTATGAATTATACCAAAGGAATCCAACACATGCTCCAACGAATGCAGCAATAAATATTACTAGTTCTTCTGCCAGTGGAATGTACATTACGTTAAGATAATCGGCAAAAAAGGCATTCGAACTGACGTAAGCTAAAACGGCTAAAGCAAGACCAATAATTGCAGATGTGCCAGTTGCTAATCCGTCTAATCCATCCGTCATATTGGCACCATTTGACACTGCGATGACAATAAAAATCACAATTGGAATAAACAACAACCAACCATAGGATTTATTGGAATCACCCATCAACCAATTGTAATTAAACTCATTTCCTTTCATAAAAGGAATTGTGGTTGTCATGTCATCCGTTTTGATCCATTTATAGTTTTCGTTTTTACCATTTTGGTGTTCGTGCGTTACAAATTCTTCGTCGCCTTGCAGCACATAATTTTCTTGAACTCTCTTGTGGACAGTTACATCTTTTGAGAAATAAAGCATGCAACCTACAATTAATCCAACACCGATTTGACCAACAATTTTAGACTTTCCAGCAAGACCTTCTTTGTTCTTTCTGAAAACTTTGATGTAATCATCCAAAAAGCCAATTACACCTAACCAAATCGTTGCTACAATCATTGTGATGACATAAATGTTGTGCAATTTGGCGAACAAAATTGTTGGGATAAGAATTGCTCCCAAGATGATTAATCCACCCATTGTTGGTGTACCAGATTTTTCAACTTGACCAGCTAAACCAAGGTCACGAACGGTTTCCCCAATTTGTTGTCTTCTTAATAAATTGATGATCTTCTTTCCAAAAAAGATTGAAACAATTAAAGATGTTATCAGCGCCATTGCAGCTCTGAAAGAAATAAATTGAAATAACCCAGCTCCAGGGAAATTCATTGAATCAAGATAGTCGAATAAATAGTATAGCATTATTTCTCTAGTTTTTTAAATAAATCCTTTGTTATTAGCATGTCATCAAAGTCATGTTTCACTCCTTTTATTTCTTGGTATTTCTCGTGGCCTTTTCCAGCAACTAAGATGATATCGCCTTTTTCTGCCATTGAAACAGCCGTTTTAATAGCTTGCGCTCTATCTACAATTGATAGTGTCTTTTTGAAATATTGACCTTCTACACCTACCATCATTTCGTCAAGAATAGTATTTGGATCCTCTGAACGAGGATTGTCTGACGTCAAAATCACTTTATCACTTCTTTCGCATGCAATGGCAGCCATTTCTGGACGTTTTGTTTTATCGCGATCACCACCACAGCCAATTACTGTATAAACAGTCTCGTTTTTAGTACGAATATTTGCAATCGTCTTCAATACGTTTTCCAAAGCATCTGGTGTATGCGCATAATCAACGATGGCAATAATCCCTGTATCACTTTGGAAATATTGGAATCGACCTTCAACAGATTCAAGCGTGCTAATAGCTGTTAATACTTCGGTTGAATCTTCACCAAGTAATTGACTCACGCTGTATACTGCCAATAAATTATAGGCATTAAAATCACCAATTAAGCGTGTCCAAATTTCAATTCCGTTGATATTCAATACCAATCCGGAAAATTGATTTTCAACAACTTTAACTTTAAAGTCAGACGGAGATTTTAATGAATACGAATGTTTGGATGCTGCCGTATTTTGGAGCATGACCATTCCATTTTTATCGTCAACATTTGTCAATGCAAAAGCATCTTTTCCAAGATTATCGAAGAAGGCTTTTTTAACAGTGATATATTCCGCAAATGTTTTATGGTAATCTAAATGGTCGTGTGTGATATTTGTAAAAACTCCTCCAACGAATGACAAACCAGTAATTCTGTGTTGATGAATTGCGTGTGAACTTACCTCCATGAAACAATGTGAACAACCTTCATTGACCATTTGAGCCAAAAGCGCATTTAGAGAAACTGGATCAGGCGTAGTATGAGTTGAAGGAATATTTTTGTCCCCAATTTTATTTACAACCGTTGAAAGCAATCCGCAGTGATACCCAAGTTTGGTGTACAAATTAAATAAAAGAGTTGTTGTCGTCGTTTTACCATTCGTTCCAGTTACTCCAACAAGTTTCAATTTCTTGGATGGTTCATCATAGAAATTATTGGCCATCAATGCTAACGCTTTTGACGAATTATCAGTAATAATTAGTGTAACATTTGCAGGAACAACAACTTCATTTTCAGAAATAATAACAGAACATCCAGCTTCGATTACTTTAGGAATAAAATCATGTCCATCAGCACTCACACCTTTTACAGCAACAAATGCACTTCCTTTCTTTGCATTTCTTGAATCAAAAACGATTTCAGAAACCTGCACGTCAAGTGACCCACTTTGTTTTAAAATGGTAAGACTTTTAATTATATCAGCAACTTTTCTTTCCATTAATCTAATTTCAATTCAATTACACCACCTCTGAACAAAGGTTTTCCAGATGGAATAGATTGTTTAACAACTTTTCCATAACCACTTATGTGAGCCGACATTCCTTTTGATTCAATTAAGTAAACTGCATCTTTGGCGCTCAAACCAATCACATTTGGAACAGAATTTTTATTGATTGATTTTTTTTGAAGTTCAACATGTGTAGAATCTTTTTTAGTATTGAACCATTCACCATCTTCCTTCACAGTAAAATCAACCCCTAATCGTTTAAATACATTTATCAAATCATACCGATTTCCACTCAATGAAATCGGTGCTTTATTAATTCTTTTTCCTGAATTAATTGCTGGGTGATACGCTAATGTTGAAGCATAAACTTTGTTAGCGATAGCTGCGAACACAGTTCCAGAAACAACTGCACCATAAATATCTTTGGAAGGAGCAGAAACCACTACAATACAAGAATAAATTGGGTTATCCGCAGGAAAATAACCTACGAATGATGCTTGATATGTTTCTTGACCTTTTTCACCATATTTACCTTGGTCATTATGAATTCTAGCTGTTCCTGTTTTTCCTGCGATTGAAAATTGCGATGAAATTAATTTTGAACCAGTTCCGCCATCTTTCATTACCCCTTCAAGGCAACTTTTCATAATGTTCAATGTACTTTCCGAACAAATTTTCTCACGTATAACAACAGGGTTAAAAACCTTTACCGTTTCTGCTCCTCTTCTGATTTCCTTTACAAATTGTGGTCTAACAAATTTGCCGTTGTTGGCCACAGCATTATAGAAAGCCAAGGTTTGTAAAGGTGTTTGCAGTACTTCATATCCTATTGCCATAGAAGCAAGTGTCAATCGGTTCCAATTAGTTGAACCAGGTCTATAAACCACAGGTTCTGCCTCACCTTCTAATTCGATTCCCAATTTCTCTGTTAATCCAAACTGATCCAATCGGTCAATCAATGCCTGAGGTTCATCTCTATATGCTCTATAAATAACTTGTGTAATAACATTAGATGATTTTTCGAAAGCTCTTTTTATGGTAATTCTGCCATATCCACCTTTATGGGCGTCTTCAAAAGTTTTTCCGGGAAACTTATAATATCCTGAAGCATTTACAGTATCATTGATATTAATTTTTTCATCTTCTAATGCGGCCATTAATGATGCAAGCTTGAATGTTGAACCTGGAACTTCTCTTCCACCAATTGCTTGATTAAATTGCTCAGCGTAATCGCCATTTTTGGTTTGCGATAAGTTGACAATTGCTTTAACGAAGCCTGTTTTAACATCCATCACAACAACACAGCCTCTTTTTGCCCCTTGAGATTTTAATTGCCGTTCTAATTCTGAATGAGCAACTTCTTGAATTTCTTTGTCAATTGAAGTGACTACATCAGCGCCTTCAACTGCTTCTTTTACTATTTGACCTGTTTTTTTCCAACCTGTAGAAATTCTTTGTTCAATTTCATAACCAGGCTCACCATTTAAATAATTAATATAAGCGCCTTCTATTCCAACAGCTAACGTATCTCTTCCATTATTTTGATAATACCCTAATGTTCTGCTCATTAATCCACCAAATGGTCGTTTTCTAATAATTGTTTCTTCATTATCAATCAACCCACCTTTCAATCTTCCTAATTTGAAAATTGGAAGATTTCTTAACGTTTTACGTTCATCATTTGTAACTTTATTGCGAATTAACAAATACCTACTTCCTCTATTTCTTGCTGTTCGAATTGAATTTTCATATTCTCTAGCCGTTTTAGAAGGGTATATTTTTGCCAATCCTCTGGCCAAATCTGTAACCTCAGCATCAAATATTTTTTGTTTTGGGACGGTTGCGTCCATGTGAATGTCATAGTAAGAAACCGAAGTAACCAAAGGTGTATAATTGACATCTAAAATTTGCCCTTTTCGAGGTGTTCTTTTTACTGTCCGAATCGGCATTTTTTCTTCAGTTGAAGAGAAGACATTTCTACCACCATCAAATTGAATTGAGACCGTTTTAAATAAAACAATCAACATAATCAGCACGAATCCGAAATAAATCAGATACGCCCTCCAGAATATGTCTTTTTTTTCACTCATTTCAATTTTTTGCTTTTTTCATTTGAATCACTTTGATCGTATTCTCTGATTCTTTTAATCCTCTTGGCCCTAATTTTTCTACTAATCGGTATCGTCTTGTAACTACCTCTAATTTTGCTTTCGATTCGATGTAATCAGCAGTCATTTCATCTAATTCCTTTTGTACAGTATCAACGTCTTTTGCCAATTGTTTTCCATAATATCCTTTTCCAACAATCAGTAAAAGCAATAAAATGATGAAAAAGATAAAATTGAGGTTGTTCAACACAAATTCACGTGTTAAAAAATCTCCATTCAAAATCTGAGCAAAAGCACTTGGTTTAGAACTTTTAGGCTTTGATTTCTTTACCTTTTGTTCTACCTTCTTGCTTTCCTTCTCAGCCTGTTCTTTATCTATAAATTCATTCTCAGCCATTCCGTTCTGCTATTCTAAGTTTGGCACTTCTTGCTCTAGTATTTCTTTCAATTTCTTCTTCAACGGCAACAATTGGATGCCTATTTACCTCATTAAAAGGTTTCAAAACATTTCCAAAAAAATCTTTGGTTATTTCGCCGTGAATAGACCCACGTTTCATGTAATTTTTCACAAGTCTGTCTTCCAAAGAATGGTAGGACATAACTACTAGTCTTCCCTTCGGTTTTATGCATTCTTCTGTTTGTTCCAGGAATGATTTTAACACTTCTAATTCTTGGTTCACTTCAATTCGGATGGCTTGAAAAACTTGAGCGAAAAACTTATGTTCTTTAAATTTAGGAGCACAATTCCCCAAAATTTCCATTAATTGATTGGTCGTTTTTATCTTTTTAGAAGCACGATTTTTCATGATTTGATCCGTGATTTTCCGTGCATTTGGTAATTCACCGAAGGTTCTGAAAATCTTAATCAATTCGCGTTCGTCGTATTCATTTACAACTGTAAAAGCAGATAACTCGCCTGACTTATTCATTCGCATATCTAAAGGAGCATCAGCACGAATAGAAAAACCACGAGATTCAATATCAAACTGATGAGACGAAACACCTAAATCAGCCAGAATTCCATCAACGTGTTTGATTCCCATCATTCGCAAATGATTGGCCATGTAGGCAAAATTGGCAGCGATAAAATAAAAATTATCTGCTTCCCAAGCATTTGCTTTTGCATCAGGATCTTGATCAAATACAATCAGTTTTCCTTTGCTACTTAATTTTTTGTAAATCTCTCTTGAATGTCCGCCACCACCGAATGTGACATCCACATAAATGCCATCTGGATTGATATTCAATCCCTCGATGCATTCATCTAACATTACCGGTATGTGATACGTAGTACTATTCTCCATCATCTAAGTCACCCATTACTTCATCCGCCAAATCAGCGAAGTCCGCCATGTTGCCTTCGATAACATCGAAGTACTTAGACTTATCCCAAATTTCAATACGGTCGTTGTATGCAATAAGCATCACATCTTGATTTAATCCTACGCGCTCCATGTGAGCTGTTGGAATCAAGATTCGACCGGCGTTGTCCAATGCAATCAATTTTGCCCCTTGATGAAACAAGCGGTAAAACATACGATTTTTTGGCTTAAACAAATTCATTTTAGCTAGTTTTTCACTGATCTTCTCCCACTCTGGAAGAGGATACAAGGTCAAACAGTCTTCAAATCCTTTATTCAACATGAAATCTCTTTGAGTCGCAGGAGAAAGCTGCTTCCGTAAACCGGAAGGAAATAAAAAACGCCCTTTTGCGTCCACCTTTACTTCAAATTCTCCTACTAATCCTGCCATGACTAAATAATGGGTAAAAATAATGGAAATCTCCCACTTTTTACCACTAGTTTTCTAATTGTTGATAAATTATAACGGCACAAAGATAATTTTGTTTCAAAACAAGCAATCAATTTTCTTCATAAACTCACAAAAAACTAGTAAATTAGAAGAAAGTGGGTAATAGTGGGTAATTTTTTAACAAATTTGAGTTGATTAGGTTATCAACAGTTTACTAATAGCTTATGAACAATTTCAAATTGCTTCTGATTTTTATTAAGAATCTTAATCTTTCCGCTAATTTTGCCACATGACTAAAGAAATGAAAGGTTGGCTCTTATTGATTTTACTTTCGTGTGTATGGGGAAGCTCATTTATTTTAATGAAAAAAGGAATGTACACAACCGACGGCGAATTGATCTTTTCAGATGGCCAAGTAGGCGCGTTAAGAATGTTAATTGCAGGGTTAGTTTTAGTGCCTTTTGCACTATTTAGTTTAAAGAAAATCAAAACATGGAAGCAATTTTTTATGCTTGCAATTGTTGGGTTTTCAGGCAACTTTTTTCCAGCGTTTTTATTTACTTATGCAGAAACAGGTCTTTCATCTGGTTTTGCAGGGATGCTGAATAGCTTTACCCCAATCTTTACAATACTTATCGGATTCTTTGTTTTTAAAATTCGACTTTCACTTATTCAAATCATAGGAGTTGTTATTGGCACTATTGGAATTGTATTATTAATGATTGCAGGGAAAGATTTGTCATTAACTGGAAATTGGTATCATATTTTCGCCATTGTTTTGGCAACTCTTTTATATGCAATAAGTTTGAATACTATAAAACACACATTACAAATGTTCAAAGCAATTGAAATAACATCTTTAGCATTTTTTATTGTTTTGATTCCAGCGTTTTTTGCAAATGTTCATTTTGGGACATGGGAAACATTAAAAACGAACAAACATGCTTTCGATGGATTGGGCTATATAGCCATTTTAGCAGTATTCGGAACTGCTTTGGCTGTCATCGTCTTCAACCAAGTAATAAGTTATTCTTCGGCTTTATTTGCAAGCAGTGTTACTTATTTCATCCCAATTGTTGCTGTCGTCATTGGCGTTTATTTTCAAGAATACATTGGTTGGAGTCAAATTGGGGCTATGGGAATCGTATTGATTGGTGTATTTATTGCCAATTACTGGCCGTATTTGAGGCAACAAATATTAAATTTTAAAAAATAATCTCCAACAGACTTGTGTTGAAAAGTATTTTTTCTATCTTTGCCATCCAATTTTTGGGTTAATAACAATAAAAACAAGCTATATGTACGCAATCGTAGAGATAGCAGGGCAGCAATTTAAAGTGCAAAAAGACCAAAAGATCTTTGTACACCGTTTAGCAGCTGAGGCAGGTTCAAAACTTAGTTTTGATCGTGTTCTTTTAGTTGAAGACGGAGGAAAGATCACAGTTGGCGCCCCAGCTATAGCAGGTGCTTCGGTAACTGCAGAAGTCATTGATCATGTGAAAGGTGACAAAGTAATCGTTTTCAGAAAGAAAAGAAGAAAAGGTTATAAAAAGAAAAATGGACACCGTCAAAGCTTTACGGCGATTACCATTAAAAACATTAAAGCTTAATAAAAACTTTCCAATCTATTTGGAATAAAATTTAGAAACAATGGCACACAAAAAAGGAGCTGGTAGTTCGAAAAATGGTCGTGAATCTCATAGCAAGAGACTTGGTGTTAAGATCTTTGGAGGTCAAGCTGCAATTGCAGGTAACATCATTATTCGTCAAAGAGGAACGCATCATCACCCAGGTCAAAATGTAGGTATTGGTAAAGACCATACTTTATATGCTTTGACAGATGGATTAGTAGAATTCCGTAGAAAAAAAGAAAATCGTTCGTTTGTATCAGTTATCCCTTTTGAGACAGCTGAAGCATAATTGAATGCACATATGATTATTAAGGCGAGCAGTTATGTTCGCCTTTTTTTTTCTTTCACATTTTGAAAAAGTATAAAAATTAAATTGAATTTAATGCCAAGGAGAAGTCCTAATTAATTATTAAATTCGCAACACAAAAACAAAGTATAATGCTCGAGATTACACGTATTCGAAACGAAAAAGAAGCCATTATTGAAGGGCTTAAAAAAAGAAATATTGATGCTACAGAGACGCTCAATAAAATTCTCGAAACAGATCAAAATTGGAGAGCCTCTAAAACTGAATTAGAAACTACTTCTGCAGAATTGAATCAATATGCGAAAGAAATTGGAGATCTTTTCAAACAAGGAAAACAAAATGATGCGATCATTGCCAAAGAAAAAACAACGAAACTTAAAGTAGTTGAAAGTGAATTAAAGGCTAAAGTTGATATTTATGAAAAAGAAATAACACAACTTTTATATACTATTCCAAATGTACCAAACGAACTTGTTAAAAGTGGCAAGAGTGAATTGGACAATGAAACTGTTTTTGAACATGGAACTGCACCTGTTTTCAGTTTCGCAGCTTTACCACATTGGGATTTAGCCAAGAAATATGACCTAATTGACTTCGAATTAGGTGTTAAAGTTACGGGAGCCGGATTTCCATTTTATAGAGGAAAAGGAGCTAAATTACAACGCGCACTAATTGCCTTCTTTTTAGATGAGGCGGATAAATCAGGATATGAAGAATTCATTCCACCGTTAATGGTAAATGAAGCAAGTGCTTATGGGACAGGACAATTACCTGATAAAGAAGGGCAAATGTACTATATGCCAGAAGATGATTTTTATATGATTCCGACAGCTGAAGTTCCATTAACAAATATTTACCGCGACGTACTTTTACCTTCAGATAATTTTTCCATAAAACTTACTGGGTATACGCCTTGTTTTAGAAGAGAAGCAGGTTCTTATGGAAGCGATGTGAGAGGATTAAATCGTTTACATCAATTTGACAAAGTCGAAATCGTACGTATCGAGCATCCAAATAACGCAGACAAAGCATTGACCGAAATGATTGAGCACGTTAAAGGTTTGCTAGAAAAATTAGGGTTACAGTACCGTATTTTAAGACTTTGCGGAGGAGATACTAATTTTGCATCAGCAATTACGTATGATTTTGAAGTATATTCTGCTGCACAAGATAAATGGTTGGAGGTTAGTTCAGTATCTCGTTTTGATACATTTCAAGCAAACAGGTTGAAATTGCGCTTTAAAAATGGCGAGAAAAAGAATCAATTGTGTCATACCTTGAATGGCAGTGCTTTGGCGCTTCCAAGAATTGTTGCTGCACTCTTAGAGAATCATCAAACGGCTAATAGTATTCTTATTCCTGATGTATTGCATAAGTTCACTGGATTTACTGAAATTAACTAAAGTGTTTTAATTCAAAACAAATTGTATTTTTAGGTAATTTTTATCTTATGAAATTTGCATTTATTTTGTTGGTTTTGATTGGTTTGTCTTCTTGCACTGACTTAAAAAAAGGCGAGCAAATATTGTCGATTCAAGAAATGAACGAATCATTGGATAGCATTCAATTAATTCTTGCGGAAAATGACTTCTCAACAATTTCTGATTTAGCTTCGAATGCAAATGCAACTGATTCGCGCATTAAAATGAATTACCAATCTGACACACTCGAATTTGAATTTGCAAAAAAACTGGATGCTTATAATGTGATGAGAAAATCATTCACTATTCTCGATTTAGCTTTTAATCAATTATCTAGTGATCTTAATATTGAAAAAAAAACTCTGCAAAAGTTAAAATTAGATATCGAAAAAGGAAATGGCGAAAGAGATAAATATGCTACTTATATCGAATTTGAAAATGAAAAAGTGCAGAAATTAAAAATCCTACTTTCTGATTATATTTCATTACGAGAAAAGACATCAACTACTTTTAATGAATTACACAATGAAATAAATTCCTTTTCGTTAAGTTTATCTAACAATAATTAAGAGGTATAATAATTGCTTATCAATTAACCATGAAATTTTTATTAGGATTTTTATTTGTTTGGATTTCTTGTTTTTCCTTTTCGCAAGGGGAAACGGATCAACAATTAGCACAACATTATTATTCTAATGGTGATTTTGAAAAAGCAAAGATGTATTACGTTAAAATTTATGACAAAGACCCTTCTAAATTCAATTTCAACCGTTATTTTGATTGCTTAAATCAAACTGGTGATTTGAAGGAGGCAGAAAAAATTCTCAAAAAACAAAGTTCAGCCAACAAATACGACATAGAATACAAAGTACTTCTAGGTCAATTTTATGAAGACACTAAAGAAACAGATAAAGCTCAAAAAATTTACTCGGATTTAATTGATATCCTTGAGCCAGATCCGGCATCAATTATTTCATTATTCAATGCGTTTAAGTCAAAAGGAAGAAATGATCTAGCCTTCGCAACAATTGAAAAAGGTAGAAAATTGCTAAAAGACTCCTATCCTTTACATTTTCAGTTTGCAGAACTTTATGGTGCAATGGGTCAAACTGAAAAAATGATTGGTGAATATCTAGATTTACTCGATTTTCAATCCAGTTATGCTTCAACAATTCAAACAGTACTTGCACGTCAAATTGATTTCACAGCTTCAGAATCGAAAGAATATGATTTCCTGAAAAACGCGTTAATCGAAAGAATTCAAAAGAAACCTGGAGAATCAGTTTATTCTGAAATGTTGATTTGGCTGTTTATCCAAAAGAAAAATTTCACAGGTGCTTTAGTACAAGTTCAGGCGATGGATAAAAGATTAAATGAGCAAGGAAGAAGTGTTTTGGAGTTAGGGAAGATGTGTGTGGAAAATAAAGAATATGAAACTGCTCGCAAGGCTTTTAAATATGTCACAGCTTTGGGCGATGATAAATTATTCTATTATCAAGCAGAAAATGCACTTTTAAATACCCGATTTTTAGAAGTAACAACGAATCGAAACTATTCGACGGAAGAATTACAATCCACAATATCTGAGTATCAAACAACATTGTTACGTGTAGGTAAAAAAAGATCATCTATTCCTTTAATAATTGAACTAAGTCATATTCAAGCGTTTTATGCAAATCAAGCTACTGAAGCAATTACGTTATTGACAGAAGCACTTTTAATTCCAGGTATCACGGACATGCAAAAAGCAGAATTAAAAATGCAACTTGCTGATATTCATGTTTTACACGGAGATATCTGGGAGGCTTCTTTACTGTATATGCAAATCGAAAGTGAACTTAAATTCGAACCAATCGGACACGAAGCGAAATTTAAAAATGCACGTATTTTCTATTACGATGGCGAATTCGATTTTGCGCAATCACAATTAGGAGTATTGAAAGAATCTACGACAAAATTAATTGCAAATGATGCGTTGAAATTGTCTATTCTAATAACAGACAACTTTGGTTTAGACAGTAATTATCAGGCTATGACTTGGTTTGCAAATGGTGATTTGTTAATTGAACAACACAGGAACAGTGAGGCATTTGTTTTATTTGATAGCATAATTGCAACTTTTCCATACCATAGTTTAGGAGATGAGATACTCATTCGAAAATCTAAAGCAATGCAACTTCAAGGCGATTGGGCTAAAGCAATTTCCTATTTAGAAGAATTATTAAAATATTATAGAGATGATATACTTGCAGATGACGCTCTTTTTCAATTGGGCGATATTTATGAGAATCATCTGAACGACAATGAAAAAGCATCTGAATATTATAAAACTTTGTTGTTTGATTTTAAAGGAAGTTTACATTCAGTTGAAGTACGTAAGCGTTATCGTTCTATTCGCGGCGACGCATCAGATGAAGAAAAAGACGATCTTTAAGCTTCAATCAAACATTTTCCAACTTAATTCGTTATTGTAACATGATGAAATTTAGTTTAATCCCGTTATTATTTTTTGCCTTATCAGCTTGTTCTCAAGTTAGTGATTCTGAAAAATCTGAAAAGAAAGTTGTTAAGAATCTTGATTCACTTCAAACCGCATATTTCGCAGCAGGCTGTTTTTGGTGCGTTGAAGCCATATTCGAATCTATAGAAGGGGTTGAAGAAGTTGAATCTGGCTATTCTGGTGGGACAGAAAAAAATCCGTCATACGAGCTAGTTTGTTCTGGCAAAACAAAACATGCCGAAACAGTTAAGATTTATTACGATTCATCAAAAGTGAGTTATAACATATTACTTGAAGCCTTTTTTGGATCACACGATGCTTCCACGCTGAATCAACAAGGACCTGATTTTGGAGTACAATACAGATCAATTGTTTTTTATGAAAATGCAAAAGAAAAAGATTACACCGAAAAATATATTCAAAAATTGCTCAAGGATAAAGTATTTCCAAAAATTACTACTGAAGTAGTTCCATTAGTTAAATTCTATCCTGCGGAAATTTACCATCAAAATTACGAAGAAACACATCCTGATAATCCCTATGTAAAAAGTGTTTCTCGTCCAAGACTTAATCGTTTCAAAGAGAAATATGGTCAATTATTAAAAAATAATTAATCCTTCTGTTTATATTTTCACAAAAAAAGATGTGATATGTTTTTTATTTTATGATTAAAGTTGAAATAAGGCAACCCATTTCATATATTTGCGTCTAGACTAAAACAAATATTATAGAAGCCACGACTATGAAAAAATCCTTATTTCTTAGTTTTTTATTCTTGTCATCAATCTCCATTGGACAAGTTCAAGAGACTGTTACTCAAGAAAACATCAATCCCCAATTACAACAGCAACACATTTCTAAAGTCAATAAAATTGATAAACGTATTAAACCTGTACGTCCTAAAAAAATAGAATCCCCTCAAAAAAAAGAGGAAATAATCAAAAAAGATTAATTCTAAAATTCATTTTATGAAAAAAATATTACTCTCATCATTCTTTATGATGCTATGCATAATTGCATTTTCTCAATCTACTTTTGAAATAAAAAAAATAGGAAATCAATACTCATCAGAACAAATATCTGCTGTATTTAACTCAGCGGATTTTTGTGGTTCTTATTTTGAAACTAAACGAAATTTAATCACATTAAATGATGGTTCTGAAATTGAATTGAAATCAGGACGTGAACTTGTTGATTCAGAAGTAAATATAGCGCCAAGTTGCTTGTTAAGGGATGATTCTATTTATTTCATTTCGACATGGTCAATTTCGCCTGAAGGATATTTAATGAAGGGATTTGATAACACATTGTATCCTACAGAAAAAGAATATTACCGTAATAATAATATCAATAAACAGTAATCATGATATTGAAGAACAAAATTTTTCAGCTTTCAATTGCTGTTTTATCGACATTTAGTGTTTTTGCTCAACCTGCCAATGACAATTGTTCCGGTGCTATAAGTTTAGGGACTTTGCCTACACCAGGTGCATGTATTACGGGTTTACAAAATGGAACTGCAACAACACTAACTAATCAAACTACTGTTGGTGCAACAGCAGAAAATCCATATGTCTACCAATCTGGATGTTCTGGAGGTACCATGACTACATTTGCCCTTTCGACATGGTATTCTTTTGTTGCATCTGGAACAATTGCAAATGTTAACATTACTAGTTTCCCAAATGCTAATGTTGCTCTTTGGAGTGGGACATGTGGCAATTTACTTGGAAGAGGCTGTACTATTCTTCCTGCCGGTGGCAGTGGAACTTTAGTTGTAACACAAATTGTACCTGGACAAACTTATTACATTCAAGTTACTGGAAATACTACAACTTTAACTGATAACAATTTTTCAATTGCTGTAGATAATGATACAGATTGCAATGATTGCTTATTGACTGCTGCACTAACAGCAACGCCTGCTCCTGTTAATGGAGGATATACGCCTGGTCAAGTTGTTCAATTCTGTTATACAATTACAGGTTGGTCGCAACAAAACACTAACTGGTTACATGGTGTGCAAATTACAATGGGTGCAGGATGGACAGGTACAATAACAGGTACTGTTCCAGCAGCTACCCTAGGTTTTGGTGGAAATTGGTTGTATTATGGAGGTGGAATTGGCACTGTAAATGGAGTAAATTGGGGTAGAGGCTTTTATTTTGATGATACGGATCCTGGAACGGTGGCTAGTGACAATTATGGTGATTATTGTTCCGACCCCACTTGTACTTGGACTTTTTGTTGGAATCAAACAGTAAGTGCTGCTTGTACACCTGGTGCAAGTTTAGCTGTTACAGTGAACACATCTGGAGATGGAGAATCTGGTAGTTGGGGAAGTTCTGCTTGTACAGATGATAATGCTACTAATTTCAGTGCTATTCAAATATGTTGTACACCTCCTACAATGGCTGCTGTTCCTGTTACTTGTATAGGAGATGCTAATGGGTCAGTAACAGCAACACACGGAACAGGAGCTAGTCCATGGGATTATGTTTGGACTAATTCTAGTGGAACAAATGTAGGTACAACAATGAATTCAGCTGCGGCAAGCAATACAGTTTCTGGGTTGGTTGCAGGAACATACACAGTTACAATAACGGATAACTTAGGTTGTGTAACATCTAATACAGTTGTTGTTGGTCCAGGTGTCAGTTGTGCGTGTTTGATGAATCTTTTCACAACGAATATTGGATTCTGTCAACCGAATAATACTTTCCCTGTTAATGGAACTTTTTCTTATACAAATGCTCCTGCAACTGGGACTATTGTTGTTATTGTAACAAACAGTTCAGGAACATACACTCAAACTTTTAATCCTCCATTCGTAAACGGAACAGTATACAATTATAATATTACAAACTGTATTTCTGATGGGTCAGCATCAACAGTTCAAGTTTATTTTACAGCAACACCATCGTGTCAACAATTGATAAATTTCACATCTCCCATATCTTGTTTATGTACTGCGGATATAGGAACTTTTACTGCTGATATTATTGGGGTCAGTAATAATAATTATATTTTATGCTTTGGTGATGTTATTGATATTCAAACGAATAATGACTGGACTGGACCTGGAATTGCTACGAGTCCTCCTGGCCCAACATATAACGTCGGTGTTTCTTGGTTGATTTATTCTTGTCCTCCAACAATTGGTTTAGTTCCTTCTGCAACGCAAGATGTGGCAAATGATCCTTGTTTGTTGGGAATAGTAAGTGACTATGATTTGAATGATTTGAATGATCAAGGAATGCTAAACGCATTCCCTGCTGGGACATTTACAAATAACACTATTTATTACGTTCCGATTACGATGTATTCCATTGTAAGTGGAACCTATAGCTATGTGAACACAACTATTCCTTGTTATGATTTAGGAACGCCTTACGCTGTTCAATATTTACCACAAATAATTTCAACTTTTGTGCAAAACTGTACAACTGTAACAGCAACTATTTCTGGTGGATTACCAGCGATTAATGGTTCACAATTTACAGCTGTCGCTGGTTCTTTGACTCCAGCGAATGCAAGTTTTGGAAACACAACATGTTCTAATGGTGGCACTATCGCTATTAATGGATTAACAGCTGGACAAGTGTTTACTTTCCAAGTTCAGGATGCTAACGGTTGTCCAAAAACTGTAACTGGCACTTTTACAGGACCGCCAACATTAACCTATCCTTCTGCTTCTTATTGTAAAAATGGAGCTAATCCTTCTCCAACTGTTGTTGGGGTTGCTGGAGGAACATATACTTCAACTGCAGGGCTTGTTTTTGTAAGTTCAGCTACTGGAGTCATTAATTTAACAACATCCACTGCAGGCACCTATACTGTAACTTATACAACACCTGCTGTTCCAGGTCCTGTTTGTACTGCAACTTTTGTGATTACTATTAACCCATTACCAATAATTGCAGTTCCTGATCAAACGGTTTGTGCTGGAACAGCTGTTACGCTTTCTGGAAATGGTGCTAACACATATACTTGGACTGGTGGTATTACAGATGGCATAGCTTTTACCCCAGCTGCTACAACAACTTATACTGTCACAGGAACAATTACAGCAACTGGTTGTACCAATACCGATCCTGCAACAATTACCGTCAACCCACTTCCAACTGTTGGAGCTGGATTAGATCAAACTGTTTGTGCTGGTGTTGCCGTGACTTTATCTGGTTCTGGTGCCTCGACTTATACGTGGAACAATGGAGTAACAAATGGCGTAGCATTCACACCTGCTGCTACTGCTACATACACTGTCACTGGAACTTCTGCTGCTGGTTGTATTAATACAGATCAAGTAATTGTAACGGTTAATCCGATACCTATTGTAAGTGCTGGTCCTGATGCATCTATTTGTACTGGAGGTTCAACAACATTGACAGCAACTGGAGCAACTACTTATTCTTGGTTACCTGGTGGTCAATTAACAGCTGCGATTACTGTTTCTCCTGTTGCAACCACAACCTATACTGTTACTGGAACATCTTTAGGATGTACAGCATCTGATGCTGTTACAGTTACCATACTAGCAAATGCACCTATTAATGCGGGTCTTGATGTAGCAATTTGTATCGGTGCTTCAACGACTTTAACGGCAACTGGTGGTGTAACATATA
>CAMDNE010000009.1 GCA_945902745.1 Chitinophaga pinensis | reverse complement strand
TTTCGGATTTATACGCTTTAAGAACAACATCTCCTTTTGTCACGACAAATCGACGTAAATAAAATGGCGAACGGCTATCATAAAGTGATGGATCATTTTCGGTTGAATTCCACATAGGTCCAAACAAAATTGGTGCAGAACCATATTGTTCACGTTTCAAATACGAGTGAAGCGTTACCAAATTTTCTGGATCGTTTTCATCTAATGGTGTATTTGCGTTTGAACGAATAACGATTACCGCAAAAGATCCATATCCAATTAACAAAAGAATTAATCCCATTGTTGCGTTATAGATAATTGCATTACCCTTCTTTCTAGCATAACGAATCAACCAAACACAGCCAAAAACCAATAATGCAAAGAAGAAAAGTGTCCCAGAAAAGAATGGTAAACCGAAAGAGTTCACAAAAGCTACTTCAAACGCTGAAGCCAATGAAATTGATCCTGGAATAATTGCCTCTTGAATAAAACCAAGTATGAAAACTGATAGAATCCCAGTAAGCATTATTCCTTTGAAATCAGCCACTTTTTTGTGACGGAAATACATGACAAAACTAATTGCTGGGACAACAAGGATTCCTAATAAATGGACTCCAATTGCTAAACCTAATAAGAACATGATCAACAAAATCCAACGGTTTGGTGAATATTCATTTGATAAAGTACCGTTTTGTAATTCAGCCATTTCTTCATCCCACTTCAAGATTGCCCAGAAAATAGCAGCGGTAAACAAAGATGCCATTGCATAAACTTCACCTTCTACAGCTGAGAACCAGAATGAATCTGAAAATGTGTATGCCAATGAACCGACTAATGCACTTCCGAAAATTGCAATTTTATCAGCGCTTGAAAGTTCATTTTTATCACGTAAAGCGATTTTCTTCAACAACATAGTGATTGACCAAAACATAAATAGAATGGTCAACGAACTAGAAATTGCTGATAATCTATTGATCCAAACAGCTACGTTTTCCGTATCAGCAAAAAAGGTAAATAACCTACCAATCACCATAAACAATGGAGCACCAGGAGGGTGACCAACTTCCAATTTATATGCAGCAGTGATATATTCCCCGCAATCCCATAAACTAACAGTATCTTCAATCGTAATGAAATAAACAACTGTTGCGATTAGAAAAACCAACCAACCCAGGTATGCATTTGCTTTTTTGTAACTCATTTGTTTTCTTTTAGTCTAAATATAGGCCATTAGTGGCAAAACAATCCATTTTATAGATTGAGCGTTGCGAATTTAAAAATATATCCCTAGTTTCTTACTGTTGAAAAGTGAAAAAATGCCAAAAACTTCATAAAAGAGGTGTTCAGAATAAAATTTTCTTGATTTTTTTTTATTTTTTTCCTTTCAATTTAAATTTTGTTACTAAATTTGCCCTCGCATTGCTAGCCAGTAGTAGTGTTTTAATTGGCCCATGGTGTAACTGGCAACACGTCGGTTTTTGGTACCGAAGAGTCCAGGTTCGAGCCCTGGTGGGCCAACAGAAAGCTTCTCAGAAATGGGGAGCTTTTTTTATGCCTTAGGGCGAGAAGCGATGCGCTGAACTTGTTGAAGTGTTTATGCTGAATGTAGTGAAACGGAATCAGCGAAAGTTTCAATACTCTTTCTTTGGACTGATATTACCAGCCAATCCTCTACCAAAATCCGCCAACATTTTTACTAATACAAAGACGGCTGCAAATGCAATCGCGCCGCTATGAGAACCCAATTTTTCATTAAAAAAAGCGAATGCAAAAACACCAAGTACAATCACGACATGAATTACGACTAACCTAGAATCAAAGAATTTATTATAATCATCAGGGGCAGTAGTTTTATGTTCACCTAAATAAAAATAGCGGTAAATGAGTTCTAAAAATTTGATAAAGAAAAAGGAAAGAATCGTAATGCGAAAAGGGATATCTAACAACACCAAATACATCACAAAATTAACACCACCTTGTTTGCCAGAAATATCAATTCCAACAAAAACAAGCAGGAAAATCATGTAAAAAAGCAATATTCCTGCTCTTAACATAAAAAAACGGCAAGCTTTGCCAAAATGAAAAGATGACTCAGGATTCTTCGCTGCAAACGCAATTCGAATTGCATCGAAAAAACTTAGACCAAGTGTTTCAAGCCAAAAAGAATAAAGCAAAGCGAATACACTCCAATTAAAAAATACAACTCCTAAAAAAGGAACAATGTTCATTGTAAACTGCAATACTTTTCCATTTCCAAAAGGAATTATTGGTGGGTTGATATCCATTTTTTAAGCGTTAATATGGTAAAGATAATTCAGAATTTGAATTTATTATTCATGATTCGTAATTCGTAATTCAGGATTGGCAAATTAGATTGCTTACCTTTGTCCAAAAAATCAACATGAGCGACAAAACAACCAATATAAGTGAATTAGGAGAATTTGGATTAATTGATCATTTAACAAAGAATTTTGAACTTAAAAATGCTACTTCATTGGTTGGTGTTGGCGATGATGCTGCAGTAATTTCGATTTCTGAAGAGGATGCTTTATTGATTTCAACAGACATGTTAATTGAGGGAATTCATTTCAATTTAATGTACATGCCTTTGAAGCACTTGGGATACAAAGCCGTTGCAACAAACGTTTCTGATATATGCGCTATGAATGGCGTAGCCGAACAAATTACTGTCTCTCTCGCTGTTTCAAGTCGTTTTCCTTTAGAAGCATTAGAAGAATTGTACGAAGGAATTCATATAGCTTGTGAGAAATTCAATGTTGATCTAGTAGGCGGAGATACTACCTCATCAGTTTCAGGATTGACAATAAATATTTCTGTTGTTGGTCGTGCAAAAAAGAAAGATATTGCATACAGAAATGGCGCAAAGGAATTTGATCTTTTGGTTGTAACTGGCGATTTAGGAGCTGCTTACATCGGTTTACAAGTTCTAGAGCGCGAAAAGAATGTTTTCAATGCAAATCCAAATATTCAGCCTGATTTAGATGGACATGATTACATAATTGAACGTCAATTGAAGCCTGAAGCACGTGTTGATATCATCGGATATTTGAAAGAATTAGATGTTGTTCCGACTTCTATGATAGATATTTCTGACGGTTTGGCTTCAGAGATTTTACACTTGTGCAAAGCAAGTAAAGTTGGTTGTCATATTTATGATGAAAAAATTCCTATCGATTCAAAAACATCTTTAACTGCAATAGAATTCAATTTGGATCCAAGCACGTGTGCGCTGAATGGCGGAGAAGATTATGAATTATTATTTACAATTGCTCAAGCTGATTTTGATAAAGTAAAAGGCAATCCCCACATGACTTTCATAGGTCACATGACAAATGAAAAAGATGGAACTTATTTTATTGATAAAAATGGATCTGCAATTGGCTTAAAAGCTCAAGGGTGGAATCACTTTCAAGGATAAGGATTCGGTGTTTCGACAAGCTCAACAACCTTAACAATTTTAAAGCAAATTAATCCTTAAACCAGCTTGCGTATTTGATATAATTATCTGCGATTCTTTGTACTTCCCCTTTGAATAATTCTGGTGAAAGTGTTTTTACTTTTTTAGCCGGTACACCAGCATAAATACTCCACGATTCAACACGTGTTCCTTCTAATAAAACAGCTCCTGCAGCAATAATACAATTTGATTCGATGTAGCAATTATCCATTACTATTGCCCCCATTCCAATTAATACATTGTCTTCAACAGTGCAACCGTGCACTAATGCATTGTGTCCAACCGAAACATTGTTTCCAAGATTAACGGTGGTCTTTTCGAAAGTACAATGTAATACTGCTCCATCTTGGATATTAACTTTGTTTCCCATGCGAATGGAGTTTACATCCCCACGAACAACTGCGCTGTACCAAACTGAACATTGATCGCCCATTATTACATCTCCAATAATCGTTGAATTTTCTGCAAACCAACAGTCCTCACCAAATTGTGGGTTAAATCCTCTGCATTCTTTTATTAGTGCCATATTCTTTGAAATTATGAATTATGAATTATGAATTATGAATTACAAATATTTACTTGCTTCTCGTTTTGCTAGTCCTTGAAGATTGATTTCAACTACAAAAGTCCTTACAGCGTCTGGATTGAACTTAGAATATTGCCTAAGTGACCAACCAATTGCTTTTTGAATAAAGAATTCTTTTACGGGCTGATATTGCTTAATCAAGCTTTTTAAAAGTTCAAAATCCACATCATTTCCATATTTCAATTGAAAGATAAGACAAGACCTATTGAGCCACATATTGTCAGAATGCCTCCAATCTTCTATTAATTCTTTTGCTGCCTTTGGGAATAATTTACAATACTTCCCTAAATAATTTGACGCAATTGAATCGACGGTGTCCCACCAAGAATTATTCGAAATTAACCACTTCAATTTATTATTATCGGTTTCTAACATGAATTTTTTGTTCCAACTATTCAAATAATCGAAAGCGACATGGTGATACTCTCGTTCTTCCCTACCCCATAGTTCCTCAACTACTTTCCAACGCGATTCATTATCTAAATCCTTTGGAAGTTCATTTAACCATTTACGTTGAATTTGCTTTCTTAATGGTGCGTTAATTCCATAAAAAGGAAAACGGCCTTTCATGTATTTCGACATAGAAAGACCGTATTCATAATTGGTATACTTAAGAAATTCAGATTCTAAAAGCATTATTTTCTGAACGACTTGTTCGCTTTTCATTTATTCAAATTTGCTTTCACAAATCTAATTGATAAACTTCGGATAATGAACTATTGTTTTTTAATGTAATATTTAGATCATCAATAATTCCATCATTAATGTCGTAAACCCATCCGTGAAGATGTATCTCCTGTCCTTTTGACCAAGCATTTTGAATAATGGATGTTTTTGCTACATCCAACACCTGTTCTTTGACATTTACTTCCACAAAACGATTAAATCTTTCCTCTTCATTTGAAATGGAATTTAATTCATCTTGATGCATTCTATAAACATCCTTGATATGACGAATCCAATTATCAATTAGTCCAATTTGTTTGTTAGACATTGCTGCTTTTACGCCTCCACATCCATAATGGCCACAAACAATCACATGTTTTACTTTAAGAACATTAACTGCAAAATCCAATACACTCAACATGCTCATATCAGAATGAATGACCATATTCGCAATATTCCGATGTACAAAGACTTCTCCAGGAGGCGCTCCGATAATTTCATTTGCTGGGACACGGCTATCAGAACAACCGATCCATAAAATTGGTGGCTGTTGACCTTTAGAAAGTCGGTTAAAAAAATCAGGGTCTTTTTCTAAGTTGTTAGCGACCCATTCTTTGTTCTTATCTAATAAATTCTTATAATACTTTTCCATTTTATTTTTTGTTAATGACCACCCATGGTTTCAACCTCGGGAATATTGATCGTTACTAATTGTATATTTCTTTCCTTCGACCCAACTAATTTGAATTCTTGAATTAATTCTAAAACATCAAAGTCTATTGCTTCACAATTGCTACCATCAATCGTCACAAATGAATCGTTTGGCAATGCGTCTAATGATTCAATAATTCTCCCCTTATTTAAAAAAGTCACTTCTTCAGACAGCACAATTTTTATATGCTTGTGATGATCTTTTTCTTTTTCGGTGATTGAATAATTATTCCGGTAATTTTTACGGAGAATATAAAAGATTGAAAATGCCATTCCTATTCCAATTCCTTTTAATAAATCTGTAAATAATATCCCTATAATTGTAGCTAAAAAAGGAATAAATTGGTCAAAACCGTTATGGTAAAGCTGTTTGTAAAGCTGTACTTTTGAAAGTTTATATCCAACTAAAATTAAGATGGCTGCTAAACATGATAATGGAATAAGGTTAATCACTTTTGGCAGAAATAAAACTGCTATCAGCAGCAGTAATCCATGCAAAATCGTTGAAGATTTCGTTTTTGCGCCAGCATTAATATTGGCCGAACTTCTGACAACTACTTGGGTTATTGGCAAACCGCCTATCAATCCTGAAATTATATTTCCGACACCCTGCGCTTTTAATTCTCTATTGGTTGGTGTATGGTGTTTTTCTGGGTCGAGCTTATCCGTTGCATCGACGCTTAATAACGTTTCCAAGCTACCTACAAATGCTAATGTTAATGCAACGATGTACACATTTGGATTTGTCAAGAAAGAAAAATCAGGGTAAGACAAAACTGAACTAATTTCGCTAAGTGATTTTAGGACTGGCAATTCAACTAAATGTTTTCCTCCAACGGCAAAAGCTGGAAAAAATAGCTGAAAAAAAATGTTCAAAACAATTGCTATAACTACTGCAAACAATGCGCCTGGTAGAATTTTAAATAGTGCTATTTTTTTGAAATAAGGCCGTTCAAATAGTAATAGAATTCCAATTGAAACGATACTAATTACAATTGCCCCTGGTTGTAACGAATTCAGTGCATACATCATTTCTGAAAAAGTATTGTGCCCATCCAATTGAAAAAAGGCATCATCACCAATGAAATCCTTGTCATACCCCAATGCGTGAGGGATTTCCTTTAAAATCAGTGTCAAACCAATCGCTGCAAGCATTCCTTTGATTACTGATGAAGGAAAATAATTTGCTAAAACTCCCAATCCTGCAAAACCTGCAATTATTTGAATAATACCAGACAAAACTATTGCAACAAGCAATCCTTCGAAACTGCCGAGTGTTGTCAATGCAGCAATAAGTATTGTTATTAATCCTGCAGCTGGGCCAGAAACTCCAATTCTACTTCCGCTTAAGAATCCAACTACAACACCACCAATAATTCCAGCAATGATCCCAGAAAACACATTGGGTAATCCATTTATTGATTCAACATTTGTAGAGGCTAATCCCACTCCTAAACAAAGTGGTAATGCCACTAAAAATGTGACTAGACCCGACGGCGCATCTCGCCTCAAAGCCTTAAAAATTTCTTTCATTTTATACTCCTTTAAAAACATTTAATTAATTTTTTACTAAAAACTAAACAATAAATTCAGGAGGGGCAAAAAGAGGTTTTGAATAATTATAGGTGTAAAATTCTTTTGAATATTTCAAAAGATTATTTTCTAGATCAAAATCAACTGGTGCAAAGATATTTGGGAAGATTTCATGAGAAAGTAAATCTTCTGAATCAACATTTTCTTCTTCTGTGTCATCTTCACTATCATCTAAAGATATTTCAGTAAGATTATCTTTATCCAATGACAGATTCATTAAACTTTTAACAAGTGTATTTGCGAAAAAGCAACAAACAAAGATGTATATAATGAATTTCATAAAAATGTCTTGCTCAAAAATAATAAAACAATTGGAACCAACTTTTGTTTTCAGATACAATTTTTCACAAAAAAGCCTATAAACGATCAATTTATAGGCTTAATTAAAAAACTTAAAAATCAATTTATTACGTTCAATTCCTTTCCAACTTTAATAAATGCTGCTATTGCCTTGTCCAAATCTGCAATTGAATGCGCAGCGGAAATCTGAGTTCTAATTCTCGCTGCGCCTTTAGCTACAACAGGGAAAAAGAAACCAATTGCGTATACACCTTCCTTCAATAAAGCATCAGCAAATTGTTGAGAAAGTGCAGCATCATACAACATAATTGGAACAATTGGTGAATCTCCCTGTTTGATGTCAAAACCAGCTGCTATAATTCTTTCTTTAAAATATTTCGTATTTGATTCTAACTTATCACGCAATTCTGTTGTAGAACTAAGGATGTCAAAAACTTTGTTAGAAGCTCCAACAATTGCTGGCGCTAATGAATTCGAAAACAAATATGGTCGAGAACGTTGGCGAAGTAATTCTATGATTTCCTTTTTACCTGTAGTATAACCACCCATCGCTCCACCAAGTGCTTTACCAAGAGTACCAGTAATGATGTCTACTCGATCCATAACATTGCAATATTCAGGAACACCACGACCAGTTTTACCAATAAATCCAGCTGAGTGACATTCATCTGTCATAACCAACGCATCATATTTATCCGCTAAATCACAAATTTTATCCATTAAAGCGATATCTCCATCCATGGAAAAAACACCATCAGTAACAATTACTCTAAAACGTTGAGCTTGTGCTTTTTTCAATTGTTCTTCCAAATCATTCATATCAGAATGTTTGTATCGGTATCTATTCGCCTTACACAAGCGCACTCCATCTATAATAGAAGCATGATTCAATTCATCTGAGATGATTGCATCTTCTTCGCCAAAAAGTGGTTCAAAAACTCCTCCATTTGCATCAAAAGCTGCGGCATATAAAATCGTATCTTCAGTACCATAAAATTTCGCAATTTTTGCTTCCAATTCTTTGTGAATATCTTGTGTTCCACAAATGAAACGCACAGATGACATTCCAAAACCGTGGGAATCTAGTGTATCTTTTGCTGCTTGAATTACTTCTGGATGCGAAGAAAGACCGAGGTAATTATTAGCACACATGATAACAACTTCATCGCCAGTATTAACTGTTACTTTTGCCCCTTGAGGACTTGTAATAATTCGTTCTCTTTTATATATTCCTCCTTCTTGTATAGCTTTTATTTCAGCTTCAAGATGATCTTTCATTTTTCCGTACATAGCTTCGTTTTTGAAAGTGCAAATGTAATAATTTAGTAACAGCAATTTTTATAGGTACAAAAAAAGTCATAGCTTTATCAACTATGACTCTTTTGCTTTATAGCTGAGTTATTCTTTAATTAATTTCAAACTTATACTTTTTATACCATCAGTATAACGAACCATGTAAATTCCAGAAATTAGGTCTTGAATATTCATCAAAGTTGTTAACGAATTAATTTTTTCTGCATGAACAATTCTTCCAGTCATATCAATAACTTCAACTTGACCCGTTGCATTTTTAGTTGTTAATCTAAATTCATTTTTGGCAGGATTAGGGTATAGTTTTACCAATTCAGTCTCCAGTTCTTTATTCCCCAAAGTGACATCAATATCAATGCAATATTGTAAAGGAAACTGATAAGAAATTGTTGGGTCTGTATGCATCACAGCGAAGAAATATACATTGCCTATCACAGTTGGAAATTCAACTGTTAATGTATTTCCGTTTAAAACCCCATCTCCCCAATTAATTATAAGTGCGCCATTGCAATCCGTTTCCATAACTGCAAATACTGGAATAAATGCTGGTTCTTCAAATTGCAACATAAGCTTTGTATTTAAAGAGATTGCTGTAAACGTGTATCCTTTTAACAAGGTGTCTTGATTTACATTATCAGTTAAACAAGGGTCAGTTACGGAAATGTTCGTGAAATCAGTGCATGGATTATATGGTAAATCAACTGGTGCAGTATTCAATACTTCAATACAAAAACTTCCATTTGGATTGTCCATCCAGCCGACAATGCTAATGAAATAGGTAACACCTACAGAAGTTGCAAATGATAAAGAATCTGTTTCACCTGGCAATATACCCGCTGAAGCATATCCAATTTGCAACCCTCCGCAATTATCAAAAATATAAATATCTGGATCTAATGCTAAATCAGGATATACATAAACAACAGATTGAATTGAAGTAGCTGTAAAGGAATACCAAACATCAGTTGGATAATTTGAAGGGTCTATTACTGGTTCTTCTGTTCCAGCACCTATTGTAGTCCCAGGTACACAAGGATTGTCAACAATAAGATTGATGTTACCTGAGCATAAGTCATTTGACGGTTGGGCAAAAAGTAGAGACGATAACATCATCATTGTTGCGAATAAAAGTGGTCTTTTCATATTTCATGTTTTAGATAATAACACAAAGGTCTGATTTTTAACTAATTATTAATATGATATAGATCAGCTTTTTAGAAATTCCATTTCATGTTTTTATCGTCCAAAATAGCAAAAGAAATCTTGTAATTTGCTCGTGGTGCCATTTGATTACCATCAGACAAAACACCATAAAAACCAATTCTGAGTCGTCTTTTAGAAAACTTGAAATTACGTTCTAGACCAGCAAAAATCTCATAATGTTGCCAATTATATTCTTTCACATATAATGCTCCAACTCCCATGACCAATCCTATTCCGGTTTTTTTCATAAAAGGAATCTTATTGATTATTGCTCCGTTATCATGGTGGACAAAATGTGCTTCATAAAAAATATCTTTTGAAGGCAAAGAAGAATCTAGACCTTGAAATGAATACAAAGGATTTGAGAACCAAATTGGGTCACTTCTTCTTTGGAATTTAAAATCTGCCTCATAAAGATTTTTTGAACTTAAGAATTTACCCGAAGTAAGATGATAGGAAGAAGTGCCAATTGTACCAATCTTAAATGTTTGCATAATTCCAACTCTCAGATACTCATGATTGACATCACTGCCAAACAATTTAGGAATTCCTCTTTGGTAGGTTGTGTAGAATGTCGGAAAACTAGAACCTAATAAAACTTTCCTATTGGGTTCGCGCATATACTTTTGTTTAGGGGTATATCTTAACGTCATTTCACCTATTAATGCTTGATATTTTTCAAATTCTGTTGGGTCAGAGTTAGGAATTGCATTATCAAAAATGTCTAAGAATTTATATCCTTCCAAACTTTTTCTTTGCGCATAAGATAGATCAACTTCACAATAAAAACCATTGAATAATTCATAATCATGATTGATTGAACCTTGTGTGGTTTCAATAAAGTTTTCTCTTTTATAAATCTGAGTTATTGCATCATAACTTCTAATTACATCAAAATCATGCGATAAATCGATACTTACTCTACCAAAATGAAAGGGGTCATAGAGATATCTCCAATAGGTTTGACCTTTAATATCGCTGTTTAATATACCTATCGACATTTCAGTGTAAGAATCGAGTGTCCGTTGGTCATCCCATTTTTTAAAATAATAAAAACTAGGTGCAATTCTAGGTCCGGCAATATATAAAGGCCTTGAAGTTCCGGCAATAGAGCTAATTGTCCATTGAGATTTTTTTGCTCTGTTTCTGTGGTCAACTCCGAACCAAAGAACCTTCAATGCGGTTACTTTATTAAAAATTAAATCAATTGAATCTGTATATTCTTTTCTATTTTGGTAATCTCGAATACTGTCTTTTGCTAGAATAAAAGCCTTTTCTTGATCTGTTAAAGAAACTGTTCTTGTTTGACTCCAAAATGTTGAGTCTTTATCATAAGCTTCTTCTTCGGTTATAGATAATTCATTCCCGAAAAACTTATTTGAAAATCCTGAATTAAATTTATAATTAGAAAAATCTGCCGTTGTTTTACATATTGAAGTTTGATCTTTGTATTTCACTCCATAATCTAATTCTTGTTTAACTAATACACAAAGGCTGTCACCAGGATGCTCAAAGGTTTGACGAATCGTAAAATAATCATAAATCAACAAATTACCCTTGTTCATTGTCAACTCTAATTTTTGAATGAGCCAAAGCGAATCAACGACCCAGATATATCCTTCTAAGGTTGAAGTTGAAGTGCTTCGTGGGATAATTTTTATTCGATTTATGATTTGTCCATTTTCTTCATATTGTTCTTCCAAACGATATTTATAGGATAATATTCCAGGTCCAGATATGGGTGAACTCACGGGTGATTGATGCAAATCACTTAGTTGCAATAAATTTTCAAAAAAATTAAAATTAGATTTTACTGTTGTTGTGTAATACAAATTTTGGTCATTACCCCTTTTCTCGTATGCATTACGTACTTCTTTTACATCATTTGGCGGGGAAAAATACCGTGTGAATTGCACCTCTACAAGGTTCATGCTTTCGGCAAATGCAGCTTGTTTTTTACGCTCTTCGTCAAATGGATCTTCTACACTATTTACATCTGTATTTTCTTTCTTATCACCTTTTTTCTTACCTTCTTTTTCTTTTTTATCAAGAGTTTCTGTTGCTTTTATGTATCCTTCAACACTATGAGGATAATTCCAAGGGTTTATTTGATCACGTTTCTTAACAACTTTCAGCATTATTTCACGGCCAGGATTTGATTTTTTAGCAGAAACTTCAATGTCTTCTAAATCTTTAACTGTGGCAGGAAATAATTGTACGTCTCGAATGATATCTTGATCATTAATCATAACATATGTTTCTCTTTCAAGATAACCAGTAGAGTTAATTACTAAGAAATATTCCCCGACAAAAAGTCTAAGTTCATAATAGCCTTTTGCATCAGCAACCGTTCTTAATTCAGCATTGTTTTTAGCGTATATCTTAGCGAAAGGTATAGGTATATTGCGCTCATCTAAAATTGTTCCACTCAATAATTTTTGACCAAAACTTGCAGTGCAAATAATGGAAATAAAACAAATCATTAAAAACGAACTTAACCTCATATAATTATATTGGACAATCTGACCTCATTAAAAGTTACAACAATCTCTTAAAATGAGATTTTTATCTAAGATAGAATACCATTCAGTTAAAAAGTAACAAATTGTGTTCAATATTCCAGCAGTTATATAAACATTCTTAATCGAGGATAAATGGAATTTTACTTTTTATTCTTTTTTTGTTCCTCTAAATAATTTAAATGTTTCTCCATCCTTTTCATCATCCATCGTTTAACTAAAAACATTAAAAATGCTGATGCAACAAAAATGTAATAAAACCCCCATTTCTTAATTCCTTCAGAATAGCTCATGTATGAGGTAATTATAAATATTATTATAGCTGCAGCCAACCAAAAATAGAGCATTACTTTATTATATAAATTCATGTTATTATGTTTTTAAGTATGTAAAGATACTATGTTAAAGAATTAATTTATTATCATTTATCAAAATTGAATTTCCCGTAAGGCTTTAAAAACTCGTATTCAGAAAAATCTTGTTTTGTTCGAATGCCATCACCATATAAAACACCATTTGGAGAACGAACAACAACATTCGATGTTGTATAAATTGAACTGTCTTTTTGATTCCAATATAAGGCTTCAGTTTCCATGCGTTGATGTTTCTCATGGTTCACTAACTGCACTGAATCTCGAACTAAAAAGGTTCCATTCGCATAATTAACTTCTCCATATAATGCTGTAAGTGTTGATACAATTTTCCCGTCCGCACTAAAGAAATTAACTTTGATGCCGTCTTTTAACTTAATGATGGCAATTGGTTTGGAATACGTCTCAGCTAAAGAAGCAAATATTTCAACTCTTGCGTACCCTGAATCTGTATAAAAAACTCTGAGATTTTTTGTGACTTCATCCGGTGCTTTTGGATCATATGTTACTTTTTGAATTGAATCCAAATCATTCACACATGAATTAAGAATACTACTTAACGTCACTAGAACAAGAAATAGCGGAGTGATTACACTGATTTTTTTCATTAGTGTGGTATTAAAACTTTAACTCCCCAACAACTCAAATTTACCTCTTGCCCTTTTTTTAAATAAATTGACGCCAACTCCGCATCATTAGGAAGTTTAGCAAAATATTCTGTCATCAAGCTTGGCGCTTCAATTCCAGCTTCTTTCGCTTTCAATAACAACTTATAAGCATAGAATAAATTTAACTTTTGTTCAATATTATTGCTGCCACAAGAGTCTGTGGACTTAGCAACACATTGTGCAGCCAAAATACATGCTTCACCTAAATAGTCTCCATTGACAATTATTGCAATTTTATAAGCTTCAGAATAATTGCCTGCATTGAATAATGCTTTTGCACTTAAGAAATCGATTTCTTGTATTTTAGCCTCATCCTTCGCCATTTTTTTTGCGAAAAACAAAGTAGAAAATTCCTTGCTGTATTCATTTCTACTACTCAAACAATTTGCTGAAGCTAGGTACAAATCTACAGAAGGTTCAATTGCGATTAAAGAATCAATTATATCCTCATAAAAAAGACTTGATTCACACTTATTCAGCTCTAAAATTATTTTTAAATTAGTTAATTCAGTTTGTTTTTCTTTTTCAATTTTGGATAATGTATTTAAATAAATTTCAACATCAGGCAATATTGTTTGGCAATCTTTGATAACCATATTAAAATACAGATCTAGATTCGTTTTTGTTTTGTCACTCATTTTCTCAGAGATAAGAACTTGAGATAATTCGAAATATTCTTTAATTATTCTTCTTTTCAACGCTGGTTTATCATCTCGATGAATATCAAGAAATAAAGTGTACAAATTCGAAAAGTACAATGTTATTTGAGTTTCACTTAATGTTATACTTTTGTTTGTCATTGCTCTGACAAACAATTCATCAACCTTTTTATAATCGGGTTTAGTAGATTTTAAAATAAAGGCAGCTCTAATTAAATCATTCGTTTGATCGTAAAAACCATTACTTTCTGCTTTGACATATGCCAATTCTAAGGAGTCAATATATTTCGTTTTAAGCGTAATATCTTTTGAATTGGTAATGGTATTTTTAATACTGGTAATCAATTTATCGAAATAGATTTTTTCAAGAGAATTACAGTTCTTTTCACTTTTAAAATAAAAATCTACCGCTTTAGAAAAATCACTTTTGGAAAATGCTTTGTCTCCTAACTTCTTAAAATAGATGCATTTTTCAGTATCAGAAGAAAGTTCTTGAGAATTGCCAAATACAGAAACCGCTATAAAAAGAACAAGAAGGATTCTGAATTTCATATTTGAATACAATTAATCTAATTTACGTTTACGGAACCATCTTTCAAAATTGGCTGGTGCCAATACAATTCCTAGATTAATTCCAATGTATTTTTCATTTAATGATCCGGTTGCACTTGTTTCTCTTTTCCCTGCTGAAAAACCAATATTAATACTAGACAATGATTGCTGAGCTAAAATTGGTATCCCAAATCCAAGTGTTGCTCCCATATCAGAAAGCTGCTGACCTCCATAACTATACGGTAATTTATACTGATAAAACCCAGCTCTATATCTAACAGTGCTCAAAAATGAAGCATTTGCTGATTTCTCTAAAAAACTACGTTCTGGCGTATATTGAATTCCAACAGTAAATTTATTGGTTGCTAATAAATTATTAGAAGTGGCAAAACTATTTGAAAATTTTGTCCAATCAGTCGTAGAGTAATTAAGGTGTACTCCAATTTCAGAATTTCTAGTTGAATTCTTTCTAGTAATATCCTTAAACCAGAAGTTATAATTCAATCCTACTGTTGCTGTTGTGGGCAGGTGTATTTCTCCAATTTGATCAACAGAAGCATATAACGTATCATATTCTAAAGGATTTCCGACTGATCCAAAAAACAAATATTCATCTTGAGTAACTTTAATATTTTGTCCAGGGTCAACTGTTGCAGCAAAAGTAAGATGATGAACTTCGCGAAATGTCTGGCGTAAATACAATCCTAAATCATAATAAAAAGAATTTACTCTTAATGCTTTCCAATCTACACCGCCCAAAAGTCCGTCACCTATTAATTGGCTTCTTCTTTCATTTGTTGAAGCGCCAAATAGGTAACTCAAATTAGCCCCAACTGAAAGTGTTGTATTTCTTTTCTTTATTAAATTAGAACTTAACCCAAGAAAAACCTGATTTGCACCACCTTTTCCTATATATGTATACTGTATAGAATCTGTTCCTACAGCATTGGTTTCTGTCATGTTATATCCTTTGCGAGCAAAAGGTCTTAATCCGAAAGCCAATCCAAAATGTTTCTTTATCGTAAAGGCCATTGCAAAATGATCAACAATTGTATTTCCTTTAGACTCATTTACATTGTTTTGCTCAAGAAAAGATAATCGTGAATTAAGACCAAACGAAAAAAGTGGTTGGCCATCTCCTAAAGTGTTATAGGTTGCAGGATTGAAATAATTAAGAACAGTTGAATCAAAATAGGTAATATTAGCATAGCCTAAACCAGTAAAAGCAGCATTTTCAAGCGCTCCTCTTTCTCCTAAACCATATGAACTATAGGGCGAATTAGTTGTTGTTTGAGCATAAAGCTGAGTAACAAATAGTATTGAAACAAAAATGATAATTTTAATGCGCATTGAATAAATATATTTGGTACAAGCCTTTTAAGGTCAAATTTTCGTCTACAAAGATGTTATTTTTATAAGGGAAATCAAAGTAATGAATGTCTCCACCTGTCATAAAAAACGTTAAGTCCATAAATTCCTCTGTATAACGTTGCATTAATTGATTTATTTCTGCCTGAATTCCATTAATCACTCCTGAATGGATACTACTCAATGTTGTATTGCCAATTAATGGCGTAACACTTTTTTCATTTAACAATGGGAGGTTTGACGTATAATCATTTAAAGATTTGTACCTCAACTCAATACCAGGAGAAATTGAGCCTCCTAAATACTCCTTTTCAGAATTGACAAAATCAAATTTCAAGCATGTTCCGAGATCTATACTTACAACATTTTTGTTTGGTCGTAAAAATGCAATTGCTACCGCGTTGCAAATTCTGTCAATTCCAAGCGTTTTCGGAGTAGAATATTTTAATTTTATTGGCAGTGGAATTTCATTATTCACACTAATATACTGGGAAAACAACTTTTCTAATCGTTTTGTAGCTTCGATTGAAAGGACAGAAGACAAAATACATGGGATGGATTGATAGTTTTTCAACCATACTTCTATTCTGGTTAAATCATTCACTTCAAACCGTTGAATTTCAACAATTTCACCCTTAAAAAATACTGCTATTTTAACCGCAGTATTTCCTGCATCTACTACTAATACGGTGTCTTGATTCATCATCAGTACAAATATAATCCAAGAAATCGAAAAAATATTCTCTTGCTTGCTTTGGGGTTAAAATTAAGTTATTATCTTTGCCCCCACAATAACGGTTAGGTGATGTAGCTCAGTCGGTAGAGCAAAGGACTGAAAATCCTTGTGTCGGCGGTTCGATTCCGTCCATCACCACAACAAAAAGCGAGCAGAAATGTTCGCTTTTTTGTTTTTAAGGATCTACTTTATTTTTAAGTCAAGACATATTTCTGAGGAATAAAATAAAAATCAAAACTATCTTAACGCTTAAATTTGAAAAACTAGTTTTATATGAGAACTATAATAATGGTAAAGATCTAAAGATTAAACATATAAAAACAGAAGATTTTATTCTAGAACAAAACTTATTACCAAACATAAGAACAAATTAAAAAATGATTATTTCACAAGAACAAAAAGAATTCTTCGTAGCATGTAAAAAAAATGATGTTACGAAAATTAAAGCGTTACTGCATCATAAAAATGTTTCAGTTCGTGCAATGGATCAAAAAGGGATGTCCTGTTTAAATCTTGCTTGTTCCAAAGAAAATGAAGAAATGATAAAAATCCTTTTGGAATTTGACTCTCAACTGATAAATATTAGTGATGAAAACGGCGTTTTCCCAATTGAATGGATCGTAAAGATTGGAAATGTTTCGTTATTTAATTTGCTTCTTGAAAAAGGGGCTGATTTCAGTGTTAATAAAAATACTTTTTCTCTCCTACATCTGGCTACTTATAATGGTAATATAAAAATTGTAGAAAGACTGTTAAAATTGGATTTTAATGTCAATTTAAAAGACGATAACAAACGAACTCCTCTTATTTGGGCAGCAGAAGTTGGAGATTTGACTATGTTGAAATTTTTGATCTCAAATGGAGCCAATGTTCATTTGTCGGATGAAGAAGGTTTTACAGCTATGGATACAGCAGTGGGTGAAGGTCATTTTTTAATTGTCAAAGAGCTCCTTTTAAAAGGAGTTGATGTAAACCAAAGAACACAAAATAACGGAACTGTTCTACACACCGCTATAGCTTGGGAACGTGCTGAAATCATTAAATTACTTCTCGATAATGGCGCAAAAAAAGATATTAAAGATGCAGATGGAAAAACACCATTTCAGTATCAATAAGAATTACATCTTCAAATAAACATTTTTTTGATGTGTTCATTTAGAAGAATTTAAACGAAATCCAGGAAATTTATACTTTTAGAAAAGGAGCAGTTGGTCGGGCGGATACCGAGCTGACACACTTTTTTAGTACCATCCCTTTCGGAAAGCCTTTCCATTTAAAAAATTACGTCTATTAATTTTTCACAACTCGGTGCAGACTTGTTCCGCTTTCTGCTGTAATACGTAAAAAGTAAACCCCACGATCATAATTGGCCAAACTAACTACGGTCATCGAACCTGTCGAACTGGCCTCGGAAATCGAGCTGGACTCCCCTGAGCCTGGAGAATTGGTCGAGATGCCAATAGTTGATGCATCAAGCAATTTCCCTTGAATATCTATTACTTCTATTTTTGCAGATTCGCTAGACATTGAAATGGTTACATTATCTTGTGTTGGATTCGGATACAAAAGAATCATTTCTTTTCCGATTTCAGGATTAGAAGCAACTGAAGATAAATTCAGTTTGCTTACAAAAACATCCAGGGCTCCTCCTCCGTTTAATCCATCTCCATTAGTTGTTTGAAAAGCCCCTGCTGTAATGGGGTAATTTTCAGACCCAGTAGACCCTGTAATATATACGTTATCCGAAGCATCAAGGGCTATAGAATAACCAACACTAGCATCAGCTCCTCCTCCAATGTATGTAGAATAGAGTAAGGCAGTGCCAAAGGCATTGAGCTTTGTTACAAAAACATCACCATTGCCTCCACTATAAGTTGTTTGAAAAGCCCCTGCGGTAATGGGGTAATTTGTAGAAACAGCAGACCCTGTAATATATACGTTAGCAGAAGCATCAAGGGCTATAGAAGAACCTCCTTCACCATCACCTCCACCAACATAGGTCGAATAAATTAAAGCAGTACCAGAGGCATTGAGCTTTGTTACAAAAACATCAACGCCTCCTCCATTAGTCGTTTGAAAAGCCCCTGCTGTAATGGGGTAATTTTCAGACCCAGTAGACCCTGTAATATACGCGTTAGCAGAAGCATCAAGGGTTATAGAAGAACCTTCTTCAACAAGACTTCCTCCAATATAAGTAGAGTATATTAAAGCAGTACCCGAGGCATTGAGCTTGGTTACAAAAACATCCCTATATCCTCCACCATAAGTCGTTTGAAAAGTCCCTGCCGTAATGGGGTAATTTGAATTTAAATCAGTCCACCCTGTAATATATGCGTTAGCCGAAGCATCAAGGGCTATAGAATAACCTTGTCCCCCAACACTTCCTCCAATATAAGTACTTCCTCCAATATAGGTAGAATAGATCAAAGCGGTACCCGAGGCATTCAGCTTTGTTACAAAAACATGCGAAAAGCTAACACTTCCTCCATAAGTTGTTTGAAAAGCCCCTGCTGTACTGGGGTAATCTACAGAATAAGTATTACCTGTAATATATGCGTTCTCAAAAGCATCAAGGACTATAGAAGTACCATAATCCCAGTGAGTTCCTCCAACATAGGTAGAATAGATTAAAGCAGTACCCGAGGCATTGAGCTTGGTTACAAAAATATCCTCACCACCTCCTCCATTAATTGTTTGAAAAGCACCTGCGGTAGTGGGGTAATTTGTAGAACCAGTATTCCCAGTAATATATGCGTTTGCCGAAGCATCAAGGGTTATAGAACGGCCACCCTCAGAAGCACTTCCTCCAATATAAGTAGAGTAGATTAAAGCAGTACCCGAGGCGTTGAGCTTGGTTACAAAAACACTACCACCTGCTCCGCCAATTGTTTGAAACGCTCCAGCGGTAATATCGTAATAATAGATAGAACCAGTCTGACCTGTAATATATGCGTTAGCCGAAGCATCAAGTGCTATAGAATAACCACGTTCATCATCAGCTCCTCCAATATAGGTAGAGTAAACAAGAGGGTCAATAATTAGGGTTTGGCTTTTGTTGTAAGCACCTAATGTAATTGTCCATAAGTCATTATTTTGCTTTGTAAATTTTGCAGCTACTTGTTTCCCCCCTTTTATGGTGGGCTGGTTGTTTTGGTAGCAGTATAACTCTGCGTTTTTCACCTCTCCAAAACAGGTTGTAAATACCAATTCGCCTTTATCATTTAAATAGGTTTTGTCACTGCCTTCAATATTAAAGCGTATTTGGCTTGGGTCGGCTCCTGGGTGTACAATATAATCGTAACGCAATAATCCTTTATCAAAATAATAACGCATATCAATGCCAGTATAAACATCTTTTACCAATGCTTCTTTATATAAACCCACATTGCTTGCGTGTTTGCTATGGTCGTTGCCAAGAAAGTAATTGTAATAGCCATCTTGCTTTTGTTTGCCTTGCGTTTTTACGGCAGTGTTGTTTCCTATGAGCGTATAACCAACTCGCTGTCCCCAACGTTTGTATTGTTTGGGTTCAAACTTATCAGCCATTGCATCGGGTGTAGTTGTTTCTTTGTTCCCTGAGCCTCGTTCCCCCGAGCCTGGACTCCCCAGAGCCTGTCGAAGGGTCGAGGTGGTTGAAGGAATTTCTTCGGTTTTATAAAACTCATACCACATTCCTTTGGTTGTTATCCAAGCATTTAAACCTCCCATTTGTGTCAGGAAAAGCACTTCTGCGGGCCATTGCCCTTTGTTTTCTATGAAATATTGCTTGTCAACATTATTTAATGTTTGTTGAGCTTCGTTGCTTATCGCACTGCTTTCATTATAAGAAGCGGCATTTTGTGCAGTTGCAATTCCCATTGTTAAGAAAGCAAAATTGAGTAGTACTATTTTTTTCATACTTGCAGATTAATCTTTATTGTAACATTCTCATGTCAACCTTTATTCATAAAACATCTTCATTTTCAATTGTTCCTTTATCGCTGTATAGAAATCATCATTAGCAACATTAATAAATTTAATTTATGTAAAGAATCTTAACTTTAAGAATCAGTGAATAATGATGGACAATTTTAATCATAATTAATTGATTTACAAATAATAAAAAATATATTGACATTCTATGAATACTTAATTTTGAAATCACTTTTTCAGAAATATGATGAAGTTGATCTTAGTATACTTGAAGCCTTCATCAAAACTTGTAACAGTCAACATGGCATTCAAAGAAATAAATTTCTACTATTCCATTTGATGAAGATCTACTAAATCTCTATTCAAATTTACCTTATAAGAACCGCCTCTTTCACCTTGAATGAGGTAATCATCAATATGTAAATCAATACTTCACAAACACATTCTTTGGTTCTGTAAAGAAACGCAATGCTTCTAAACCTCCTTCGCGACCAACACCAGAAGATTTCACTCCGCCAAATGGAGTTCGTAAATCACGTACTAACCATGAGTTGATCCAAACAATGCCCGATTCGATTTTATCCGCCATGCGATGCGCTCGTTTCAAATCACTTGTCCATAGTGTTGCAGCCAATCCATATTGGGTTGAATTTGCCATCATTAGCACTTCTTCCTCTGTGTCAAAAGGTGTAATTGTAACAACAGGACCAAAGATTTCTTCTTGATTTGTTCGGCAATCGTATGCTAATCCTTCAATGACAGTTGGACGCAAATAATAACCATTTTCATAAGGAGCATCCAAAATAACGCGTTCGCCTCCAGTTAGAACAGTGCCACCCTCAGTTTTTGCTAATTCAACAAAGGACAAAACTTTTTCCATATGAGGAAGAGAAACAACTGCACCTAATTTTGCTTTTGGATCTTCAGGATTTGAAACGATTGTTTTTGACACTTTATCGACAAATGCTGTTTTGAATTTATCATAGATTACGCGTTCAACAAAAATTCGTGAACCACAGAGACATATTTGACCTTGATTTGCGAAAGAAGAACGTAAAGTAGTACTCAACATATCGTCAAAATCACAATCTGCAAAAATGATATTTGGATTCTTCCCTCCTAATTCTAAGGAAAGTTTTTTGAACATTGGAGCAGCTGTTCGAGCAATATATTCTCCTGTTTTGGTGCCACCTGTAAATGAAATAGCTTTTATTTTTGGGTGTTTAACAATTGCATCCCCAACACTTCCTCCTAAACCATGTAATATATTTAAAACACCATCAGGCATTCCAGCATCTTTTGCAACTTGACCAAGTAAATATGCCGTATAAGGAGTTATTTCTGAAGGTTTTGCAACTACACAATTTCCAGCGGCCAAAGCAGGAGCAATTTTCCATGAGAAAAGATACAACGGTAAGTTCCAAGGTGAAATACACCCTACAATTCCTATTGGTTTACGAATGGTATAATTTACACCAACGCCTTCCATATAATGGGATTCAGAAGCAAAATGAATGATTCCAGTAGCAAAAAAGTGAAAGTTCGAAACTGCACGTGGAATATCAACATGGGCAGCTAATGAAAGTGGTTTTCCGTTATCCTTAGATTCAGCCGCCACAAATTCGTCCATCCTTTTTTCAATTCCTTCCGAAAGCCGAACAAGAATTTCACTTCTTTCTTCAACACTCATTCCAGACCAAATTGGGAACGCTTTTTCAGCCGCTTGAACTGCCATTTCAACATCTCTTTCATCAGAATTTGGGATCAAACTATATACTTTCCCAGTTGCTGGTTCGTAATTGTCAATATAGTGACCACTTATTGGTTCACAATATTTTCCGTTGATGAAATTCTGAAGTTTTTCCATTTTTTACTTTTTGCTTCACGAATTTACATTGATTTTTATTTAAAACGAGTGTATTCTATGTTTAAAAACATCTTTTGGACTAAAATAATTTGACAAATCATAAAATATCATTCTATGATAAAGCCCTTCTATTTTTCCCATTTTTGGAAAACCGTCCCAAATACAGAAAATCAACAAAATGCCAATTTTCAAAAATCATTGATTATCAATTATTTATGTGTTTAGCATTGTTTTTGTATAGTAAAATTATGATTTCTAATAATCAAGTTGAATCCGCTGACAACATGTCAGATGACATATTCTATTTGAATAAGGTTATTCGGCATCCCGATTCTGATGATTCGTTTAAAAAACTCGACACCTATTTTGGAGATTTAAAAAGTGGAATTATTGTCGTTAACAGCGAGCTTAAAATAATTTATTTTAATTCAACTACAAAGTTACTTTTTACAGAAGGGAAAGAAATTCACACCGAAAAGATGCCAATTTTAGAGGCAATAAAACATCTTTTAGAGGATAAGTCAAAACTCCTTCTTTATGAAAGCTTATTAAATAAAAAGCAATTAAAATTAGACACTGGATTAAATTTAAAAAGCATTCAGCAACTGCATGTCAATCCAATTGGAGAAGATGGTTTCATTTTCAAATTTATTCTAGACGAACTATTCACCGTATCTGCATCTAATTTATTTAAATATTTTCCTGAATTACCTGTTTCTTATTTTGGGTTTGATTTATTAGCAGGAAAAAGGATTTCAATTCGTTTCGTTTCTGATAATTTTGATAAAGTATTTCCATTTTTAGACCAGAAAAATGTTCTCGAAAACGAAAATTATTTTCTATCGCACATTGCTCATGAAGATTTACCACAATTCGTTTCCAAATTACAACACCTAAAGCGCGGTAAAAATTCGTTCACGTACGAATTCAGAATGAACATCAATGAAACAGAACATCGTTGGTTCAAATTAATTGCAGGACGTTTTAATGAGAAAACTGAAAAGAATTTTTGGCTTGCCTATTTAGAAGATATTCATGAAAAGAAAACAATCTTACTTGAAAGAGAAAAGCTTGTATATGAAACATTGGATGAAGAACAATCACGTTTCGCAATGGAATTACACGACGGATTAGGTCAAAATCTAGTTGGTGTGAATCTTTACTTAAGCATGGTAAAGGAAAATCCAGAAAGTGAAAATAATATTGCAGTTTGTAAACAACTGATTCAAGATAGTATTCTACAAATGAAATCCATTTGTTATAATCTAACACCACCTGAATTAGACAAAGGATTACTTTATGCGCTAGATGTTTATTTTGGGAAACAAAATGAACTTTCAAAATTGATTGAATTCAATTTTATCGCCAAACAAGTTCCAATGAATCATTTAGACTTAAAAAGTAAATATAATATCTTTAGAATTGTACAAGAATTTGTTACAAATTCAATTAAATACGCAAATTGCACCCAAATTGATTGTGATATTTATAGCAAAGAAAACACGATCTATCTTGAGATTAAAGACAACGGAATTGGCTTCGATTTAGAAAGTGTTAAGAAAGGAATGGGTCTGAATAACATGAATAAACGGGCTTTTTTATGTGGCGCTAAACTTGAACTTGAAACTTCAAAAGAGCATGGAACTAAACTAGTAGTGCTTTTTTAAAAAAGCATTAAAAACACCTTCCTTCAAAATAGTTAATACCCCAATTCTTTGCCTTTTAATGTAGCCGGGATTCCATCAGTCAACCATTTAGGGGCTGGCTTATCTAACAAATAGTAATCAAAGAATTGACGCATTCTAATACTTAAATCAATTCGATTCGCATTTTCCATCAAATTATGATCGTCGCCATTGTAATTTAACATCCAACACGGTTTTCCTAAACGTTTCATTCCAGTAAACATTTCTATTCCTTGGTACCATGGAACAGCACCATCTTTATCATTACTCATAATTAACAGTGGAGTTGTAATATTCGGAATATGAAACAATGGTGAATTTTCCATATACAATTCAGGCGCTTCCCAAATCGTTTTTCCAATTCTACTTTGTGTGCGTTCGTATTGAAATTGACGATTGACACCACTTCCCCATCTTATTCCTCCATAAGCGGAAAACATATTTGAAACAGGTGCGCCAGCCATTGCAGCAGCATATCGCTTTGTCATTGTGATCAATTGTGCTGTTTGATAACCTCCCCAACTTTGCCCTTGCAAGCCCATTTTCGTTGAATCGATATTTGGCAAAAGTTTTAAAACACGGTCTGTTCCACTCATGATACAATCGTAAGCAGATTTTGCTGGATGACCAACTTTATAACGTACATCTGGAATAAAGACAACATAGCCAGCCGATGCATATTCTGTTGGATAGATAATCGATGCCGTTGGTTTAGGAGCATAATGATTGTGTAAATCATCCGAATACAATTCGTAATAATAAATCAACAAAGGGTACTTTTTATCTACATCAAAATCTTCAGGCTTGTACAGTAATCCTTCCAAAGGAATCCCATCGTAACTCGTCCAATTGATCAATTCTACACTTGCCCAATTGAATTTACTTTGCTGTGGATTTGTAGAAGATACAACCGTTTCCGATTCAAAAAATGTCTTGGAAAAACCTACTTCTGGATAGTCTTGAAGTGACATTTTTCTAAAGACAATCGTTTCTTTATTTTCAGACCGTGTAAGAAATGATATCGTATGATTCGTGTAATATTTCTCTACTAAATCCATGTGATCTCCATGGTCAGTGAAATTAAACAAATGCGTGCCTTTTGTTTTTTCATCAAACCCTTCAATGTATAAATTTTCATAATCGACATATGAACTGTCGGTTGACCATAATTTTGGTTGCATTCGAATTTTCTTTTGAGCTCCTTCCCCATTTGTTATGGATTCCAATCTATTCTCACTAATTGAATAATTCCAAACATCATATTGAGATTGAATAAAAATGGATTTTTCATCGTTTGAATAACCATAAACTCCTAATGGACTCGCAACCATCGGCATTCCATTTACGTCTGTTTGCCAATTAACCTTTTCACTTGAACAAGTCATACAAACTTCCTTTTTTGTTTGTAAATCGATTAAATAATAATTCGCTTTTTTTCCATCGAAATAAGAATAATAATTTCCTTTAGGAGATAAAATACCATCGAAACCACATGCGGATTTAATTTTTTCAACTGAACCATCAATGAGTGATATGCGATAATGGTCTTCCAGATTCGGAACTTCCCATTGATTCTCAACCAAGTAGTTTTCATCTGATGACGCAAAAAGATAATCTCCTAGTTGTTTTTTTGAAGGCTGAACATGCATCGTATCCGTAGAAATTTTGATAATTTTTCCATCCAACAAATGATATACATACAAATCCGTTTTTTTCTGATCACGTTTTAATTCGACTAATTGTTGTGATTGCAATCGTTTGTCGCGGTAATTCCAAATATCTAAATCCACTTTTTCAGACTCTAATAAGGAATCTTTTACCTCTTTTTCTGGGCGTGCTGTAACTCCAAAATAAAGAAATCTAGTATCTTCGGTGAAAACTAAGTTTCTATTCTCTGAGACTGCTTCTTCTTTAGAAAATGCAGTTGTAGTTGAATCCACTAGCACTTTATTTATTTTCGATTCAAGTTGATACAAATTCAAATTAAATGTCTTCAACTTCGTTGTATCGGTGCTTGTTAAGAATGCTAATTGCTTTCCTTCTTCATCAAAAGTTAAGGATTTTATTGCAGAAAATTTTGGTTCTATTCTGGATATTGTTCCACTTTTTAAGTCCAATGTTACGAGTTGAAAAGAATCAACTTTTTCCTTTTTATGTTCAATGAATGCCATGAATGTACCTTTATCCGAAAGACTGAAATCAGTTACATCTTTGTATTGATATTTAGTTTCTGAAATTGGATTATAAACGGTTAAAACTTTACCGTCTGATTTATATTCAACTTCAGCTTTCTTCTTGGACCCTGAGCTTGTCGAATGGGTCTTTTTTTTCTTTGATTTCTTTGAAGAGGATTTTTTTGACTTCCCTTTCGAAGCAGGACTTTTTATCTCATTTTCATCCACTAAATAAGTCATCCAATTATTATCTTCTTCCACCGAAAAAGACTTTAATGTTGACGCTTTAATCAAGGTGTCTTTTGCAATTAAATAAATCCCAAGCGAATCTTTTGGCCATTTCTTCTTATCCACTTTAGTCAACTCACAGTTTCTCAACGTATCGAACCCAGGCTGAATTTTAAAAACTAGATAATCACTATTGAAAGAAAATCGAGCTTCTTTCGAACGTGGGAAGGAATCCAATTTCGCTGTTTCGGTGTTATACAAATACGTGAAACCATCTCCACGATGCGGGTTTATTTCATACGAGATATATTTTCCATCGTTAGAAACTTGTTGATTTTCATTCTTTTTCCAATCATTATATGCGGTATGATCGATGATTTTTTTCTGTCCGAAAGCATTTGTAATCGCTAGAAATGCAACAATAAATAATAAAAATCTCATATTTCAAGTTTCGTGTGAATTGTAAAAACAAATACAAATATAATTTTGTCTAATGATTTTATGTTTTATGCCGGTGTAGTTTGAATATAGTTCGATCTTTATTGAACTATATTGAAAACACAATCGGTGTAAATTTAATCAATAAATAATTCGGATGCGATATGATCGGCTTTCAAACGACCTTCATCACTCAAGAATAGTTTTTTTGAATCTGTTAAGAGCCAACCATTCTCAGTGAAAAGAGCAACTTTATCATTAAATGATTTTGCAATTGGTGAAATTGCTGCTAATTGATCTAAATCAACCCCAAATGATGTTCGTAAACCAGTCATAACAAGTTCATTCCAACGTTCTTTTGGTGTTAAGATTTCCATTTCAAACCATTCGTCATTTATTCCAAAACGCTTGATGTATGCTGAATTATTAGCAACACTCCATTGACGAGAAGTGCCATTGAACGAATGAGCGGAAGGTCCAATTCCCAAATAAGGTTTTCCTCTCCAGTAGTTTGAATTGTGCACTGCTTCAAAACCTGGAAGACCAAAATTCGAAATCTCATAATGCAAAAACCCCACTTCTTTCAACCGTTTTGATAAATATAAAAAATGTTCACTTTGAGCGTCTTCTCCAACAGGATGAATCTTTTTTGTTTCAACCAAATGGAATAAAACCGTCTTCTCTTCCACCGTTAAACAATATGCCGAGACATGCTGAACGTTCATTTGCAACACACATTCAATGTGGTTTTCCCATTCCTCTGGCGTTAAATCTGGTAAACCATAAATCAAATCAACGCTAATGTTTGTGAAACCATTTTTCTGAGCCAATTCAACACAATTTTGCGCTTCTGAAACAGTATGTGCACGATTCATCCATTTCAAATCTTCTTCTTTAAACGATTGTAAGCCAATCGAAAGACGATTGAATCCCATTTTCTTCCAAATTGCCAAATTTTCATCCGTTATATCATCTGGATTTGCTTCAATTGTAATTTCTGTTTCTGCTGAAAGTGTAAAATGCTTCTTTATGGTGGCAAAAAGGATAACAAATTCTTCTTCTCTCAATAAACTCGGTGTTCCTCCTCCAAAATAAACACTGTTTAATTGTTTGTCTACAAGATAATCTTTTCTTAAAAGCAGTTCATCTCGCATTGTTTCGATCATCGTCTGACGATAACCCTGAAAGGAAGTACTGAAATGGAAATCACAATAGGTGCATTTTTGCTTACAAAAAGGGATATGAAGATAGATTCCTGACATGATAACAAATGTACATAACGGTTTATAGAATTACCAATTTGTTAATTTAATATATAAAAAATTGGGCTTTCAATTAATTCACTATATTGCATTAAGTGTTTAACAAAATGAAAGATTTTAAACAAAGCAAAGAAGCCTTAAACAAGGAATTAGAGCAATTTATCTCCATCTTGGACGAATTGCTTCCTCGTTATTCTTTATTGTTGCGAAAGAAAGAAATTTCAAAAGAAGAATTAACGGAACTAGGCGATGTTGAACATTATTTAATTGAAGTCAACGCCAAAATCACCGCAATTAAAAATATGCTTGAACAAGATTTATTTGGTCACTCGTTGGACATTTATTACAAATTGAAAGAAAAAGCGAAAAACGGTGACGCAGTTGCTAAAGCCAAATTAGAACGCATGCGCGATTCATTTGAAGAATCGATCAAAGGTGGGATGCTTTATAATTGGAATTAAAATTCATTCACGATAAAAAAGGTATAGTCCCTAAGGGACAAAAATAATTACGCAAATTAAAAATTTGCTAGAGATATATAGTCCCTACGGGACATTAAACGCAAATGGAAAACATTTGCTAGAGATACATAGTCCCTACGGGACATTAAACGCAAATGGAAAACATTTGCTAGAGATAGATAGTCCCACGGGACATTAAATTATAGAAATCCCCATTTTTGAATGAACAAAAAAAGTTAAAATCTTCGAATTTAATTCGTGGAAATTTGTGTAATTACCTGGAGTGCTGCTACGCAATAGTGGACAAAAGAACTGTTTAACGCTTATAATCCATCACTTTCAGTTATAAACTTTAAACTATCAGTTCCATTTTAATAATTATTTTCACTTCTTTTAAAAAACGCTTGTTGAAATCAACTTTTTGCGTATCTTCAATATAATGATGACAAAAAACACCACCGAGATTAGTAATCCCGCAGAATTTACAGAACGATTTATCAACCAAACCAATCAGTCGATTTTTTTAACTGGAAAAGCAGGTACTGGAAAAACGACTTTACTTCGGAAAATAATTTCTTCAACACATAAAAATGCAGTTACAGTTGCACCGACGGGAATTGCAGCTTTAAACGCTGGCGGTGTAACAATTCATTCCTTTTTTCAATTGCCTTTTGGTGGTTTTATTCCTGAATTTGGCAGAGCTCCACAATTTTCCAGTTCTATTAAATTAGAAACGAAGGAAACGTTATTGCATCATTTTAAAATGAACAAACAGCGTCAGAATTTGATGCGTAATTTAGAATTGCTCATCATCGATGAAGTGAGTATGTTGCGCGCTGACATGTTAGACGCAATTGATTGGACGTTGAGAAATGTTCGAAAAATCAATGAGCCATTTGGAGGAGTTCAAGTGCTGTTCATAGGAGATTTATTGCAATTGCCCCCTGTTGTAAAACAAGAAGAATGGGGCGTTTTAAGAAATTATTATCCAGGGATGTTCTTTTTCAATGCACGTGTTTTACAAGAACAGAAACCATTATACATAGAACTCTCAACTATTTATCGTCAGCAAGACCAAGATTTCATTCAAGTACTGAACCATTTGCGTGACAATAAAATTACGGAAAGTGATGTCACCATTTTGAATCATTTTGTAAAACCGGATTTCAATTCAATTGATGCCGAAGGATATATTACATTAACAACACACAATGCCAAAGCAGATGAAATGAATGCCAAAGCATTGAAAACGTTAAGTGCAAAATCCTTTAAATATCCGGCTGAAATAACAGGAGAATATCCGCCTCATTTGTTTCCAATCGAACAAGAAATGGAATTGAAAGTTGGGGCGCAAGTGATGTTCATTAAAAATGATCTATCCTTCGATAAAAGTTTCTATAATGGAAAAATGGGGAAGATTGCTTCTCTGAATGATGGAGAAATCATTGTTTCATTTCCAGAAGAAAAAAGAAAAATCGTCGTTGAGAAATACGAATGGAACAATATCCGCTTTTCGTTGAATGAAAAAACAGGTGAAATCACAGAACAAATACTTGGCACTTTTGTCCATTATCCATTGAAATTGGCATGGGCAATCACAGTTCATAAAAGTCAAGGATTAACATTTGATAAAGCGGTTTTAGATGTGTCTGACGTTTTTGCACCTGGACAAGCGTATGTTGCTTTATCTCGTTTACGTTCATTAGACGGATTGGTATTGTTGAAACCAATGCGCATGAATGGTTTAACCAACGATCAAAATGTTGTTGCCTATTCGGAAAACAAAGCCAATGAAAATTCACTTTCAACGCATTTAGAATATGGCACCAAAAAATTCTTGTTAGACACGTTGTCAGCAGCTTTTGATTGGTATGAACTCAACTCGCAATGGGCAATTCATGAAGCGAGTTATAAAAACGCTAGTTCAAAAAGCGAGAAGGGGAAAAACAAATCGTGGGTAACTTTACAAGCTCAATCCATTCAATCGAGCGTTGATCCAGCAAAAAAATTCCAAAATCAACTTGCTACAATTTTTAGGTCGGGGAAATTAGATCTTGAATTCGTGAATGAGCGTGTCCAAGCGGCTTACACGTACTTTTTCAAAACATTGGATGGCGTTCTTACGTCTAATATTAAAAAGATGGACGAATTGTTCCGTGTTAAAAAAACAAAGCAGTATGCTGAAGAATTAGAAGAACTAGATGAATTATTGACTGCAGCTATACTCAAACTTAAAAAAGCGCGCATTTTAATTGAATCGATTGCTGGAGGCAGAGAAATTACGAAAGAAGTTGTTTGGAACACTGAACTAAAAAATTACAAAGTAGCAAAACTAGCAGCAATTCAGCAAGAACAAAGACAAAATCCTTCTTTGATGGATATGGCTTACGATGATGAAAACGAAACACGTGTTAAAATCAGTAAAAAGGCTCCTAAAGAAAAAACAGATAAACGATCAACACAAGATCAAACTTTGGCTTTGCTTCACGAAGGTCAAACTGTGGAAGAAATTGCACAAACACGACAATTATCTAAGACAACAATTTACGGCCATTTTGCTTACCTCATCAAAGCTGAAAAAATTGAATTGGAAGATGTAATGGAACAGAAACGCATAAGGGAATTGGCGGATCTGTTTGACAATTATCAAGGAGCCTCTTTAACACCATTAAAAGAAAAGTTAGGTGATAAAGTCACTTGGGATGAATTGAAATTATATCAAGCATCGACATTGAGGTAGAGATAGAGATAGAGGTTAGAGATGGAGGTTAGAGATGGAGAAAGAGATAGATGGAGTTTATGAAAATGAATCCGCTTCGCTGCAGTTGCACTGCTGCGGTAAAAAAAATAATTAATAATCCGCTTCGCTGCAGTTGCTCCGCTGCGCTGCAGTTGCACTGCTGCGCAAGCTCCGCTGCAGTTGTACTGCTGCGGTAAAAAAAATAATTAATAATCTATTATCTATAAAATACAAGAAATCTAAGACCCTAACGCAGCTGAAAAACTAAAGTATAACCAAAAAGAAGTAAAACTAAATCAAAACTTTAGTCGCAGCAGTGCAACTGCAGCGTAGCCATGAAGATTTCTCAACTTTAACTGCTGATTCTTCTTATCGCATTCGTTTAATATTCCCTATATTTGCACAAAAAATTTACACATGTCAGATCAATCTCGCATTTCGACCGATAAAGCACCAAAACCAGTTGGTTTATACCCGCACGCTCGTAAGGTTGGTAACTTATTATTTTTATCCGGTGTTGGTCCGCGTCTTGCTGGATCTAACGCTTCAGATTCAGAAGTTCCAGGATTGAAATTGGACAAAAACGGAAATTTCATTGAGTTTGATTTCGAGGCTCAATGTAGAACTGTTTTTGACAATGTTCGTGTGATTTTAGAAGAATCAGGTTCAAGCTGGGATCAATTAGTTGATGTCACTGTTTTTTTAGTTAATATGAAGCGAGATTTTCACACGTATAACCGTGTTTACGCTGAGTATTTCAAGGACAATTTACCGTGTCGTACAACAGTTGAAATCAACTCACTGCCCACTCCAATTGCAATTGAACTTAAATGTATCGCAACAATTTAAACTATGACTAGATTTATTATCCGTTGCATTATTGCAACAATCGCTTTAGGATTTAACGCCTTTTTATTTATCAATGGAAACTGGGGATGGGGAATTACCTTCCTTTTTGTTACTGCCATTGTAATCCTTTCTTTCTTTAGAAACGAAAGTATGATTTTAGCATTGAATCAAATGCGTTTAGGGAATACCGACAAAGCAAAAATGTACATCAACCGCATTACGCATCCAAATTTATTACCGAGAAAGCAACATGCATATGTTTTGTTTCTTCAAGCAGTAATGAATACGCAAGAATTTGGATTTTCTAAAAGTGAACAATACTTGCGTAAAGCAATTGGTTTAGGATTAAGAACAGGACAAGATAACGCTGTTGCGAGAATGCACTTGGCAGGAATTTGTTTGCAAACAGGACGTAAAAGTGAAGCTGAAAAATTATTAGCTGAAGCAAAAAAATTGGATAATACGGGAATGATGAGAGAACAAATCAATTCCATGTTGAACCAAATGAAAATGGCGCCTTCAAAAAATCAAATGCGCATGGCTCAAATGATGGGTGGACGTAAGAAAACACCTCGCGCTCGTTAATGGTTAGTTCATTAGAAGACCGTATTTATTCTTCCGCGTGGAATGAGTATGAACTCATAGATGCAGGTGGCGGAAAAAAATTAGAACGTTGGGGCAAAATCATTACAATTCGTCCAGAAGTTCAAGCCTATTTCAAAACAGAAAAAACATTCAAAGAATGGGAATTAATGGCCCATTGGGAATTTGTTGTGAAAGGCAACAAACCTGGGACTTGGAAAGCATTGAAAAAGGATGTTCCAAAAGAATGGGTAATTCCGTTTGGCAAACTCAAATTTCACATTGAATTAACCAAATTCAAACATGTAGGACTTTTTCCTGAACAACGCACGAATTGGGATTTCATTCGCAACCACGTTAAAAACAGAGATAAATTCCTGAATCTTTTTGCTTACACTGGTGCAGCTTCATGTGTTGCGCGATACACAGGAGCAGAAACCTACCATGTAGACTCTGTCAAACAATTGATTGCTTGGGCGAAAAATAACATGGAGTTAAGCGAATTAGGTGATATCAAATGGGTATTAGATGATGCGTTGAAATTTGCTTCACGCGAACAGAAAAGAGGCAACAAATACAAAGGTATTTTGATGGATCCGCCAGCTTGGGGTTTAGGTGCAAATGGTGAAAAGTGGAAATTGGAAGAAAAATTGGATGAGTTAATGGCCACGGCTGTTGCACTTTTGGAACCAAATGGTTTTCTTATTATGAACACGTATTCCCCAACAGTTGATTTGAAGATGATTAAAAAATTAGCTGAAAAACATTTCCCAAACCGTAAAACAGACATCAAGGAATTATGGATGAGAACAAGCACAAAAAAGGATTTGTATTACGGGAATTTGTTGAGGGTTTTTTGAGTTGAGGTTAGAGCTAGAGGATAGACTTAGAGTTGTTCTTTCTTGAATTTAACAGAAAATCAATTGAATATCTAGCAATAACGGAGATGGGAAATCGATTTTAATTTTATTGTGAATGCTGATGAATTTTCGATACATTTGAGAGTCCTTGAATCATTTTGAAATATAATATTCATGCAGCATTCAAAAAGTACTTTTATCGATTTAAAACTTAGACTGGTTATTGCATTCCTTTTTATATCTTTTCATTCAGTATTTTCTCAATCCTCCGTATTAATAGGAAATGCGGTACATCAAGATGGAAAAGCAGTTTCAGGAGCATACATTTTCATCAATAAACAAGATTCAAAAATATTAACCAATAATGCTGGTTATTTTACACTTACTGTTAATCGTCGTGATACCATAACAATTGTGGATGCCGTTACAAACGATTATTACATTATTCCTGAAAAGTTTTCAGATACAATAGTATATACTTTTATATTAACTGAGAAGTCTTATACTATTGAAGAAATCAACGTTTCAGCCAATAGACTTGAGCATGTTTCTGGCGACTTTAACGAATATATAATTGATTATTACGTATTCGAAACGGGAAGCATTGCGCTTCTAAAAAGCTATAAAAACAAACATTATTTGACTTTTCAAAATGCATCAAAAGAGAAGCAAGATTTTGAACTTCCGTTTGTTCCCAAAGAATTTTATTTAGACTGTGTTGAAAACATGCATATTGTTAGTAAAGATTCTACTTATCAATTTTGGATTGACACTTCATTTCACATTGTTCAAGTGCTATCAAATAAGTATGTTAAAGCTAATTTAAAATCACTCGTTTACTGCGGTGAAAAAGAATACGTCTATTTTGATATTTCAGATTACAACAGGAAATATAGTTTAAAACTGAGAGATGAAAATTCAACAACTACTTTCATGGAAGTTTTTGATACGATTGGATATTATAACATCATTGGGCAAATTGCAAAACTCAATGAACAATCTTGTGCCATTGGAAAACCATGTTACAAAGGAGATGTAGATTCACGCATTTCACGAACAATTCCCCTTAAATATCAATACCTCAAGAATTCCCAAAATTATGGAGGCACCACTTATGGTTCAAAAGAAGCAAATTATAGTGCATATGCAAATAGTAAAGGATATGCAAATTACACCGTTACTAGAAGCACCTCTATTAATTACCCATCACCAATTACTTCTTCTTCAAGATTTAATGATGGAGCATTTATTCAGCATCAAATAAATGTTCCAATCAAAATTCAGTCATTTAGCATCAATCAAAGTATTATATCAATTGATCTTTCTAATGATAATCTAAAAGTATTCAACTTGAAAGGCAAAGAAATTCACTCTGCACGTATCAATCAGAATGATCACTCGAAAAATGAAATCATCAAAGATCCTTATGGGAAAAAGTTCTATTTATACAATAAAAACAAAGCAACTTTAGATCTTTCATTATTGGACATTCAGAATGGTAATTACAATGCGATATTGTCTCTTAAAGATGTTCGTTACCCAGAAAAAGTAAAAGTATTTAACGATCAACTCTATTTCATAGCAGCAAATGAACATGGATTTCATAAGCTTTATACATTGAACTTGTTTTTGGGAGAATAAAATTCGTCCTCAAAATACGCTAAAACAAAAAATGCCGAGCTTTCACTCGGCATTTTATTTAACATATAAATTTAAATCCTACAATTCAAACTTGATTCCTTGCGCCAATGTCAAGCTATCAGAATAGTTAATTGTATTTGTTTGTCTTCTCATGTAAACTTTCCATGCATCAGAACCTGATTCACGTCCGCCACCAGTTTCTTTTTCACCACCAAATGCTCCACCGATTTCAGCACCTGAAGTTCCGATGTTTACGTTAGCAATTCCACAATCTGAACCTGCTTGAGATAAGAAAGCTTCAGATTCTTTCAAACTACTTGTCATGATTGCAGACGATAAACCTTGAGGAACACCATTCTGTAATTTGATTGCATTTTCAACACCACCAGTATATTTCATAATGTATAAAATCGGAGCGAATGTTTCGTGTTGTACGATTTTCATGTGGTTTTGTGCCTCAACGATAGCAGGTTTCACATAACAACCTGATTCATACCCAGCACCCGTTAAAACACCACCTTCAACAAGAATGTTGCAACCTTCAGCAACTGCTTTGTCCAATGCTTCTAAATAAGTTTTCACCGCATCTTGATCGATCAATGGTCCAACATGGTTACTTTGATCCAATGGATTTCCAATTTTCAATTGACCATAAGCTTTCACCAATGATTCTTTTACTTTATCGTATAAATCTTCGTGAATAATCAAACGACGTGTAGAAGTACAGCGTTGTCCAGCAGTTCCAACAGCACCAAAAACAGCACCTGGAACAACCATTTTCAATTCAGCTGAAGGCGTAATAATGATTGCATTGTTTCCTCCTAACTCCAATAACGAACGACCTAAACGAGCGCCAACTGTTGCACCAACAGATTTACCCATTCGAGTAGAACCTGTTGCGGAAATCAAAGGAACACGTGTGTCTTCAGCCATTAATTTTCCAATTTCAGCACCACCGATAACCAAACTAGAAACTCCTTCAGGAACTCCATTCGCATCGAAAACTTCTTTTGCTATTTGTTGACAAGCGATTGCTGTGATTGGTGTCTTTTCAGATGGTTTCCAAACGCAAACATCTCCACACACCCAAGCCAAAGCCGTGTTCCAGTTCCACACTGCAACAGGGAAATTGAATGCTGAAATAATTCCAACAATTCCTAGTGGGTGATATTGCTCATACATTCTGTGTCCTGGACGCTCTGAATGCATTGTAAGGCCATATAACTGACGAGATAACCCAACTGCAAAATCACAGATATCGATCATTTCTTGTACTTCACCTAAACCTTCTTGTAATGATTTTCCCATTTCATAAGAAACCAATTTACCAAGTGGCTCCTTGTAAAAACGGATTCGTTCAGCTAATTGACGTACAATTTCTCCTCTTTTTGGAGCAGGAATCATTCTCCATTCTTTAAACGCTTCTTGTGCTTTTAAAATTACTGCTTCATAATCTGCTTCAGTTGCAGAATTAACAGAGGCAATTAATCGACCATCGACTGGAGAAATTGAATCAATTCGTTCACCACGAGTTTTGAACCATTTTCCGCCTGTTGAGGCACCGTTATTTACTTCTTCAATACCTAATTGAGAAAGAATTTCTTGAATTCCTAGGTCTGTTATTACTTCAGCCATTGGTTGTTTTGTTTTAGATTAATTATGGGGCAAAATTAAGGTAAAATTTCGGGTTAAGCGTAACTTAACTCACATAGAAAGTTAAGTAATCCTAAAAATAAAGATCAGAATTTAACCTATTCTTTTTCTTTCGCCATAGATGCACAGATTATTGTTTGAATTAATATTAGTCAATTTAGAAGTAAGAACAACTAGTCAAACCACTTATTGGGTAAAGAAATCAGTGAATCTGTGGCGAAAAACTAAAAACAAACTCGAATTTACTCCTTGTTTTTATATCTTTGTCACATAAAACATCCTTTATGATCCTGAGAAACATCTTTATAGCTTTACTTTTAATTACTTCAAGTTGTGGCTTAATAACTAAAAAAAATACTGATCCAAATCTTCGAACGGTAAGTTTTAATGGAACTGTGCACAAACCATATTGTGGTGGAGCAAAACCATCTCCAGATGTTGCTGCTGGATACTATGAATCGATGAAATTTGAAAAATTCAAGATCATAAAAGGTGTAGAATTTAAAGAAGGATTACCTGTTTATGAAGAGGTCACATTAGATGTTGAAGGAAATGCAACGTTTCATTTGGAGCAAGGACATTATATGCTTGTGCGAGCAGATAAATTTTTACCCTTGGATGAATTCATGAAAAAGAATGGATTGCTTGAAGAGAAGAATTATGAATTAAAAGGAAATGATTGTTTTAAAACTTGGCAAAATACGGTTGATTTATATTTCAACATTGAGCATGATACAATTTTAGAATTACGTCAAAATGCTAAATGCTGGGTTGGAACAAATCCATGTATGGAATATGTTGGTCCGCCGGCACCTTGATAAGTTTATAGTTTAATAATCTTTCAGTTTTAAACTATCAACTTTAAATTACCATTTTACACTCAGCTTCCCTGTAGTTTTACCACTTTCAAGAGCGGCATGTGCTTCGGTAATCTGATCAACAGTATAAACGCCACCAACTTGTGGAATTAATTCTCCTTTAAGATAAAGTTTTACCACTTCATGTAAACATTCTGAAAGTACCATTGGTCGGTTATCTGCAATTTTTAACATATTGACACCCAGTATATTTTTGGAACGCATCATTAAACCAATTGGTAAGATCAATCCCATTTTGCGCACAAAATTCAGTTGAGAAAAGAATCCCCATTTCCCACCTGATAATTCTGAACCTCCGAAAAGAACAATTCGTCCCCCAGAACCAAGTAAAGCCATGTCTTTTTTGAAAGTCGAACCAGCAATTGGATTAAAACTAGCGTCCAATCGGTCTTCTTTTAAAATTTCGGAAATTTGTGCTGAATATTCTGATTGATTATAATTAATCACATGATCAGCACCCAATTTCAGGACTAAATCCCGTTTACTTTCATTTCCGATTTTAGCAAAAACAATTGCACCTTTTCGTTTTGCCAATTGAATTAAAATTGTCCCTACTCCTCCAGCGGCAGCATGAATCAATACTTTTTCACCTTTATGAATTGGTGTTAAATATTCCGCCATGTAATAGGCCGTTACAGCTTGAGTGCAGAGAACTAAAGCTTCTTCTGCTGGCATTTCGTTGACTTCAACAACAGCATAATTTTGTGTTACAACGTGTTTTGCATATCCACCAAATCTGCAAAAACCAAGAACCCGTTTACCAATTAAATCTGGAGAGACATCCTTTCCAATTTCAGTGATTTTCCCAACAACTTCATAACCAACAACACAAGGCAAAGGCGGTGCTTCGCGGTACAAACCATTTCGCGCCATTACATCGGCATAATTCAATCCAAAAGCTTCACTTTCAATAACAACTTCATTGTCTTTTGGACCTTCAGTTTTAATATTTCTGCGTTCGAATGCTTTATCGGCTGAACCATTTTTAATTAAAACAATTGCTTCTGTGTCTATTTCACTCATGGTTTTCCTTCAATCAAAATAACTATTTCACCTTTTGGTGGATGCGCTTCATAATAGGCTTTCACTTCAGTGGCTGTTCCACGTTTGTATTCTTCAAACATTTTACTGATTTCACGCACAACACATACTTTTCGTTCGCCTCCCATGAATTCTTCAATTTGTCCCAAACATTTCACTAACCGATGCGGCGACTCATACAAAACAATCGTTCGTTCTTCTTCAGTTAGAATTTTTAAGCGAGTTTGTCTGCCTTTTTTGTGCGGAAGAAATCCTTCAAACACAAATTTATCACATGGGAATCCACTTGCAACAAGTGCTGGTACAAAAGCTGTTGGTCCAGGCAAACATTCAATGACAATTCCCGCGTTTACACATTCACGCGCCAATAAGAATCCAGGATCAGAAATACCAGGAGTTCCAGCATCAGAAACTAAAACGGTCAACGTATTTGATTTTATTCTATCAATTGCAGCTTGTAATGATTTGTGTTCATTGTGCGCATGAAAAGGAATTACTTGTTTTGTAATTTCAAATTTGTTCAATAACTTTTTAGTGACACGAGTGTCTTCAGCAAAAATCACATCACATTCTTTCAACATGCGAATTGAACGTAAGGTAATATCTTCTAGATTTCCAATCGGAGTTGGAACAATACATAATTTGGACATAAATAATTTTTAGCGTGTTAACACGACGTAATCCTGTAACAAAGTTTGCAAAAATTCCATTCGTTTTGCTGGAGTTTCAGATAAACCTAACAAAACAGCTGTTTCATCAGCCAATTGAACTGCAAATCTTTTCGTTTCAGGATTCGGATATTTTTGAACGCGTTGAATGGTATTTTTAATTAGTAACATATCTTCGTCTGTAAATCGTGTAACATTCGGATAGGTCGGCTGGTGATTATCTTGGTTTTTTATAGATAAAATATCCTTTAACGTGTAATTCAAACTAGATCTATTTTTGATAATAACCGTGTTTGCAATTACATCTCCTAATCGTTGATTTCTGTCTGCTGTTGCAGAGAAAATAATCCCTAGCAAACCAAAACCAACCCATAAAAGGACAAAAATATCTGCGCTAATCCAAATGAAATCACCTTTAAAAAGCCATCTAGTGAACACCTCTTTTAAACCTGGACGCTCACCAGAAACTTTAACTACTCTAATTCCAAGTGCGTATTTTCCTAAACTTTGACCACGCGTTATATATTCAATTAAAGGATTGTAAAAAATCCAAGGTAATTTTATGATTAATAAGGTCAGAAATAAATCTGTTCCAAAATCTGAAAATACATTCTTAAGTTCCAATGAAAAAGAAACGATAACAAAATAAATAACGAACGTAATCAAATCGATCAATGCTGCAGCCGTTCTTTGACCAGTAGAAGCCAACTCGTACTCCACTTTTACATGCTGTGCAGATTCAAATTCAATCGTTTTCATTCCTTATTTCTTCAGAGAATAAAGGTAACTTTTTTCCTTTAAAAAAAAATACCTCTGATGTGACTAACTGAATTTTAGAAAATTAAGTCAAACCTGAGTAGCATCAAGTATTTAAACCCATTCTAAATAAGATGTTATGACATTATTATGACAATATTCCTCCAATGTTTTCGCAAATTTGCAGGACAAAAAAACAATTAAGTGTTAGAACAATTTCATATTATTGCTTTTACTCACAGAAACCTAGACGTTAGTGACATTGGTAAACTTCATATTGAAGAAACCAAGCAACAAAATCGTTTACAGAATTTAAAGGAATTATTGGGTTTAACGGAATTGATGTTTCTATCAACGTGTAATCGCGTTGAATTTGTTTTTTGCACTGAAAAAGAAGTTGAGTTTCATTTCTTAATGAAATTTTTTCAAACATTATATCCAGAATTTACCAACGAACAGATTGGTCATTTTGCTCACCGTGGTGATACGTATAATGGAATTAATGGCGTTGAACATTTATTAGCAGTCGCTTCATCGATTGATTCAATGATTGTTGGAGAACGTGAAATCATCACACAAGTTAGAAATGCATTTGAATCATCCAAAAAACAAGGTTTAACTGGAGATTTTATTCGTTTAGTGATTCGTCATACTATTGAAACGGCAAAATCTGTTTACACCGAAACAAGCATTGCTACAAAACCAGTTTCAGTTGTTTCTTTGGCATATCACAAATTGCGTGACATGAATATTGCATTGGATGCCCGTATTTTGATCATTGGTGCTGGAGCAACAAATACGAACATGAGTCGTTTCTTGAGAAAACATGGATATAAAAAATTCATCGTTTTTAATCGTACTTTATCAAAAGCAGAAAGTTTAGCAAAAGATTTGAATGGTTCAGGATTTCCATTGTCAGATTTAGAAACATACACTGAAGGTTTTGATATAATCATTGCTTGTACTGGAGCAGATACACATATTATTACACCAGAAATTTATAGTAATCTTTTACAGGGAGAAACGGGTAAAAAAGTTGTTATTGATATCGCTTTGCCTCAGGATTTAGATCCTCAAATTGTAATTAATCATAATGTCACACATATTTCTGTTGATTTACTTCAGAAAATTTCGAACGAGAATTTAAAAGAACGTTCCAAAGAAATACAACATGTTGAAGAGATAATTGCTGAAGCATTGTTTAATTTCAAGCAAATTCAAAAAATCAGAACAGTTGAACTTGCCATGCGAGATGTTCCTCAAAAAGTAAAAGAAATTAGAGCTACTGCGATGAACGAAGTGTTCAAAAATGACCTAGCAGCATTAGACGAGCACTCCAAAGAAGTATTAGACAAAATTATTGGCTACATGGAAAAGAAATACATGAGCATGCCGATGATTATGGCGAAAGAAATTCTATTAAAAAAATAAACATGCAACACATTCGAATTGGATCAAGAGGTAGTGATTTAGCTTTATGGCAAGCTAATCATGTGAAAAATCAATTAGAACAATTAGGATGCAGTGTAGATATTACCATTATCACAACTCAAGGAGATGCAATCCAGGATTTGAGTTTCGACAAATTGGAAGGAAAAGGATTTTTCACAAAAGAAATTGAACATGCATTGCTAGAGAAATCTATTGATTTGGCAGTTCATTCGCACAAAGATTTAGAAACCAATCAACCGGAAGGATTAATCATTGCTTGTGTTTCAGAACGTGAAGATCCAGCTGATTTATTGTTAGTTGCAAAAAATGCAGTTGATTTAACTTGTTTGTGGGATTTAAAAGAAAATGCAATTATTGGAACTTCATCTGCTCGAAGGAAATCGCAAGTCTTAGGTTTTAGAGACGATGTTTCTATCAAAGATTTACGAGGAAATGTTCCAACGAGAATTCAGAAATTACGAGAAGGACAATACGACGCTATATTATTAGCAAAAGCTGGTGTTGATCGTTTGAAAATTGACCTTTCCGAATTTCATGTTGTTGTTTTAGATCCAACAGAATTTATTCCTGCTCCAGCGCAAGGAGTTTTGGCATTACAAATTCGTGAAGAAGATGAAGCGTTATTTACACTCCTTCAAAAAATGAATCATTCGACCGTTCAAAATCAAATTGCAATTGAACGTAAAGTTTTGAATTTAATGCAAGGTGGTTGCCAATTGCCTTTAGGCGTGTATTGTGATGATAACAATGTTGTATTTGTTTCCTATACTGCCAATTGGGAAGATGGAGCAAACTGGTATGAATATGCAACAGATGACCTTTCAAATCTCGCTGAAATAATTGTAGAAGACCTAGTTGCAGCGGCAAACGAAGAACTTGAATAAGTCCATTTTTATATCAAAAGACATAAGTGAGGTAGCAATCCTTCAACAATTCTGTTTAGCGAATAATATCAATCTAATTGCCCATTCGTTAATTCGGTTTGAAGCTGTTCCATTTGAAGTTAATCAAACATACGATGTACTTTTTATTTCTAGTATCAGAGCAGCTGAATTTTTCTTAAAAACTGAGAAGATTAAACCTGAAACAGTTATTGGCTGTATAGGTCAAACAACAGCAAGCAAACTAGAGGAGTTAGGAATAAAAATATCTTTCGTTGGAGAGAAATCTGGTAATCCTATTGAAGTTGCTGAATCCTTCAAAAAATGGTTAGGGAATCGAACGGTTCTAATTCCACAATCTAACATCTCAAATCGAACTATCGGATCACTTCTTCCTTCCAGTCAATGTATTGAACCTACTGTTTATAAGACAGTATCGGATTGCCAAATAATTGCAGTCTGCAACACTTACATTTTTACAAGCCCATCCAACGTTGACAGCTTTTTGAAATGCAATAAACCGCCACTAGGTAAAATCATTGCTTGGGGAGAAACAACAAAAAAACATATTGAAGCAAAAGGAATTACTGTCTCGATTACACTTCAAAAAGCAGAAGTTGGAGAGTTGATAAAACTTCTTTAAATTCTCGGAAGTAAATTATCAAAACTTACTTTTTCACAAACTGCATTGTCTTCGTAATTTCCCCTGCATTAATTGAAATAAAATAAACTCCTGCTGCTATATTTTCCGTGTCAATTATCACATTATTGGAACCACTTGCTGCATTTATAACATATTTTGAGGCTGTTTTCCCAGTGATATCCATAATAGTCAATTGCGTAATTTGGTTTGAACTCAATGTAAATCTCACGTTTAATTCCGCATCAGTCGGGTTTGGATATACTGATAATTCAGCTATTTCTCCTTCTTCAGCTATTCCTAAAACTACAGTGTTCGACGGCGATCCAAGATAAAGATTAATGTCATCCAAATAAAAATTATTCCCTCCTTGACCCTCAAATTCAAATTTCACACGAAATTTATCTACAAAATAATTTGAAGTGATATTGGTCATGTGAACTGTTGTCCAATCGGCAGAAGAACTCGGTGTCCATGGTGTATATTCGACAAAAGGAGATAATTGAACACCATGAATTGTTTTCCTTTGCGTCCAAGTATCACTGCAATCATTTGTAACAAATACCCTTAACCACTCATCAGTTGCATCATATCTTTTGCGGTAAGCGTATTTAAAGCTCAAAGTAACATTTTCGGTAAGGGGATTAACGACTGAAAGATCAATTGCTGTTGAAATGAGTGCATCAGTATTCACTCCCATTTGACCATAATTCGCTAATTTCACACAATGATTCCCAGTTGAACCAGTAGTTTGATCAATTTGAAAAGTAGCATTACTTTGATTATTTTCGAAAGACCAATATGTTGCACCAGCAAGTGTTGTCAATCCTTCAAAACCTTCCCAATAAGGCAAAGAATGTGCAAAAGGCAGAATTGTAATGTATTGATTTTTAATCTCCGTATCATTGTTTGTGCCATCGGAAGCGAGCAATGAAATTTGATAATTTCCAGGAGTAAAAAATTGCACCACTGGATTTTGAGAATTTGAACTAGATCCATTTATAAAAATCCAATCAACATTCACTACCCCTGGACTTATTGACCAATTCCAATTTATTGGATTTTGAAAACTACGATCAATAAAATTGATTGAATCTCCAACACATACACTTGTTTTAAAGGATTCAAAATCAGATTTACATAAGATCAAGGGATTAAAAACACCTGTTTCAATTAGGTTTTGTGGGCTAACCATGTTTACAAGGAAATTAATTGAATTCACATTGTTCAGCATTAAGGCAGCCTGATCTCTTGAGAACATGTTTTGACATTCATTATAACTCATATAGTTTTCAATTTGATCAAGAGCATTAAAACCATAATCATCGTTTATTGGCACATCCGGACAACTATTCCATGTTTGAGAACAACTCCAGTTTGGTGCAGCTTGAGGAGGAGTATCACAGCAATAATCTCCGTTTTGATTACAATCAGCTGAATGACAACCTTGGTCAAAAATATGTGCTAAGCCAAATGCATGACCCATTTCATGAGTCAATGTTCTCCCGTCTGAATTGTTTGCCGTTTCAATTGTACCAAAAGTATCGTGACGAATCAAAATTCCATATTCGGTTCCAACACCTCCATAAGGATAATAAGCATAGCCAAGGATCATTCCAGGAGCACCATCATTATTAATAGAATTAACGACCCAAATATTAAAGTATTTATCCAAAGGCCATTGATCTGAACCTCCATTTACATCATATTTACAGTCCTCACCAGCATCATAAGTTAAATTAGGCGCATTTACACGTACAATACCATTGGTACAATTACCATCTGGATCTATTTTTGCCAATATAAATTCACAGTTCATTACTCCAGCTTGCGGTTTAAAAGGTGCATTCATTGTGTTTCTTGTAATATTCGTGTCTGGATTTTGACGGTTGTAATCTTGATTCAAAATATCCAAAGCACTTTGAATTTGCTCATCTGAAATGTCTCCAATTCCATTATCATGTATTACGTGAACTACAACTGGAATTGTCATTGCGGACTTTGGAATTTGTCCATTTTGATAAGTTCCTCCATTCGCTGCTTTAGACATCGCTTTATGCAATAATTCTGCATAATTAGGGTCATTATTTTTCATTTGTTGAACAATTCTATCGGTACCACACCAATTTGAGAACTGCTGTGTATAGCCTGAAAAACTAATAAAAAGAAGAATGTAGAGTAATTTTAATTTCATAATATATTTTCTTTAAAACAAAAAAAGGTCTTTACGAAAAGACCTTTTTTATAAATGTGTGGGTTTTATTTTATAACAAACTGTAATACTTTTTGAGCATCACCAGATTTTATAGCAATAAAATAAGATCCAGCTGACAAAGATTGCGTGTCTATCATTACAAGATTGCTTCCTATCGCAGCATATACATTATGATTTTGGACAATTTTGCCAGTAACATCTTGTATTTGAATTTGAACAGTTTTTGCATCCTGCACTGTGAACTCTATATTCACTTCATTTTCTGCTGGATTCGGGTACAATGATAATCCTTCAATTTCACCTTGCTCAGATACTGTCAAAACGATATTATCAGAAGGACCGCCAGAATAGATATTAATATCATCTAGGAAAATATTATTTCCGTTTGCGCCTTCAAAATTGAATTTATAGTTAAAATTTTCAACCCAATAATCACTTGTTACATTCGTCATATGAACAGTTGTCCAATCAGCAATACTTGCTGGAGTCCAAGAAGAATTAACAGCACTATTTGACAACGAAGAACCACAAAGTGTTTTGCGTTGCACCCATGTTGTTCCGCAGTTAGAAGTTAAAAACACTTTCAAACATTCATTATCAGTAGAAAATCTTTTACGATAAGCAAATCTAAAACTTAAAGTAACACCACCGCTTCCTGCAGTTACTCCTGATAGATCTAAAGGAGAAGCAATTAATTCATCTAGATTTGTACCAGATTGGCCAAAATTTATCAATTTAACAGATTTTGTTCCTGTGTGCCCAACTGTATTTTCTAAAACAAATGCACTGTTACTTCCAGGATTTAAAACTTGCCAATTATTTGTTGCGCTTAAAGTTGAATACAATTCAAAACCTTCAAAGAAAGGCAATGAACTAGAATTTTCTAACACTTTAACATATTGAGTTTTAGTTTCAGAATCAATAATAGAACCATCAGTTGCAGTCAAAGTAACCTCATATATACCAGGAGTTGAATAGGTAATCAATGGATTTTGACTAGTTGATGTTGAAGGCGTTCCTGAAGGGAAATTCCATGTCCAGCCATTTGCTGCATTGTATGAATCGTCAGTAAATTGAATTTGATCTCCTACACAAACTGTTGTTTTATTAGAGATAAAATCTGCTTTACACATCGCTGCTGGTATATTAATACCCGTTGCTACTGCATTCCCAGAAGAAGCTAAACTCGTTAAATAACTTAAACTAGTAAATTCAGATTCCATTATTGTTGATTGATCATATGAAAACATATTTTGACATGCGTTGTAACTCATATAATTCTCAATTTGATCTAATGCATCAAATCCATAAGTATCATTTGTAGGAGTTTGAGCACAACTATTTAATGTTGGAGAACATGAATAAAAGGCCTCTGATTGAGGCGGAGTATCACAGCAATAATCTCCGTTGTTGTTACAATTATTTGAATGACATCCTCCTTGAAAAGTATGCAGTAAACCAAAGCAATGGCCTACTTCATGAGTAATCGTTCTTCCATCTTCACCTGCAGCAGTGCCGACTGTTCCAGTATAATCCTGTCTCATCGTTAAACCATAAGTATTTGCAGGTCCTCCCCAGCTTTCTGGAAATTGCGCATAACCTAAAATAATTGAACCATCTGGATTTGGCACATCAATCGAGTTTACAATCCAAACGTTGAAATATTTATTTCTTGGCCATGCATTTAAACCTCCGCTTGAAGTAAATTTATGCGGCTCCGAATTCATGTCAACTTCATATGTAATATTTGAAGCAACATCTTTCCGTTCGATTCCATTGGTGCAATTACCGTTAGGGTCTATTTTCGCCAAAATAAATTGAATTTGCATTGAAGCTGCATTCGTTTTAAATGGCGCTGATGGAGTTAAACGAGTATTTACAGTATCTAAATTTAATCTATTGAAATCTCTGTTTAAAACATCTAAAGTAGACTGAATTTGAGCAGCTGAAATATTCCCAATTCCATTATCATGTAAAATATGAAATACAACAGGAATTGTTTTGATTACTTTTTCATGTCCCGATTGAGAAGCCGCAGCTTCACTCATACTCTGATGGATTTCATCTGCCATTCCTGGAGAATTATCCATTCGTTGTTGGAGTTTTTTATCTGTTCCACACCAATTAGTAGATTTTTGTGAAAAACCTATAAAACTCAATGAGCAAATGGAAATTAATATAATTTTCTTCATATAAAATTTTTATTTAACTACAAATTGCATTACTTTTTGAGATTCACCTGATTTTATAGCTACAAAATAAACTCCAGATGACAATGCTTGTGTATCCATTACAACAAGATTAGCCCCAATAGCTGCATTCACATTATGGTATTGTACGATCTTACCAGTTACATCTTGAATTTGGACTTGAACTGTTTTTGCGTCCTTGACAATAAACTGAAGATTGACTTCATTTTCTGCTGGATTAGGATACAAAGATAAACCATCAATTTCATCTAATTCTGCAACATTCACAACTATAACATCAGAAGGTCCACCGGAATAGATATTTATATCATCTAGATATATATTATTCCCATTTGCCCCATCGAATCTAAATTTATAATTAAAATTATCAACCCAATATTCGCTTGTGACATTCGTCATATGTATTGTTGTCCAATCTGATGCACTAGATGGCGCCCAAGAAGTAGACACGGCAGTTGATGACAAAAGTGATCCACAAATAGTTTTACGCTGAACCCAAGTGTCTCCACAGTTAGAAGTGACAAAAACTTTCAAACATTCACTATCAGTTGATAAACGTTTACGATATGCATATCTAAAACTTAATGTTACGCCACCTGTACCGGCAGTAACACCAGATAAGTCAACAGGATAAGCAATTAATTCATCTAAGTTCGTTCCCGTTTGTCCAAAGTTTGTCAATTTAGCACATTTCATTCCTGAATGACTAATTGTATTATCAATTACAAAGGTATTGTTGTTGTTTAAATTAGAAGTTTCCCAATTATTGATATTCACAAAAGATGTGTATGATTCAAATCCATCAAAAAACGGAATAGTTGATGATGACTCGTATACTTTAATATACTGTGTTTTAACTTCTGCATCTGTGTTTGTGCCATCCGTTGCCGTTAATGTTACTTGATATATCCCAGGAGTTGAATAAGTCACAACAGGGTTTTGACTATTCGATGATGATGGTGTCCCTGAAGGGAAACTCCAAGTCCAACCTGTAACAGCATTATATGAATTATCTGAAAATTGAATTTGATCTCCTGCACATATTGTCGTTTTATCGGCAGCAAATTCTGCTTTGCATAAAAATGCAGGTGCACTTGTGCCAGTGAAATTTAAATTTGAAGGAGTCCAAATATTATTTCTACCACCAACTGAAGAGGTTATGGCTGCTCGCATTCTATCTACTTGACCTTGCGTATACATTTTACTGCAATAGGAATAATCCATATAATTTTCTACGTTATCTCTCATCGCAGAACCCCAATAAGCGTCATCCCCATTGCAAGAATTAGAATTTATAGAACAAGAAGTTACACCTCTACATTCTGGCGTATCTGTTACTCCGTCGTCATAATCACAATTATCTACAGGACCAATTGGACCAAACCAAGAATTAGTATTCCAACAAGGATCAGATGAACTTGTTGCTGTACCATCACAACCTGGAGAGTTTGTTGAACCCCAAACATGTTCTAAATTTAACCAATGACCAACTTCATGTGTCAAAGAACGGCTAGTAAAAACTGAAGATGGCGCTAAAGAACCTACATAATTATATAAAATCCAAATACCATTTGTCATTGACGTTCCAGAAAAATTTGATGGATTTGTTGTATAACCTGCTGCTCCTCCAATTTCTCCACAAACAAAAATATTAAGGTATTTATTACCTGCCCAAGACCCGTTGAAAACATCATTTCCATTTGTAATAGCAGTTACTTGAGCATTTCCGTCCGAACCATTATAACTTAATGCATTGACCGTGCGGGTAATTCCGCTAAAACAAGCTCCATTTGGCGCTTTAGTTGCTAATACAAATTCTATTTCCACATCACTAGGCATACCTGCAAAATCTGGATGAACAGTTGCTGCATCAGCATTTAACATGCGGAAATCTCTGTTTAAAATTGCAACTTGATCAATGATGTTTTCATCACTTATGTTTTCAATACCATTTGTATGAAGTATATGAAATACAACAGGTATTTTATAAACAATTCCTTTTGGAACTTGATTATGCTGAGCCTCATGTTGACGAATAATTTCATCTTGTTGATAGGACAACACAGCTGCAGGATTCTGCATGAGTTCCTGCATTCTTTTAACTTGATGACAGTATTCCACATCCTCACCGTCACGCGCATTATTTTGATTAAAAGTAGTTGTTTGAGCATTTCCTAAAAGGGCAGTAAAAATGGAGAACCCAATTAGGATTAAAGTATTTTTTTTCATAGTTATAACAGTTTGTCCTTATTTAAAAACGTTCTAATTTACAAAAGGTTTGTGCACATATGAAATAAAAGTTACCAAACGGTAAATATTAATGTCGAAAGGTTTGAATCCTACGATTTATTATAGGTCATTCAAATTGCAAATTACCGGATTCGATTCCTTTTTTTGAATCAATTTAACTAGTTTATTTACAGCGTCATTAGGACTTGTTAATTCCCCATTTTCATGTAAACTTCTAAAATTATCAAGGCTTGAAAAGTCAACTTTGTTGGTTGCCCTAATTTTTTCCTGCATTGAAGTATCAATTACTCCAGGTGCAACGGAAAATACGTTAATATTCCTTCCTTTTTCTTGCTCTTCAAGATAAATAGTTTCAGAAAATCGGTCCATTGCAATTTTTGAAGAACAATAAGCAGCCCAAGAAGGGATTGGTCTATTGGCAGCACCAGAACTAATGTTTATTATCGTAAGTTTATTGTCATCATTTGTTTGACGCAAAAATCCTTGACACAAGATCATAGGTGCAATTGCATTTACAGTCATTACTTCTTGAATATCTGATTCATTTTGATCACTTATTCGCTTGATATTTCCTATAATACCTGCATTATTTATCAAGACAACTTCATTTTCTTTGCAATCAAATTTGACTGATTTCACTTCATTCACATTAGATAGATCGCAGTGGATAAAATTAAAATTGGTATGATCAAATGAATGTGATCGTCCAATTCCAGTTACTAGATGTCCAGCAGTAAGAAAATAATCAACAAATTCTTTACCTAATCCTTTTGAAACGCCAGTTATAAAAATGTGCATAGTGTATGTTAATTACAAGTTACAAGTTGCTAGTTGCTAGTTATGAGTTGCACAATTTCAACAAAAATCGAGTGATGAACGAACGCCGACATCTCGACTTTAGCTCGATGTTCGTCGAGGTGGAGTTTAAAACTGATAGTTTAAAGTTTAAAGTTTAAAGTTTAAAGTTTAAAATTAAGCTAAAGCTTGTTCTAGGTCTTCGATTAAGTCTTCAACATCTTCTACACCAACACTCAAACGCAATAAATTATCTACGACTCCCGCTTTTTCACGTTCCTCTTTTGGAATTGATGCATGTGTCATCGTTGCGGGATGATTGATCAACGATTCGACTCCTCCTAATGATTCAGCCAATGAAAATACTTTAAAAGAAGATGCAACTTTGAAGGTATTCTCAATTGCTTTGTCTTTTAAAACAATTGAAATCATTCCGCCAAAATCACGCATTTGCTTTTTGGCAATTTCATGGTTGTGATGTTCAGGAAAACCTGGCCAATAAACTTTTTCTATTTTCGGGTGATTCTTAAGGTATTCTGCAATCTTTCGTCCATTAAAACAATGTCTTTCCATTCTTAAATGAAGTGTTTTAATTCCTCTTAATACCAAGAATGAATCCATAGGACCAGGATTGGCTCCAGAACTATTCAAAATGAAATACAACTTCTCATGGATTTCAGGATCATTTGTAATTAACGCACCCATTACTACATCCGAGTGACCTCCTAAATATTTTGTTACCGAATGCATCACTATGTGTGCACCCAAGTCAAGTGGATTTTGCAAATAAGGTGATGCAAAGGTGTTATCAGCAACCAAAATGATGTTATTAGCAGATGCAATTTTAGCGCATGCTTCAATATCGATGATTTGCATTGTAGGATTTGTAGGTGTTTCAGCCCAAATCACCTTAGTATTACTGTTGATATATTTGTGTAAATTTTCGGCATTTGTCAAATCAATGAAGTGAAATTTGATTCCAAATTTTTCATAAATCTTTGTAAACAAACGATAAGTACCACCATATAAATCGTCTCCGGTAATTACTTCATCGCCTGGTTGTAACATTTTCAAAACAGCATCTGTCGCAGCAACACCACTACTAAATGCTACACAATGTTTTCCGTTTTCTAAAGCAGCCAAAGCATCTTGTAATGCTTCTCTCGTTGGATTTTTCCCACGAGCATAACCATAACCTTTGTTCACTCCAGGTGATTCCTGAACATAAGTCGACGTTTGATAAATAGGAGTCATTATCGCTCCCGTTGTTGGGTCTGCATGTACGCCTGCGTGGATTGCTTTTGTGCCGAATTTCATACTTTAACTGATTTATTTTGTAAGTAAGGGCAAAGTTAATTCTTAAATCGACAATTATTCGATTGCCCTTTGACAATTTTTAAGGCGTGAAAAGTTTTAGTAATTTTAGCACGGTGAGTGAAAGTGTGAAACATAGAATAATTCAATTATTGCAGGATGTAAGTCAATTCAATACGAATGATGTATTGGTGAATATTGAGCATTCATCGTTGTTACCAATTCTAGATTTATCTGCATTTGATCAGACTCAAGATTACCTTCCGTTTAAATCAATTGTATCTAACGCAAAAAAAACTGAAAAGGAACAAGGAATTTTTCCTCTGTGTCTTTCCCGAGGGGTGATTGAATGGGAATATAAACAATCAATTATAAGCACTCCCCTTCTTTTAAGTCCAGTTGAAATAGAACTAAAAAAAGTTGACAATACGATTCGCTTTTCAGTTGATGAGGAAATCTCGTTTATCAATCCTTTTTTAATTAATCGCTTACAACGAGAATTTGAAATAAAACTTCCTGCAGAAATTTTTAGTTTAGAACAATTAATTGAATTTCTTGAAAACAATAATTTCAAAAACATTCAATCAAAAGCAAACTTCTTAGGAAATTTTCATCACCACAGATTTGAAATAATCAAAGAATTAGAAGAATTAAGTAATGAAGTTCCAAATGCTGCCATTTCAAATCTTTTGGGAGATGAAAGCAAGGTTGAATCTTTTAAAATAAAACTTAATTCCAATCTTCTTTTTCCAGCTGATACAGATCAATATTCCGTTTTTGATGCAATTGAAAATGAACATACGGTTATTCAAGGGCCTCCAGGAACAGGTAAATCGCAAGTATTATCCAATCTTTTGGCAAAACTTCTCATTGACAACAAATCTGCTCTCGTCATTTCTGAGAAAAGGGTTGCTTTAGAAGTACTTCAAAAGAAACTCGGTCAATTTGATTTGGGACATTTATGCTTTATTGCAACTTCGGAAACCATTTCAAAAGATGTTTTAAATTCCTTAAAAGATTCATGGACACGATTAGAAAAATTCGATTTAAAAAACGCTATTAATCTGCAATTGTCTGAGCAATATATTGCTCAATTGCAAATGCAGTTGGATTTATTGAATCAGAAAGAATTAATTGGAGGAATCAGTTATTCTCAATTTCATGAATTAGGAAAAGAAACTGATTTCGAAAGCGCAAACTTCTCATCGGATTTGCCTTCACTTGATTTATGGCTTGAAGCAAAAAACAACGTTTCCACTTTTTTCAATGAAGGAATAAATACGTTCATCAGTAGAATTTCTTTTGGTGTTATTAAACAAGATTCATTCAAACAATTTGATCAAAGTATCAATTTATGGTTGAATGAGTTAATCAAATTACAAGGTCAATTTCAAATTGAAACTTGGCTGGATCTCCAAAAGGCGATGAAAAAAGCAGCTATTTGCCAAAGCTTTGACAACCCAAGTTTCAGAAGACATCAAGCAATACTAACTCCTGAATCGAAGGAACAAAAGAAATTTTTAAATCTCAGAAAAAAGTTCAAACAGCTACAAATCCTTCAAAGTAACTTAGACTTTGAAAAATCAAATTGGAAAGTTTTTCCTTCCTTATCAGAGACTGAAAACTTATTGAATCTTTCAAACGGAACAGGTTTTTTCGGGAAATTGAAATTCAAAAAGTCGTGGTCAATCGTATCAACAACATCCATCAATCAAGCTGAATCTAATCTTCATAAATGGAAGCAGTTTTTGGTTAATTCAGAAGATATTTCTCAAGTAAAAATTGAATTATGCGAAATTGGAATCGATGATGTGCAAACTGAATTAGAATTAATTTTCCAACAAATACATTTTTACACAGCAAGCGACCGGGAAGAATGGATGCAAATTCCGACAGCTCTTCAAAAAATATATGCCAATACGAATCATGCTTTAAACCAACTTTATACTCAATTGAAGTTGAATTTTAATTGGGATGATGAAATGAATATTCAACATTTCCTTGAGGGAGTTAAAAGCAACTTTGGACTAATCCTTCAGTACCAAAATTCAATTAACGAAATAAATGAATCGTGTTTGAGAAACATGAAAAACTATTCGACTTTTGAACAAATGGAAGCTGCTATTTTAAAAAGTAATTGGACTAATTTCACAGCACAATTCCCAGTTTTCTCAAAATTCTCTACTGCGGATTTATTGAATAAATGCCATACAATTATTTCTGAACAAGAAAAGGAGGCAATTAGTACTGGTCAAGAAATAGTACTCAATCAGCACAAGCATTTTCAATATTATCATAAAATTCTACAAACTGCTTCAACCAAATTAAATTCGGAAGAAAAAGCGTTAAAAGCAACGTTGAAAAAAGGGAAAGCAATTTTGGTTAAGGAATTCAGCAAGACTAAAAACTTTCCAAGTTTAAGAGAATTATTTGCTTCTGAAGCACGAATTTGGATTCAATTATTCAAGCCTATTTGGCTAAGTAATCCGACCCAAATTGCCAAGTGCTTTCCAATGCAAAATCAGCTTTTTGATGTGGCAATTTTTGATGAAGCGAGTCAAATTCCATTGCAAAATGCATTGGGTGCGATTCAACGTTCTAAAAGAATTATAGTGGCTGGAGATCATCAACAAATGGGACCAAGTTCGTTTTTTAAAGCACAGAGCGAAGAAACAATAGATTTACTGCACCAAGCAAGTTTTTATTGGAAAAATAATGGACTTAAACACCATTATAGAAGTGAGCATCCAGAACTTTTAAGATTTTCAAATTATCATTTTTATAACAACGAGTTAATTACGTTCCCTTCGTTTAAACAAGAAAAAACACCTGTTAATTGGCATTATTCAAACGAAGGTATTTTTGATGAACGTAAAAATGAAATAGAGGCAAAAGCAGTTGCACTTTACATTGAAAAAGTCATTGATTCAAAAGAAATGATTGGAATAGTTGCATTTTCAGAAACACAATTAGCTGAAATTTACACGCAATTGTCTACTAAAACAAAGGAAAAACTCGAAATACGCATCGATTCAGATTCAGCCTTTTTCAAAGCATTGGAAAATGTTCAAGGAGAAGAATGTGATCAACTGATTATAAGTTTAGGATACGGGAAAAATGAAAACGGCGAATTTCATATGCGTTTTGGTCCTTTGAATACTAAAAACGGATCTAAACGATTGAATGTCTTGTTGACAAGAGCCCGCAAAAAAATTGATTTCTTTTCTTCCGTAAAAGGGAGCGATTTCAAAATTAGCAGTAATGAAGCAATTGATTTATTGCGCTTGTATTTATTACAATTAGAATCAATTTCCAACGAAGTAATTCCCCATCAATTCCCTTATTCATTGTTGCCAGATATCACTGGTAATTCCTTAGCTTTCGATTCAATTTATGCTAAAATTCAGAATGCCAACGAATTGGTAACACTGGTTAACGTAATGGAAAACAGGGGCTGGAAAATTAGTTTTTAGTGCGCGTCTAACCAATTCTCTCCCATCCCAACTTCAACTTCCATCGGAACAACCAAATCAACAGCAGATTCCATTGCTTCTTTGATGAGTTTTTTCATCAACTCAATTTCAGATTTTTCAACATCAAAGACCAATTCATCATGCACTTGTAAAATCATTTTAGATTTTACGTTTTGCTTTTTCATCGCATTATAAACAGAAATCATTGCCATTTTAATGACATCAGCAGCTGAACCTTGTATCGGTGCATTGATAGCATTTCGTTCTGCAAATCCACGAACCACTGCATTGGCGGAATTAATATCTGACAAATAACGTCTGCGTTGCATGATTGTTTCAACATACCCTTTTTCTCTAGCCAATGCGATTGTGCTGTCCATGTATGTTTTAATCGTAGAATATTGCTCGAAATAGCTATCAATAATTGATTTTGCTTCTGTTCTAGAAATATTCAAATTTTGAGATAATCCAAAGGCTGATTGGCCATATATTATTCCAAAATTAACAGCCTTTGCTGCGCTTCGTTGTTCACGCGTAACCTCATCAATGGGAACATGAAATACTTTTGATGCTGTTGCAATGTGAATATCCTGACCACTTTTGAACGCTTCAATCATATTTTTATCCCCACTCAAAGCAGCAATTATACGCAATTCAATTTGAGAATAATCTGCCGCCATCAAAATAAAATCTTCACTGCGAGCAATAAATGCTTTACGTATTTCTCTTCCTTTTTCTGTTCGAATAGGAATGTTTTGAAGGTTGGGATTGTTTGAACTCAAACGACCAGTTGATGTAACAGTTTGCATGAAATTCGTATGAATTCTACCATCAACTTTGTCTGTTAACAGCGGCAAAGGATCCACATACGTGCTTTTCAATTTTCTCAATTGACGGTATTCCAAAATCATTGGGATAATTGGATGGTCTTTCTCATGCTTTTGAAGAATGTCTTCACCTGTTGCATATTGACCCGTTTTAGTCTTTTTAGCTTTTGCAGAAATTTTCAAATGGTCAAAAAGCACCTCGCCCAATTGTTTTGGAGAATCCAAATTAAATGGCACTCCTGCTTCTTCTTTTATCTTCGTTTCTAAATCGAGCAATGTAATTTCTAATTGCTTTGAATATTCTTTTAATCCTTGGACATCAATTGCAATTCCTTCTTGCTCAATTGCTTTTAACACTTCAACCAATGGCATTTCCATACCATAAAACAACTCTTTCAAGTGCTCCTTTTGAATTTCAGGTTCGAATAATTGCTTTAATTGAAAGGTAATATCCGCATCTTCACAAGCATAATCTGAAATTTCTTCTGGTTTCAAATCACGCATGTTTCCTTGCGATTTTCCTTTTTTACCAATTAAAGCTTCAATGGAAACTGGCTTGTATTTTAGGTAAAATTCTGCCAAGAAATCCATACTTTGCTTCGACTCCGGATTAATCAAATAATGCGCAATCATTGTATCGAACGTTGGGCTTGCAACTTGAATTCCATAACGATTCAAGACTTTTAAATCGTATTTAATATTGTGTGCAATTTTTTCAATCGTTGCTGAAGTGAAAAATGGATTGAATTCCTCTACAATCGCTTTTGCTTGTTCAAAATCAGCTGGAATTGCAACGTAAAATGCTTCTCGTTCTTTATATGAAAAAGACATTCCCACTAAATCAGCATGTAATGCATCCAAATCAGTCGTTTCAGTATCGAAACACACTTGTTTTTGGTTCATTAAAATTTCTAACAATTCCTTTCTTTCGTCAGCCTTTGTTATTAAGTGATAAGAAGGTTTTTCAGTTGCGATCGTTTTATAATCAGCTGTTTCAGTTGGATTCTGTTCTACAATTAAACTTTGCATTCCAAATAAATCCAATTGATTTGAACCGTTGGAATTATTTTCATTGCTTGCAGAAGGCGTTGATGTTAATTCAATATCCTCCCCAATAACCCTTCTCGCTAAATTTCTAAATTCTAATTCTGTAAAAATGTCTTTTACCTTTTCTACATCCACATCACACATTACCAAATGCTCTTCGTTGAATTCAACTTCTAAATCAATCGTAATTGTGGCAAGCATTTTTGAAACACGTCCTTGTTCCGCAAAATTTATAACGTTTTCTTGTTGTTTTCCTTTTAATTCGTGTGCATTTTCTATAATTCCTTCTAAAGAACCATATTTCTGAATCAATAACTTGGCAGTTTTCTCGCCAATTCCAGGAATTCCAGGAATATTATCAGAAGCATCACCCCAAAGACCAAGAATATCAATTACTTGCAAAGGATGTTCAATTTCAAATTTCTCACATACTTCTTTTACACCCATGATTTCAGGTGGATTACCACCTCTACCCGGTTTGAACATGAAAATATTTTCTGAAACCAGTTGACCGTAATCTTTATCTGGCGTCATCATATAAGTTGTATAGCCTCTTTTTTCAGCAACTTTTGCCATAGCGCCAATCACGTCATCTGCTTCGTGACCTGCCATTTCAATCATCGGGACATTGAATGCTTCAACAATTTTTTTTATTGGTAAAATCATTGAACGAATATCTTCAGGCATTGCTTCACGTTGCCCTTTATAGGCTTCAAATTGTTCAATTCTATGCGTTGAACCACCTGGAGGGTCAAAAACAACGGCTAAATGCGTTGGTTTTTCATTTTTTATCACATCGATTAAAACATTCGTAAATCCAAATGCCGCAGAAGTATTTTGACCTTTCGAATTTACACGAGGATTCTTCGCAAAAGCAAAATAAGCACGGTATATGAGTGCATAAGCGTCAAGAAGAAAAAGTTTTTTATCAATGTTCGGTGTAAGCATTTTTTGTAACAATTAGTAATGAGAGTTTAAAGCTAGGATATTTTTTTTAACCACATAGGAACAAAGAGAACATAGTTGTTATTTAAAAACACAATAGAAATAAAATGAAACACATAGCGATGCACTGAGTTTATCGAAGTGGAACAAAGAGAACATAGTTGTTATTTAAAAAAAAATAGAAATAAAATGAAACACATAGGAACAAAGAGAACATAGTTGTTATTTAAAAACACAATAGAAATAAAATGAAACACATAGGAACATAGGGCACATAGTTGTTATTTAAAAAAAAATAGAAATAAAATGAAACACTATAGACACATGGGACACATAGTTATTTAAAAAAAGGAAAAGTCTAAATAGTTTTTTAACACCTAGGAACAAAGAGAATATAGATTTTGAGATTGCATTTTTAAAATAATTGTGTTAACTTCAAGTAAATTAGAAATTTATGGTGTTTTATACAAAAACAGATATTAATGAATTAACTTATCAAATTTTAGGAGCATCGATGGATGTGCATAAATCTTTGGGTCCTGGCTTACTTGAAAGCGTTTATCACAAATGTCTTAAACACGAATTAGAACTGCGAAAAATCATGTTTGAATCAGAATTCAATGTTCCTGTTTGTTATAAAGGTGAAACACTAAATACAGATTTAAAGTGTGATTTACTTATTGAAAATAGAATAGTTATTGAACTCAAATCAGTTGAGAAAATTCATCCGATACATGAAGCACAACTTCTAACATATATGAAATTGCTAGAAATCCCAAAAGGAATATTAATAAATTTCAATTGCACAAATATTTTTAAGGATGGACAAAAGACTTTTGTTAATCATCTTTTCAATGAATTAGATGATTGAAAAATATATTATTATCTAAGTGCTTTGGGGCAAAAGAAAATATTAACCACATAGAAACATAGAAAACATAGGATTAACAAGGTGGAAATTTTAGATGATTGAAACATATAGTATTCTCTAAGTGCTTTGGGGCAAAAGAAAATATTAACCACATAGGAACATAGAAAACATAGGATTAACTAGTTGGAAATTTTAGATGATTATAACATATAGTATTCTCTAAGTACTTTGGGGCAAAAGAAAATATTAACCACATAGAAACATAGAAAACATAGGATTACCTGGGTAAAAAATATTTTTCAATCAGAACATAAATGTAAGTATAACATCTATGTGACCTATGTGCCTATGTGTTTCAAAATTTGCACTAATACTATGAAGCATTTGGACCAAACAACTATGTGACCTATGTGCCTATGTGTTTCAAAAATCTCCCAATCTCTATTGTTTCACAATTCCAATTTTAGAATCACCTTCTAACTCTAAATCAGTTAATAAAGCATCCGTTCCAAGATTTGCAAAAAGTATTTCATTCGCCAAAACTTCATTGCACACATATTCATGATTTGCTTGAATCGCATGCTGAATAAATTCAGTTGTATCAACAGTTAACACAATACGATCTGTTACATCTAAACCTGAATCTTTTCTTAAATTTTGAACCCTATTAATTAATTCACGTGCAATTCCTTCCGCTTTTAATTGCTCAGAAATTGTAATATCCAACGCGACAGTTAAACCACCTTCTGTAGCAACTAGCCATCCTGGAATATCTTGTGCTGCAATTTCGAAATCAGCTAAATCCAACGCAATAACTTCTCCGTCAATTTCTCCTTTCCAACCGTTATTCTCTTCCACTTTTGAAATATCTTCGCTTGTCATTTGACCAACCATAGCCGCAATTGATTTCATTTGCTTGCCATATTTCGGTCCTATTGTTTTGAAATTTGCTTTAATACTTTTCACTAAAACACTGTTGTCTTCGCTCAATAATTCCAATTCCTTGACATTCACTTCTGATAAGATCAATTCTTTAACGTGCATGATGTTATCTGAAAACGCTTTATTCAAAGTAGGAACCATTATTTTTTGCAAAGGCTGTCTTACTCTGATTTTTTCTTTCTTTCGTAGTCCCAAAACCAATGATGAAGTTCGCTGTGCAATCTCCATTTGAGCTTCTAACTCCTCATTGATAAATGCTTTATTCACTTTTGGGAAATCAACTAAATGCACAGATGAAACGGCGAATCTTTTACTCACAGAATTCAAATCCGAAAATAATTGATCCATAAAGAAAGGTGCAATTGGAGATCCCAAAATTGAAACCGTTTCTAAACACGTATACAACGTTTGATAGGCCGACAATTTATCTTTTGAATCGTCACTTTTCCAGAAACGACGACGACACAATCTCACATACCAATTGGATAACTGATCACTTACAAAATCTTGAATTAATCGACCCGCTTTAGTCGGCTCGTATTCATCGAAAGATCCATCAACTTCTTGAATTAAAGAATGTAATTTGGAAAGTACCCAACGGTCAATTTCTGGCCGCTCGTTTAACGGAATATCTTGAGCAGAATAATCAAATCCATCAATATTTGCGTACAAAGTGAAGAACGAATACGTATTATATAATGTTCCGAAGAATTTACGTTGAACTTCCGTTATTCCTTCTAAATCAAATTTTAAATTATCCCAAGGTTGGGCATTGGTAATCATATACCAACGAGCAGCATCAGCGCCATACGTTTCTAAGGTTGAAAATGGATCAATTGCATTGCCCAAACGTTTAGACATTTTCTGACCATTTTTATCTAAAACCAAACCGTTAGAAACAACATTTTTATATGCCACAGAATCAAAAACCATCGTCGCAATTGCATGCAATGTATAGAACCAACCTCTTGTTTGATCTACCCCTTCGGCAATGAAGTCACCAGGATAACCTTCGTGATTATCAATTAATGCTTTGTTTTCAAATGGATAATGCCACTGTGCATAAGGCATTGCGCCCGAATCAAACCAAACATCAATCAAATCTGCTTCACGCTTCATCGGTTTTCCTGTTGGAGAAACCAAAACAATTTGATCCACATAGTTTTTATGCAAATCAATTTTTGCATAATTCTCTTTGGACATATCCGTTGCATCAAAATCCGCTAAAGGATTTAAAGTCATTAAACCTGCAGAAATTGCTTTATCACATTCATTTTTTAGTTGACCAGCAGATGAAATACAAATACGTTCATCACCCTCTTCTGTCGACCAAATTGGAATTGGGATTCCCCAATAACGTGAACGAGAAAGGTTCCAATCATTTACATTTTCCAACCATTTACCGAATCGTCCAGAACCAGTTGATTCAGGTTTCCAATTGATAGTATTGTTCAATTGCATCATGCGTTCTTTGACATCAGTTACTTTGATGAACCAAGAATCCAACGGATAATACAATACTGGTTTGTCCGTTCTCCAACAATGTGGATAACTGTGGACATATTTCTCAACCTTAAAGGCTTTGTTTTCTGTTTTTAATTGAATTGCAATTTGAACATCTGCTGATCTTTCTGGTGCTTGACCGTCGTCATAATATTCATTTTTGACATACATTCCGGCATAATCTCCCATTTCTGGTCTGAATTTCCCTTGAAGATCAACAAGCGGAACCAAATTTCCTTTATCGTCAATCACTAATAATCCTGGTACTCCGGCATCTTTAGCAACACGTGCATCATCAGCACCAAACGTTGGGGCAATGTGTACGATTCCTGTTCCATCCTCCGTTGTTACAAAATCACCTCCAATTACTTTAAAGGCATTTTCAGGATTTTCCGCAGGTAAAGCAAATGGCAATAGTTGCTCGTAAGAGATTCCGATCAAGTCTTTTCCTAAACATTCTCCAGCTATGAAATATGGGATAGTTTTATCTCCAGAATTAAAACTTGTTAATTCACTTGCGGTTTCAACGTTTTGAAATCCTTTTGCAAACTGATATCCAACAAGATTCTTTGCAAGAATTACATTGATTGGTTCAAACGTATATTGATTAAATGATTGAACTAAAACGTATTCTATTTTTGGTCCAACGCACAATGCGGTATTAGAAGACAAAGTCCAAGGTGTGGTTGTCCATGCCAAAAAATGCAGGGTCAGGTCACGACCTGACCCTACATTTTTGGCAAACGGTAATTTTTCGCCATCAACAATTTTAAACTGCGCAACAACTGTCGTGTCAGTTACATCTCTATAACAACCCGGTTGATTCAATTCGTGTGATGACAAACCTGTTCCAGCTTTTGGCGAATATGGTTGAATTGTGTATCCTTTATACATGAGATTTTTCTCGTACAATTGACCCAATAACCACCAAACTGATTCCATGTATTTTGGTTCATAGGTGATGTATGGATCTTCCATATCCACCCAATATCCCATTTTCAATGTAAGGTCATTCCAAATATCTGTGTAACGCATTACTGCTTCTTTACACGCTTTGTTGTAATCTTCAACAGAAATTTTTGTTCCAATATCTTCTTTTGTGATTCCAAGTTCCTTTTCAACCCCTAATTCAACAGGCAAACCGTGTGTATCCCAACCAGCTTTTCGTTTAACTTGAAAACCTTTTAATGTTTTGTAGCGACAAAAAATATCTTTGATAGCGCGTCCCATAACGTGGTGAATACCAGGTAAACCATTCGCTGATGGTGGCCCTTCAAAGAAAATAAAAGGCGTTTGACCTTCGCGTGTAGCAATAGATTGCTCGAAAACTTTCTCGTTCTGCCATTTTTCTAACACTGTTTTCGCCACGTTTGGCAAATTCAACCCTTTGTATTCTGGATAATTCTTCGTCATTGTACCTTGAAAATATGAATGTGCGAAGATAGTAAATTTGGATGAAAGACGAAAGTCCAAGATGTCCAATAATTTCTTATATAAGTATTATATAAATGTCATTTGAAATTCAATATTATTACCTTTGTTTTTGAATCAATCAAACCATCATGGCAGAATTTTTTTACCAAGATCCATATCCGATCAAACAAGACAAAACGGATTACCGCAAGATTTCATCTGATTATGTTGAAGTAGTAAAAGTTGGAAATCGAGAAATACTAAATATTGACCCAAAAGCATTAGAAGTTGTAGCGCAAGAAGCAATGAAAGATGTTTCTTTCTTTTTGAGAAAAACACATCTTCAGATGTTAACTAATATTTTAAAAGATCCGGAAGCAACAGATAACGATCGATTTGTAGCGCATAATTTATTGCAAAATGCCGTAGTAGCGGCTGTTGGACAATTACCTTCTTGTCAAGATACCGGCACGGCTATCGTGATGGCGAAAAAAGGAGAGGACGTTTATACTGGTGTTGATGACGCAGAATATTTATCAAAAGGAATTTTCAATACCTATCAAGAAGAAAATTTGCGTTTCTCTCAAGTTGTAGCTTTAAGCATGTTTGATGAGAAGAACTCTGGTTCAAACCTTCCAGCACAAATTGACATTTATTCGAAAAAAGGAAATTATTACGAGTTTCTTTTTCTAGCAAAAGGTGGTGGTTCTGCCAATAAAACGTTCTTATATCAGAAGACAAAATCCATGCTGAATGATAAGTCGTTGGAAGAATTTGTCAAAGAGAAAATTATGGACTTAGGGACATCAGCTTGTCCTCCATATCACTTAGCACTTGTTATTGGTGGCACTTCTGCTGAAGCAAATTTAGCGACAGTTAAAAAAGCATCTGCAGGTTATTTCGATGAATTACCAACTGAAGGGAATATGGCTGGTCAAGCATTCAGAGATTTAGAATGGGAGAAACGAGTACAATTAATTTGTCAGGAGAGTCAAATTGGTGCACAATTCGGAGGAAAATATTTCACACATGATGTTCGTGTAATTCGTTTACCTCGACACGCTGCCTCTTGTCCTGTTGGATTAGGTGTTTCTTGCTCTGCAGATAGAAATATCAAAGCAAAAATCACGAAAGACGGTTTGTTTTTAGAGCAACTAGAGAAAAATCCTATTGACTTTTTACCAGCTATTCCTCCTCATTTAGAACCAGCAGTTGAAATCAACTTGGACCGTCCAATGAATGAAGTTTTGGCTGAATTGACCAAATACCCAATCAAAACACGTTTAAAACTGAACGGTACCTTGATTGTTGCACGTGACGCTGCTCATGCGAAAATCAAAGAAATTATCGATTCTGGAAAACCAATGCCAGATTATTTCAAAAATCATCCTGTTTATTACGCTGGACCTGCAAAAACGCCTCAAGGAATGCCTTCTGGAAGTTTTGGTCCAACAACGGCTGGAAGAATGGATTCATATGTTGACTTATTCCAAAGTTTGGGAGGAAGTATGATCATGCTTGCCAAAGGAAATCGCTCGAAAGATGTTACGAATGCGTGTAAAAAATACGGTGGTTTTTATTTAGGATCTGTTGGTGGACCAGCTGCAATTCTAGCAAAAGAAAACATCACCTCTGTTGAAGTTGTTGATTTCGAAGAAATGGGCATGGAAGCAGTTAGAAAAATAACAATTAAGGATTTCCCAGCGTTCATTATTACGGACGATAAAGGAAATGACTTTTTTGAGAACTTGTAACGATTTGGAATTCAGGATTTGGAATTTATAATTGTGAAATCTTTTTAAAAAAACCCACCCCTCGACAAGCTCGGGGAGCAGGCTTTATATTTAATTCCCAATAATTCGATGTTCGGTTAAAACAATAATTGATCAAACAACGATCAACATAAAAAACACTTCAATGAAAAGAAAATTCTATCTTAGGCTAACATTCTTTTAAAAGAAGGTCATTATTATTTCTAAACAGTATTATTTCTAAATTAAAAAGACATGAGATATTATCTAATTTTCCTGTTTGTTTTATTTACCAAACTCTCTTTTGGACAATATTATCATCATTTACATAAAACCGTCAATAATTCTGAATTTAAATACCAATATTGGTTTCAATTTGATGACACTAAAGATAGCAGTTATTATGTGCTTGACAAAGTTCAAGACACAACGAATATTCAAATAATTGGCAATTGCACAGACTCGCTTTTTGAATCAATATTAAAATTTCACAAGTTTGAAAATGATTCTGTATTTTTCTTTTATTATACAGATTTTAAAGGCCCAATGCAGATTGAATTAGACCCTGGTAAATATGAAATTAAAATAATTACACAGATTGTTGACCCAATATTTCTAAATATTGAACTTGCTGAAAATGAACAATTCAAAGTAATTGTATATGCTGGGTTCACACCCGAGACTACGATTTATGAATTGAACTCTATTGACAAAATTTCAGGGAAGGAAATGTGGAATATCATGGATTGCATAAGAATATTTAAAAATATAGATCCGGATTGCATCGACGAAAAGAGATTTAACATTTCGAAACATAATTTCAAGAAATCGAATGACTAAATGAAAATCTAATATAAAAAGCATTGGTTAATAACTTATTATGGTTCAATTTCATAAAATACAATTAAAATCTATCCAATAGAAATAAACAAATAATCTGACTTTTTTGATAAACTCTACCGATTAGAAATTCAGGAGTTAGAATTTATCATTGTGAAATCTTTTTAAAGAAAGCCCGCCCCTCGACAAACTCGAGGAGCGGGCTTTTTTTTGAATTATATTTATTTTTTGACGGTCATAACAACTCTGAATCCGATAGTTGGAATTCCTTCTTTCTTACCTTCAAAAGGATCAATTGCCTCAATCTTTAATTCTTCAGCTGTATTGGACCAACTTCCTCCAGCAGTTCCAGCTGATTTAGTAAACACATCATTGTACACCATTTCAGCTACATTACCACTTATATTGTACAAACCAAATGCATTCGGGGAATAAGAATTGACTGGAGCAGTGAGATCAGAACTGGTCTGCGCAATTGAATCATTAAATTTCAGTTCTTCCGGTGTCATTCTAAAATTTGCTAAAAACAAACCTTGACTATTTCTCATAAAAGGACCTCCCCAAGGATATGGATATTTAGTTCCACCACTTGAAGCTGCCATTACCCATTCTTCACGAACAGGAATTCTTACATCATTGTATTGTGATTTCTTTTTATCTTCAACAGTGTTTATCATTTCTTTTGTCAACCACACACAATACATTTCTGCTCCCTCACGACTCACATTTACAACAGGAAAATTGTCATAAGCTGGGTGGGAAAAATAGTGTTGTTCCATCGGACTATCCTCTTTATTCTGAAGAATTGACCACTGTTTATAATCAGGTCTAGCTTTCAGAAACTCGTCTTTCCTTCCTTGAATTAGCAAATCGAACAAGAAGGTTCGGTATTCAAGATTCGAAATTTCTGTTTTTTGCATGTAAAAAGATTGGACAGAAACCTGTTTTCCTTGATAATCAAATGTTCCTGTTGGAATATATGCATATACTTTTTTATCAAACTTTTCCAAATTTTTCAGCATTAGCTTTTTCTGTTTGTTGTTTGCCTTAATTTCCTCCTCCGTTAATTTTGGAAACACATATTCATCACTGAATATTGGGATATGTGACTTTATGAAATCCCTGTTTTCTTTCACGTTCAACGTATCAATTGTTGCTTCCGAAAACTGAATTGCTTCCGGAAAAATGTGTGTGAAGTTTGGCAATGATTCAAATAATCTAAATGGAGGATTAGTTAATGGCCCTTCACTATTTGCTATTGGCTCTGAATTCTTCTTCATTTCCATTGGAACATTTGACGATATTTTAGAAATTGGTTTATTTTCTGACTGGCTATTCGAAAAGAATAACGCTATTATTAAAGTACTTACAGTTACGATCATAATAATTAATTTTTTGGTTAATAAAAATGAACCTTTCTTTCCATTCGATTTAACAGAATTAGTTTCAACCGATGCTAGAAAATGTTCCTTTGTCTCCTTAAAAGTGACAACAGGATTTTGCTCCATTGCATGACGAAACAACTCATCTAGATTTTTTTGCTTATCCATGTTTTACTTCTTTTTTAGGTGAAGAATCGTACGTAAGGATTTCAATCAACTTTTCTCTTCCGCGTTTGAGGCGCTGTTTAACTGCTGATTCAGAAGCATTTTGAATGTGTGTAATTTCCTTAATACTGAAGCCCGATATTTCGAATAGGATGATACATTCTCTTTGATCTTCTGACAATTGTGCCAATGCTTGATGTAAAAAATGTACATCGACATCCTCTTGAGGATTGGCATTCACATCTTGAATCAATTGAATATTATCTTCTTTCTGATAACGCGTTTCTTTCTTCTTTTTGTGTTGATTACTTAATAAGCGAACACTTATTCCGAAAAGAAATGATAAAAAAGCATCTTTAGACTTGAGTGTTTCGAATTTTTCAAACGCAACAAGAAGGGTTTCATTCATTAAATCCCTGAAGTCCATTTCCCCATAAACTCTTGCCCTGCAGAAGCGTTCAAACCTATCATGAATCGGTTCGTAAAGTTTTAGAAAATCGGTTTGTTTTGTTTTTATCATTCTTACACTACAAAATACGTGTTCTTCTTGTAAGTGTAATAAGTTGGGGAAAAGTTACATCTTAAAGATTTTTTTCTCTTGACATATCTTGTATTAATAAATTAAGTATTAAATCTTTATCAAATTTATTTTAAAATGGAGTTACAATTTAAATAAATATTACTTTTACGGCAAATTAACTTAATTAACTTAAACAAAATGAAAAAAGTAATCTTATTCGTAGCTGGTGCTGCTTTAATCACAGGATCTATGGTTTCTTGTGGGAAATCTACAAAAGGTAAAATGGATGGTGAATGGACTATCGATTCTTATGTTTCAAATTCTACTAGCACAAGTGGTGGTGGTACAAGTTCTGAGAACGTTAACGCAACTGGTGCAGCAGTTACAATTACATCAACAAGTGGTGGTTCAACATCAACTCAAACAGGTACTTTCAGCAATGCAACATATACTATTTCAAAAGATGGTACTTGGAGTAATACAATGACTGTTGTTTTTGTTGAAACAGTTTTTGGTACTCAATATACTACTACTCAAACTCAAATTGCTTCAGGTACTTGGGATTTCTTATCTGGAGTTGGAGAATTTAAAAAACATGAAAGAGTTGTATTTAATACATTGTCTTCAACAAGTACTCAAGTTGATGCAGTAGGTGGTTCTTCAACTACTTCGACAAGTTCAAATACTTATGCTGAAGGAGAAAGTTCTGATGTATATCTAATTACTGAGTCTAAAGGTAAATCATTGATTTTGACTTCAACAGAAGGTAATTCATCTACTTCTGGATCGTCTACAAGTAGTTCAACAAATTCAACTACTATTACACTTTCTCAGAATTAAGACCACAATTATTTTTTAAAAGGGTGCTGTTTTTCAGCACCTTTTTTTGTTTTAAGAATATTCTTTTTGAATAGAACAAAATAAAACCTTTGTTTGTTTGTTTACAGAACAATAAGCAATAAATTTGCTTGAGTTAAATATTATGATAGAATATAAAGCAGGACCAAAATTAGAGCAGATTCAGATTCCGTCTGACATGCGAACGAAATTCACTATTGATGATCTTCCTGAAATTTCAGATGAAGTCCGTCAGTATATTGTGGATGTTATTTCCGAAATTGGTAATAGCCATTTTGGCGCTAGCTTAGGCGTTGTTGAGTTAACTGTGGCTTTGCATTATGTCTTTAATACACCATATGACCAGTTAGTCTGGGACGTTGGGCATCAAGCTTACGGTCACAAAATATTAACAGGTAGAAGAGAATTATTTCACACCAACCGCTTGAAAGGTGGAATATCTGGTTTTCCAAAACGTTCAGAAAGCGAGTTTGATGCTTTTGGTGTCGGGCATTCTTCCACTTCAATTTCTGCTGCTTTAGGAATGGCAGTTGCAAGTAAAATCAAAGGAGAAAAAGACCGTCAACACATTGCTGTAATCGGCGATGGTGCTATGACTGCAGGGCTTGCTTTTGAAGGAATGAACCATGCTGGTTTCGAAAAGGATGCTAATTTATTGGTTATTCTGAATGACAATTGTATGTCAATTGATCCAAATGTTGGTGCGTTAAAAGAATATTTAACAGATATCACAACTTCTCATACTTACAATAAGGTAAAAGATGAAGTCTGGAAATTATTAGGAAAAGTTTCCAAATTTGGACCAGATGCACAATCTGTTGCTTCAAAAATTTCAAGTGCTCTTAAAGGAACCTTGCTGAAACAAAGTAATTTATTTGAATCATTGAACTTTCGTTATTTCGGTCCAGTTGATGGACATGATGTAATTGGTTTAGCCAAAGTACTTGAGGATTTAAAAGATATACCTGGACCAAAAATTTTACATTGTATCACTCGGAAAGGAGCGAAATATAAATATTCTGAGGAAGGAAACCCAACAAAATGGCATGCACCTGGCGTTTTCAATAAAGAAACAGGAGAGATTGTTAAGATTGTTCCAAAATCTCCTCAACCGCCAAAATATCAAGATGTTTTTGGTCATACCATTGTTGAATTAGCTGAAAAAAATGAAAAAATAATGGGAGTAACTCCTGCTATGCCTTCAGGTTGTTCGCTTAATATCATGATGGAAGCAATGCCAGATCGCGCTTTTGATGTTGGAATTGCTGAACAACATGCTGTCACTTTTTCAGCAGGATTAGCAACTCAAGGTTTAGTTCCTTTTTGTAATATCTATTCATCTTTCATGCAACGAGCTTATGATCAAGTCTTACACGATGTTGCCATACAAAATTTGAATGTCGTTTTTTGTTTAGACCGAGGTGGACTTGTTGGAGCTGATGGTGCCACACATCATGGTGCTTACGACCTTTCTTTCATGCGAAGCATTCCAAACATGATTGTTTCAGCTCCCATGAATGAAGCAGAATTGCGCAATATTATGTTTACAGCCCAGCAAGAAGACATGGGTCCATTCTCTATCCGTTACCCTCGCGGTAATGGTGTTATGACAGAATGGAAAACAGTTATGAAACCGATTAAAGTAGGAACAGGCAGAAAAGTAACTAATGGTGAAGACATTGCTATTTTAACAATAGGACATCCTGGCAATTTTGCTCAAGAAGCAATTAACAAACTGAGCGATACAGGAGCTTCAATTGCACATTATGACATGCGTTTTGTAAAGCCGTTGGATGAAGTAATGTTGCACGAAGTGTTCTCTAAATTCAAAAAGGTAATTACCGTTGAAGATGGTTGTTTGATGGGAGGATTTGGTTCAGCGATCATAGAATTTATGGTTGATCAGAAATATAATTCTGAAGTAGTACGTTTAGGAATTCCAGATCAATACATTCATCACGGAACGCAAGAAGAACTTTGGGCTGATTGTGGTTTTGATGCTAATTCCATTGCAAAAACAGTAAAAAAAATGTTATCAATAGCTGACAGTTCAAAGAATATATCAGTAAAAGCCGTTTAAATATTAATTTTCAGTTAATTTGGTCATTCAAAACCAACTTATGTCTGAACTAAAAAAAACAAATAACGGAGCACTTTTCACCTTAACAACTGTATTTTTCTTTTGGGGATTTATCGCTGCAGGGAATAGTGTTTTTATCCCTTTTTGCAAAAACTATTTCCATTTAGATCAATTTCAAAGTCAGTTAATTGATTTTGCCTTTTATGGTGCTTATTACTTGGGAGCTCTTGGACTTTTTGCCGTTGGAACAACAAAAGGAAAAGACCTCGTAGGACATTGGGGATACAAGAAAAGTATTGTTTTTGGCTTGCTTTTTTCAGCACTTGGAGCGGTAACAATGATCGTTTCAGTATATGCAAATGTTTTTGCAGGAATGCTTTTTGGATTATTTATAGTTGCCTTAGGATTTTCTCTTCAACAAACATCTGCTAATCCTTTCATGATCTCATTAGGTGATGAATCCACTGGAAGTAGCAGGATAAATCTGGGCGGTGCAGTCAATAGTTTGGGGACAACCATTGGTCCATTAATAGTTGCTTTGGCTCTCTTTGGAACAGCTTCCTCAATTAGTGATGATATGATCAAATCATTATCCTTGACTAAAGTTATAATTCTTTATGCTTTTGTTGGAGCTTTGTTCTTAGGTATTGCGGCACTTTTTGGCTTTTCAAAAAGTGTTCCTTCAGGAAAAATACTACTTGAAGAAGAGAACGCAAATGACACTGCTGACAAAGCAAAGAAAGCTCTTGTTACACTGTTCATTATTACTGGTTTATTAGCAGCATGTTTTGCTCCTGTTTTTAGCAGTTATCGGAGTAATGAAGCAAAAGACTTAATTCAATTACAACAAGATTTAGAAATGGTTTCTTTAGATGAAAATGGAAAAACTATTAAACACCTCGATCTTGTTCAAATTGAAACACAAAAAAGCATTCAAAATGAAATAGAAATAATAAAAAAACCATTAGAGCAAAAGAGAATTTATTGGTTAACAGGTGGATTAATCGTAATTATTGGGGGATTGTTATTTGCATTTGCTGCTGGTAAAAAGCAAAAAGTAGGTTGGGGTGCAATGCAATATCCTCAATTAACACTTGGGATGTTAGCCATCTTTGTATATGTTGGAGTTGAAGTTGCTATAGGTAGTAATCTCGGTGAATTACTAAAACAAAAACAATTTGGTGGTTATTCTTCATCAGAAATAGCCCCTTTTATAGCAATGTTTTGGGGAAGTTTAATGATTGGAAGATGGGCTGGAGCAATTAATGCTTTTAATTTTAGCAAAAAAACAAAGAATATTCTACGTTTTATTGTTCCTTTAATTGCCTTCGGATTAGTATTAGGATTTACAAAATTAGCAGGATACAATATCGATGCGCTATACTGGTACATTCTCTGTGTTTGTGTTCAAATAGTAGCGTTTTTCATTACGAATGATAAACCTGCCTTAACATTGGGAGTTTTTAGTGCACTTGGAGTAACAGCTTTAATTATTGGTTTAACAAGTTCTGGAGCAATTGCAGTTTATGCTTTTCTAAGTGGAGGACTTTTTTGCTCAATCATGTGGCCTGCGATATTTTCATTGTCGCTTGCAGGTCTTGGAAAATATCAATCACAGGGGTCTGCCTTTTTAGTGATGATGATTCTGGGTGGTGCAATTATCCCTCCTATTCAAGGGAAATTATCTGATGTTATTGGAATTCAATCGTCGTTTATTGTTGGGGCAATTTGCTTTGCTTATTTAGCTTTCTTCGCTATTTATGTAAGAGCTTTGTTGAAAAAACAAGGGATTTCTTTTGATGAAACAGCTGGAAATCATTAGTTTTTAAATTTGAATGGATATGTAAATATTTCGTAAATTAATGTAAAAAATACGAAATGTCAATATTATCAAACCTGCCAAACAGGCAATCAACACGTCTAAAAACCTATGATTATTCTTTAGAAGGAAGCTATTTCATAACAATTGTAGCGCAAGATCGATTGCATCTATTTGGAAAAATAGAAAACAGTGAAATGATTTTAAATACAGTAGGGAAAATTGTTGAACAGGAATGGAAAAATTCAATTCAATTGAGATCAAATATTTCATTGGGAGAATTTATTATTATGCCAGACCATATGCACATGATTTTGACGATTGATCATCAAGTAACTAATGATGAAAATCTTGAGGAATGGGAGCATTCAAATCCTAAAAGCCCATCTCAAACAATTGGGGCAATAATCAGAGGATTTAAAGGAGCATGCACAAAGAAAATAAATCTTTTCTTTAATAGTGGGGGCGAATTGCAATTTGCCCCCAATGATGAATTGCAATTCGCCCCCACATTTTATAAAAATAAAATATGGCAAAGAAATTATTATGACCATATAATAAGAAATCAAGCAGACTATAATCGCATTGCACAATATATCATTGACAATCCTCAAAACTGGAAAAAGAAAATTAGCTCAATAAATACTACTTCATAGCACATCCATCGCACTTTGCATCCTTTTTAAAAAATCGCTTATACGATTTTCTGCCTAAATAAATAAGTGATAAAGAAATGGTGATTATTACAAGAGTCAATTGCATGTCTTTAACTTAAAATATGAAAAGCAATCCAAGCACCTACATAAGCTAAAGTTGCCATGAAGCCCATTTGAATTAAAGGCCATTTCCAGCTCTTTGTTTCTCTTTTGACAACAGCCAAAGTTGCCATACATTGCATTGCAAAAACATAAAAAATCATTAATGAAACGCCTGATGCCAGATTATATACTGGTTTCCCATCTGATCTTTTTTCATCTCTCAAGCGCTCAATTAATCGTTTATTCGATCCTCCATCTTCCTGAACAGCGTAGATTGTTGCTAAAGATCCAACAAAAACTTCACGCGCTGCAAAAGACGTAATCAAGGAAATGCCAATTTTCCAATCATATCCTAAAGGTTGAATAACCGGTTCAATTGTCTTTCCAAGAATGCCAATATAGGATTGCTCCAATTTAGCAGAAGCTACTAATCTGTCTTTTTCCTCTTTTCCTAAATTCAAAGACTCAGCTTCAATTTTTGTCGCTTTTGCTGCTTGCTCCATTTTATCACTTGGACCAAATGTTGCCATAGCCCATAAAACAATTGAAATGGCTAAAATTATCTTTCCAGCATTCAAAGTAAACACTTTAACTTTTTCCCAAACAGTAATTCCGACATTTCCCCATCTTGGGGTTTTATAGGATGGTAATTCTAATAAAAGAAACCCTTTTTCTTTTGAATTAATAAGCAATTTTAAGATGGCTGCAATCACTAGGGCAGAAATCAATCCTAAAGAATACAAACCAAATAATACTAAGCCTTGAAGATTAATAAAACCAAGTACTTTTTCATTTGGGATGACTAATGCGATTAACAAAGTATAAACTGGAATCCTAGCACTGCAGCTCATTAACGGAGCAACCAAGATTGTTATCATTCTCTCTTTCCAATCCGAAATTGTTCGAGTAGCCATTACACCTGGAATAGCACAAGCAACACTAGACATTAAAGGCACGACACTCTTGCCGCTCAATCCTAATGGTCGCATAAGTCGATCCATAATAAAAACTACTCTCGCCAAATAGCCACTCTCTTCTAAAATTGAAATAAAGAAAAACAACAACGCTATTTGAGGGATAAACACAACCACACCACCAATTCCAGGCACAATTCCTTGGCTCAACAAATCAGAAAAAAGACCTTCTGGCAATGTATTTCCGAGCCATCCACTAAAATTTGCAAAAACACTATCAATGAAATCCATTGGATAAGTTGCGAACGCAAAAATAAATTGAAAAATTAAAAGTAAGATTCCAGCAAAGATCAAATAGCCAAATATCGGATGAACTAAAATTCTATCTAATCGATTAGATTGTGATTCTTTCTTTTGATTTTTTTCTACTTCAATTTCTTCAATTAATTCTCGAATTAAAATATACCGTTCATTTGCTTCATGTTCTTGACCTTTCAAATCTTCAACTTCACATAAATGAGCTTTCAATTGAAAAGTTTCATACTCCTTTTTGCTTATATTTAATTGAATTGCTTGAATCAATCTATCTTTTCCTAATCCAACTCGAGCAGTTGTTTCAACAACGACAGATCCCTCAAATCGCTTTTGTAGTTTTTCTATATCAACTATTTTCCCCTTCTTTCGCGCAATATCAGCCATATTCAAAACTAATATTGAAGGGATTTTCAAATCATAAATCTGCGTGAAAAGAAAAAGGTTTCTTTCTAGGTTTGATTCGTCGGCAACAACAATAACAAGATCGGGATAGTCAGCATGATTAGGGTTAGAAAGCACATCGTAAACTACCTGCTCATCTTTAGATCTTGGATAAATACTATACGTTCCTGGAAAATCAATAAGCGTGTGCTCCTCTTTTTCGATGGAAAAAACACCAAATTTTTTATCTACGGTAATGCCCGGGAAATTCCCAATTTGCTGACGTAAACCTGTCAACATATTGAATACAGAACTTTTACCTGTATTTGGATTTCCTAAAAGCGCTATTCTCATTTGTTAAATTAGATCGTTATTGCTCAAGTATCAGTATTAAACTTTCAGTTTTGAAGGTGAAAAACACTATTTGCAACAATTTAGTTGAAGAACAAACTTAGGCAAAACATTCTATTATTTGAAGTCTTCTACTTCAATTAAACTAGCTTCATCTAGACGAAGAGACAAAACATAACCATGAACATCGATTGCAATTGGGTCTCCAAAGGGTGCCTTGAAAAGAACGCGTAATTCTTTGCCAATAATCAAACCCATTTCCATCAATTTCGGTTTCAATGCCGAATCTTTGATAAAGGAAACCTTAACAAGTTGACCTGGAATAATTGAAGATAACGATTTACTCATTTAATTTATTAATTGAAACAAAGTTACCTATTTGGCATGGGTTTCAAAGTACCACTTTTAAGGTATATTTTAAAAAAATGCCGTTCAATATTATCCTTTTTCTTTCATAACCAAACGAGCCGTTTGTCGTGTTTTTTGTTCCAACAAAATATCTTTGTTTTCAGTAACGCGTTCTAAAGTTTCGTCGTCATAGTGTCTAATAGTAACCAATTCTAAACCTTCATTGTAACGTACTTCGTATGTATCTTTAAACATTTCCAATATTTGATCTGGATTCACCTTGTTTCTATCAAGTAAAATTGAAAAATCTAAAGCCGAATTTTGCATTAAATTAATTTTGGCATTCACTTTCGATAAGCGATTAAAAATATCACTCAAATTTTCCTCAACAATGAATGAAAAATCTTTCGTTGTGAAGGAAAAAAGTATTTGATCCATTTTGAAAATAAATGAAGGAACTAGATGATCATTTGCAATTGAACTTTGAATAACTGTTCCTTCTGCTTGTGGATTCAAAAACGATTTCACATATAACGGAATACCTTTATTTTGAAGTGGTTTTATTGTTTTTGGGTGAATTACAGAAGCACCGTAATACGAAAGTTCGATTGCTTCTTTGAATGAAATACTTTCTAATTTTATTGTATTATCGAACCATTTTGGATCTGCGTTCAACATTCCTGGGACATCTTTCCAAATTGTAACACTATCTGCATTTGTGCAATATGCATAAATCCCTGCTGTGTAATCTGAACCTTCACGGCCTAAAGTAGTTGTGAACCCTTCTGGGGTATGCCCAATAAATCCTTGAGTAACCTGAACATCAACTTGTTTAAATTGCGGGATAAAATTCGCAGTAATTAACTCTTCCGTTTTTTTCCAATCAACTTCTCCCTCTTGGTAATTGTTGTTTGTTCGGATCAATTTTCGCGAATCAGCCCAAGATGCAGAATGCCCTTGTTCTAAAAGAAATGCTGCTACAATTTGAGAAGAAAGTAATTCTCCAAGTGAAACTATTTGATCATATTCAAAACTATAATTATCAGGTAAAGGTTCATTATATCGTTCTCTCAATTTCTCAAAAACATCCTCTACTTGATTGTAAATTGCAAAATGTTTTTCCAAAAATAGTTCGCCTAAAATGTTCATATGAAAATCATAAACATCATCCAAAAGTGCCATGTAAATTTTACGGTCACGGTCAAATGAGGCTTTCACCAATAATTCCAACTTATTGGTTGTTTTACCCATTGCCGAAACAATTACCGTTAATTTTTGACCTCCAAATAATGAAAGGATATTTGAAACATTTCTTACCGCATCAGGATCTTTGACTGAGGCTCCACCAAATTTGAAAACTTTCATGTATGTGAATTTTATAGCGTAAAATTAGTTAAAAAATAGAATTCAACTTTATTCAAAAAGCATATCGACTCTTAAAAATTTAACTATTCACTTTTAATTGTTACTTCAATTTTCTTGGTATTGTTTTTGCAAAATGCGAAATGATTAAATTTGCTCTATGAAAATTACTTCTTTTATCGGATTACTTGTTATTCTTTTTAGCTTCAACTCTTGCATTGAAATAATCGATGATATTTCTATCAAAAACGACGGAAGTGGCACACTAAAATACACTGTTAATTTAAGCTCCAGTAAAATAAAAATTAACTCAATTTTGGCTCTTGACAGCTTGGAAGGTAAAAAAGTGCCTTCACTTTCAGAAATACAAGAACGTATTATTTCATTCAAGAGTAAACTGGAAGCAAAGCCAGGAATGTCAAATGTGACTTTGGATTATAATTTCACCGATTACATTTTTAAATTACAATGCGACTTCACCAATGTCACCGCACTTCAAACAGCTTTGAAAGAAGTTATTCAGGAAGAAAGTAAGGAGAAAAACATCCCTGAACTAGAGGAAGCATGGTTGAACTGGGATGGAACAAAAATGGTCCGTTCAATTCCAGAAATAACTGTTAAAAAAACAAAAGATTTTAAACAAGAAGATATTGAATCTATGAAGCAAGGGAACTATACTTCCATCTCACGATTTGAGCGAACAGTAGATAAATTCGACAATGCAACCGCTACTCTTTCTAAAAATAAGATGGCCGTTATGATCCGAACGAATCCATATGCTTTGACTCAAAATTCAAAAATATTAGAAAACACTATTTATCTAACTCCTATCAAGAATTAGCACCGTTTTTTTCTTAAATTTGTTTGACAATTTAATATAAACGAGTGATTTCACACTTCCACATGAAGCTACAAAATATTATAGCATTTCTACTCATATCAGTAGTAGCAAATGCACAAAAATCTGAAGACCTAATTCCAAAAGATGCAGTCACAGTTTTTAGCATTAATAATTTCAATTTACTTCAAAAAATTTCGTTGGATGAACTTGTGAAATATGAATTTATGGAAGAAGTTCAACAAGAATTATTTGACGGTTCTACTTCAGGTAAGACCTTAAAGGATTCTGGAATTGATTTTGATCAAAAATTAAATGTGTTTTATGGTCGGGGCGAAGATCACGAAGTTTCAGGTTTTACTTTCGGCCTAAAAAATAAGGCAGATCTATTCATCGTATTTGACGATTTCGAGCGTATCGAAAGTCCTTATCCAGGAGTTGAATTTTATAGCTCTTACTTCAATAATTTAATTATTCAGGGTAATTCAGCATTATTGATTCGGGTAGATCCAACAATGGAAAAAGTTGATGAAATGACTGATTCTATTTGGTATTCTAGAGGAAATGAAAACCCTTGGTATATGGATGATTTTATAGATCCAAATGTTATTAACGACGAGGAGGTTTTTGAAGAGGAAATTTTTGAAGAAATGGACCCAGAAGAAAAGCCTGATTCAAATTATGAATTTCCAGAGGCAGAAGAGGATCCCAATCAAAAAAATTATTATGAATTACGTGATAGTGTTCAATTAATCATGCAAACGAAGTATTTAAAAGAAATTTGTGATGAATTATTACTTGAAAAAACAAATCTTTTAACATATGACATTCGATTCGCTGAACAATTGACACATACATCGGAAGGGATCTTTTATTTAGACAATTCTAGAAATGTTCAAAAATCTCAAGGATTATGGTATTTCCAAACGATGTTCCCTTCTCTCTATAATGATATGAAAGAATTGTATACTGGGAATGTTCTGTTAGGAGATTTACTACTTCACGATAATTCTGTGGAATTTAAAATGGAAGCACGTTATGGTGAGAAAATTGGATCCATTTATGAAAAAATGAATGATTCAAAATTTGATAAAAACGTGTTAAAATATATACATGAAGATAACACGGCTTATTTTACATATAATGTAAACCTGCGTGAGGCATACGAACAAGCTTATAAAGTGGTAATGCCAATTCTTACGGACGAAAAAAATGCTCAAATTTCAGCAAATGTTTTAACGATTGAACTGCTAAATGAGTTCGTGAACAAAGACGCATTATTTGGCACCTATAAGGGAAGTATGTTTGGAACATTTAATGGAATTAAAAAAATTAAAACAACCAAAATTGAGTTCACTTACGACGAAGTTACATATGAGTACATCGAAAAAGAAGTAGAAGCAGAAGAGGATATGCCTATATTCACAATTGGGTTTACCACTGATAGAGGTGATATCCCAGAAAAAGTTTTAAACCATTTAAGCCGATTAACATCACGGTTCCAAAACATGGGTAATTATTGGATTTACGAAGATGCTATTTTGGATGCAGCACCTTTATATATGATAAACAAAAATGGCTTATTTATTTTTACAAATGACGAAGATTTAGCTATCAATCATGCAAATGGATTTGGATCAGTAGCTTTGTCTAAAAAGGAGGCGAAAAAATCAAAGAAAAGCGGTTTCATGTATGCCCATGTTGATTGGGCGCAAGCTATTGACCGTTTTCCGAGAGACTTTTTCAGTGCACAACAAAATGAAATTATCGATGCAATGCGAGGTAAGACAGGAATTATGGAATTAACTTCATCAAAAACAACCAAGGAGAAAACAAATTTTGACCTTGTTTATAATTTTGGAGGAACCTATGATAATTCTGGAAAATATCTATTAGATATGTTGAATAGCCTTTATGTTATTTCAAAATAGGTTAGCCTGAAATGTTTAAAAAGTTATCCCTTATTATAATTCTTGCTATTGGTCTTGGTACCTTTTTAGTGCTTCGACCATTTTTGTTTAAAAAACATGAGATTCCAAGAATTATTGATCGTTTACCAGATGGAGATTTTATTGGCCGCGCATACGTTTTAGATGTAGCCAGGGAAACAAGTGGAATGATGTATTATAACAAAATTCCATTTCGTGATCTTTTTTCACATGAATTCATTTTGAGCCAAGGTAAACTTTATGGCTTGAATCTGCAAAATCCTGTTTACTTTTTTGCCAATGAAAAAGGAGATTGGGGAGCAATAATTGAAGTTACCGATAGCAGTAAGATTAGGGAAGGTATAGAACGATTAAAAACCTTTGTAAATATTGAAGATGAAGTAATTAAAGAAAATCGTGTTTATCGTTTCAAAAAGGAAAAAGGCTATTTGACTTATAGTAAAAATTACATGTTCATCTACAAAGGAGATGATTTTGCAACAAAATTAGATAAAGTTTCTAATGCCAAATACCTTGATATTACTCCTACTTGGAGAACATTTCTGCGAGAAAAACAATTCAGAGAAGAGAAATTGGTCATCTATTCCAATTGGAGTAAACTAAAAGAAAATGGCGTTGAAACAGCAATATTTGCGCACAATAGTGATTCCGTAAGTTTCAGCTTGTTAACATACATTAGAAACAAAAAGCCGTTGAATATCTCGTTAAAAAATGACGGTTTGAATTTACGTGATGCAGGCTTTACCAGTAAAATGCTAAATATTCACATGGATATTTCAAAATTGAGAAATGACCCAACTGACCCTTTATATATGTGGTTAGTGAAAATTGGAAAAAAGGTAAGTTTTCCAACAGCCGAATTCCTTGATGCTTGGGAAGGGGATTTATCATTTCGTCAAGGAGGTTTTCAAACAGTTAAAGAAACATATATTGAATCTGTTTTAGATGATGACTTTAATGTCACAGAAGTAGAAATGGAAAAAGAAGTGAAAGTTCCTGGATTTTCATTGATGTTCTCTGTAAATAAAAAAGCAAGAAGCTTAATAAATCGCTTATTGGCTAAAGGAATTTTAACGAAAGAAGATGAATACTATCGTTTTTTATTCTCTCCTCAATTGAAAATGAAAAGTAAATCAAATTATTTCATTTTTCACAGCGGTGAATACACACCAAAAACTGAAAAAACTGAAAAAAATAGTGGGATTTGGACTAAAAACGGAACTAAAATAGAATTTAGTTTGGATTCATTAAGTAAGTATGAAGCATTTGGCTCAATCTATATCCCAGTCAATCGTATAATTAGTAGAAATAGATTTTTCTAAAATTTAATTCACTTTTCTTTTCAACTCTATACGATTCTCAGTAAAATTACGTGTTTAGACAATAGCATGAGAAAGCTAACAAGTTTGTGTAAATAACTATGTATTTTTTTCTCATACGTTGCGATAGTTTTCGAGTATATTCATTAAAAAATCTAACCATGTCCAAAAAACAAAAGATTTACGTTCTTGATACTTCTGTACTTTTACACGACCATCAAGCTATCACTAATTTCAAAACAAATCATGTAGCGATACCGATAACTGTTTTGGAAGAACTAGATAAATTTAAGATCGGAAACGACACCAAGAATTTTTCGGCAAGAGAAGTGATTCGATTCATTGATAAACTTTCAGGAAATGGAAGTTTGCAAGAATGGGTTTCTTTGGGCAAAGGAATGGGCAATTTCAAAGTCGTAATGGAAAGTAATCCCCGCGAGGTTAATGCCGAATATGTTTATTCAGTTGGAAAAAATGATCACAAAATCATTAATGCTGCACTCTATTTAAAGGAAGTTGAAACAAAAAAAGATGTTACGCTCATTACAAAAGACATCAATTTGAGAATCAAAGCAAAAGCACTTGGTGTTGCTGCAGAAGATTACGAAACGGGAAAAGTAGACAACAACCATTTAGCCGAAGCTTCTTCCTACACAATTGATGGAGTAGATTCAGAAGTTATTCGACAAATTTTCACGAATGGAAGAATTGAAGAAAATGGGATTTTAGGCAATAAAAAAACGGCAAATGGATATTACATTTTAAAGAATGGTAAAACTTCTTCATTGGCTTATTACAATCATTTAACAGATCATATTGAGCGGATTGAAAAGGAATATGTTTATGGAATCAAACCTAAAAATGCGGAACAAGCATTTGCTTTTCATGCTTTGATGAATCCTACAGTTAAATTAGTTGCATTACAAGGTGTTGCGGGAACAGGTAAAACACTTTTGGCATTAGCCTCAGCTTTAGAAACGAGTAAATCATTTCATCAAATAATTCTGGCAAGACCAATTGTTCCACTTTCAAACAAGGATATTGGATTTCTTCCGGGAGACGCAAGTGATAAAATCGGACCATACATGGAGCCATTATGGGATAATTTGAAATTCATTAAAGCTCAATTTGGAGAAAACGAAAAAAAGCATAAAGCCATTTTAGACATGGAACAAGCTGGTAAAATTGTTATTACTCCATTAGCCTTTATTAGAGGCAGAAGTTTATCCAATATCATGTTTATCGTCGATGAAGCACAAAACCTTACACCTCATGAAATTAAAACGATAATAACTCGGGCTGGAGAAAACACTAAAATTATTTTTACTGGTGATGTACATCAAATTGACACACCATATTTGGACGAGAACAGTAATGGTTTAGCCTATTTAATAGATAGATTAAAAGGTCAAGAATTGTTTGCTCATGTGAAACTAGAGAAGGGTGAACGATCTGAATTGGCCAACTTAGCGAATGACTTATTATAACACTCGAATGTGTGAGTTAAATAGTTAGAAGACTACTTTTATTCAAAGAAAAAACGTCCGTTTATCCATTCAGGATCTAAAACGGCGTTCTTTTTTTTGTAAAAATTCAAAGCGGGTTCATTCCAATCCAAAACTTGCCAATCCATTCTTTTAACGCCACGCAATTTTGCAATTTTCACAACCTCATCAAATAATTCTGAACCAATTCCTGTACCTCGGTATTCTGGTAGAACGAAGAAATCCTCTAAATACAAGCATTTTCCTTTCCAGGTTGAATAATTGGTGTAATAAAGGGCGAATCCGATTATGCTATCCTTTTCAATGGCAACAATAGCATCACAAATATTTTCTTCGAACAAATGCCTTCTTAATTCTGGCGCAGAATTAACAACTTCATTTGGTGCTTTTTCGTATTCGGCAAGTGCTTGAATTAATGACATTATAGCCACTTCATCTCCTTCTTGAGCTGGTCGTATAAGCATGATTTATTGAACTCCAGCTAGGTTAAATCTCAAACGAATTCCAGTGCTCATATTTCCTGTTGGGAAAGATGTAGCAATTTTAGGTGTATTAATTACTTGATCATAATACAATTGAACTGTTAAATTCTGTGTTAAGTTATAATCAATAGATGATTTAATAGAAACAACACGTTGCCCAGCTGTAGCTTGATTTGTATTCTCTACAATTTTACGAATCACAGTTAAGTTATCACGGAAAGATAAATCAAAACGAATATTTAATGCACTTGCTGGAATTTTATCGAAAGGCAATTTAACTTTATCAAATTTATACCCTAATCCCATTACCCATTCATTACCTCTAACTTCTGTAATTTGATTATTGTTTAATGAAAGTGTTGCACTTCGGTCTTTTTTCATTTCAAATTTCGTAATCAGTCCTTGCCCACCTTTAATATTCCATGTAGCATCAATTCCAATTAATGGCGAGAAACGTTCTGAAATAGTAACATTTTGTATTTGACGATTTGCAATGAAATTATTATTAATGTCCATTGCTGAAGCATTCCCATTTGCATCAAACTCTGCATTTAAATTTGTTTGAAGTCCAGAAATACTAACGGTAGAGCTATAAGCATGTCGCACAACAAAGTTCTTTACAAATTTCTTTGCAAATGCCATCTTTGTCAATCCATTATAATTTATTGACCAATTTGGTAAAGGTATATTCTTAATTGGATTGACAGTTTTTGTGTTAATTTGTTTATTTGAGTATGCTGTTAAAAACGCTCCAGTTACTACTTCTTGCTGAGTTCCACTATAACCTGAATAATATCCAGAAAGCAAAGGATTTGAATTAGCATTATTTTGTCCTAATAATTGAGACACAAGTTCCCGATTCTCTAACAATGTTTTAAACGTTTCTGATTGGTAATCTTTACTCACCAATGCAAAAGCTGAACCTATAGTAACATTTGTATACGTTAAAGTTCCTGTTTCAACTTTACTTTGACTTTCATATTGCTGTGTTGCCTCATTCCATCGGAAAAATTCATTTGAATTGTTACCGAATGTTCTTGTTAAATTTAACTCTATTGCTAAATCTTTGATTGGCTCAAGAGATGCACGTAGGTTCAAATTCTGTGAATGAGTGATAGTGTATTGCTTATTCAAATCTTGATTTTGAACTAACCAACCATTACTTGCTGCAGTTGTAGCAATATTATAACCCGTTTCTCTACCCCAAATATCATATCGTTGTTGACCAAAAACAAATCCTCCTAAAGGTGCACTAAAACCACTATTAAATCCTAAAAGACTCGTTTCTTGATTATATCCTGGTAAAAGAGTTCCATCATTCAATGCATAAGTTCCAGATACATTTCGAACTGTCATAACCGCACGAGCTATAAATCCTACTACCGGGTGTACTTTACCGTTTCTTTTCTTTTCTTTTTCTTTACGTTTCTCTTCTCTTCTTGCTTTTTTCTTTTCCTTTTCAGTCATTTCTGACTCAGGCTTTTTAACTTCTTTTTCTGGTTCAACAGCAGGTTTAGGTGATTTTTTGCCATCTATCGCATCTTTAGTTGTTATTGCAGGTCTCCCTCCTTTTCCGTCAGTATTGACTTTCTTTAAAAAAGGAATTTTATTGTATAGATTGGTGAAATTCATTTGCCCCGTCAAATTTATTGTACGGTTGTTTTGAATAATATTTCCAAACTCAGATTGACCTAAAGGTGCTCTTTGCCAATTATAAGTCCCACCGTATTTAACATTGGCTGTCATCCAATCTGTGGCAGGTATTTTATCTAATGGAAGAGTATAATTCACACTATAGTTGTGCGAATAATCCATCGTTTTACCAAAAGTTGACATTTGAGATGCAATTGTATCTTTGAACTGTTGATAATTAACCGGATCCAATTTCCTGTCCACTCTTTCATTCCCTTCAGCAAATATTGATCTATTGGTTGCTGCAAACGTTACTTTCAAATTTTTAGTAACGTCATATCCAACATTATAATTTCTATTCCACGAAAATCGTTTAACATATACTGGCTGAAATTCATAATCAGGAACCATATTATTCCGAACTTGGCGCTCATTATATGATCTCACTAAATCATTTGTAAATGAAATATTTTTTGGAGTCAAATATAAATTGACATCTTTAATAATGGCTAACCATTTTGATTTCTGAACAAATTTCAACTTTTTAAAAGGCTCTAATGGCTTGGCAGTAAAAGAATAATTATAATTCAATCCACCATTCCACGTTTTTGTCCTATCATAATTCGTGTTAAAATCTCTATGCAGATTTTCTGAATATGCATAACTTGCTGACCAATTTGAAACTCTCCAGAAATGTCCTGTTGAACCTGCTTTTGCTTCTTTTCTTACGTTGGTGAAATTATAAGATTTTCTTTCAGTGAAATCTTGCCCTAATTTTGCTTTTTCTTTACGCGTGCCAATATCATAATCAGCTAATTTAACATCTGGATTAAACGGATCATATTCAGGATTAATTATTCCTAAAGAATAGCCATAAAAGAAAGGTAAAGAAACGCCTGCTTGCTTTCCAAAAAACTGTCCTAATTGAACATTGGCATTCATATCAACACCGATTTTTTCATTTCGTTGTCGTTCTTGAACGCGACTTTCAATGCTTCCCCAGTTAATTCCTGAATAATTTCCAGACATATTCACATTAGCGAAATCTGCCAATTGTACTTTAGCTTGCGCAATAGCAGCAGAACCACCCTCGCTTATAAAGTCTGTTAACCGTAATTCATTGATCCAAATAATTGCACATTCTGCTTGTCCGTCATCCGGCCATGGATTCGATTCTGTTTTACTAGGATTTCGAACACCAACCATGATAGTTTTAATTCCTTGAAGGTTTGGACTTCCCTTTACTTTTAATCTTCGAAGGGGATTTGCAGGATCTTCTCCAGAGTATTCAATAACATAAGACAATGATGTGCTGCCTCCATCAATTAATGCATTTCTTTTTTTCTTTAAATCTAAAAGATCATCAAAAATGATTTCTACATTATTTGATTCAGGCCAAATATCTTCCGGCAAAGTTGCTCCCCATTGTGTTTTATCCAATGGCATCTCGTATTCATAGTAATTGTCATTGAAATCTGTTCCTAAACGAACAAAAAGTGTTAAATCCTGGTTATTCAATGGCAACGCGGCAAGAACCTCCTCAGCATGAACATACATTTTCAATTTCTTGTAAGTTCGAACATCGAATTGAACATTCTTATATGCTGCTCTTGCATCACCGTCTTGTAAATTACAAATATCCAAAACTAAAGATTGCTCATTTAATTGTCTTTGATATACTTGAGAAGGATCAACTTCACGAACTATTCCTGGCGGAATTTCATACTTAATAGGACTACGTTGATCATTTTCTTCAACATTGACAGCACCAATATTAAACGTTGTTAAGTTTGGATCTGTCTGAACATTTTCACCTGGTTGTGTTAAATCACTTGTGTATCTTCTCCATTCACCTCTAATGAATTCAAGTCGAGCAAAACGCAATAAGACTTCTTCATCAAAATCTTTCATGAACATACGCATGAACCGAATAGATCTAAAATCTTGAATTCCATTAACCTTTTTCTCAAATTCTTTAATCGGAATTTTTACTTGAATCCAACGTTCGGTTTTCGTCCCATTCGTGTATGATTGAATGTTCGTAATAAAGTTTTTACCTACAACCATGTCATTTGGGCGCAAACTTAAACGGTACTGGAAATAACTTTCTGATTCTGCGAGGTTATTATCTTGATTGATATCTTCCAAGTCTGGTGTATTTGAACCTTGCGTTGGGTATCCATCTGCATTTGCAGTATCCGACATTTCTGTCGTCGGAGAATTTCCTTCTGAACCATTAAAATGCTTGTACCGATTTAATATATCAAGCTTTGCAACATCGTAGTTATCATCTCGATAATAATTAAAGTCATCATTTGATGGATCTTGAATCATTTGAGCTTTTGCTGCAGCAGATAAAGTTGTATTATTTTGAACCCAAGTCACATATGCATCAAATGCAATTTTTTCTTGGGCATTATTCCATCCATCTAAACCAATGTCTTGATTTAGACGAGAAGCAGGATCTGTATCAAATGCATTAACAACAACTTGTTGGGTCGATATTCTTGCCCAAGCTGTAGTATCCAAATCATCGTTTATTGAAACACCCGTTGGAGGCAAACCATTTTCAAAACTTTTTCGTGAATCTGCCAATACATCTTCAGAAATATTTCCAAGATTAAAATATAAATCCCCACCTGAATGTTGCGTGCTTGGATTAACATTTTCTGCATCATCATTAAAAGGGTCTAATACCCAAAACTGAATAAATTCAATATTTGTTTGTTCAAAATCATTCGTTGACAATGAACGCATTATTCCACCCCAACGATTTTCCGGATTGACAAAAGTACCGTCTGGATTAACAGTATTCGTTGTGTCGTAATTATACATTCCTCTTTCCAAAGGATAATAGGCTAATTCTAACATTGGAATATTTGGAATTGAACCGTATTGTTGTTGTAAATTTGGAAAAATATCTGTTTGATTAACTAAACGCATTCGGCTATCTGCCAACATTGAAGGGTCGTCTTTGATGTGCTGAGGAGTCAACGAGTTACTTTGATAGAACAAGGGATCAATTAAATACCAACATGCTTTAGCACGTTTGAAACCAGCAGAAAGCGTTTTAGAAGATCCTTCAGGGAAAAGATCAGGCTGACCTTGAGGCACAGAAGCCAATCTCCAAGAACTTACTGAACGCAAATCAATCGCACTTTGGGCACCTTCAAAATCATCAACATAAGAAGTACCGTCTTTGTTTATTGCCTTCGGTTGTCCAGGAATAAGGTGAGCAAATTCACCTGTAAATGAGAAAGTAGATTTTTGAGTTGTAGATATTACAGGTAATAAATCCACCAATTTAGTGAGGAATGGAACATCTGTTTTATAAGCCACATCTAATCCAATCATGTTGTTTTTGAATGGTTCACTCCCTATATCCACTTTTTGAGTTACAGGCCTTTCCATCATTCTCAACCAGGTACCTCCTAAATTTAATTTATCACTGAATCTGAAATTATAATGCCCACCAATTAACGACCTTGCCTGAAACCCAAACACAGAATTACTTTCAATCGAAATTTTGATCGGGGTATTTGATTCTAAAATACCAATATTAAGAATTTTTACTCTACCTAGATTATAATCTACAGTAAAATCAGTACCCTCAATTAACTTTATCCCTCCAGCAGTAACTGTTACCGCACCTTGAGGAACATTTAATGCATTTAATGGAATATCCGAAGTAATTGATGATTGGTATTCTCCTTTAAAGCTAAATCTATTTTTACTTGGAATTTGCTGGGCAGCTGTTTTTGTTGAATCATACAATTCAGTAAATGCAACTTGATCAATGACTAATTGTGGAATTCCTGCATCCTCTAATTTTTTGGATAAAGTTTTTCCGAATGGCTCAATAGTAGAAAAATAAATTCTCCCGTTTTTAGTGTTTATCGTACCTCCATTTTCGGCCCTATTTCCATTGAAAGTTAAAGGAACATAATCAAATACACCATCCGAAAAAGGCTGATTATTTTGGTTCAATTTGTCCATATCTAAGAGCGTGACAATTTGTTTATCATCAACTCCGGTCATTGGGAAAAAGGGCACTAATAAGGATGTTTGTGGATTGTTGTACAACAAATCAATTCTGAAGCCTGTTTGATCAACTTGGTATGCCCCAATAGAATAAACGTTTTTCATCATTAAATCCCAAATTTTATTGTTTGGATTTGTAATGGTAGGCTTCATTAATTTCAAAATTAATGCTTGTTGACCTGCTACACCATCCGTTGAAAATTCTCCAACTTGATATGTTTCTCCACGATAAGTATATTCATAGGCAACAGCCAAAACTTCGTCGTTATTTAAAGGTAAATTCAATGAAATGTACCCTAATAAAGCATTATATGAATATTCTTGTTCAGTCAGTTTACGTGCATTTTCAACTTTCTCATAATGAACTGCTTGTTGAAAAGGGCCAGGAGTAGTTACCTGTGAGCTCAAAACAGATACAGCATTTGAAAAACCACGAACTAACGGTTGACTTGAAGCCCAATCATACAAACCGTTTGCTTGATTATCTGGAAATTCATTCGTTGACAAACTTCCCGGTGTTCCTTGACAATTCGCTTGTTTTGCTTCACCTAGGTCAGAAAAAGCAATTATATTTCTAGTGTTCTCCGTATTATTGGTTCTATTCGTCAGCCAAACCTCCATACGCGTAATGTAGGTGGATGAATTTACAATCGGAATAGTAGACATAGCTTCGTCATAATGATCCTTGTGATATAAATTCACAAAATAATGACGATTTGCTTCATAATTATCAGCCCCTAATTCAAATTTCTGAACTTGAGACTTTCCTGTAATATTAATTTCTTGGCGTTTCCCTTTAGATGATGCAGCAATCAAATCGACCGTTGAACGACCAAATTTCAATTGTGTTTTTACACCAAATAATGTTTGAGAACCTTGAATTAATGAAGTTGGTAGCTGCATCGATACATTACCTAATTCAATTTTTTGCATTATTTGATCCTCATCACCAGTATATTCCAATTTGGAAATATTATCGAAATCAAATGCTGCCTGCGTATTGTAACTTGTACCTATCTTCAATTTTGTTCCAATTTGCCCAACTAAATTCAATTGAATTTGTTGCTGAAAATCGAATCGTGTGATTTTTCTTTGTTTAACAGGTAATATAGGATTATCATAACGAGAAGAATTTACACCAAAAGACAACTCTACAGAACCAGCTGGTCGAATTGTAATTTGATCTGAACCAAAGAAGTTTTCAAATGCTTTACTTCCAATCTTAATTGGGAACTCCATAGGTTGATTTTGAGCTGTTTGCTCATCAATTTTCTCTTTCCAATTTTCTCTTAATGACTTTTGACGCTCATATTCTAGGTATTCTTCTAGCGTCATCATTGATGGATTTCTATAATTTAATCCTGAGCCAATTGTCTCTTTAAAAATATAGGTCCCGGTTATTGGATCATAAACAATCGTAGGCTTGACTGAAGTTGGATCGCCTAAATCAAAACTTTGAGGTTGTGTTTGAGTTGGGTCAAGATAATTTTGAATCGGATAAATCAAGGTGTCTTGAGCTTCCAAAGTAGTAGAAACAATTCCACACGCAAGAATTAACAACATAATTGTTGTATTCATCTTAACAAGTAGGCCAAATAGTAACTTCAAATTATAAGATTTTCAATGCTTCTTTAATTAATATCTCTACAGATTCATCGCTAACTGCAATTTTATCTATAGCTTTTTCTGCAGATTTTTTATCAAAACCCAAAGAAACCAATGCAGTTAACGCATCAAATCGATTTGTATTGTTTTGATTGAAAATATTTTCAGATGAAAAGACAATTTTTAACATTTTGTCTTTCAAATCTATTATTACACGCTGTGCTGTTTTTGCGCCAATTCCTTTAATACTTTGAATTGTTGCAACGTCTTCAACCTGAATAGCATGAGCAATTTCGTCAGGAACGAGTGATGAAAGCATAATCATTGCTGTATTCGGTCCGATTCCTGAAACAGATATTAAGTGATTGAACATTTCTCGTTCTTCCTTGCTTGAAAAGCCATAAAGAATTTGAGCGTCTTCTCGAACAATCAATTTTGTAAATATTTTTAGTGCTTCAACTGAACCAATAGCAGAAAAAGTATTTAATGAAATTTTCACTTCATAACCAACTCCTCCACACTCAATAATTAATTCAGTAGGATTTTTTTCAACCAATTTACCGTTCAAATGTCCAATCATCTTTATTTATTTTGAGCGTCTACAACGGCAACTTTTACCATATTAATAATTTCTCTCACGGAAGAACCAAGTTGTAACACGTGAATAGATTTTTTCAAGCCAACTAAAACAGGACCAACAGCCTCTCCATCTGTCATTTCTTGCAATAATTTATAAGCAATATTTCCAGCAGATAAATTTGGAAAAATCAACGTATTGACTTCTTTGTTTGCTAATTGTGAGAAGGAAAACTTCTCCATCATTAAATCATTATTCAAAGCAAAGTTTGCTTGAATTTCTCCATCTACAACAAGATTTGGACACTTTTCATGCAAAATTTCAACTGCTTTTGCCATTTTTACGGCATCCTCGCCTGGCGAAGAACCAAAATTTGAATAACTTAACAAAGCAATACGAGGCGTTACTTTAAATTTGCGAATCATTTTGGCAACATTGCTTGTTATTTCAGCAATTTCTTCTGCAGTTGGATTCAAATTTATCGTTGTATCTGCTAAGAATAATGGACCTCTTTTGGTAACCAAAATATACATTCCAGCGATTGTATTTACATCTTTTTGCAAGCCAACAGTTTGAATTGCCGGTCTCACAACATCCCGGTAATTTCTTGTGATTCCAGAAATCATCGCATCAGCATCTCCCATTTCCACCATCATTGCACCGAAATGATTTCTTTCGCGCATGATTTGAATTGATTCAAATTCTGTGATACCTTTTCGTTTACGTTTTTCAAAGAATGCTTTTCCATAAACAGTTCTTCGATCCTCCTCCTCTTCTGATTTTGGGTCAATTATTTGAACATCCTGGAATTCAATGCTATATTCATGGATTAGTTCTTCAATTTTCTTTCTTTTACCCAATAAAATAGGAAACGCAACTCCTTCTTCCCAAGCTGTTTGTGCCGCTTTAAGAATTTTAATATTATCCGCCTCGGCAAAAACGACTCTTTTTGGATTACTTTGTGCCTTTTCAGTAATATTTCGAATAAGAATATTATCTAGTCCTAACCTGTTTTTCAGTTGTCTTTCGTAGGCATCCCAATCCAAAATAGGATTTTTAGCTACACCAGATTCCATTGCAGCTTTTGCTACTGCAGGAGCAACATAATAAATTAATCGTGGATCTAAAGGTTTCGGAATAATCTGCTCACGTCCAAAAGAGATGTTTTTTTCACCATACGCTTCGATCACTTCTTCAGGTATCGTTTCTTTTGCTAGAGAAGCAAGTGCTTTAACAGCAGCCAACTTCATCTCTTCGTTAATTGTTGTAGCTCGAACATCTAACGCTCCCCTAAAAATGAATGGGAATCCTAGAACATTATTGACTTGATTAGGATGGTCTGAGCGACCAGTTGCCATAATGATATCTTTTCTTACTGATGTAGCATCTTTGTATGATATCTCAGGCTCAGGATTAGCCAAAGCAAAGACAATTGGGTCTTTCGCCATGACTTTTATCATTTCTTTAGAGACAATATTCCCTTTAGATAAACCGACAAATACATCTGCTTTTTTCATTGCTTCCAGCAAGCTAAGCGATTTTTTATGCTTTGAGTATGGCAATTTGCTTTCGTCTAAATCAGTTCTTTCTTGACAAATCAACCCTTTCGAGTCAAACATCCAAATGTTTTCTACATCAGCGCCTAAAGCACAATATAATTTTGCACATGACATCGCTGCAGCCCCAGCTCCAGAAATAACTATTTGCACTTTACTAATTTGCTTCTTTGCTAATTCTAATGCGTTCAATAAAGCTGCCGAAGAAATAATTGCAGTTCCATGTTGATCATCATGCATCACAGGAATATCTAATTCTTCTTTTAATCTTCTTTCTATTTCGAATGCTTCTGGAGCTTTTATATCTTCCAAATTAATACCACCAAAAGTTGGAGCAATAGCCTTTACAGTTTGAATAAATAATTCTGGATCACTAGCATCAACTTCAATATCAAATACATCAATATCAGCAAAAATTTTAAATAGTAGTCCTTTCCCTTCCATAACAGGTTTAGAAGCAAGTGGACCAATATTTCCAAGTCCTAAAACAGCTGTGCCATTTGTAATGACAGCAACTAAATTTGCTTTACTAGTGTATTTATAAGCGTCATCGGGATTTTCTGCAATTTTCAAACAAGGTTCAGCAACACCCGGAGAATATGCCAAAGATAGATCTCTTTGGGAAGAATAAGGTTTAGTAGGTACCACCTCTATTTTCCCTGGCTTCCCAGATGAATGATAATCTAATGCGTCTTGTTTTTTTATTTTAGCCATAACCCTCTATTGAAGGCGCCAAAGATACAAAAATGCTTTGAAGATGTGCATAAATAGCAATGTAATGACATAAAAAAAGCTCGTAACCTTTCGGGTACGAGCTCTAATTGTTAAGGTTTAATCTTATTTGATGATAACGTTTTGGCTTGTTGAAATACCATTCGTTGAAATTGTAACGATATAGCTTCCTTTTGCAAATTCGCTAACAGGAATTGAAAGTGTTTGAGCTCCGTTCAAAGAAGAGTGATTTTGAGAAGCAACTACTCTACCTTGAAGGTCAATCATTGTAACTTCATAATCACTGTTTACTGCTTCAAAAGAAACATTCAATACATCAGAAGCTGGATTAGGATAAATATTCAATCCTTCAATTGCCATTTCATTAATAGCAAGTGTTCCTGATTTGAATGCTTTTGATTCGTCATTTGTAAACACACCACCACTTGCAATTGTAGTTCCTGTTCCGTCTTTCACAGTATATGAACCTAAACCGTATTGAGCAGAGCTAATACCGTCACCGAATTCGTCTAAAATTTCAAATGTATAACACATGTTAGAAACCATGTTGAAATTAACAACTGGTTGAGTTGTTGTACCAGCAGCACCTAAATCTGTATAAGGACCACCAGAAGCGATAGTTGTACCAGAAGCATTTTTAATAGTCCAAGTAGTCTCTGTACCATACTGATCCGTAACAATTGCAACAGTTCCAACAGCTCCGTTAGCTTGAACCGCATTGGAAACAACACCACTTACTGTTCCATTTGACGCGCTAGCATCACTAGAAGTAGTAACATTAACTGTTAATGTTCCACCAGTGAATCCAGCAATTGCAGTACAAGTAACTTGAGCTATGCCATAAGTAGATAAGTTTCCTGAGTAAGAACCTGTTGAAACAACAGTTGCACCGTTAAGGACTGTAACAGTAGCAGCAGTCATTGCAGAGGTACCATTATTTTGAATAGTAACAATAGGAGTATAAGCTCCACCGCAAACAACTAAATCAGAATCAAAAGTCAATGCAGCAGCATCAGCTGATTGAGAAGCTGGCGGAGGACAAGTTCCTACAGAAGTGTAAAATTGACTAGCATTTAATTGACCAACTTCAGAAACTACACGGTTAGGACAAATTTTGTAAATTGTAGGGTAATAAGCAATATCATAACCATTATTGATTTGGCTAGCTGTTGCAGCTATAGGGTTTGCCATTGGGAATGGAATTTGACCCAAAGTTGCATTTGGCTGAATCCAGTTTCCGATTGAACCAGAACCATCTAACATTGTTGCGTCAGCAGTAGCGCCATCACCATCTAACCATATTACCATCACGTCGTCTGTAGTTGTTGCACTAACTCCCAATTGTCCAGCAGGACCGTGATTGATGTAAAGATCATCTAAAGCGCCTGTTAAATGGTGATTCCAACATGGGCCACACCAAGTTGCAGACACATCTAAAATAACAGTATAGCCTGCATCTAAATAATCATATAAGTTATAAGTACCGTTGTTGTTCATCCCAGATGTCGACAACCAAGATTGATAAGCCGTTACCGTGAAATCTTGAGCGATGCTGCCATCTGCCAACTGTGCATTCGATGAGAATGAAGTTGAAGCTAAAACCAAAGCTGAAAGTAATAATTTTTTCATAGTTTAATAATTTTTAAGTTATTGTAAATATAGAAAGTAAAGTTAAATAATAAGTTCTTTTTAAAAAATTGGAAAACATAATATTGTTGGAATCCTAATTTGACTATAAATTATCTTAAGAAAAAAAAATGGTCGAAATTTCTTCCGACCATCTGTAATTAAAATACATTTATTTTATTTCTTTTTTAATTCTTCTTTCACAAATAGCTCAATTGCACCAGTCATTGAAGGAGCATTTGGCATTGGCGCGTGTAAATCCAATCGAAGATTATTTTTTATAACCGCATTTGACGTTGTTGGTCCAAAAGCAGCAATTTTAGTCTTATTTTGCTTGAAATCAGGGAAATTTTTTAAAAGTGATTCTATTCCGCCTGGGCTAAAGAATACGAGCATATCGTAATATACATCTTCTAAATCAGATAAATCTGAAGCAACGGTTTTATAAAGAACTGCTTTAGTGAAGTTATATTTATGCTCCTCAAGTGTTTCAGGTATTTTATCTCTTAGTATATCTGTACAAGGCAAAAGGAATTTTTCTGCTTTGTGTTTTTTCATAACTTCAACAAGATCTTCAATTGTTTGTTTCCCATAGAATATTTTTCGTTTTCTATATGTAACATACTTTTGTAAATACAAGGCAACAGCTTCTGATATACAGAAATATTTCATGGAGTCTGGAACTTCATATCTTATCTCTTCAGAAATTCTAAAAAAATGGTCAATTGCCGTTTTGGAAGTTAGGATAATTGCTGTATGATCAGGAATATTTACCTTTTGCAAGCGAAATTCTTGAGCATCTACTCCTACAACATGAATAAAAGGTCGAAAATCTATTTTCAACTTATACTTTTCTGCCAAATCATAGTAAGGCGATTTATCTCCTTCCGGCTTAGGTTGAGATACTAATATTGTTTTGATTGCCAACGTAATCTATTTTTAATTTCAACATTCAAATCACAAATGAAAATTCTTTATTACATAATAGTATATTATGAATAGTGGTAAAATTTCCAGGGTGCAAAAATATAAAATTAAATAATACCACGACACTCCGTTCAATAAAACAATGTATGAATTTTTTAAAAGTCTTACAAAATATCTCATAAGGAACAAGCCTAGAAAAATGCTTAAAAATAGTTTGTTAAATTCTGGATTCATTATCCAAAGTAGAGACAACATAGCAAATGAAATTCCTATAAATTGATTTCCTGTTAACGTAATAACATGTATTGAAAATAGTTGCTTTTGTTCGCCAGTGAACCAAGCTAATAAAATTAATCCTACTGTCTCAATCAAAAATAGTCCAAATGGAATAATAAGGGCAATGATAGTTGCTGAAAAATTATCCAATAACATAAATCGATTTAAATACAAAAAACAACAAAGAGAAAAACTAATGAAATAATTAAAAATTAAAAAAACAGAACTTAAAGAACCAAGATTCATATTTTCTTTTAGCTCCTGGTCTATAGAAGTGTTTTTAAAAAAAATAGCAATTACCGTTTTGAGTGATTTTGTGTTATATAATCGAGATAAAGAAATCAACAAAAAGGAAATTAAAAGAACGCCTAATAGTAAAATCGTAAATGTTTCAGTTCTAACTGATAACTCTCTCGGGATTTCTCCATTTTCGCTTCCAAAAACCTGAATTAAATTCACTTCGTTTATTAAATTTTAATAATCAATGAGACAAAGTTAACAACCTAGCATAAGAATCTTTCAATGTGAACAAAATATATTTAAATTTGTCTTACTTAAAAGAAATGAAATGAGAACTGATTTATATGTGCATCCAGATTATTATAATATGGATGATTTGCTGTCTGATGAACACAAATTAGTAAGAGATGCTGCAAGAGCGTGGGTTAAAAAGGAAGTTTCACCTATAATTGATGACCATTATGAAAAGGCAACTTTTCCAATGCATCTCTTAAAAGGTCTAGGTGAAATTGGAGCATTTGGCCCATACATACCTGAAGAATATGGTGGTCCAGGATTAGATCACATTTCATATGGTTTAATTATGCAAGAACTAGAAAGATGTGATTCTGGACTTCGCTCAACAGCTTCAGTTCAATCTTCATTAGTGATGTATCCAATATGGAAATATGGTTCTGAAGAGCAAAAACAAAAATATCTTCCAAAATTAGCTACTGGTGAAATGATGGGTTGTTTCGGTTTAACTGAACCAGATCATGGGTCTAACCCTTCTGGCATGACAAGTAATTTCAAAGATGCGGGTGATCATGTTATTTTGAATGGTGCTAAAATGTGGATTTCAAATGCCCCATTTGCAGATATCGCAGTTGTTTGGGCAAAAGATGAAACTGGAAGAATTCATGGTTTAGTCGTTGAAAGAGGTATGGAAGGATTTTCAACACCAGAAATGCATGGTAAACTTTCCTTGCGTGCTTCATCTACAGGTGAATTAATATTTGTTGATGTAAAAGTTCCAAAAGCAAATATATTACCAGGAAGAACTGGTTTAGGCGCTCCTTTAAGTTGTTTGGATTCGGCACGTTTTGGAATTGCTTGGGGTGCGTTGGGTGCTGCGATGGATTGTTATGATCAAGCTCTACGTTATTCAAAAGAAAGAACTCAATTTGGTGTTCCAATTGGTTCATTCCAGTTGATCCAGAAAAAATTGGCTGAAATGATTACAGAAATCACGAAGGCTCAATTATTAACTTTACGTTTAGGTCAATTGAGAAATGAAGGAAAAGCAACATCTGCGCAAATCTCAATGTCGAAAAGAAACAATGTCGAAATAGCTTTGAACATAGCACGTGAAGCAAGACAGATTCATGGAGCAATGGGAATTACTAGTGAATATTCAATTATGCGTCACATGGCTAATTTAGAATCAGTTTTAACATACGAAGGAACACACGACATCCATTTATTGATTACGGGGATGGACGTAACGGGAATACCAGCCTTCACAAGAGAAATGATATAATTACCTAAATATAAATTAAAAGCCATTCGTCAATTAACGGATGGCTTTTTTATTGAATCTATTCTTACATTTGTTGAAATCATTTTAATATGAGACTACTACTTTTGATTATCCTTCTTGTATTTTCCTCCTCACTATTTAGCCAAAAGGAGTTACGCAAAGAATTGGATGATTTAAAAAAAATTATTCGACAAAGTAGTTATTATGATTCATCTCAAGTTTTTGCTAATGGTCAAAAAGCAATTTCCATCGCTCAAAAATTAAACGATCTAAAGGAAGAAGCAACTATTTATCAATATTACGGGAATTTTTATTTTTTCTCTTACAATCTGCCTAAAGCTAAATCAAATTATGCTAAATCAATAGAGATAGCGCAAAAAGCAAATGATAATAAATTGGTAAATTCAACCAAGATACGGTTGGCTTTTGTTTTATCAGATTCTGATTTGTTAGCGGCGGAAAAAGAATTCATTGATCTTTTAAATAGTGCTCTTCGCAACAAATACTTAGAGAATTCAATTGAAATATATAACGGATTAGGTAATATTTATGACACTCGCCAAATGAAGGATGAGGCATTAAAATATTATCTCAAAGGATTAAGAATTGCTGAAAAAACTGACAAAAAATACCTACATGCGATGTTGTTAAACAATATTGGTTTAATAAAATTAGAAAATGAACAAACTTCAGAGGCAGAGAAAGATTTTGTTCAAGGATTGAAAATTATTCAAGGACTTAATGAGGATCGATTGAGCTTAAATTTGAATAACAATCTTGGTTTAGTAACTAAAAAACTTAAGAAGTACAGCAAATCAATTAACTACTATCACAATACATTATTACATGCAAAAGAACTTGGGTTCCCTTTAGGAAGAGGAGTTGCTTATTTGAATTTAAGTGATTCTTATTTAAGTAATAAAGAATTTTCTAATGCTACTAAGTATGTTGATTCTGCGCTACAAATATTAATAAATTTTAAGCAATGGGACTATGTTGGGACTGCCTACTTGATAAAAGCGACCATCTTTAAAGAGATAAAACAAAATCAACAAGCAAAACAATATATTGATTCCGTTTTTTCACTGAATAAAGTCAATCCCATTCCAAATTCGGTGATGAATGCACATGATTTATTAGGTGAAATTTTTGAAAGTGAAGGAAATTTCAAACTTGCTTATTTTCATTCAAATAGGTATCATCATATGAATGACAGTATTTCAAAAATTGCAAACAAAGATCAATTTGCTCAACTTCAAGTAATTTATGGGAAAGAAAAGACAGAAACTGCACTTGAAGATGAAAAAAATAAAAACACCATTTTATCAAAAGAAAACGAACTAAAGAAAACTAGAATTAGAGCGATTATATTAATAACAATTTTTGTTCTTTTAATTGGTATAGGCTTGGTTTACATTCGATATGTTCGTTTATCAAAAAAGCAACAACACGATTTTACTCAAAAATTAATAGAAAATATAGACGAAGAAAGGTCCCGAATAGCAAAAGACTTGCACGATGATATTGGACAATCTCTTTCCGTTATAAAATCCAAAATAAATCTCTTAAATACAGGTAAAATAAACGATGTTGCAGGATTAGATTTTGAAGTAGGTGAGGTTATCAATCAAACTAGAAATATTTCTCACTTTCTGCATCCATCTTTAATTCAAAAACTTGGGTTGGAACGCTCCTTGGTATCATTAATTGAAAAAACTCAAAACAACACCGAACTCATTTGCAGCATTGATGTTGAGTGTCCGTTAGAATTTCTTTCCTTAGAAGAACAAACTCAAATTTATCGTATTCTTCAAGAATGTATTAATAATACCTTGAAACATGCAGAAGCAACTGCGCTCAAAATTTCAATTCGAAAACAATTATCTAATCTTGAAATAAAATATCGCGATAATGGAAAAGGACTTTTTGAAAATAATAAAGCAAAGGAAGGAATTGGCCTAATGACTATTCGTGAGCGAGCAAATACGATAAAAGGGAAAATTAATGTAGCCAATTCACTAAATAGCAAAGGCTTCAAACTTATACTCACCATTCCAACTAATATATAATTATGCACATTTTAATAGCTGACGATCATCCAATTTTCCGCAGTGGCTTAAAATTTTTATTGGAAGCTTCTTTTGATAAATTAACACTCAATGAATTCGAAAATGGCCAAGATTTATTAGACTATGCTAAATCAAATTCTGCAGACGTAATAATTGTAGACATTGATATGCCAATAAAAAATGGTTTACAAGTATGTGAAGAATTGACTGCAGATAAAAATGCTGCGAAAATAATTGTTTTGACAATGCACAAAGACCTTGAATTGTTGAAACTTGCGTTTTATAATGGTGCGAATGGTTATTTAGTTAAGGACAATACCTCAGAAGAATTAGTCGGATGTATTCAAACAGTTTTGGCTGGAAACAATTATTTAGCAAAAGGTATTCGAGATCAAGAAAATATGGGAGATCAAGTTGATGCCTCTAAATTTCATATTGCAGAATTATTGAATTCACTAACACGAACAGAACTGAAAACATTAAAATTGGTGAGTAAAAAACTTTCGAGCAAAGAAATTGCTGACTTCCTTTTCGTTTCTGTCAAATCCGTGGAAAATTATCGTTCTAGAATTTGTAAAAAACTTAATTTAGATGCACGAAACAACAGCTTATTGCTTTGGGTATTGGATAATAAATTGATAATTGACGGAATAAAATAGGCTTTTACTTTCTTAATTTATTCAAAATAGCGGTTGTAGAATATCCTTCTACTAGCTGAATAGCAATAACTTCCCCGCCATTTTTTAACACAACATCTGAACCAACAATATATTTTTTTGAATGAGGGTCCTTTTCATTAGGATCGTAATCTGCTCCTTTAACTAAAACATCAGGAACTACTATTTCAATTACTTTTTGTGGAGTTTGTTCTTCAAAAAACACTACTAAATCAACAAAACCTAAACCAGCTAAAACAGTTGCCCTTGCCTCTTCTGAATTAATCGGGCGATCGTCTCCTTTTCCTTGTTGTTGGACAGATTTATCAGTATTTATTGCAACAATCATTCGATTGCCTAATTCCGCCGCTTTTGCCAAGTAAGTAACGTGACCTTTATGAAGGATGTCAAAACAACCGTTCGTAAAAACCACTTTTTCGCCTTTGAGATGCCACAATGCCGTTAGACGTTTGGCATCTTCAATAGACACTATTTTACTCTCTAGATACGTTAATCGGCTCATCTTCTTTCGTGTAATTTTTTGGTAATAAAATTAGCGATATTAATCCTAACACAATCATAACTATGGTTTGACTTACCCAAAGCAACATTCCAAGTGCATTTCCAATTGCTTGTGCATCATCAGGATAATCCTTGCCAATATAAAATGCAACAACTAAACCAACTAACAATGGAAATGTACCAATGCCACCATTGGTAAACATAATACCTAATGAACCAGCTATAAAAGCTAATAAGATGCCTGGAAAAGCTATAGAAGATGTTTGCTCGAGAGATAAAAATGGTACGGCAAACATTGCTACATAAGATCCCCAAATTATCAATGTGAAAAATAAATAAGCGAAAGGTTGTTTCAATTTAAAGATAGAAAGCAATCCTTTCAAAATATCTTTTGAAAAATTCAAAACCCTTAAACGAAAGTTTCTTTTAAAAACAATGAAGTAACTAAACACAAATCCAATAACTAGAATGAAAATATAGACGATCATTTTCAATGTAAAGGTTTCAGTTGAATTTGAGCCAACTCTACTAAATTTAAGTTCAATTTGAGATTTGATTTCAAGAAAATCAGCGTAGCCTAAAAAAGCTGTAAGACACGCGATTGAAACAAGGACAACTAAATCTACAGCTCTTTCAGCTATAATGGTCCCGAAAGATGAAGTGAATGGAATTCCATCTGATCGATACAGCATTGCAGAACGAGATGCTTCACCAGCTCTTGGAATCGTAAGATTCATAATGTAGCCGATCATTACAGCATGATATCGATTCCAAAATTTTGTTTTGTAACCTAACGGTTCGAGCACATATTTCCACCGATAAGCACGAGATATAAAAGCAATAAAACCAAGTATCATTGAAATTACTATCCAAAAATAATTTGCTTCGCGGATTGCTTTATAGAACAACAATTTTGCTTCCTCTGTCATTCCAGCAAAAAACACCCAAATAAGATATACTCCTAATAAAAGTGGTACTACTGTTTTGACAAGAGTCAAAATTGTTTTTTTTGTCATCAATCAATCAAATTGGTTTCTTCATTTGGAAAAACTAAACATGGTTTAAATGATTTTGCTTCTTCAAAATCCATATATCCATAACCGATTATAATAATAACATCTCCCATTGCTACTCTTCTTGCTGCGGGACCGTTCAAACAAATTGTACCTGATTTTTTTGCTCCTTTAATAACATACGTTTCGAAACGCTCGCCGTTATTAATATTCACAATTTGGACTTTTTCCCCTTCGATTAAATTGGAGGCATTCATTAAATCCTCATCAATTGTAATACTTCCAATATAATTTAAGTCAGCCTGAGTAACTCTTACTCGATGAATTTTTGATTTTACTACTTGTATCAACATCTCTTTTCAATAATCAGAAACAAAGTTAATTGAAATTTAAAATTAGAGAAATATAAATCGAAATGTACAGGAATTCTTTAAAGCTGAATAGTATCAATTAATCTCACATTGCCACAGAATGCAGCAATACAGCATGTAGAATCTTCGGCCCAAGAATCACCAAGACTTTGCAACGTATTTCCTTCTACTATTTCAAGATATTCTAGGGTCAAATCTCCTTTCATAAAATAATCTTTAGCCAATTTTTTAGCTTCTTCGGGATTACATTTATGTTTCAACTCTTTTAAATAAGTGAGTGTTTGGTAAATAATTAAAGCATCTGTTTTTTGATTTTCCGTCAGTCTCAAATTCCTACTACTCATAGCAATCCCGCTTTTTTCGCGTAACGTTGGGCACGCTACAATCTCAATTGGCAAATTTAAAACCTGAACCATTTTTTTAATTATAGCAACTTGTTGAAAATCTTTCAAACCAAAATAGGCTTTATTCGGTTTGACAATTTGAAATAAATTGCGGACAACATGCATTACACCTTGAAAATGACCGGGTCTATATTTTCCTTCAAGCACTTCGTCAGTTCCATTTAATTCAATTTTATCAAATGAATCATTAAGTGGGTAAACTTCACTATAATCAGGAGCAAAAATTAATACATTCCCAGTATTTTCCAAAAATGCTACATCAGTTGATAACATTCTTGGGTATTTTTCAAGATCTTCTTTGTTATTAAATTGAGTTGGATTCACAAAAATACTTACCACAACAACATCAACTTCTGAAATCGCCCGTTTGACTAATGCGAGATGACCTTCATGCAAAGCACCCATAGTTGGAACAAAACCAATAGATTTATTTTCAGCTTTCGCTTTATCAAGCGCAATTGTTAATGTTTGTCTTGTGTAAAATACACTCATAAGAATCTGTTGGTTAAAAAAGACCAAACAACAAAACTATTTCTTTTTGTTGAAGTTCCGATTTTTTTTCTATATTTTTGTACTGTTTTTACGAATCAATAATTCATGGAGAAAAAGAAAATACTTTTTGTATCACAAGAAATCGCACCCTTTTTACCAAAATCAGAAATCTCAAGTACCGCAAGACGTCTTCCTCAAGGAATTCAAGAATCTGGAAAAGAAATTAGAGTTTTTACTCCACGATTTGGAAGTATCAATGAGAGACGAAACCAACTTCATGAAGTAATTCGCTTATCAGGAATGAACTTGATTATTGATGACAATGATCATCCATTAATAATTAAAGTTGCTTCAATTTCGGCAGCACGTATGCAAGTATACTTCATTGATAATGATGAATACTTCAAGCGTAAAAATACAACTGCAGATGATAAAGGCGTTTTTTATAACGACAATGATGAAAGATCAATGTTCTTCTGCAGAGGAGTTTTAGAAACTGTTAAAAAACTTGGTTGGCAGCCGGATGTTATTCACTGCCACGGTTGGATGACTTCATTGATGTCTTTATACATCAAAAAACTTTACAACAAAGACCCTCATTTTGCTGACACAAAAGTCGTTTATAGCATGTATAATGATGACTTTAACAATAATTGGGATGCACGATTTGCTGAGAAGCTTAAATTTGACGGCTTTGATGATGAAGTAGTGAATCAGTTGGCTGATACAAGTTTTGAAAATATTACACGAGTAATAACAAAATATGCTGATGGAATTAACGTTTCAAGTGAAGAATTAACGCCATCATTGAAAGCAATATTTGATGAAGCTACGTGTTTAAAACAAGAATACGTTGCTGAAGAAAATCAAACTAAAGTAATGTCTGAATTTTTTAATAAAGTAATTGAAGAAACTGTACTCATATAAAATGAATATTAAAGAATCCATATTGTGGCGGAAAGTTTTTGGATTTTCCGCTACTTTTTTATTAGTACTTTTCTTTACAGGTGGGTGTAAGAAAAAAGATTCAAATCTTGGAATCAATGCAATTGATTCAAATGAATTATTAAATTCTGCTCAAATAGATACGTTTTCATTAACAACCTTTACAATTAAAGAAGATTCAGTTATTTCTGATAATCCTGCATACGCAGTATTGGGCTCCTATAACGACCCTAAATTTGGAACATTTAACGGGAGTTTTTATACACAATTTAGATTGTCTGGCACTGACCCAAATTTTGGTGATATTTCAACAATAACAATTGATTCATTGATTTTAGGGTTAGAATATGCTGGTTACTATGGAAGTTTTACTAGTCAAACATTAGAAGTTTTTGAAATGACCGAAAGCATCTATATTGATTCTACGTATTATTCTTTCTCAACAAAAAATCATTCGGTAACAAACTTGGTAGAAACAGGTTTTGAAACGTTTACACCGGATCCCAATGGAATTACTGTTATTGGTTCAGATACTGTAGATACGCAACTCCGAATTCGTTTAAAAAATGCTTTAGCACAGCAGTTCATTGATGAAGCAGATCCTTCTGGGGGCGCTACTTTTTCATCTAATGAAAATTTCTTAAATTATTTTAAAGGATTGTATGTAAACGTAAATAATGGGTCTCAACCTAGTGGTTCAGGTGGTGTCTTTTATTTCAATTTGAATGACCCATTATCGAAATTGACTATTTATTACAAACAAGCTGGAGTTCCTAAAACATATGACTTTTTGATTAATTCAGAATGTGCAGATTTTAACCATGTTGATGTCAATAATTCTGGAACAAATGTTCAAACTGTTATCAACGATACGATAAGTGGTCAATCTGAATTTTACGCTCAGGCATTTAATTCACGTGCGATAATTGATATACCTGGGATAGACAATATTCCAAAAAATGCAATTATTCACAAGGCTGAATTAATCCTTCCTATACAATACCAAACTGGTGCGAAATATCTTCCACCAAATGAATTATCTGTATCTGCTAGAATTAATGGCGTTCTTTCGGGAATAGGTGTTTTTGGTTTTTTCGATTATAGTTATAAAAAATATACTATTGATATAAAGAATTATCTGCAAGCATATGTATCAGGTCAAATTAATACGACTGAATTAATTATTTCTCCAAGATATTTTATTAATTCAGCTGAACGCGTTATTTTTAATGGCCCGACTACTATTAATAAATCTAAACCAAAATTAGTAGTAACTTATACTGAATTTTAACATGTGTGGAATTGTAGCTTATATCGGTAAAAAACAAGCATATCCTATCATTCTAAAAGGATTAAAAAGATTAGAATATCGTGGGTATGATAGTGCGGGTATCGCATTATTAAATGGAAATCAAATCAATTTATATAAAAGGCAGGGTAAAGTAGCCAACTTAGAAGAGTTTGCTGCGAATAAAGATTTGAATGGCACTTCTGGGATAGGTCACACTCGTTGGGCAACACATGGTGCTCCAAATGATGTAAATGCCCATCCTCATTATTCTACTGATGGAAACCTTGCATTAATTCACAACGGTATTATTGAAAATTATGATACCCTTCGCAAAGAATTGATTCTTCATGGTTACGTTTTTAAAAGTGAAACTGACACTGAAGTATTGGTGCATTTAATTGATGACATCCAAAAAAATGAGCATGTTTCAATTGCTGAAGCTGTTAGATTAGCCCTACTTAATGTAGTTGGAGCATATGCCATTGTTGTAATTTCAAAAGAGAATCCTAATCAACTTATCGCTGCAAGAAAAAGTAGTCCTCTGGTTGTTGGTATTGGAGGTGAAGGTGATTTTTACCTAGCATCTGACGCAACTCCTATTGTTGAATATACAAAAAGAGTTGTTTATTTAGAAGATGAAGAAATAGCAATAGTAGATTTAAATGATGGGTTAAAGATTTTTAACATCAATAATCAAGAAAAAACACCTTATATACAACAATTAGAATTGCAATTAGAAGCTTTAGAAAAAGGCGGTTATGAGCATTTTATGTTAAAAGAAATTCATGAACAACCTCGTTCAATTAGAGATTGTTTTAGAGGAAGAATGAATGCAGAAGAGGGTTGGGTTTCTTTAGGTGGTATAAAGGAGTATGAGCAAAAAATGATTAATGCTCAACGTATTGTAATGGTTGCATGCGGTACTTCTTGGCATGCATGTTTAGTTGGAGAATATTTATTTGAAGATTTAGCTCGTATCAATGTTGAAGTTGAGTATGCAAGTGAATTTCGTTACCGTAATCCAATTATAAACGAAAATGATATCGTTATTGCTGTATCTCAATCTGGTGAAACAGCTGATACAATGGCTGCACTTGAATTAGCAAAATCAAAAGGTGCAACAATACTTGGAATTTGTAACGTTGTCGGTTCTTCTATTTCTAGAATCACTGATGCTGGATCGTATACACATGCTGGACCAGAAATTGGAGTTGCATCAACAAAAGCGTTTACTGCTCAAGTAACGGTATTAACGCTCATGGCATTATCTCTTGCGCATAAAAAAGGAACTATTAGTGAAACTAAATTTCATACTATGCTTGCAGAATTGGAAGCAATTCCTGAAAAAGTAAAAATGGTTTTAGAAAAAAATGATCTAATTGAAAAAATTGCTTTAGAGTATAAAGATGCGACAAATGCACTTTATTTAGGAAGAGGTAGTTCCTTTCCAGTTGCATTAGAAGGAGCTCTTAAGCTTAAGGAAATTTCTTATATACATGCCGAAGGTTATCCAGCTGCTGAAATGAAACATGGACCAATCGCTCTGATTGATGAAGAAATGCCTGTTTTTGTAATTGCAACAAAAGGTACTTCGTATGAAAAAGTTGTTTCTAATATTCAAGAAGTTAAAGCACGAAAAGGGAAAATAATTGCAATCGTCACTGATGGCGATGAAACTGTTAAAGAAATTGCAGATCATATTATTGAAATTCCAGATACAGACGAACATTTAGTTCCAATATTGGCTACAGTTCCTTTTCAACTTTTATCTTATCACATTGCAGTTATGAGAGGCTGTAATGTTGATCAGCCGAGAAATTTAGCGAAATCTGTTACGGTGGAGTAGTCTGAACGGTAGTTGGGTTGGTCTGTTAGTGTAGAGTAATCATATAATTGTAATAAAAAAACCATCCATTAATAATCTGTATCGATTATTTAGGACTAGACACTTTCAATTGTATTCATTTTCTTTTATTTGCATTAAATTCTATTTAAAAAAAATGTCGATTTCTCTTAACGATAAGCACAAAGACTTTTTCAACTCGGTTTTCGAAGTAGTTAAATTAATTCCAAAAGGTAAAGTAACTTCTTATGGGTCAATTGCTAAATATTTAGGAAGTTCTAAATCAAGTCGAATGGTAGGTTGGGCTATGAATGCTGCCCATAAAACACCTGATATCCCAGCGCATAGAGTCGTAAACAGAATTGGTCTATTGACAGGGAAGTTTCATTTTGGTACGTTAACCGAAATGGAGGAAAAATTAAAAGCTGAAGGAATAATCGTAGAAAACGATCAAATTCAAAATTTCAAAACGTATTTTTGGGACCCAATGATAGAGTTGAGTCTTGATTAATCAATCTTTTAACTATAGTTTGCTTAATTTAAACTAAGAAAAATATCACATTCACTTTAAAGGTTGTATTTTTGATTTCATGATTTTAGTCACAGGTGGTACAGGTCTTTTAGGAAGTCATTTATTATTCCAATTAGCTCAAGAAAATGTGCCTATTCGTTCCATCTATAGAGAAAAAAGTAGAATAGCACAAGTTGAGTCATTGTTTCAATTCTACTCACCGGAAAATTTCACATCTCTATTTTCAAAAATTGAATGGGTAGAAGCAGATATTCTTGATGTTATTAGTTTGAATAACTCATTTAAAGATATTGAAGTCGTTTATCATTGCGCTGGATTAGTCTCATTTTCAAAAAGACATTTCAATCAATTAATTAAAATAAACAGAGAAGGCACGGCAAACATTGTAAATACATGCCTCGAATTCAATGTTAAAAAATTGTGTTATGTTAGTTCAACAGCTGCCATTGGTGGTCAAAGTGGAGAAATTACCACAGAATTAACAAAATGGAAACAATCTCCGGAAACGAATGGTTATTCTATTTCTAAATATTCTGGTGAAAAGGAAGTTTGGAGAGGTGTTGAAGAAGGTTTAGATTGCATAATCGTTAATCCGTCGGTAATTTTTGGCGCAGGTAATTGGGACGAAAGTTCTTTAACAATTTTTCGAACGGTTCAAAATGGACTACGATTTTACACAAGTGGCCAAAACGGATTTGTTGATGCACGAGATGTTGCAAAAATAATGGTTCAACTCACCACCAGTGAAATAAAAAATGAACGCTACTTATGTGTTGGAAACAATATTCCCTTCAAAGTTTTAATGGAAAAAATAGCCACAAAAATGGGTAAAAAGCCTCCAACTATAAACACTCCAAAATGGCTAACTGGAATAGTTTGGCGCCTTTCATGGTTTTTCAGTTTGTTTTCTAAAAAAGATGCAATGTTGACAAGAGCTAGTTCAAAATCAGCATTTAATTTTATGACTTATGATTGCAGCAAAGTTAAAAACGAACTTGCTTTTTCATTTCGATCTATTGAAGAAACTATTGACAATACCTTAAAAGGGAAAATCGAAAAAAGGCATTAAAATTTTAATTCAATAGAAAACATAATCTTTGAATCCGAGAATCATGATGAATTGTGTTGCAACATCTCTCGTTAAAACATAAGAAAGTAATTTACTCTTGTCATTATAAATCATTTCTATTTCAGTTATAAAAATACCATTTCTATAAAAGTGTTTTTCTAAAAGGTTGCTATTTTCATCATAAAAATAAAGAGTTTCTTCAGATGGTGCTTCACTATCCAATTGATATGTTTTTATTGAAGCGATATTTCCCTTCTCATTATATGCATATTTTTCAGTTAAAACAGCTGAAGTCATTTTTAATCTTTGGACTCGTTCAACAAGATAACCCAATTCATTATAATAATAGAATTCATCTAAGTAGGGCAAACCATAACTATTAAAAACAGTAATTTTAGTTTGAAGATCATAATACTCATATATCTTTTCTTCTGAATTCATAATGGTTCGTTGACTTAACCCTAGACTGTCGATATATTCACGAACAAAACTTTCTTTCACATTTTTTTTTTGATCGTCATATTCAAAGATGGTAGCTGTAAATCCTTTACCATCCCCCTTTTTATGTTCAATAATATTATCGTCATTTGAATAGACATATTTATTCCAGGTAGTATCTTGTGTACCATCATCTTTTCTTGTTTCATAAGATGAGATTAACCTACCTATAGAATCGAATTCATAAACGTAATGAAACTTAGTTTCTCGCATCATTTCACCTGGCTTCTTATAGGTAAATTGGCCGTTCAAAAAATGAATTTTATTTTCTCGAATAAATTCTTGGTTAAAAAATGGTTTATCTGTAAAGGCTGTTCCTTTTCTGTTGTCTAGCATTTGCGAGAACAGTAAGTTATGAAATAGAATAAAAAAAAGACAGGTTTTTTTCACATTACAAAAAAAGCAAAAACTAATCCACTTTTAACAATGGGAAGATTTTGTTTTCACTATTACTTATTGGATAACTAATCGAATCACTTCTTCTATATTTTTGACGGGTGACAAACATGTTCCATCATAACAAACATATATAATTGTTTCATTTTCATTTTTTTTGTCAGCAAGAACTGGAAGTTTTAAATCATTTCCTCCTGCAAAAAGAACATGTGGTAAATAATTTTTTTGCAACTTAAAATTCATTTCTTGAGCTTCAATTCCGATGATTGATACTTGATAGTAATTGCTTACGCTATTTAAAAGTAAGCTTCCCCAATTCGAATAACCCGAACCATACATTTCCATTCCATCATAGATGTTTGCTAGCATTTGTTCTGCTATAAGCTTAAATTCATTGTTATAATATAAATGACTTAATCGAAACAAATTATGCGCCATGACAGAATTACTCGCAGGTAATACATTATCATTTAATTCCATTTTACGAGCAATCAATTTGGTCGTATTTGAAGTAAAGAAGAACATTTTACTCTTTTCATCATGAAATTCTTTTAAGGTAATTTCAGTCAATTGAATTGCCTTTTCTAACCATTCTGCATCAAATGTAACTTCGTATAACGCAATAAAAGCGGAGATAACATGCGCATAATCCTCTAAGAATCCGTCAATAGTTGAATTCCCATTTTTGTACGTTCGAAATAATTTCCCGTCATTGGTTATTTGGTATTGTACAATCCAACGTGCATTTTTAAGAGCTAAATGCAAAAAATCTTCTTCTCCAAAGGATGAATAAGCAGTACAAAGTCCTTTAATAGCCATTGCATTCCATGAAGTTAAACATTTGTCATCAGTACCTGGACGTATGCGATGACTTCGTTCATCTAGTAATTGTTGATTGATTTTGGAAATTTTCGATTCAAATTCTTCTGACGACCAATTCATTTTTTGGGCAAAAGATTTATCCGATTCTGTGCGCAAAAGAATGTATTTTTCTTCTTCCCAATACCCTCTTTGATTCAAATTATAAAAATCTGATACCCAACTATAATCGTCACCCAAAACTTGAAGCATTTCTTCCTTATTCCAGCAATAAAATTTCCCTTCATCTCCTTCACTATCTGCATCTAAAGCAGAATAAAAAGCTCCGTCTTTTGTTAACATTTCATTTTGCAACCAAGCGATGGTTTGAAAAACAATTCTTTTGTACACGGGTTTTTTGAAATATTTATAAGCTTCTGAATACAAAACAAGTAATTGCCCATTATCATAAAGCATCTTTTCAAAATGTGGAACTTTCCATAACATGTCGACAGAATAGCGTGAAAAACCTCCACCTACTTGATCATAAATCCCACCCATTGCCATTTTATCCAATGTCAACTCTACATGATTTAATACTTTTTCATTTTGGTATTTGACACCATATTGCAATAAAAACTCATAATTATTTGGTAAAGGGAATTTTGGAGCTCTTGAATCACCTCCTTCCATAGAATCAAAATTTCTCGACCAACGAAGGACCAATTCGTGTAATTTTTCTTCAGAAAATTGTTCACTATTTTTGGCGACATTGATAAGTTCACTATTTTGAACCCCTTGATGAAGATGTTCAGCATATTCTTCAACTTTTTCTCTGTCATTTTCAAACGTATGCTGCAAGGATTTCAAAATATGCATCCACTGTTCCTTTGGGAAATAAGTCCCACCATAAATTGGTCGCCCATCAGCCAACGTGAAACAGTTCAATGGCCAGCCTCCTTTTTGAGTCATTAATTGAACTGCAGTCATATAAACTTGGTCTACATCTGGACGTTCTTCACGATCTACTTTAATACAAATAAAAAACTTGTTCATCAATGCTGCTACTTCTTCATCTTCAAAGCATTCATGTTCCATTACATGACACCAATGACAAGCGGAATAACCAACACTCACTAGTACCATTTTATTTTGAAGTTTAGCTTGTCTAAAAACTTCATCTGACCATGAAACCCAATTTACTGGATTATGCGCATGTTGCAATAAATAAGGGGAAGACTCATGAATAAGTGCATTCGTATATTTTTCCATTTGCTAAAATTACAAAGGATTTAATCAACTAAAACTTCTCGGTCTAGCAAAAGGTCTAAAAATGAGAATTGCAAATAAATTAATTTAAATCTTCCTTTTTTCTTGCGAAATGCATTTTTAAACAATAAATGATACGAAATATTCATTTTTAAACATTTATTATTGTCATAATAAAAGGAATTCCTAATTTGGGAACAAATTACCAAAAATGGGAAAAACAAAAATATTTGTTGTTGAAGATGATGCATTCTATTCAAAAATGATGAATCATAAACTTTCAATGGATTCAGAATTGGAAATAACCATTTTTAATGATGGTCAATCATTTTTAAATAAGCTCCACCAAAAACCAACAATAATTACACTAGATCATTCATTACCTGATATTTCTGGTTTGGAATTATTGAAAAAAATTAAAAAAGATTACCCTACAATTCCTGTCATTGTATTATCATCACAAGAGTTGATTGTTACGGCATTAGAAATGCTCCAATTCGGCGCTTATGATTACATCATAAAAGACGGTGCCGCTATGGAAAAATTGTGGCATATAGTTCACCAAGCAATAGAAAAACAAAATTTATTTAAAGAAATTGAACTCCTCAGTTCAAGTGTTGCAAATCAATATAATTTTCAAAAATATCTGAAAGGATCAAGTGAACCGATGAAGAAAGTTCATGCACTATTGGAAAAGACTACCAAAACAAACATTACCGTTACAATAACTGGAGAAACTGGCACCGGAAAAGAATTAGCCGCAAAATCTGTTCATTTCAATTCTGATAGAATAAAAAAACCATTTGTTGCTATAAATGTCGCAGCGATTCCAAAGGAATTAATTGAAAGTGAATTATTTGGGTATGAAAAAGGTGCATTTACAGGAGCCGATAATTTGAAAATTGGGAAATTTGAGGAGGCCAATAATGGGACCTTATTTCTTGATGAAATTGGCGAAATGGACCTAAATATGCAATCAAAATTACTTCGTGTTCTACAAGAGAAAGAAATTAGTCGTTTAGGAGCAAACAAATTAATCCCATTGAACTTGAGAATAATTATTGCAACACACCGCAACCTTCAAGACGAAGTGAAAAATGGTAGATTTAGAGAAGATCTCTACTATAGACTTATGGGAATAAATATTGAACTTCCTCCGTTAAGAGAAAGAGGCAATGATATTATCTTATTAGCTAAACATTTTGCCGCAGAATTTTGTTCAGAAAATAACATTCAAAAAAAGGAATTCTCTTCAGATGCGCTAAATAAACTAATGACCTATAGATATCCAGGAAATGTAAGGGAATTAAAAGCTATTACAGAAATTTCTGTAGTTATGAGTGATGGTGATCACATATTAGAAAGTGATATTGAATTCAACAAAAAAATCGATATTGAAGATTTCTTAGAGGACGATTTAACCTTAGACCAATATAATGGTAGAATTATCAAATGGTTTTTGAATAAATATAACAACAACGTATTACAAGTGGCTGAAAAACTAGACATCGGAAAGTCGACAATTTATAGAATGATAAAGGAAGGTAAAATTTAATAGTATGTACGGATTAGTTAACCAAGCATTACAAGGATTAATTTCGGAACAATATGGTGATGAAAAATGGAATATTGTTAAAAAAAAAGCTGGAATTGAAATTGATTATTTTGTAAGTAATGAACCATATGAAGACAGTATTACATTCGATTTAGTTGCAACTGCATCGGAAGTTTTAAATGTTCCTTCTTCACAAATTTTACATTCATTTGGTGGATATTGGATCTTAAGGACCGCAAGAGAGAAATATGGAGATTTAATGAAAGCTGGTGGCTCTAACTTTCTAGAATTCATGATGAACCTTCCGAATTTTCATAGTAGAATAATGCTTATTTACCCCAAATTGAGTCCTCCGGAATTTATGATGGATAAAAAATCAGAATCGGAATTAATTGTGCATTACTATTCGAGCAGAGATGGACTTTCAGATTTTGTTATTGGCTTGTTTGAAGGTATAGCAGAAATGTTTGAAACACAAATAATAATTAAGCTTCTTTCAACTGAAAAAACTGATAATTGGCATGATACATTCTCTATCAATATATTAAATCACTAAAAGTTGGAACCTGAAAACAGACAATTAACTAAAGCGAATTTCGGAAATCTTTTCCCCTTCTTTATTGTTTTTGATAATTCTTTGAAAATTATTGAAATTGGTTCTTCAATACATAAATTACTGGGAGATTTTACCGGTAAAAATTTTGGTGATCTCTTCAAATTTATACGCCCAACTTTAAGTATCAAGATGAATTTCGAGTCAATGAAAAAACATCTTGACACAATAATTATTGTTGAGTCCATTGAGCACCCACTAAAAACTAGTTTTAGGGGTCAATTTATTTTTGAAGAAGGTACAAATGAAATACTGTTTATCAATTCTCCATGGATTAAGCAAATCGCCGAATTAAGTTACCAAGATTTATTGATTTCCGATTTCGCTATTCATGACACCATTATAGATAATCTTCAATTGTTGCAATCGAAGCAACTCGTAAATGATGATTTAAAAGAGGTTAGCGACCAATTTATAGAGTTGGCAAAGTTTCCGAATCAAGATCCACAACCAATTATGCGTTTAAATTTTGAAGGTAAACTCATTTATTCAAATGCCTCAGCTGACACATTAATTCGAAATGAAAAAACAGCGCTTGTAAAGCTTCTTTTTGACCAATTTAAACATAAACTAACAACTAAAGTTAAAGAACAATTATATATAAATTCACGCTATTTTGATTGTACACTTATTCCTTATAAGGATAAAAACTACATCAATATCTACTTGAATGAAGTAACTGAAACAGTTCTCTATCAAAAAGAATTGACAAATACTACCTCTAGACTTTATTCTTTACTAGAGTCGATGCAAGCATCCGTTTTGGCGGAAGATTTAGAGAACAAAATAATTTTTGTTAATCAATATTTTTGTGACTTATTCGAAGTCCCAATACCTGCAAATTCGATGACTGGAATGGATTGCTCAAAAGCAGCAGAACAATCTAAAATTCTATTTTTGAATGAAGTTGAGTTCGTGAATCGAATTAATGAAATCAACG
>CAMDNE010000008.1 GCA_945902745.1 Chitinophaga pinensis | reverse complement strand
ATGCGCTTACATAACCCAGGATTACCAGCAAGAGCTTTACAAGCAGAATTCTTACAAGCAATAAGAGATGAATATGATCACAATGTTGCACAACAATTGTTTGTTTCAATTCAAGGTTGGCAAATGGTGAAAAATTCAAAAGAAGAGACGATTAAAATCATCAATCTTGCTGGAAATCAAATGACTGCAACAGCAACTGGAATGGATTTATCAGCTAAAATATTTGAAATTGTTGCAGAAATTGGTCAATTACCAACTGAAATTACGGTTGAATATTTGAAAAGGGAATTGCAGGAGTTGTTCTAAAAAAAATAAGGAAAAAGGTTTCAAAAAAGGAAAAAGGTAGAAGGAAAAAGTAATTTATTTCTTGGGAATCACACTTTTTACTTTTTACTTTTTACTTTTTTAATCGATAATCAGCACTAACGCTTGATCTAATCATCAGTCAACTGACTGATTCTTATTCTAAAATTATTCTCAAATCATCAATTTCGATAATATCTCCAGGAATAAGTTTCGCACGTTTTCGTGTTTCAACTTCTCCGTTTCGGATTACTTCACCTTGTTCAACAATATATTTTGCATGTCCGCCAGTTTCAGCGATTCCAAGTGCTTTCAATAATTGAATAAGCTCAATGTATTCACCTTCTATTTTAAATTCTTGTTTCATTTTTCTTTATTATAATACTCGTATAAAATTTCCGCAGCATGAAATGAGCTTATTTCTCCAGACAACACTTTTTGCTCCATGTTCTTTAATTCATTCATGGAAGCCTCATTTCCAAAAAAGTCATTTAAAATCAATTCTTTTAATGATTCTGACAACCAATATTTATCTTGAATTTTTCGATGTTTATCAAACCAACCATTGACTTTTGTTTGATTTGAAAAAGATTCAATTGTCGTCCAAACTTTATCGATGTTTTCATTCGTATAAGCACTACAAGTAAAGGATGGAGCAATCCAATCACTTGTTTTTGGAGGAAAAAGATGCATTGCGTTTGCATATTCGCGACTAGCCATTTGTGCTTTTTTCTCATTATCGCCGTCCGCTTTTGTGATGACTAAAGCATCAGCCATTTCCATGATACCTCTTTTGATACCTTGTAATTCATCTCCTGCTCCAGCCAACATTAGAAGCAAAAAGAAATCAACCATGGAATGCACCATTGTTTCAGATTGCCCTACGCCAACAGTTTCTATAAGAATCACATCAAATCCAGCAACTTCACATAAAAAAATACTTTCTCGTGTTTTTCGAGCAACACCACCAAGTGTTGAACCAGCGGCTGAAGGACGAATAAAAACATTCTTCATAACTGACAAATCTTGCATGCGCGTTTTGTCGCCTAATATACTTCCACCGCTTTCACTGCTAGAAGGATCAATAGCCAAAACTGCAACTTTCATCCCTTTTTGAACGAGGATTTTACCAAACGCTTCTATGAATGTACTTTTTCCAACGCCAGGAACACCTGTGATTCCAATACGAATTGATTTCCCAGCATGAGGAAGGCTTAATTGAATGAGTTCATTTGCCATTTCTTTATCAACTGGCAATGTGCTTTCCAATAAGGTAATACAAGAACTCAAGGCAACAAGTTCACCCTTCAATAGTTGCTCAAATAAACTATCCACAGTTCGAGATGTTCGTCTGAGTTTTCGTTTATTCAACCAATTTTCTAAATGTTGCTGATCCATTGAAACAAATGTAGAAAAGAAAAAGAACTTTTTAGAAAAGGAAAAAATTAGATTGTTTAAATAAAGTAAAAAGGCAGAAGGAAAAAGTAATTTGATTCTTGAGATTCACACTTTTTACTTTTTACTTTTTACTTTTTACTTTTAAATTAACTTTACCCCATGAAACGAATTGGCTTAATGTCTGACACACATGGATACATTGATCCTAAAATATACGAATACTTCAAAGATGTTGATGAAATTTGGCATGCAGGTGATGTTGGAACAATTGATGTCATAGATGAATTAAGGAAATTCAAACCGTTACGTGGCGTTTATGGAAATATAGACGATTATATCATTAGAAAAGAACTTCCTGAATTCAACCGGTTTAAATGCGAAGACGTTGAGGTATTAATAACGCATATAGGTGGTAAACCAGGCAATTTTTCCATTCCAGCAACATCAGAATTGAATAAAAAGGCACCAAAACTATTTATTTGTGGCCATTCACACATACTTCTCGTAAAAATGGATCCTCGTTACAAAATGTTATGCATGAATCCAGGTGCCTGTGGTTTTAAAGGATTTCATTCAGTAAAAACAATATTACGTTTTTCAATTACTGGCGATCGAATTCATGATTTAGAAGCAATTGAAATAGGAAAAAGAGTTTAGAATAAAATTTTTAGCTTTTCTTTGCGTTAATTATCCCGTATGAAATTTACTTTTTCTTTTTTCTTCCTCCTTTTAGTTGTTAGTTCAGTTGCTCAAACTGGCGGAACGACAACTTTTGCTCTTTTAGACCTTACCTATAATGCTCGTGCTGCAGGACTTGGAAATGACTTCATTTCGGCTAAAGATCAAGATATAAATATGGGCGTTGCCAATCCTTCTTTGTATAATGATAAAATGCACAATACCTTAAGTGTCAATCAGGCATTATTATCTGGAGGAATAAATTATGGTCAGGTAGTTTATGGCAAGAAGCTAAAAGTTGGTTTTTTAGGCACATCTATTCGTTATGTCAACTACGGAGAATTTAGAAGAACAGATATCAACGGTGTTGATCAAGGAGCTTTTAATCCTTTTGAATGCATTATAGGAGCAGGATATGTAAAACAATTAAATCCTAGAATATCTGTTGGAACAAATGTTAATCTCATTTATTCTCAATTAGAAAGTTATAGTGCTTTTGGTGCAGCTTTGGATTTAGCTGGAACTTATACGAATAAAAGTGAAAATTTTCTTATTACCGCAATGGTTAAAAATGCTGGGATTCAGTTTAAAAGTTATTATAACAAGCAAAAATCTCCTCTTCCAGCAGAATTTCAAATTGCAGGTTCCTATAAGTTAAGTCACGCCCCGTTTCGGTTTTCAATCTTGGCACATCACTTAAACAAATGGAACATCACCTATGTTGATCCAAATTTAAAACCAACAGTTGATGCATTAACAGGAGATTCTATTCCTGTCAAATATGCAGGATTTGGAGAGAAACTAGCGAGACATTTCACCTATTCAGTTGAGATAATGGCTTCAAAAAACATTCATTTACGATTTGGATTCGATTACCAAAAGCGACAAGAAATGAAACTAGAAACAAGACCTGGTATTGCTGGACTAACATTTGGACTTGGCTTCTATTTCAAAAAAATATCTATTGATTATGGTTTTTCCGTTTATTCGAGAGCTGGTTTTAACAATATGTTGACCCTTTCCACTAATTTATCTCGCTGGAAAAAATAAATAATTTCAAATCTTCGTGTTTTTTAATCTAAATACTAAATCAGTTTAATAAAGGCTTTAGATCAATTTATCGGTTATTAACCAAAAAATGTTAATTGTTTTTTGTAACCTTTTATTGAAAACTGAAGTACATTAGCGCAACCATAACAAATTAAAAAACAAAGATTATGAAAAAGTCATTTTTAACAGTAGCGGTAATTCTTGGAGCATCAACATTGTTTGCACAAGACTTGAAGTCAAAAAAAGGAGAAGCGTATTTACCTGAGGCAGGAGATTATGCAATTGGAATTGATGCAGCACCTTTTTTAACTTATATTGGAAATTTCATTGGTGGTAATGGATTGAACACTGCTCCATCTTGGAATTTTTTAACAACAAATCAAACTATTACAGGTAAATATTTTAAAGAAGATGATTTAGCTTATAGAATTGGTTTAAGAATTGGATTTGGTTCTACAAAAGGTTCTGCTACGGTCGGTCAAGATCTTGCTGCAGCTCCAATTTACCCAGCATTACCTTTAACAGTAGTAGATTCTTGGAAATCAGGTGGTACTAACATTGGTCTTTCAGGTGGATTAGAGTGGAGAAGAGGTAAAGGTCGTTTACAAGGATTCTATGGTGCTGAACTAGGAATTGCTTTTGGAACATCTAAGACAACTTATGAATACGGAAATGCAATGACAATTACTGGAGCAGGAACAACAGATTTCGGTTCTAACATTACTACTGATACATACGGAAACGGAGCTCGTATTAACGAAGATAAAGGTGGTTCAACAGTAGCATTTGGTTTAAGAGGATTTATCGGTGCTGAGTATTTTGTACTTCCTAAATTATCTATTGGAGGTGAATTCGGATGGGGACTTGGAATTGCTTCAGTTGGAGCTTCTTCTACTACATTAGAATCTACTGACGGTGTTAGTGTTGGTTCACAAGTTATTGAAGGGACTAAAGTTTCTTCTTTTGGAATTGATTCTGACATAAACAATACATTATTTGGTGCAGCAGGTTCTTTAAGAATTGCTTTCCATTTCTAAGAATAGAAAAGAAATATTAAGAGGGAAGCGCATTGCTTCCCTTTTTTTTGTTTAAAACATTCTGTATCTTCGTTTAATGTATACAGATAAAAAAATAACAATAGCAATTGATGGCTATTCCTCTTGTGGAAAAAGTACGTTAGCCAAAGCACTTGCTAAAAGACTAGGTTATATTTTTATTGATAGCGGTGCAATGTACAGAGGTGTTGCATTATACTGCATGCGGCATCAACTAATTTTAGATGGAATACCATTAACGGATCAAATAGAAACCGCGCTATCCAAAATAAAACTTTCCTTTATTTATAATGCTTCAACAGAAAAACACGATCTCTATTTAAACGATGAAAATGTTGAAGAATTAATTCGAATGCCAGATGTAGCATCGAATGTATCGCCCATTGCGACTATCAAATGTGTTCGTGAAAAATTAGTGGCCGAACAACAAAAAATGGGTGAATTTGGAGGAATTGTAATGGACGGTAGAGACATTGGTTCCGTAGTTTTTCCAAATGCAGAATTAAAATTATTTGTAACTGCATCCCCAGAAATTCGAGCAGAACGAAGATTAAAAGAACTAACACAGAAAGGGATTCCTGCAACATTTAAGGATGTTCTAGCAAATCTTAAAGAACGTGATTTAATAGATTCAACAAGAATTGAGAGTCCGCTTATTCAAACAAAGGATGCTCTTTTCATCGATACTTCTAATTTAACTCCTGAAGGACAATTAAAACTTTCCTTGAAGTTTGTGAATCAGGTATTAGAAAACTGCAAGGATAAAACCAACTGTTAAAATTCAAACTTTTTATTTTATATCAAACATTTTTTGATAAATTTGTGCTTTATTTAAAATTCATCAAATGAACTCAATTGGCAAAATCACCGAAGATTTAATAAATAGAAGTCCCTTTTTAAGAGAAGCAATGACAGATGATTTAATCAATGTTTCTGCTTTAGCTCGGAAATTAAAGGCCGAAATAGAAGACTTGGTTGGAAAGGAAGTGAACGAGGGGGCAATTGTAATGGCTATTAAAAGAATGACTCCTGGATTATATCACCGATTGAATATAAAAATCACGAATGTAATGGGTGAATTAGGCGATTTCCTAGTTCGAAGTAATTTAGAAGATTTCACATTCGAAAATTCGGATGCATTCAAAGTAAAACAGACTGAATTAATAGAGGAGATAAATAAAGATAATGATACTTTTTTTACACTTTGTAAAGGAGTAACGGAAACAACATTTATTGTTAGTTCGCAACATTCTGAGACTGTAAGTCGACTTTTCAAGAATGCCAAATTAAAATCTCACACAAAAGATCTTGCATCTGTTACCGTAAAACTTCCATCCATCAATACCGAGATTTATGGTATTTACTATTACATTTTAAAGCATTTGGCTTGGGAAGGAATTAATATAAATGAGATTGTTTCAACATCAAATGAATTCACAGTCGTGGTAAAACAAGACGATGTTGATAAAGCGTTTAAAATCTTAATGCAATTAAAAAGAGGAAAATAAAACGAATCAATTCGCATCGATTAAATCTCCTTTTCCATATTGATTGAAGGATATGAAAGATGGAATTCCTTTATAATAAATATCTCCATCTAAATCTGTTTCAGATTTGAATTTTACATTATTAGCATTTACTTTAACGTATCCCTGCGTGTTGGATACAACTGTTAAAGAATCAATTATCTTAAGTCCATACGTATTACAAAAACCATTACTTCTCACATTCAAATTAGCATGATTTACAGTGCCATTGAAGGTGAAATCTCCCCATCCATGACTCACTGTTGCATAAATTGCATTAGCATTAAAATTCAACGTTACGGGACCTGCTCCATCTCTTATTAAAAAAGTCATCCAATTAAATTGCAATGTATCTTTATTTGTAAGTGATTCTGTTCCTTCAAAATGAATGTTAATTAATTCTATAAAATGAATTTCAACTTTCACTTTCTTCTTATAGGATCTTAGAAAATTACACTTATTGGTATTACTAATATCCAATAGCCCGCCATTAACATCAATTAGAACAAAATTTAATAAGTTTTTACCACCTGTAAGTACAACTTTCTCAATTGTATCTTGCACTAAGACATATTCCAAATGTTCATGAAGAAATAATTGATCAATTTGAGGTGTTAATACTTCTAAAACTGCTTCTTCTCCTGCCGATTTCACACACGCTCTATCTTCTGGTTTTGCGCACGAAAACAGCAATAAAACACCACAAATAATACAAATCACATGTTTCATCTCTTTGACCTATAATTAAATGTATAACCTAATCCCCATTCAACATAATCCGCTCTTGCCCAATGAGATTTCAAAACAACTTGTGTATTCAGTCCATTCTTGAAATAATAACGCATCCCAACTCTATGATAAAAATAATCTTCAGGTTGATATTTATCCTTAATATAAACTCCCATTCCTATCGTAAAATGAAATTGATCTAACGGCAAAAGATAACCTGCGTATAATCCCACTTGTAAAATGTCCCATTGGCTTTTAGTGATTTCAGATTTATATTTCATAATAATTTGTTTTGATATAATATCAAAAGCTCCTTCAAACCCAACTTTAGGTCTGTCAAACCATCTAAAATGTGCACTCAATGCAAAGACTGGATATTTTTTTTGTCCTGTTGGAAAGATTTCTTTTACAGAACCTATAGCCGTTACTCCGAACAACCATTTCTTAAAAGGAATAACATTTTGATGAGGAAGTGAATCAAATTGGGTCTTCCTAATTGTCCTAGAATAACCTAAAGAAAGGTAGGGCAAATTAACTCCTAGATTAGGAACTTTGATCGCTCCATTGCTGAAATGTGTTAAATCAACACCCAATGAAATTTTATTCCTATTAAAAACAAAAGAATTTTTTAATCCAAAACATATTATTGTATTAAAATGTGTACTCATCGCCACATTTTTAGGATTTAATAGTGGGTCATACACTTTTGTACCATAACCCAGTCCTGAACCTAATTTACCAACTAGTTCATAATGTTTAGTTTTGACAAATGGAAATTCTATAAAGCTGTAAGCTCCCCAAAACGTTCCTAATATTTCATTATTTCCAACTGAACCTCCAAACAGAGTCGCTCCAACAATTGGATAGCGACATGCTTTATGCCATTGTTTTCGACCTTTCGTTTGAAAAAATACTGATAACTCACTCGCATAAGATTGATTTTGAGGTAAATGCCCCATAACTCCACGGTGAGCAGCCAAAAACCCAACTTTTTGCCTATAATCAATCCCCCACTCTATCTTAGATTGAGATAAAGAAGTAAATGCAACAAACAGTGCTATGACAAGAAGTGCTTTTTTCATTCAGTGACAAAAGTAATCAAATGACTTTGACAAATAAAAAAATTCTACTTTTGATAAAAAAAAGAATGGACGAAAGACTTATTGCATTTGAACGCTTATTGAACATCATGGATGAATTGCGGGAGAAGTGTCCTTGGGATAAAAAGCAAACATTTGAGACACTTCGTCCATTGACAATTGAAGAAACCTATGAATTAGCTGATGCTATTACAGACAATGACTTAGCGTCAATAAAAGGTGAAATAGGCGATTTGTTTTTACACATGGTTTTTTATTGCAAATTAGGTGAGGAACAAAAAGTTTTTGATGTCACGTCTGTTTTAAATGCTATTTGCGAAAAATTAATCACGCGTCACCCACATATTTATGGTGATGTTGTTGCTGAATCTGAGGAAGAAGTTAAGAATAATTGGGAGAAAATAAAATTAAAGGAAGGCAGAAAATCTGTTTTGGAAGGTGTCCCAACATCACTTCCAGCAATGGTGAAAGCGAGTAGAATTCAAGAAAAAGTCAAAGGAATAGGTTTTGAGTGGGACAACAAAGAGGACGTTTGGGATAAAGTGAAAGAAGAATTAGAGGAGTTTTACCAAGAACAGCAAAAAAACTCGAAAGAGATGGAAGATGAATTCGGCGATGTTCTTTTTTCGTTAATTAATTACGCTCGCTTCGTAAATATTAATCCTGAAAATGCTTTAGCAAAGACGAATACAAAATTTATAAATCGCTTCAAGTTAATGGAAGAACTAATTTTAAAAGATCAAAAAGGAATAGAAAATTTGACTCTTTCAGAAATGGATGTCTATTGGGATATAGCAAAAAAACAACTTCGCAAATAAAACCTTTCACTATATAATCCCTACCATTTAAATAGTTTTGCAGTCAAGTCTTCCTCAATTGACAAGAAAGTTTTATCTTCGAGGACTAGAAATGAACTGTTAACTTTATGAAATTATTTTACTTTCTCCTTTTCAACCTTTGCTTCGTCGGAATTGCTCACTCTCAAGACTATACAGTAAGAGGGTTTATCCGCGATAAATCAAACAGCGAGGTTGTTGGTTTTCAAAAATTACGACTTATAAAAAGTGCTGATAGTTCATTTGTGACAGGCGCCGTGACAGATGTTGACGGTTATTTTAGTTTTCCTAAATTGAATAAGGGATCGTATATTTTAAAGGCTGACAATTCGGCTTATAAAAGTTTCATTCAAAATATTGAAATAACTGAAGTTAAAGGAATTTTGGATGTCAACATTTATTTTGAGAAAAAAAATAATGTCAAAGAAATGGGTGAGATTACCATTGTCGCTGAAGGAAACAATAAAAAGACAGAGGTATTAATTTCTCAGATTAAACTGGATAAAAAAGGATTAGAAAGAATACCAAGTATGGGTGCTGAGAATGATATTGTTGGTGCTTTATCCGTAACTCCAGGAATTATTACAACTGGGGATCAAGGCGGTCAATTGTATGTTCGAGGTGGAACACCAATTCAAAATAAGGTATTGCTTGATGGTATGACGATCTACAATCCTTTTCACTCAATTGGATTTTTCTCTGTTTTTGAAACGGAATTAGTTAAAAATGTAGATGTTTATACTGGTGGATTTGACGCGAAATATGGAGGAAGAATTTCATCCGTTATGGACATTTCTTACAGAGATGGTAACCGCAATGATTTTGGTGGAAAAGTTTCTGTTTCTCCTTTTTTAGCGAAACTGGTTTTGGAAGGACCTATTGGTGGCAGAAAAGGAAGAGATAGTGTTCCTAGTCCTGTTTCCTATGTATTATCAGCAAAACATAGTTTATTGGATTACACTTCAAAAACATTGTATCCGTCAATTAATGATGGAAATGGCCTACCATTTAATTTTACTGATTTATATGGTAAAGTAACTGTCAATAGCAAAGGTGGATCAAAATTTAGTGTTTTTGGCTTCCATAATCAAGATTCGGTGAATTATACAGTTGCTGATTTGGATTGGAAAGCTTCTGGAGGAGGAATGAATTTTTTATTAGTTCCAAGTACTACTCCAATGATGATAAAAGGCCATGTTAATGGTAGTTCTTATGAAACAACATTTGTTGAGGAGGCTACTGAACCAAGAACAAGTAAAATTGGTGGTTTTGATTTAGGTTTTGATTTTACGCGCTTTTTGAGAAAGGAAAGTGAAATGAACTACGGTTTAAATTTTAGTGGGTTTAATACGTCATTTGTCACTTATAATGAGGCAAAACGTAAAATTGAAGCAACAAATTTTTCAACCGAAATTGGCGCATATGCTAATTGTCGCTTGGTTAGAAACAGATGGGTTATTCAACCAAGCCTTAGAGCTCAAGTATATGCATCACTTGGAACAATTTCATTAGAACCTCGTTTTGGAGCGAAGTACAATACTACAGAAAAGTTGAGATTTAAATTATCTGGAGGACGATTTTCTCAAAATTTCACTTCAGCATCATCTGATAAAGATATTGTTAACTTATTCAATGGTTTACTCTCTGCTCCAAGCAATGTGCAAACTTCATTTGTAAACCAATACCAAAATGAAAAAGTAATTAAGAATGGAATTCAATACGCATGGCATGCTATCATCGGGGCTGAATACGATTTAGCTAAAAATTTGATGATTAATGTCGAAGGATATTACAAATATTTCTCTCAATTAAGCAATATTAATCAGAACAAGTTATATGAAGATGTAGCTCAATTCTCTCAAATTGATGACGTTTTCAAAAAAGATTTTATTATTGAAGATGGTGTTTCTTGGGGAGTTGATGTTTTGATAAAATATAGTAAACAACGCTTGTTTTTATGGGGTGTTTATTCATACGGACATTCAACACGTTGGGATGGATTTACAATCTACAACCCTGTTTTTGATAGACGACATAATGTAAATTTAGTAGGAACGTATTTGTTTGGTGAGAAAAAAGACTTAGAACTTAGTATCCGATGGAACTTAGGGTCAGGACTTCCATTCACCCCTACAGCAGGGTTTTATCAAGGAAATAATTTTTCTGGTGGAGTTACAACAGATTATACAACGTCAAATCCATCAACCGTATCTACTTTGTTAGGGACTTTCAACAGTAATAGATTACCTTATTATCACCGACTTGATATAACTGTTAAAAAACGATTTACATTTAAAAATGAAGATGTAATTGAAATAATTGGAAGTATTACGAATGTTTACGATAGACGTAATATCTTCTATGTGAACAGAATCACAAGTGAGAAAATATACCAATTCCCTATTTTACCAAGTTTAGGAATAAGTTATAAGTTTTAAGAAAATTACTAGTTATTAGTTGCTAGTTGCTTATATACAAAATATTCCGTTCTTAAATCATATTGGATTTTTAACACATATACTTTAACTAGCAACTTGTAATTTGAAACTAATTACTTTTTAATCTACTTCATCCAAGCATTCAAAGCGCTTTTTTGAGAATTATTTGGCAAGACAACTTCAGTGATTGTATATTCTGAATAGAAATTTCTGTTTACTTCTGGTAGCGTTAATTCAATCAATTTCCCTGCACGAATGAGTGAAATATTCTTCGGAGAATGATCAACAAATAGCAACCATTTTTCTAGTTCTCCTTGACACATAAAACTATTTACAGCAATTATTTCATCGCCTATCATCATTCCTCCAAGATCGGCTGGACCACCAGGATACATGGCTGAAACGATAAAATTACTTCCGTTTTGTGCTGCTTTAAATCCCAATCTGCTGGCAGAATATGCTTTTGCAGGAACTTGATTCATTTCTAATCCTAAATAATCAAAACTTTCAGTCAAGATTGCTTCATATGGATTTGTACCGTGAACAAATTCTTTGAAAAAAGTACTAAATGAAATTCCTGATATATTTTCAAGTTCTTTCATATAATCTTCTTCAGACACACCTTTTCCATTTAACGCATATTGAAAATACAAGCTTTTCATTACATCATCCAAACTAGATTTGTTATTGGTAGCTCTAAGAATCATCACATCAGTCACAAATGCTAACAAACACCCTTCTGTATAAATTGACACTTTTCTTCCAGGTGTTCCAGGTACATAACCATCTAACCACGTATCAAATGATGAATCTCCAACAGAATAATTGAAACGAGCATGGTTATCAAAATGCTTTTGCAATTGAACATTCATTTCTAACAAGTAGTTAGGCAAATCAAAAAATGAACTTTTCAATAAAAACAAATCACCCATATAGGTTGTCACACCTTCGCAAATATATCCTAATCGTGAATAATTCTCTTTTGTAAAGTCATACGGAAACATTTCAATTGGTCGAATTGCCTTTACATTCCATGTGTGATATAATTCATGGGACGAAACACCCATTAATTCTTTATATAAAGGCCCGAAAAGGTCGTAAGTTGGTCCAAGTGTAATAACAGTTGATTTACAATGTTCAACACCATGATATGCCTTAATTGGAAGTATTTGAAAAAGAAAATGATATTCACTCACTGGAAACTCAGTAAATTTTTCAATTTGCTTATCTGAAAATGCTTTAAAATCCTTTTTAATTCTATCCCAATCAACCTCTACGGCGCCATTAAACCATAAATGGAACAGTGTTTCACCAGATGTGTAAGTATCATGTTGCAGATTTTCAGAGCAAATAAACGGTGAATCAGCCAATTCATCAAAATTATCAGCCAACAATACATCTCCTTTTAGCGTCATTGAACTTGCTACTTTCCAATTAGCAGGTATATTCAATGCCAAAGCAGTTGGTTGATCTGCGTGAGATTCAGAAAAAACACAGCAATTTACAGGATTCACATATAATTGCTCTTTCGACAGAAATGTTGAACCCGCATTTAAATCAAACGCATAATAACTGTATTCTACTCGAATGAATTTTGTGTCTTTTGTATCTATTTCCCAAGCGTCTTTAAGAATTTTTGGTGCATCAATACGTTTATTTTGATCATTGTAAACTTTGAACCCTTTTACATTTTTAGCAAAATTTCCCAATTCATATCTTCCAGGTCTCCAGCTTGGTAGACGAATAATTGTTGTGTCACCAAGTTCTTCAAATGTTGCTTTTATTTGAATATATTGTTGATTCGGATTTTCAATGCTGAATGAATAATTTACCATGGTGTTTTTTACAATGATTATTTGCAGACAAAATTACGAATTACAAATGATTTTAAATTATAGAAACAAACCACAAAGGCACAAAGGGCACAAAGTCCGTTTTCCTTTCATTTATTTTAAAATCCCAAATTATGAATTATGAATTTTTGACATACATATTACATTATCGTGCTGAGGAAGTTGATCATTGTTGAGAATTTCAACGAGTTTGGATTTACGTTCTTTTCCACCTTTCAATTTGTAGAACCGATAATTGCCAAATGTTTTAATAATTTCAACAAGCTGTGCTCCTGATTCATGCACATTTTCCCTTATTTCAGAAAACTCAACAATTAGTATTGGTTGAAATCTTTTGATAGTTTCACTTGCTCCTTTTAACACTTCCAATTCAAAACCTTCTACGTCAATTTTAATGATTTTTGGTTGTAAATTAGTAGGAATCTTATTGTCTAACTGATGAATTTCAATATCAAAAGCAATTGAATCGTTTGTTTTCACAATCAAAGAAGCTCCACCTCTATTGATTTGCCAATTGTCGTAAATTTTTGTTTGGCCTTCTTCTGAACCCAATGCATATTGACAAACTTGAATATTCAGCAATTGATTTAATCCAATATTTTCTTTCAATAATTCAGCTGTCTTGGGATGCGCTTCATACGCTAAAACTTGACCTTCATTACCTACGCAATTCGAAGCAAAAATTGACATAAGTCCTATATTTGCACCAACATCCACAAAACAATCTCCTTTTCTTAGATTGGATTGTAAAAAGGTCAAAATTCCTTTTTCGTATGTTCCAGTTTCGTGCAAACTTAATTCTACGCCAGCATCTTCGGACGGATTGATTCGTAACAAAAAATCATGGTTCGTTTTCAGGATATAAGATGCCGTTGTTTTAGGATCAGAAAGCAACCATTTCGGTAGTAAAATAGATAATTTCCGAAATCCTTTTACATCAATATCTCGGATGAAACTTATCAACCGGTGACGCAAAGGAAAACTCTTATAAATCACTAAAATTGAATTAATTAAGCATAAAGTTCATCTTGCAATTGAGCAATTTTCGCATCCGCAAGATAATCATCATACGGCATCATTTTATCAATAATCCCGTTTGGCGTAATTTCAATTATACGATTTGCTACAGTTTGAACCAATTCGTGGTCATGTGAAGTAAACAACATTGTTCCTTGATATTCTTTCATACCATTATTCAAGGCTGTAATCGATTCAAGATCCAAGTGATTCGTTGGTTCATCCATCAACAATAAATTTGCTTTTGCAAACATCATTTTAGATAACATACAACGAACTTTTTCTCCTCCAGATAAAACATTAGCAGTTTTCAAAGCTTCTTCGCCGGTAAACAACATTCGACCTAAAAACGTTCTTAAATTTACTTCTTCACGCTCTTCATCCGTATTTGCAAATTGACGTAACCAAACGATTAATGGAATTTTATCTACGAAATATGAATGATTATCATTTGGTAAATACGCCGTATTGATTGTTGTACCAAACGTAAGTTCACCCTTATCAGCTTTCAAATTGCCACTCAATATTTCAAAGAACGCCGTTAAAGCAACTGAGTTTTTTGAAATAAAAGCAATTTTATCTCCTTTATTGATGATTAAATGAATATTGTTGAAAAGGAATTTTCCTTCTGCAGATTTTGTTAATCCATCAATCGTCAAAATTTGATTTCCTGCTTCACGGTCTTGGTGAAAAGTAATTCCTGGATATTTTCTACTCGACGGTTGGATGTCTTCAATATTCAAATTGTCTAACATCTTTCTTCTACTCGTAGCTTGTTTTGATTTAGATGCATTCGCTGAGAAACGTGAAATAAAATCTTGCAATTCCTTTTTCTTTTCCTCTGCCTTTTTATTCTTATCTGAACGTTGACGAGTTGCTAATTGTGAAGATTGGTACCAGAATGAGTAATTCCCAGTAAACATGTTTAATTTGCTATAATCAATATCACAAATATGTGTACAAACTGTATCTAAAAAGTGACGGTCATGCGATACAACTATCACTGTATTTTTAAAATCTAACAAAAAATCTTCCAACCATCCAATAGTTTTCAAATCAAGGTCATTCGTAGGTTCATCCAAAACTAATACGTCTGGATTTCCAAAAATTGCTTGCGCTAGAAGAACGCGTACTTTCAAATCATTCGAAAGTTCTTCCATTTTCAAATAATGCTTTGCTTCTTCAATTCCAAGATTACTTAATAAAGATGCAGCATCCGTTTCAGCATTCCAACCTTCTAAATCAGCAAATTCACCTTCTAATTCAGCTGTTCTCATTCCATCAGCATCAGAAAAATCTGGTTTAGCATACAACGCTTCTTTTTCAACCATGATTTCAAACAAGCGTTTGTGTCCCATGATTACAGTTTGTAAAACTTCAAATTCATCAAATTCAAAGTGATTTTGTTTTAATACAGCAAGACGTTTTCCAGGCTCTAGCTCAACTCTACCAGTGGTAGGATCTTGTTCGCCCGTCAATATTTTTAAAAATGTAGATTTTCCTGCTCCATTTGCACCAATCACACCGTAACAGTTTCCTGTCACGAACTTTACGTTCACTTCATCAAATAGAATTCGCTTACCAAATTGTAGCGATAAATTGTTTACTGAAATCATAACTCACTCGAAATTTGGCGCAAAGATACGGAAAGAATTATGAAAAGGGAATTCTAAAATGAAATATGGGCAATTTAGAGAAATGCTTTATTATTCGTGATCTGAAAAATAAACTTCCTCAAAAGGAACTCTGAATCTATCGCCATAAACGCCATTTTCATCACGCAAACCACAAGATACGATCATATTAATTTCTGAATTGCGTGATAATTTCAATATTTTCTTCACACGAAGAGAATCATATCCTTCCATCGGGCAGGTATCATAGCCAATTGCGGCCATACTAACCATGAAGTTTTCTGCAGCCAAACCAGTACTTTTGTGAGCAACGACGCGCATATCACTTGTTCTTGTTTGACGATAAATAGGTCTAAATAAACCAACAACTTGAAAAATAGCAAATTTGATTAAACCAACTATTCCTAAAAAATCAAAATACAAGGTTGGAATCAATTTTTGATAATAAGAAAGCGCCATTTTTTTTCGCTTTTCAAATTTTGCCATCTCTGGTTTATCAAAGGAAGCATGAATGAAATCGACATTCGATTGTGCTCTTTTTCTCCATAAATCTTTCCGTGTGACGAAAACGACTAATTGTTGGGCAGTTTTTGCAGCATTTTGATCAAAACAAGCTACACTCAATTCATTAATCGTATTCTTATTGGAGATATGATAAAACTCCCACAATTGCATGTTACTGCTAGTTGGAGCTAAAGACGCATTGATCAAACAATTTTTCACTTGATCAGTGTCAATTTTTTCATCTTTATAAACCCTAACCGAACGACGATAATTTATTGCTTCAGAAACTGTTTTTTCAACCATAAAACGACAAATTAAAATTTACAAAACTTTATTTTAACCATTTTAAGTTTCTAGAATACATCAAGACAAAAATACCTGATATCACTAAATTCCATATTACAACAAAAGAAGGAATATCAGCTGGTGATACAAAAATGTATAATTGACCAATCGTAATCAAGGAATAAATAATGTATAAATGAAACCCAATCTTATGACCTTGTATCATTTTAATTACACCAATTAACCCAGTAATCATTACAACCAAAGATAAAATCCCATTCACATAAAAATGATTATTAATTGAAACAGTCATTCTTCCAATTTGTTCCATCATAATTGCAAAACTTTCCATATCAAGAGAACGCATTTCATCTGCAGATTTCGATATTTGAACAGATGATTCTAGAAGCTGATCCGCGTTCATAGGTCCTGTAGCAATACCGAACAAACCAAAAAGTATTGAGAATCCAATAAAAATAAAGCTTAGAATACACAAAACCGTTAAAAAAGAAGGGCGTTGTTCTTTTAGTGAAGGCTGATTATCGATAGATTCAATCGTTTCCATATTATTTCATTTTTTGTTTTGCAAACTTAACGCTTTCGTTAATTAACGGGTGCAAATACTCGTCATTATTAACAAATCTTACCGTTTGACGAAAATCCGAAACTGTTTTTTCAATAATGGTTGATGATTTCAAAGGTCTCCTGAACTCAAAAGCTTGAGCGGCATTTAAAAGCTCTATTCCTTGTATTGTGAAACAATTTTCTACGACACGTAATAATTTTGTTGCTGCATTTGCACCCATAGAAACATGATCTTCTTGTCCGTTACTCGAATCAATTGTATCAACTGATGCCGGTGTGCACAATTGTTTATTTTGACTCACCACTGAAGCACACGCATATTGGGGAATCATAAATCCTGAATTTAATCCTGGATTTGCGACCAAAAATGCAGGAAGACCTCTGGTTCCAGAAATGAGCTTGTACACTCTTCTTTCTGAAATACTTCCCATTTCCGCTAAAGCAATTGCCAAGAAATCCATTGTAATCGCCAATGGTTGTCCGTGGAAATTTCCTGCAGAAACGATATCGTCATCGTCAGGAAAAATAGTCGGATTGTCTGTCACCGCATTTACTTCTCGTTCAATAATCGTTGCCGCATAATCCAATGCATCTTTTGACGCACCATGAACTTGTGGAATACATCGGAAAGAATAAGGATCTTGAACATGTTCCTTTTCTTGGACGATAATTTCACTTCCAGCTAATAAATCACGGAAGATTTTTGCCACTTCAATTTGTCCTTGTTGATTTCGAATTTCATTCACGTTCGCTTGAAATGGGTTCAAACGTCCATCATATCCTTCTAATGACATTGCAGCAATTGTATTCCATTGATTCCATAGCTGATGTCCTTTTGAAACGCAATAGGATGCATACGAACTCATGAATTGCGTTCCGTTCAATAGAGCCAAACCTTCTTTTGATTGCAAAACAATTGGTTCAAGGTTCATTGCTTTTAAAACTTCAGCTGATGCATGCTTTTTACCTTGAAAATAAACTTCTCCTTCACCTATCAACGGCAAAGACAAATGTGCTAAAGGAGCCAAATCACCAGATGCGCCTAAACTTCCTTGTTGGTAAACAACCGGTATGATGTTATGATTGAAAAAATAAATCAACCGTTCAACAGTTGCAACTTGAACTCCTGAATGTCCGTGGGAAAGCCCTAAAACTTTCAAAAAAAGCATTCGTTTTACAATTTCTTGTGGCACTTCATCTCCTGTTCCACATGCATGAGACAACACCAAATTTGTTTGTAATTGCTCTAAATCTTTTGTGTCAATTGCAGTATTACAAAGTGATCCAAATCCCGTATTAATACCATAAATAAGTTTGTCATGACGCTGAATCTTTTCATCCAAATATGTTCTGCATTTTTGAATCAGACTTCGCGCATTTTCTCCTAATTCAAGTGTTACATGATTTTCAAGAATTTCATCTATTTGATGGAGAGAAATCCACTCGTTATTTATGGTGTAGTTTTTCATTTTCTTTCTATTTCTTTGAACCATATCGTCCGCCGAATGCAATTCGACGTTACAATATGATGTCTATTTTTTTAGCTTGAAAATCAATTCATCGATACTCATTTCTTCCTGATCTCCAGTTTCCATGTTTTTCAATTGAATTAATTCTTGATTCATTTCATTTTCACCCACTAAAGCAACATATTGCACATTTCTGTCATTGGCATATTTCATTTGCTTTTGCATTTTGGCAGTTGATGGATATAATTCACAATCGATATCATTTGCGCGAACTTCATGCACTAACTTCATGCAATGAGCTTGTTCTTTTTCTCCAAAATTCACGAATAATAACGTTAATCCTTGATCCGTTTCTTTTGGAAACAAGTCCAATTCTGTGATTACGTCATAAATTCTATCTGCACCAAAAGAGATTCCAACTCCAGACATTCCTGGCATTCCAAACAATCCAGTTAAATCATCGTATCGTCCTCCACCACAAATACTGCCCATTTTCACACCATTTGCTTTCACTTCGAAAATTGCTCCTGTGTAATAATTTAAACCTCTCGCTAACGTAATATCGAATTCAATTTCTGCACGTTGCAATCCCAGACGTTCCACATTATCAAATACAAATTGCAATTCCTCCAAACCTTTTAAGCCAATTTCACTTTTTGCTAAAAAAGCACTCATTTTGGTCATTTTCTCTGAATTTGAACCAGAAAAAGAGAATAAAGGTTGAATTTTATCAATTGCTGCTTCAGAAATTCCTTTATCACGCAACTCTTTCACAACTCCTTCTTCTCCAATTTTATCTAATTTATCGATTGCTACAGTAATGTCGATAATTCTAGCAGTTTCGCCACTCACTTCTGCAATTCCAGAAAGAATTTTACGGTTATTTACTTTGATTGTAAAACTTGGCAATTGCAAATTCGTTAAAACTTCGTCGATCATGAATGTAAAATCAACTTCATTCACCAAAGAATCACTTCCTACAACATCAGCGTCGCACTGAAAAAACTCTTGGTATCTACCATGTTGTGGTCTATCTGCTCTCCAAACTGGTTGAATTTGATAGCGTTTAAATGGAAAAGACAATTCATTTTGGTGTTGTACGACAAACCGTGCAAAAGGAACCGTTAAATCGTAACGCAATGCTTTTTCTGAAAGAGAATTAGCGAAACGAGGCAAATTATCCTGCGCTAAAGCATCCAAATCTGCCTTACGCACTTTTTCTCCAGAATTCAATATTCTAAAAATCAATCGATCTCCTTCTTCACCATATTTCCCCATTAATGTTGAAGATAATTCGAAAGAAGGCGTTTCAATTGGAGCAAAACCAAATTTTCTAAATGATTTTTTAATTGTATCGAAAATATAAGTTCTTCTTGCTACTTCTTTTGGAAGAAAATCACGTGTTCCTTTAGGAATTGAAGGTTTTTGAGCCATTATAAAATTGAATTTAGGCAAAGATAGTTGAGAATTCTGAATTGAGAATTATGAATTATGAATTAACTATCTTAATTCAGTTTTCCCGAGCCATCTCAAAACGTTATCGCACCACATCGCATCTGATTCTTGTTGAGTGATGATATTGGATTCAACTGCAAAATCAATAACACGACCTGGGTATGAATTGGCAACACCTTCCATTTCTCCCAAAGGATAAGGATCGTCCAAACCAGCTATTATTTGTGATGCACCTGCTCTAGTTTTAATTAATTGCAAGGTATATGAATCGTGTACCAATGAATCAAAAAATAAATTTGGGTGACCTAGCGCTTCTCTTGGATTGGTTGTGCCTTCAAATAAATCTGGTCGACCATCAAAACCTTGCAAACGACGTCCATAGTTTGCTTGTCCTAACATGCAACCATGTGCGAAGCACGTTCTTACATTTGGAAATCTCTCTAAAAGATTATTTAGTGTAAAAAGATGTAAAGTGTCAGCTGTTTGCGCCATCATCCAAACCAAATGAAATCGCCAATAAATATCTTTTAATTTAACCATTTTTTCAGCATCGTAAGGGTGTATTTCGACTGCTAAATTATAGTGATTTGCTAATTCATAAATTGGGAAAACACTTTCATCCGCAATAGATAACCATTCACCTTCTTTGTTTAAGAAATGAGTAGGCAGACAAAGTAAACTCAGCTTTAATTGCGTTACACAACGTTCAATTTCTTTGAGTGCATCTTCCATGTAAAGTGGTTGCACGACAAAACCGCAAGTAAATTTATCTGGTCTTCTTTGTTGAACACTCGCATTAAAATCGTTCTGCCAGCGAATTGCATCATGTGCATCTTGTCTTTCCCAACCGTTGCAATAAACTTGAGAAAGGTTCAACATTACTCCATGATCGATATCGTATTTTGACATCCATTCTAATTTTTCATTAAAGAAAAAGCTGGGATCTGTTATAGGTCGTGACCAATCATCTTGGCGCATGAATTTTTTATCCTCATCAATCCAGAACAACTTTTTATCCTTCATGAACTTTGGAATTTCACTTGGTTCAGGAAGAATGTGACCGTGTCCGTTGATTTTGAGTTTTTTCAATTTATATTTCTGTGAGTGAGGAAAATAATTTAAAGCCAAAAATAGAAATTATTTTTCACCATTCTAATATCTAGATTACAGTAAATAAAAAACGGTCCCATTTCTGGAACCGTTAATATTGAAAAATCCTTTTTGAATTATTTCGTTAAAGTAACTTTTTTACGAATTACGCCTTGATTCGTGTATATTTCTAAAGAATATATTCCATCTGCAAAATGTGTTAAATCAATTTTCATTTCTGATTCAAAGTTATTATTAATTACATTCTTCACTATTCTACCTGAAGCATCAAAAATATTTACTTTTGACATCACATCGTTTTCAATAATTAGTGAGAATATACCTTCTGTTGGATTTGGGTAAAGTACTAATTCAAATTCATTTGTTTCATCAATACTTGCACATCCAACCGTTATTGGTTGTTGATTCATTCCTAAACAACCATTTAAATCAGTGTAATTATAATCTATTGTAAAGACACCATATCCTGAAACACTCGGGTCAAATTGACCACCAATTACCCCTATGCCACTATAAGTTCCACCTGCTGGTGAACCTTCAACTAACGTATAAGATGCAGCATTGATACAAATATCTGCAAGCGGATTAAATGTAACAGTCGGTACAATATTTGGATTTGCTAATGCAGTTCCAACAGGACTTGTGCAACCGTTTACAGATTGTGAAACAAAATATGTTCCCGGCATAGTAACTGTAATAAAGGAAGTTGTCTCACTAGTTGACCAAACCAAAGATCCAGTTGCTGAAGTTGTTAATACCGAAGTACCACAATTGTCTACAACTGCGACAACAGGAATTGCTGGAATTGAATTTGGAGCAGCAACCCCAATTCCATATGAGCTAATACACCCACCAAAAGTTTGAGTTACTGAATAGGAATTTGCACTTGTCACCAAAATTGAAACAGTAGTTTCACCTGTCGACCATAAAAAAGGTCCAGCACCACTTGCTGTCAATATAGAATTACCACAGTTATTTGATACTGTAACAATTGGAGTTGATGGAATTGCTATTGGTGCCGCTGTTGCTGAACCTGATAAACTTGTACAACCTCCATCAGTTTGCGTAACAGAAGATGTTCCAGCGGTAGAAACAGTAATTGAAGGTGTTGTTGCTCCGGTTGACCATAACAAACTTGTTCCTGATGTTGTCAATACAGAATTACCACAGTTATTTGATACTGTAACAATTGGCGTTGATGGAATAGCTATTGGTGCCGCTGTTGCTGAACCTGATAAACTTGTACAACCTCCAACAGTTTGCGTAACAGAAGATGTTCCAGCGGTAGAAACAGTAATTGAAGGAGTTGTTGCTCCGGTTGACCATAACAAACTTGTTCCTGATGTTGTCAATACAGAATTACCACAGTTATTTGATACTGTAACAATTGGCGTTGATGGAGAAGCATTTACAGTCATATAACCAGCTTGATTCAGGGTATTTGAACCACTGCCATTTGTTGCTGTTAATGAAACATTATACGTTCCAGCAGCAGCATAAGTAACTACTTGTGTTGCTGAAGTACTAGTTGCAGGTGTTCCGCCAGCAAATGACCAACTGTAAGATGTAGGACTATTTGTTGAGGTACTTGTATAGGTAACACTTTGACCAGCACAAACAGGAGAAGTAGGTGATGAAGTAAAACTTGCTACAGGAGCAAGAGTTGAAACCACTCCCGTTAAATTAATATTATCAACAAATAATCTATTTCCATTACCTGATAGGTTTTTAAATGCGACAATTACTTTAGAATTTCCAACATAAGCTGAAAGATTTATTGTTTCTGTTCTCCATTGTGCCGCAGTGGGTGTAAATGAAGCAGTTGTTGCAGGAGCTGTTGGAAGATTTCCTACCGCAACAGTTGAACCTGTTTTAGAGTACACCGAAGTAAATGTCACTCCACAATCTGTAGAAACTAAAACTTCCAATCCATCAAATCTTGTTATATTAAAAGCAGCATATGCGACATCAAATTGCAACTGTGCAGAAGATAATCCACTAAAACTTGCTCCAGGTAATTTAACTTGATCGTCGTCGCCATCATTATACGAAAAATTATTAAAGAACATGCTATTACCAGCAGTTGGCGCAAAACCAACTGTTGCACTTCTAGCCCATGAGGTAGGAGAAGCATTTGTATTCACAAGAGACCAATTAACAGGGACAAATGTCGCTCCAGTAAAGCCTTCTGTGATTGGCAATGCAACACCAGTTGAATTTAATACAGTCACGTAGTTTGTATTTACCTGCGTATCTGAGCCATAAGCACTCGTTACAATTAATGTAATCGTATTACTTCCTACAGTATTAAATGTAACTGTCGGATTCTGCGCCGTTGAAGTAGCCGGCACAGCTCCAGCTCCAAAATTCCACGACCAACTTGTTACTCCACCAGTTGATAAATCAGTAAACGCAACTGTTGATCCTGCACAAATTGTTAATGGAGTTCCTGAAAAAGCTGCTACAGGAGGAGAGGTTGTCGCAATCGCATTTATTTGAAAATTATACGTTCCTTCATCACAATCATTGGTTCCGAAAGAAACATTTCCAGTAAAAGATCCACCGACTGCAGAATTGAAGGTAACACTAAATGTTGTTGTTCCTCCAGGAGCAACGGTTGTTGTTCCAAAAGTAGAAGCCAAGGTGAATCCAGTTCCTGCAACTACAATTGGGCCAGTTAAAGTTAAATTAGTCGTCCCTGGATTTGTAATTGTGAAAATCGCTGTTGCCGGTGTGCCCGCAGATACAGGTGTAAAATTGTAATAACCTCCATCTAAAACATCACTGCCACTTTGAGTCACCTCAATTTCACCAGGAGTTGTAGCATTGAAACGGAAATTATCAAGGTAAATATTATTCCCATTCGCCGCTACTGCTCTAAATCTAAATTTTACATTTTTAGAAATTCCAGTAACAAAAGGCAATAAATTAACCGTTTCAGTTCTCCAATCAGTTATTCCAACCGGCGTATAATAAGTTGCTAAAGTCGCTGTCAACACTTGTAATGTCGTCCCGGTTTTATCATATATAGGTGTTACAGTCCAAGTTAAACCGCAATCTTGTGATATTTCAACGTAAAGGCGGTCATAATTAGCAACAGTTCCATTTCTTCTTCTGTAAGCAACATCAAATTGAATGTTAGCAACTGTAGCATTACACGGCAGAATAAAAATCGGTGAAATTAAATTATCAGTACTACCTGAACCATTCCCAAAACCGGGGAATTGTGCAGCACTATTAATGAAGGTACCAGTAATTGAAGTGGCAGAAGCTGCTACCCATTGGTAACAATCACTATTCGTGTTTTCTACAACCCATCTAACATCTGGCGGGAAAGTTGAACCTTCAAACGTTTCAATAAATGGTGCCATTTCACCATTTGAAATAACAAAATCAATTGCAGAAGTATCGTAAGCTGTTGATGGATCAACGCCTCCATTTGGTAATGTAGAATAAGATTTGAAATTATGCGTACCTAAAGTTGAGGTGAACGCTGGTAAAGTAACATTTAATGACGAGCCAGGTGCAATTGTTCCACTCCACGCAAATGTTGTGGCAGTTCCATTATCGATTTTATATGAAATAGTTGCTGTTGTTAAATTGCTTGACCCACGATTCTTTAGGGTAACTATAGGTGTAAGACTTCCAGCGCAATTATCCCCTTTAGGGGTTATTATATCTATAACTGAAGCGTCATTTGCATTTGGAGGAGTGCATGCATCAGAATTAATTAAATTTAATCTTAGCGGACTACTTTCCAATACTGTTCTCATTCTTGCTTTTTGATCATTTGTAAAAATATTCATACATAAATCGTCAGTATAATCCATGTAATTTTCTATTTGATCAACTCCGGCATCTGGAGCAGCTGTACAACTGTTTGTTCCGGCAGGACATCCAAAATTTGCGGCAGCAGCTTCAGGGGTATCATTACAAAAATCGTCAATAGTACAACCACCATCTCCCCAAATGTGACGTAAACCAAGCCAGTGTCCTATCTCATGTGTAGCTGTTCTTCCTTCATTATAAGGTCCTGGATAACCAGTAACTGCACTTTTTCCAATAGAATTATATAAAAATACTACACCATCTGTAGCTACAGCTTGAGCACCACAACCCATTCCACCAAGTGGTGAGGTAGGAAATTGTGCATACCCTAAAATTCCGCCCGATATATTACACAACCAAATATTCATGTACTTATTTGGATCCCATCCACGAGTTGCTGTTGCTACTCCGCCATTATATGTCCATGTTTTTATTGTTGCATCAATATATGCTGTAGAAAACGGTGGTGCAGTTGCTCCAATTGTTGAATACAAAATTCTATTCACACCAGGCTCTGCTACTGCGAAGGCAGTGCCATTCGGTCTTCTTTGAGCTAAACAAAATTCAATTTTAGTATCAGCACCAACAGGATTTGTATTCCATCCATTTGAACCCAGTAATTTTCGGAAATCCTCGTTCAGTACATCAATTTGTGATTGCATTGCAGCCATCGAAACATTTGTCCCTGATCCAACTGCTTCACCACTGTGAATAACATGAAATACAACAGGTATATAATAAACACCACCAATAATTTTTGAAGCAGAATTTTGTTGAACTTCAGAATTCAACCAATTTTCAAATTCCTCTCTTGAAGGAAGATCTGGATTGTTCGCTCTAAGCGCTGCATCCATTTCGTCAGTATAACAGCGAATTGTAGATTGAGAAAAAAGAGTGGATGGTGCTATCAATAAAATGATAAGCATCGAGAATATAAATCCTCGTGGATTAAATGTTAGGTTCATAATTTAGTTTTAGCGAGTCCAAATTATGAAATATAAAACATACAATCAAAAAAAATAACTGCAAATTTTAAAATATTCTATCACAAGCACTATATGCTCGATGAAAAATACATTTTATTCGTTCAAATTAAGAAAATAGTGAATCTACAAATTCTGTTTTATTGAATAATTGCAAATCGTTGATACCTTCTCCAACACCAATGTACTTAACAGGGATTTTCATTTGATCTGAAATACCAATTACAACTCCACCTTTCGCCGTACCGTCTAATTTAGTAATTGCCAATGCGTTGATGTCTGTTGCTAAAGAAAACTGTTTCGCTTGTTCAAATGCATTTTGACCAGTTGAACCATCCAGTACCAATAAAATTTCGTGAGGAGCTCCCGGAATAACTTTTTCCATGACGCGTTTTATTTTACTCAACTCAGTCATCAAGTTGATTTTGTTGTGCAATCTTCCAGCAGTATCGATAATTACTATATCCGCACCTTGAGATTTTGCAGATTGCAGCGTATCAAAAGCAACAGAAGCAGGATCTGCACCCATTCCTTGTTGCACGATAGAAACACCTACTCGTTCAGACCAAATAATTAATTGATCAACTGCTGCTGCACGAAAAGTATCTGCAGCTCCGAGCACTACTTTTTTGCCTGAAGATTTGAATTGATGAGCAAGTTTACCGATTGTTGTTGTTTTACCAACACCATTTACACCAACCACCATAATAACATAGGGCTGGCCGTCTATTTTTTCAACTTCAAAACTACCTTGATTGGTTGAATTATTCTCCTCTAGGAGAGCTGCAATTTCCTCTTTTAAAATAGTATTCAGTTCATTTGTGCCAAGAACTTTATCTCTTGAGACGCGTGCTTCAATTCTATTGATGATTTTCAATGTTGTATCAACTCCAACATCAGAAGTAATAAGGACTTCTTCAAGGTTATCCAAAACTTCATCATCAACCTTAGATTTACCAACGATTGTGCGAGCCAGTTTTGATAAAAAACTTTGTTTGGTTTTTTCAAGTCCTTTGTCGAGACTTTCTTTTTTTTCTTTTGAGAATAATCCGAAAAACGCCATAATCTACTTTTGAATATGTAAAAATAAGAAAAGCCCCGAATAATCGGGGCTCAAATAGTTAGAAAAAGAAAAGAAATTAGTTCTTAGCGAACCACTCTTTAACTTTATCGTTGTGTACAATTTCTTCTTTAAAGGTATATGAATTAGACTTTTCAGACTTCTGCATTTTTATAACCTTTGTATGTTCTTTTCCGCCACCTTTTTGTAACGATGCTACTACTTTCTTTGCCATGATTCAATTATTTAATCTCCTTATGAACCGTCATACGTTTCAATATAGGATTGAATTTTTTAATTTCCATACGATCAGGTGTGTTCTTTCTATTCTTCGTTGTTATATAACGAGAAGTTCCTGGTTGACCTGATTCCTTGTGCTCGGTGCACTCAAGAATTACTTGAATTCTATTACCTTTTGCTTTCTTAGCCATTTCTTTACTTTTTCAAGTCTACCGTTTCACAACGGGAGGACAAGATTATTTTAAATATCCTTTCTCGCGTGCCTCTTTTATGACAGCAGAAATACCTTTTTTGTTAATATTTCTCAACGCTGAGGTTGAAATTTTTAACGTTACAAAACGCTCTTCTTCAGGGAGAAAAAATTTCTTTGAAATTAAATTCGGGTAGAATTTACGCTTCGTTCTGCGTTTTGAGTGAGAAACATTGTTTCCTACCATAACAGATTTACCCGTAAGTTGACAAATTCGTGACATCTATAGTTGTTTTATCCTTATTCTAAATGGGGTGCAAAGTAACTACTTTTTTCCTACATGAACAAGGAAAGATTAATTTTTTTCACTTAAAATTCCTAAATTTTTACATCTAGCTAGATTTAAGGCAGTTAAAACAGCCATTTCGATGTTTCTTTCTCTGTTATTTCCAAAATAAAATTGTTTCGAAAAGATATTCTCTTTACTTGCGATGGCAATCCAAATGGTCCCAACTGGTTTTTCTTCGCTCCCACCATCTGGTCCTGCCACTCCAGAAGTGGAAATACACATATCAACTCCTAGAATTTCTCGTCCATTAATCGCCATTTGTTCAACGACTTCTTGACTAACAGCTCCAAATTGATCTAAACTTTCAGCCGTGACATTTACAAGTTTCTTTTTCAATTCATTACTATAAGTTAGAATACTTCCTTGAAAATAAGCAGAGGAACCAGATACAGAAACAATGCTTTTTGCAAGTGCTCCAGCAGTGCAGCTTTCTACCGTTCCAATAGTAAGTTTTTTAGCAATTAGCAGCTTTCCTAATACACTCGGTAATGTGTCATTTTCAGAACCATAAATATATTGTGGGAATCGATCTTCAAGAACAGTGAAATACGCATTAATTTCTTCCTTCCTAGCTTCGCCTTGGTAAGATGATAGCCGTAATTTTACCATTCCAGGAGATGGTAAATAAGCCAGTCCTAATCCTGCTTCCCTCACTTCATTTTCCCAATCTTTAATCGCTTCTGCCAAGAATGATTCACCTATTCCTTGTGTTAAAATCGTTTTATGATACATTGCTTTTAACACAAATCTTTCTTTCAAACGAGGAAAAACTTCTTCCGTCATAATACCTTTCATTTCATAAGGAACGCCGGGCATACTGATTAGTACTTTATCATTTTGGGTAAACCACATTCCTGCAGCTGTTCCATAACGATTTTCAAGAATTTCACATTTTTTCGGTAATTCCGCTTGACGAATATTCACCTCCAACATTGGACGTTTTCGCTCTGCAAAATAGGTTTCTATTTTAGTTAATGTAGGTAAATGAATTTCTAGTTCACTGTCAAAATATTCACACAAGGTATATTTCGTAATATCATCTTTTGTTGGTCCTAAACCACCTGTTACCAAGACAATATCACTTCTTAAAAACGCTGCGTCAATCGCTTCTTTAATTAGCTGTTTTTCATCCGAAATTGTGGTTACTTGAACAATTTGAATTCCAATTTTAGAGCATTCTTGTCCTAACCAAGATGCATTGGTATTGATTGTTTGTCCAATTAACAATTCATCACCTATTGATAGGATTTCAGCCCTCATTTTTTCTTCTTTTAAATTTGGCAATAGATTCGATGTGACCTGTATGCGGAAATTGGTCTACCAATGAAATCTTCTCAAGCTCATAACCAGCTTTTGAGAGCGTTTCAGCATCTCTAGCTTGGGTGGATGGGTTACACGAAATATAAACGATATTTTCAGCTCCTAAATCAATTGTTTTCAAGAGTGTTTTTGGTGCAATACCTGCTCTCGGTGGATCTAATATTATCGTCGAAATATTTCCAATATATTCCGGATGTTCTTTTAGGAATTTCCCTACATCTGCAGCGTAGAAATTAATTCCTTTTATACCATTTCGTTTACAATTTCGTTTGGCATCTTCAATTGCTTCAGCTACAATATCCACTCCAACGATTTCAACATCACCTTTTCGTGTAGATAATATTTGTCCAATCGTTCCTGTTCCGCAAAACAAGTCCATGACAACTTTTCCTGCTGGAATTTCCTCTTCAAAAACATAATCCAAGGCTTTGGTGTACAATTTTTCAGCACTCTTTGGATTCGTTTGAAAGAAACTTTCCATGGAGATTTCAAAATTCAAACCCAATAATTTTTCAATGACAATTGGTTCACCATAGACTAACTTCCATTGACCATTTTCAATTTTGGCTCTATCGGCAACGTTATCGTTAACTGTATGTTGAAATCCAGCTAAGCGATTTCCTAATTTTTCTTTTAGAAAAGAGGCAAATACTTCTACGTCAAAATCTTCCAATCCAACAGAAGAAGTGACTAAATTCAATAAAAGTTGATCTTGGTCAAATGATTTCCGTACAACAATATGTCTAAAAAAACCTTCTTTTTTTGGTGGATGCCAAGCTGGCAATCCCGTATTCTGAAGAAATATTCGAATATCTTTTAGAATCGTCTCCCATTGCTCGTCGAACATACCACTTGGTTTATTCAAGCTTTCTACCTTCCACCACGTCCCTCTTCGCTTAAATCCTAAAGCAAATGCTTCGTCTTTCTCTTCGCCTGTTTCCAAATCATGTTCAATAGTCGAAAAACTATATTCCATTTTATTGCGGTAATAATAATGGTTTGGTGAAGAAATGAATTCATCAAAACGGTCATTTAAATCCCGATTATTAGAAATTCTACTAAATACTTCTAAGGTTGATGTTTTCTTGTGTTCTTCTTGCAATGCTATTGGAACGTATATGTATGGTCCGCCAGAAATCTCTTGAAAAGAAGAGATTACCTCATCTTTCGACCTACGAATTACATCTTGGAATTTTGCTTCAGCGTGACGCTTACGTTTTTTCTCAATTTTTGCTTTAACTAATTGACCAGGAAACGTATTGTCGACAAAAACGACATAATGACCATCTTCCGTTTCAACTTTTGCAATTCCTCTACCTCCAAAAGCATAGTCGGAAATTTCTAATTCAACAATATCACCTCTTTGAAACACACGCATTTATTTTGAGTGACAAAGTTAGTTATTAGTTGCGAGTTATAAATAGTTGCGAGTTGCGAATTACAAGTTTATTAAAACGTGAACAATTTGGGATTCAATTTGGAATACATAGCGATGCACTGAGTTTATCGAAGTGGTACATAGGGCACATAGGACAAGGACATATAGGTGTATCGATTTGTGAATTGTAAATTGGCACTTCGACAAGCTCATCGGCCAAATTAATTTGGGATTTGCAACTTGTAATTAGCAACTAATAACTTGTAACTATTTAAATCATTCCACAAAAGAGTATCTAAATCCTTGGATGAACGATAGTCATTTATAAGGACATGAAATTTTAAAGCCGCTAATCGTTCTATTTCAGCAACAGAATCCTTTTGAGCCATTTCCATTAATTGTGGCCAATGGTTTACATCATAGGTTTGGCTATAGGCAGTATAAATGATGCTTTTCAGGAATAAAAAAACAACAAAGTATATACGCATCGATAATTTTTTAACTTTCAATTAGGCTGAATTGTGATTGAGGCAAACTTAGTTTTAGTGGATTAAAGATCACTGTAATTAGCCCAAAAGCAATTACCTAATTGTGTATTCATTTGAATAAAAAATCATTGTCAAATCTTTATTTTTAATAATTTTCATAAGTTTCTCCTAATTTTATTGTGAAGAGCGAATATTTGTTGAACCACAACACAGTCATAAACGCACTAAACCGTCAATTTTTAATCCCGCTTTTATAGCTAGTGATTCTTGTTTGAATTTATTGTTTACTACTTTAGTTTGATTTATCCTCTAATGCCCCAACTCGCAGTAATGGTAGATTTTATCTTCCCATCTTCATTAATAATCATTTTTCTTACTTGTGTTTTAATAGTATCATAAACTGAAGAAGATTCATTTGCTTTGCTTTCCTCATAAGTCACTAGAATTTCCAATGATTTAGTCTCATATTTATGGGTTATACTCTCATTAGGTTCAAGAACTTTTTCTGTAATTGTTCCATTTGAGTCCATTACTTTAATAGTTGCTTTTTTGTTGGTTGTATTGTTTTTAAATTGAGCTAAAGTAAAATCTCCTCCATTAGGTTTTGTTACCAATGAAAATGTGCCTGTAACCCCTTCAAAATCCTCTGTTAACACCTCCTTCTGTGATTTTCCAACGCCTTGCCAAGTAAAGACAGAAGTGGGTTTAGTGTTAAACTCTTTGGGATATTTGGCATAATAAGCGTCTACAATATCAGCACATGCTTCAACACTTGTACCTATTTCTATTCTGTGAACAGTCGGGGTGCATTTAAAACCCGAAATTTTCATTTGATATTCATACACCACGACACATTGCTTATCAGACACAAAACTTGTGGAGGGATTAGCATCTTTGTGCTCTTCACGAAATTTTAATCTTTTAGCTTCATATTCCGTCTTATCATAAACAGCTTCTTTAATGTAAGTTCTATTACTGCATACACCTTTTTTTTCTATATCATATCTACCTATAAACAAGCAGGGCTTTGTTTCCTGGGCACTTATTTTGAAAAAGGATAATACAAAGACAATTAGTAATACAATATATAATTTCATAGGGCTTTTTTTATTTAAATTAACGTTACTTGTATGTGCTTATTAAAAATTAAAAGGTTTCTGTTTTCTTTGGGCAAAAAGTGGCAAGGTGGTCAAGAGCTTTTTGGATTCTTTCTAAAATATCGTTTTCATTACTTTGTAAATAAAAACCATACTTAGCACCATTGGATATAAAGGCCGTTTCATTTCTCAATATTATTTCACTTTTCCAAAATTCATGTTTTTTTGTAAAAACTTTTTCTTCTTTAACAACAGAACTCTCGTATGATAAGACGCCAGAGTATGTATTTCTGAATTCATCTGTTAAATTACCCGTTCCCCATATTTTACAACCTGTTGTAGGAAATTCTACTGATAACACACCGTATTCGATTTCATCTCTACTATCAATAATTACGGCTGAAACTACAATACTACATTCATTTATCTTATATTTTAACTCCTCACATTTCATGAAACCTCCTCCTCTGGCCATGTAGCCACATTTCTCAAACTTCTCTTTCAACCATGTAATAGTTTCTTCCTTAGTTGGTTCCGTTTGTGCATTAGCAGTAAAAGATGTTGCAACTAAAAGACAAATTGTTATTAGTTTTTTCATAATAATTGTTTTTGGTTATATTAATCATACCGACTATAAGTAATTCAGATTTTCGGCTTACTCAGTAAGATATTGTCTTTTACATATCAATAAAAGGCAAATTGTGATTAGTTTTTAAGATTGTTATTTTAGTGTTTAAACTAAATTTTTTTCTTGAGAATAATTCATTCATTGTGAATTTATTTTTCTTCTGGTATATATTGAAATCCAGAGATCTTAACAACACTCTCGTAACGTTTTAAGGTGCTTCTATAATATTCTGTTGCCGTAGCCTCATCAAAATACTCACTAAAATAAACATCTCCATCTGAAAAAAATCTTCCATTCAAATTATTATATTCTGCCTCCATAAAATCTCTAAATTGATTTGCTGCACCAGCATCTGTTATGGCATAATGCGTTTTTTCGTTGATGGTAATAGTTTTTAAGGGTGTGATATATACTTTATCAACGATACCAGTTTCAGTGCCAAAGGCAAAATAGTAATAGGTTTTACTTTCTTGAGCATTTAACGTAAAAGTTGTTGCCATTAAAAGGCAAATTGTTAGTAGTTTTTTCATAATTTTTTATTTATCAAATGGGTCATTTCTCTTGGTACATACACTTTTTAAATGTAACAAAGCTTTGCATACTCGCTCTGCATCTGCCTGAACCGGAAAAATATTCAGCGTCTCAGTTTCACCTGAAATTTTAAAACGAACATAAAAACTTGAGGTATAATCATATATTATTATTCCATTGCTATTGAAAACGACATAGGTTAAATTTTGATCTTCAGGTAAAAGGTCAAAAAGATTAATTCGATGATCTTTTCCGGCAGAATACCATTTAATATCGCCATCTATAGAACAGCTAATGTGTTCATCTTTATAATCACTGCAACAAGAAATCTTCTCATTAATATACTTGACGGTTTCCTCAAATGTTTGTGCATTCACATTAAATGCGGTTGCGACCAACAGGCAAAAGGTGAGTAGTTTTTTCATGGTTTTTAATTGCAATTAATCCTGAAATGGGTCTTTGTTTTCTTCTTTGGCTATTTCTATTAAGCGCTCAATTGCTTTTTTTACACTTTCCCGTTTTATCTCGGGGTAATAAAAATATACGCTGTCCCTGTATTCCCCTGTCCCCCCATTCTGTTCCAATAATACCTGGCTTGAAAATTTGATCATAACATCACTTATCTCCTGTTCATCTCCTGTACTATGTTCCCACATAAGTATTTCCGTAGCATTCTCCCACTTGATCAACGAAAATTCATCAATGCTGCTATCTTCATAACCCATGTAAAGATATTCAGTTGTAATGTTGTTATAGCTAAAAGTTGTTTTTATAAATTTTTTATCGTCAGATGTTTTTCCAATCGTTGATTCACAGGTCCTTCTTAAAAAAGCCAGGGTTTCCTCTTTTGTAGGTTTTGTTTGTGCGTTTACAGAAAAAGTTGTTGCAACTAAAAGGCAAATTGTAATTAGTTTCTTCATTTTTTTGTGGTATTACTGTTTTTATTAATTTAATAATATCACCGACTCTCTATCCTAATTTTCGGCTTGCTCTGATTTTTTTTTAATTTATTCTATGCTGAATAAGGAGTACATAAATCCTATTTCATGAGCAATAACAGTAAAACTACAACTATACCTCCTCCTACTAGTCCAACTATTAATGGGGCTTCATCCTTCATTATCCATGGTTCTTCATACGTAGAATAATTCATCTGCGGTGGAGTTAATCCGGTGAACTCTGTTGGATTACTTTCTCTTTCTTGTTTGCATAATTTAGCTAATGAACTAAATTGACTTACCAATTCCTTGCTATCTATGGGAAGAGTTATTTCACTAGCGTAATTGAAATCCCCCATTCCACTTCTATTACCATAATCATCAAAATTGCTTGTTTGATATTTGATACTTTCAGATTCACCGTAAAGTACAACGCATTTATATCCGAAATTCGTTGTTCCTGAACTTACGTATGTAATTTTAGAGAAATCTACCCATACTTTATCGTAACCTGTGTACTTTTCGTTCTCCTTACCCGGTTCCATAGTTCCCGCATAAGAATAAAACCAATAGTAACAGTCGTTATCGCCATCAAGTCCCCAACTTTGAATTTGATCATATTTACCAGATGACGTATAAACCTTTTGTGCGTTGTCTAAAATAGGATAAATCGCAGAGAAGACATCCAGTTTATCCTGTGCCAAGGTTTGTGTTTCCTGAGCATAAGTTTTACTAATACCACAAATAAAAACTAGTATCAACAAAGCTTTTGTAATTCTTCTTAATTTTGTCATAATGATTAAATTTTAATAGGATAATTCTAAAATTGGACAGTTACCTTCAGTTACCGTAATTGTTCCTTCCCAATTAGTTCCACCATCAGATGCATTATAAGTATAAGAGCCTGGGTAAAGGTCAAAAAAACATGCATTTGAATTATCTCTACTACAATTATAAATCTCCATATTACTGCTTTCAGGAGTAAAAAAGTTCTCCGTATTTCCATTTATTGTTACAGAAACATATCCCCATACACCTGCTGTACCGCAGTTTCCAACATAAACGGTTACTAATTGAGTTTCAGGCTCTTTTTCGCAAGAATTGAGAATTAATACAGCGAAGCATAAACCAATTATTTTTTTATAGTTTTTTAATTTAGTATATAGTTATTTTTATTTATCAAATGGGTCTTTCTTTTTAGTACAGAGACTTTTTAAATGTAACAAAGCTTTATAAATGCGCTCGGCATCCAATTGAGATTCGAATGCGTGAAAAACGATTGATCTTTCTTTTGTTTTTTGAAATTCAATTCTAAATAAACCAGGTTGTCCATTCCAATATCCCTTAACCAATGAAATTCCATTATTATTTAAGAGGTGATCTTCATCGGTAGTTACTGACACTAAGTCAAAAAGGTTTATGCTGTTACGCCCCCCATCAAACCATTCGATATCTCCCCCTAAATTAGCTTCTTTAGGAAATTGAGAAAAGCTACCGTAACCACAACATGCGATCTTCTCATTAATATACTTCACTGTTTCTTCAAAGCTCATATCTTGTGCTTTGACAGTAAAAGTTGTTACCACTAACAGGCAAATTGAGATTATTTTTTTCATGCTATTTCTATTTATTATTAATTAAATTTTTCGAATCAGCTATTCTTGTATTTCTTAAATTGAAGTTTTTGGAAACAAAAATCAAATACCATCCTTTAGTTTTCGGTATACGTAAATCCAACATTAATTACAGAGTAGTTTTTTTGTTTACGGTCAATGATATATTTCTCGCGTCTTTCTTCGAGATCAGATTCATTTACATCACTCAAACTTGTGACGTGAAGTGTTGTTGCTTGGTTGTCATAATCATTTAGAATAAGCCATTTTACAAAATCGGCAGCGATTTCATTCTGGCAATAGTTACAGTCGTTATTATAAACTTTGCTTATATATACGGTATTGTCATTTTTAATATAATAAGTACACCACCATGCTTTGCCCTCCGCTTTATTTTGTACTGGGGCGGACGTACTCTTTGAGCTATAATCTAGAAGACATTTATAAGTAAAACTTGTAGGTTGGATGCGATCGTTATTTCGTAAATATAAATCTAACTCATATTGTGCCTTGGCTTTTGTTTCGTATCCTTTAAAATAACCTGACGGATAATCTGAAAATGCCATTTGATCTTTATACTGAGTTTTCCATTCATTTTTGTTCAAACCATATTCAGATTCTAGGTAACTTAAAAATTTACGTCCTGCTTCTGAAAATAATTGCTCACTTGAAACTGAATTATAACTGTCTTTACTACAGGCATCATAACCATTGTATTCTATAATACCACTTACATAACTGGTTGCACTGTTGTTTTGGTTGCCAGGGTACGCGACAATAAAAATAAATTGTTCATCATTTGTCGGTGTTGACCCAACTTCTGCACCGAATCCCGTGCTTGGGATTAACATTAAAAGTACGGATACTAGTGCAATTGCTTTTTTCATAAATTTTGTTTTTGTTGTTTTCATTATTTTGATTCAAAAGTTTAGTTAAGAGTTTCATTTTTAGACCGTAAACAATTTGATAATTACCATTCATCCGTTTGTTTTCTAACCGCGAAAGCGGATTTCCAATTTCGGGCAATTGTTGTGCGCACGGATTCATAGTATTTTCCGTTTTTAGCTCCCTCGTTACAATTGGTATAATAGCTACTGATAATAGATTTTACAATTCCCGAAATACTCGGATCGAAAGAATACGCGCTTTCCAACAACCCTTCTGCCATAGACATCTGACAGGATTTCTGAATCAATTCCTGAAGTAACATTTTGGCTTTTTGTTGATCTGTTTCATTAATGACAATTCCATTAGATGATCCGGATCCAAAAATTAAATTAAATACCGCTTTGGATTCTACTTCGTTCGGATTTTGTGCAGTTGCTACGTTTACTGACATTGCAGCAAACAGGATTAGGATAATTATTTTTTTCATTTTGATTCAATTATTCGCACCCGTGGGTGAAATTTGTTTTATTTACTTCGTTTCGAGAATCCGGTTGTTCTAAATTTGTGATATTAATATTATAACTTTGTGCAACAGAATTAAAGACACAAACAATACTTAATAAAAGTATAATAATGGTTTTTATACTAAAAGTCAAGAATTTTCATGGAATCCCATGGCTATCATGAATAACATGTTTATTCCTAATTTATGATATATGGTTGATGACTACATTCATCAGCATCAAGACTAAAGGATGTAGTAAACATAGTTGAATTATCATAATTGTCAATTATTTCCAATGTATGATCTCCATTTGGTACTAAAGTCAATATTCGAACATTATCCATCGTTGAACTTTGCACTAAATCATCGCAGGGGGAAGTTGTATTCCAACTTACTGACATATTTGCTTGAATACTAAACGCTCCTTGAGAAACTCCATCCAATTTTACAGTTACATAATATTGAGTTGTTGTATAATTACTGAAACTGATAATATAATTCCCGTATCCACTTTTTTCTTCTTTCTTGCAAGAAGTGAATAAGACTGGAATTACAAATAAAAATAATTTCAAATATTTCATATTTCAACTTTACGTATTATTAATAATTTAAGACAAAGCAAATATCTTTCATTTTTAAAAATCTCACAATACCTATTAATAATGATTTTAATTTAAAAAAAAAACGAGAAAAATATAAACCAACCATTTATGTACCTGTAAACAAACTGCTTATGTTTAAATTAGATTTTACACAACTAAATCATATTTTTTTACAATCTTTGAAATTAAGTTTTAAAATATTTCAATGAAAATGTCAACAAAAAAAATACTTATTTGTGACGATCACACCCTCTTTAGTGCAAGTTTGAGTGAAATGTTAAAAAACCGAGGTTTTGAAGTAACAACCGTTTCTGATTCAATTGCTGGTATTCAACAATTAAAAGAGGTCCACTTCGATGTTTTTTTATGTGACATAAACATAGATCAAAAAACTGGTTTTGAAATTTTTGAAATTGTAAAATCAAATATTACTAAAACAAGTGTTTTTTTATTGACCTCGTACTACGAAGATTTTCTTGAATTGAAAGCGAGCAAAATGGGATTCAATGGATATTTAACGAAGGATTCAACTATTGAAGACATTATTACTGCAATAGAATTAAAGAAAAACGCACCGTTTTATTCAACTTTAAAAAAATCCTCAACGAACCAGAAGATAGTTGGCTCAAAAGAATTTTCAGTTCAAAAGTTAAAATTATCCAAACAAGAGAAAGAAATCATTAAATGGATAGTTAAAGGAAAAACGAGCAAAGAGATAGGCGAAATTCTTTTCATTACAAAAGCAACTGTCGATACGCATCGAAGAAATATCAATCGAAAACTAGAATTAAAAACAATTGGTTCCTTAATTCAATTTGCACATGAGAATAGTATTATTGATTAGTTTCTTGTTTTTCAGTCTTCTTTTATCCGCTCAAAACAAAGGAGAAATAAAATATGAAGCAAGTTATTTTCTTGATAGCACCTCTAATCTTACAATCACAGACTTATCAAGTGAAAAATTCATTCCTTTTAAAAGGAATGAAAATATCAATATAGGATATAATAAAAATGCTGCCGTTTGGTGTATTCTTAAACTAAAAAATGAACAATCTTTCCCACTAAAAACATGGTTCTGTCTAGACAATAATCAATTGGATAGTATTCAGTTTTATCGTGGAAAATCAGTAATGCTATTAGGTGATCGAACTCAACGAATCAGCCCTTTTTTGACATCATATGCTTTTCCAATAACTTTAGCTTCAAAAGCAGAAAAACACTATGTTATCCGAATTAAAAAAGGAATCTCATTCATGAATTTTTCTTTCCAATTTCGTTCGGAAAAAACGCTAACAAAAGACACGAAACAAACTATCTTTCTCATATCCTTTCTACTAGGAATCATTTTTTTATTAATCTTGTTCAATGCAATTCTATTCATTATAAACAAACAAAAAGTTTATCTTCTTTACATTTCAAATTCTATACTTACGGCATGTTATGTAATGATCACAACCGGTTTTGCAAAATTCTTTTTATTTCCATTTTTTGTTTATTTCAGTGAGTTCAGAATATATATTGCTAGTCTTTGGTTTATCAATCTAACGTTATTTGTATCTCATTTTCTTCGTTTAAATGAGACTCAAATTAAAAAATACAGATTCATACTAATTTTGAACTGTTTGAATTTCCTGATAATAATTATCACATTGATGATGGTAATAACTGGAAGGAAGGAATGGCTTAATATATTTTCAATTCTTGGATATTTGAATTTTATCGGAGTAATTCTACTTACACTTTGGGCCACTGTCAAAAACTACAAAATAAACAAAACCAATTCGCTGTATATTTTAATCGCTTTTATCCCAAATATCATTTGGGCATTATCAATCATTCTTAAGGCGTTTAAATTGATACCTGCAGAGATTCACACAGATTGGTTGGTAATTATTTCAGTTTATGAAGTATTAATTTTTGGCTTTATACTGACAAAAAATTATTTTGAAATATTTCATAAAAATAACTTATTGAATAAGGATATTATTGTGCAAAAAGAACAAATGATTTCAACAATTACAGAATTACAAATTAAGGAGCGTTTGCAAATCGCAAATATTTTACATGATCAATTCGGAAGTAAATTAAGTTACATTTCTCAATTATTAGAATTAGAAAAAAATAAAATGGCACTATCTAATATTCATGAAATCACAAAAGATTTGAGAAATCTTTCTCATCAAATCATGCCGAAAGCATTGGATGATGGAGCATTAATTTCAGCTTTACAATCTCAAATTAATCTTTTAAACGAGGGAGTAGATAATTGCAAGATTGAATTAAACACGTTTGATTTCCCAGATTTTATAGAAAAAAAATTAGCATGTGTTATTTATCTTGTTTCACTCGAATTAATTTCTAATGCTCTTAAACATGCGAATCCATCAGAAATACAAATAGAATTTTATAACTATACGGATTCATATATTTTTCAATATACTGACAACGGAAAAGGATTTAATAAATCAATTACTCCTAAAGGTTTTGGACTCAATACAATCGAAAGTAGAATTCTTGGGATTAAAGGAAGCTTTGAATTAAATAGTAATCTTGAAGATGGTACAATTATTCAGTTAGTCATTCCAAATTAGTTCTCTAAAGAAAATTGTTTGTTTTAAGTTTAAATCATTCCACGAATAATTCCTTTATCGGAACTTTCAACGAAATCAAGAATCAACTTACGAATTGCTGTATCAGCCATATTCTCTTTAATTGCTTCAATTCCTTTTGAGATATTGTTGTTTTGAATGTAAAGCATTCTATAGATATCTTCTATCTCCTTTACTTGTTCATCTGAATAGCCTCTTCGACGCAATCCAACGGCATTTACACCAATAAATGTAAGCGGCTCTCTTGCTGCTTTAATAAACGGTGGTATGTCTTTTCGAACTAGAGAAGCTCCTCCAATAAACGTATGACTTCCGATATGTACAAATTGTTGCGCAACAACCGTTCCTTCTAAAATTGCAAAATCGTCAATTTGAACATGCCCAGAAAGCCCAACATAACTAGCAAGAATAACGTTGTTTCCAATTTGACAATCGTGCGCAACATGCACGTATGTCATTAAAAGGCAATTATTGCCAATACTTGTTTTCCATTTGTCCTTGGTACCGCGATGAATCGTAACGCATTCTCTGATTACAGTATTATTTCCAATTTCGACAGTTGTATATTCTCCTTCAAATTTTAAATCTTGGGGAATTACACCAATTACAGCACCTGGGAAAATTTCACAATCTTCTCCAATTCGAGTTCCAGGATATATGCAAACATTCGGATGGATTTTTGTCCTAGCACCGATTACAACATCTTCATAAATCGTTGAAAATGGTTCAACAATTACGTTTTCACCTATAGTTGCTTCTGCTGATACGGATGCTAATTTACTGATCATCTTATACTTTATCTTTTGCTACTTGCGCTAACATTTCTGCTTCCATGACCATTTTACCGTTCACATAAGCTTTCCCACCCATTTCTACTAATCCTCTTCTGATTGGTGAAAGTAAATATAATTCAAATACGATCGTATCTCCTGGTATTACTTTTTGTTTGAATTTCACTTTATCTATTTTCATAAAGTAAGTCGTATACAAATGTGGGTCTTCAACTTTACTTAAAGCGAAGATACCACCAACTTGTGCCATTGCTTCAATTTGTAAGACACCAGGGAAAATTGGATTACCAGGGAAATGGCCCGTGAAAATTGGCTCATTCATCGTGATGTTTTTCACACCAACGATTGATTCCTCATTGATTTCCATGATTTTATCAACCATTAAGAACGGAAAACGGTGAGGCAACATTTTTTCAATATCATTGATATTGTATAATGGCTCTTTCGTTAAATCAAAAGTTCTTCCTTGACTTTCTTGTTTCTTGATTTGGTCTTTCAACACTTTCGCAAAACGTACATTCCCAGAATGACCTGGTCGTGCAGCCAAAATATGCGCTTTGATTGGTTTCCCTACTAACGCTAAATCTCCAACAATGTCTAGTAATTTATGTCGTGCAGGCTCATTTTCGTATTGTAATTTTGAACTGTTCAAAACGCCAATTCCGTCTATTGTAATTTTTAAATCTTCCTTACCAAGTAATTTAGCCAAACGATTTAGTTCTTCAGGACTTACATCCATTCGATCAACTAATACGATTGCATTATCCAAATCACCGCCTTTGATTAGGTTATTTGTTGCAAGAAATTCTAATTCACGCAAAAATACAAATGTTCTGCAAGAAGCTATTTCTTTTTTGAATTCACCAATATTATACATTGTAGCATGCTGTGTACCCAACACTGGCGACTTATAATCAACCATTACAGTTATGCGGTAATTTTCATCTGGAATTGCCAAAAATTCGATGCCTTTGTCTGTGTCTTCCCACGGAATATTTTCCGTTAATACAAAATAATCTCTTTCAGCTTCTTGTTCTTGGTAACCAACTTTTTCAATCTCATTCACAAAAATCAACGAACTACCATCCATAATTGGAACTTCAGGTCCATCAATTTTAATCAACGCATTGTCCACTTGGCAACCATATAATGCTGCTAAAACATGTTCAGTTGTATAAACACGGGCACCTTTATATTCAAGGGTTGTACCTCTATCCGTCGCAACAACTAAATCAACATCAGCTTTAATAATTGGCTGACCATCAAGATCTGTTCGTTGGAATTTATAACCATGGTTATCTGGTGCAGGGCAAATTTCTAAATTTACTTTTTCTCCAGTGTGCAATCCCACTCCTTGCAAGTGAATAGAATTTAAAAGGGTACGTTGCTTTTCAGCCATTTAATCTTCTTTAGTTAATTCTTTTATTTTCTTGTCCATCTCATTGATTTTATTCAAAATGAATGGCAATTTTCTAAATCCGTAATATGATTTTTTGAAATCCTCTAATGGAATTCCAGGTGAACCCATTAAGGTGTCTGCTTTTTTAACCGATGATGGAATTCCAGATTGTGCGACAATTTTCGCTCCATCTGCAATGAACAAATGTCCACTGATTCCGGCTTGTCCACCAATCATTACATTCTCACCTATTTTGGCTGAACCAGCAATTCCAACTTGCGCTGCCATGGCTGTATTCTTACCAATTTCAACATTGTGCGCAATTTGACACAAGTTATCTATTTTCACTCCTTTTCGGATAATTGTAGAACCCATTGTTGCTCTGTCGATTGTAGAATTAGATCCTACTTCAACGTTATCTTCTAGGATTACATTTCCTATTTGAGGAACTTTTTGATATTCACCATTCGCATCTGGAACAAATCCAAAACCATCAGCGCCGATGATTACACCTGCATGAATGATGCAATTTTTACCAATTTTGCAATCTGTATAAATACTCGCTCCTGGGTGAATAATAGAACCTTCGCCTATTTCAACATTATCGCCAATGTATGCATTTGGATAAATTGAAACATTGTTCCCGATTTTCGCATTTTCTCCGATATACGCAAAAGCACCTAAATAAAGACCTTCACCAATTGAAGCGGTATCTGCAATGAATGATGGGTTTTCAATTTTCGGTGATTTCTTGCTCATTTGGCTGTAAACTTCCAGTAATTTCGCAAAACAAGCGTAAGCGTCATCTACTTTTACCAAGGTTAAAGTTGCTGGAATTTCTTTGGTTGGCGTGAACGTTTTGTTGACGATACAAATACTTGAAAGCGTCACATAAATATATTCTTCGTATTTAGGATTCGATAAAAATGACAAAGCGCCAGGTTGACCTTCCTCAATTTTTGCTAAACCATTTACTGTAGCTTGAGGATTCCCCTCAACTATCCCGCCTAATATACCCGCAATTTGCTCCGCTGAAAATTCCATTGTTCAAAATTAAAAAAACATCCACTTTGTAAAATACTAAAACGTTTGTTTTATTAACACCGTTGGTTTAATAGTTACTTACACTCAATCTTAAAAGGGGTTTCAAAAACCGTAATATTTATTTTATTCTTGTACCATATTGATTTAGTACCAATTACCCTATTCTTTTTATCTGTAAATTCCAAATACTGCTCTGCTTTTGGATATTTATTATAATTCGTTTTTGAGAAATCAACTCTTCCACTCTTTTTCAAAAGCTTGTAAATGTCTAACGGATTCAATAAACCTAGTTCATTTTGCTGACATGTTACCAATTTTGTGGTATCCACATACACCAAATTATCATCTTTTGGAAAATGAATGATATCGCCGTAACCTGTTGTCGTATTTCTCACTTTTGACGCTGATGGAGCAGAAATCATCACTTCGGAAATAAAGCTTTCTCTTGGCAAGGTAAAATAGAAACGGATTACCCCTTTTCCATCGAACTCTTTTTCCAACAAATACACTTTTGTTTTTCCTTGCTTGATACTCTTTTCAAAGTTCACATCACCATCGTTCAAGACATTGATAATATCTTTTTCAGTCAGGTTTTTCGAGAGCATCAACGCTTTTTGACTCTCTGGCAAGACAATCAACCGTTCTAGAAAACTATTCTTCACCCGATTAGAAGGCAGCCAAGAGCAACCTCTATTTTGAAAGAAGACAACAACAAAAACGAGTCCGATACCAAACCCAAAACCGTAGTATTTTAAACGGCGCCAAATAGAATCCATTTGAATATTTTTGACAAAGATAGTAATTGAATTATGAGTTATGAATTATGACTTGGGAATTATGCTTAATAATGTGAATTATCTGCAAATTCCCCTGCTACCAGCTCCGCTGCAGTTGCACTGCTGCGACTTCAATGATTTTACAATCACCCTTTATTTTGTTAAAACTAATGAAATAAATTCAAGTTAGTTTTAAAGCCAAATCGAATTATTTAACTCTTGATGGAATGAATTTTTCCTTTTAATTCTATATTTTATTAGGCGCAGCAGTGCAACTGCAGCGCAGCTTGTCTTCAAAAAAAAACCGTTCGTCAGCTGACGAACGGTTTCATATACTCTTTTGAAATAAAGTAATTACATTATTGCATCTAATTTCGCTACTAATTGTGCTTTTGGCACTGCGCCAACTGATTTGTCTGCAACTTCACCATTTTTGATGAATAATATTGTTGGAATGTTTCTTACTCCAAATTGTGCCGAAACACCTGGGTTTAAATCAACGTTTACTTTTCCAATGACTGCTTTACCTTCATATTCTGAAGACATTTCTTCTACGATTGGTCCGATCATGCGACATGGTCCACACCATTCTGCCCAAAAATCTACTAATACTGGTTTGTCTGATTTTAATACTACTTCTTCGAAGTTTGCATCTGTAATTTCTATTGCCATAATTTGTTTGTTTTTAAATTTCGTCTATCGACGGTGATAAAATTAATTCAAATATCTTTTTGACAACTATTTTGCCAATCTTTTTTTTCTGTCAACTTGGCATCCTAAAACAAAATTGACGCAAAATGATTTAACTGTTTTTCCTTTTGTTTCAATACATTAGTTTTGTCATGGTTTTTATCAAAAACACCTGCCAAAACTAAATTTAATTTCGATGTTTATTACACGACGGATTTCATCCGTCGCTACCAACATATCACTCCTACGGAGTTTTATATAATTAAATATAGCGCCTCGCTTTAATCGTTTTGAACACGCATTTTTTTCATTGTTTTTTGATTGTCAGAACGCAAACAATAGAAGTAATTTCCATTTGGTATGCTTGTGGAATCAAAACGAATGATGTGTCCACCTTCGCTGTATTCTTTCTCAATGATTACTGTGTTTAAAGATAAATCATCGTTTAAAACTTCAATTGCAACTGTTCGTGGAACGGCAGAAGTGAAATATATTTCCAACTCACCTTTTGCTGGTTCAATTTCCAAAGCATATAACACGCAATAATCATTCGGCGAAGGAGTTCCCTTGCCTAAATAAGCAAGTAGTTTTTTATATCCTATGTAAATTAAAATCAAGGCTAAAGACACGCACAAGATGCCAATTAGAACTTTAGAAATCGAGAAACCCATTAATATCATCATAGCGCAATTAAACCATTAATTTTTGAAGCATTTTCATATTTTTCGATGATGGAATCCACATCCAACATTAATTCTTTCGCACTGACACTCATATAAGTTCCATTTTTCGATGGATGCATCACAATGTCACTACTGTCATTAAACAAAGCTGTAACAAGTGCAATTTTCTCTGGTTCATTTGGAATGATGAATTTAAACAAATAGATATTTGGCCATTCTTCCTTTTCCAATTGAATTTTCAAATTTACTAAGACTTCATCCATTATTTTCCTTTTGATATAATAAAAATAAACGCATTGACTCTTTTCTTAAAATACTATTTGGTTCCGTCAATTCTTTTGCCAAATCGTCAAATGTCACAATTCCATTCTCTTTCATCCTTTTTATGTCAGCTAAAAGTTCCATTGGATCAGCTTCTTTTGACAAAATGACAGCAGACTCGTTTAAATTTGTATTCGGCCACAAACGAATATAATCACTGTTTAATTGCAATAAATCTTCAACGCATTGTTGTAATTCTAAAGGAGCACGAATAATTTGAATTCTTTGAAATAAAATACTTTTGAGAATCTGGTAGCACTGAAATGCTTCCTCTATATTTTCAAATCCCCCAAATGATTCTGTTTCATAAACGAGTGAATCTCTATGTTCTATCTCAAAAAAACATGCTGCTTCGTCAAGTTTTTTTAATTTTTCAAGCTTTGATTTAAAGGTAGACTGAATGATTGGTCGACTTGTGAAAAACTGTTTAAATTGAAATAGTTGCTCTTCTAATGCTTCTTGCGGATCATCGTCCTTTTCAAGTCCCAGAAAAATTCGAGCTTCAGCTTCAGTCATTATTCCAGACCTTTGTTTTTGCGCATTCTAATATTCAGAAATTCAACAATTAGCGAAAATACCATTGCGAAATAGATATAACCTTTTGGAACATGTTGCCCAAATGCTTCAGCAACCAAGATTACTCCAATCGTCACAAGGAAACTTAAAGCGATCATTTTGATGGTTGGACGATTATTAATGAAGTCACTAATTTGTTTTGCAAAACTCAACATCACAATCATTGAAATGATTACAGCAACATAGATAATTACAATTGGATTCCCCCCAATTTCAGCCTTAATTCCATTCGTCATACCAATTGCAGTAATAATTGAATCGAAACTAAAAACAATATCAATCAATACGATTTGAATAATAACAGCTCTTAATCCACCGCTTTTTGGTGCATGCACTTCTTCGTGACCTTTAACACTGCTATGCATTTCAAGGGTACTTTTATAGATAAGAAAAAGTCCTCCAGCCAATAACACAATGCTTTGTCCTGAAAATTCTTTGAGCCATGAGAACGATGTATTTGGAAAAAATGGCTGTACCATTCCCATGATCCAAGCTACAACACTTAATAATACGAGTCTTACAACTAAAGCCAATAATAGCCCAATATTTCTAGCTTTACGCTTCTTTTCTTTTGGTAATTTATCTGTTACGATACTGATAAAAATAATATTATCAATCCCTAAAACTATTTCTAAAAGCGAAAGGATTACTAAATAAACTAAAGCATCCCAGGAAAATAGTATTGAAAAATCTATCATTTTTTTTTGTGTAAAATTAAAGTTTATTCACCGCTTTATTTCATCCTTTGGAAAAATTCTTCCAATTTATGATGATTATCACTTGTCGAGGTATTGATCTCTAATAATTTTGGCCGACCAGTTTCATCGTAACTGAAAAAAGCTTCCATTTGATCTTCAATTAATTGGGTTGAATCAGCAAAAAGGTATTCTAAATTGAATGCTTTTGAAATACTTTCAGCATCCATTGTATGTTTTGCTTCAAAATACTTTTCCAATTGATTGGAAGATGCAGGTCCAGGAATAATTTTAAAGATTCCTCCTCCTCCATTATTGATTAATACAATTCTAAGATTTGGTTGTAAATATTGATTCCAAAAGGCATTGCTATCATACAGAAAAGAAACATCTCCCGTTATCAATAAATGCAAATCGTCTTTCTTAATGATTGATGCACCACAAGCAGTGCTTGAACTTCCATCAATCCCACTTGTTCCTCTATTACTCCAATATTGAATTGATTTAATTGGATCAAACAATTGACAATAGCGCACAACAGAGCTATTTGCCATGTGTAAATGCGACATTTCTGGAAGGTAATCCAAAATAGTTTCAAACGCTTTGAGATCCGAGAATTCAACTTGACGAAAGAAATCAGCCATTTTATCTTGGATAATAAAATCTCTTTGCTTCCAGTCAGAACCGTAATTCGAAGTGTTTTTATCGTTGTTTAAGGTGTTTATTTCTCTGAAAAACGAGGTCGCATCCGTTTGAAATGATTTTGTTAAACATTGATACGTATCCATGTATGGAAACTCATGCCCAACTTTCCAATGTTCTGATGGACTGTACTTACGCAAATAAGCTTTAATTTTTTTCGATACAACCGCTCCACCGATGGTAATTAGTAAGTCAGGAGCAAAGTCTCTCAATTCTTCATCTGAAATACTATTCAACGTGCGATCAATGCAATGAATAAAACGCATATCCACCAAGTTGGACGTGTTTTCTACCAATACCACTACAGCAGTATCTTCAGCGAAAAGTTTTAGTTGCTCCAACAGTACTTTATCTGGATTCAATTGTCCACAAATCACCATTATTTTGGGTACATTGAGTGCATTCGTTAATTCTATTGCTTGTGCTGAATTGAATTGAAAAAATCCACGTACCAGTTCAATTTTCCGCGTCTTGGAAACTTCAATTTCACTTGTTCCATAAAGAGGTTCGTTCAATGCAACATTAAAATGAATTGGGCCTTTCCAAACGGAATTTCCTTCAGAAAAAGCAATTGCAATTTCTCTCTGTAAATACCATTTTTCATCCTCCGAATTGATCTTCTCTGAAAATTGACAACTATATCGAATGTGATTTTTAAATACGTCCTTTTGAACAATAGTTTGTCCATCACCTTGATTTACCCACTCTATCGGTCGATCTGCTGTAATAACAACTAAAGGAATGCATTGATAAAAAGCTTCGGCAATCGCTGGATAATAATTTAAACTAGCAGATCCTGAAGTGCAGACAATTCCAACAGGTTCGTTTAATTGCTGGGCCATTCCCATTGCGAAAAAAGCAGCACTTCGTTCATCATGAACGACATAACAATTTATTTCTGGGTGTTCATCAAACGCTATTACGAAAGGTGCATTGCGCGAACCTGGAGAACAGACAACATGTTTCATGCCATGAGCGACACATTCTTCGACAATTAATTGAACACCTATTTTATTACTTGAAATCATTTGAATCCAAAGCTACAGTTTTTGTAGAATGTTTAATAAGGTTTTGCTTTTATTTTCTGTTTCTTGCCATTCTAATTCTGGAATAGAATCTTTGGTATATCCACCGCCCAAATACAAATAAGCTGCTCCTTTTTGGATTTGACAACACCTTAAATTCACATAGATTTGATTCTTATTCTGATTGATTAACCCAATAAAACCTGTATAAAATAGTCTTTCGTGTTTTTCGGTTTCCAAAATTAGACTAATTGCTTCTTTCTGTGGAAGACCACTAACAGCCGGTGTTGGATGCAATGTTCGAATTGTTTTAAGTGCGTTTCCATTTTCAAAGTCGAATGATACGTCGGTGCGTAAATGTTTTACAGGACCAGCAATCGTTTCAAATGGGCCACTCAAATCTACATGCTTGTAATTGTTCTCAATGAGTTTACTTTGAATAAAATCAGTCACAAATTGTTGTTCTTCCTTTTCTTTAGATTCCCATTCAGAAGAATCATCTGCTTTTTTCGTACCGGCAAGTGCCATGGTGAATCCTGAATGTAAGGCAGTAACTAAAAGAATTTCAGGTGTTGCTCCAATCCACGTTCCGAATAATTTGCTTGAAATAAGATATACAAAAGCAGTAGGATACGAAATAACAAGTTCATGAAACACTTTTTCTGACTTCGATTCATCAAAATCAACTTTTTTGATCCGTGACAAGACAACTTTCTGAAGTTCAGTTGAATCGAAAGCAGCTAAAACTTTAGCCGATTCTTCCAAATATTCTTCTTTTGACGTGATATAAGGATCTTCTGTTTGAAAAGATAATAATTCGCCTTTTACAATTCCTTCTTGAAAAGAATAAATTGCGTTGGAGACAAATTCACTCACAACAAAACCTTTTGGCTCTTCGGTGTCATAATCGATACAGAATTCACCGTATTTCTCAACAACAGCTTCACCCGGAATTCTATATTTTAAACTATCAGTCAAAATTAAGCACGTTGAATCACCATGATTGTTAATCTACCTGTGCAAATCAATTTATTCGTTTCTGAATCAAAAATATCCACTTGCCATAAATGTGTGCTTCTTCCAGCATGGACAATTTTACCAATCGCTTTTACTTTTCCAGATTTAATTGAACCAACATGATTGGCATTCACTTCTAAACCTACTGGATATTCTTTTGAAAGATCAAGCAATAATGTTGAACCCATTGAACCAACGCTTTCAATCAATGCGACACTGGCTCCACCGTGCAATAATCCCATCGGCTGGTGGGTTCTCTGGTCAACAGGCATGGTTGAAACAATATAATCGGAACCAATTTCCACACATTCAATACCTAAAAAACCCATCATGGTATTTTCGTTAAAGGAATTGATCTCTTCTAAGCTGATTTTTTTGAATTGCATTTTGTAAAAATAATGAAAAAGTGAAAGGGAAAAATATAAAGGGAAAAGTTAGAAGTAAAAAGGAATAAGTGTGATTCACAAGATCTAAATTACTTTTTCCTTGTTACTTATTACTTTTTAATCTCTATAATATCAATTTTTAAGAAAAAGAGTAACTCAATCCGCCATCTACCGTATGTTAACTAAATATTAGCTAATTTTGCACCATGGCATTCAACAATATCGATTTAAAACCTTACAACACTTTCGGCATTTCAGTTCACGCAAAACATTTCTCTCGATTTGCAAACGTAGATGAATTAAAAAATTTACTTACAAAATTCGCAGGAGACGAGCTCCTAATATTGGGTGGCGGTAGTAATTTATTGTTCACTGAAGATTTTGATGGTGCCGTTTTACGCAATGAAATAAAAGGTTTTGAAATTATTGAAGAAACGCCTGACTCAGCTATTGTTAAAGCTGGTGCCGGCGAAGTATGGAATGATCTCGTGAATAAATGCATCAAACATAATTTTGCTGGAATTGAAAATCTAAGTTTAATTCCAGGTAGTGTTGGCGCAAGTCCAATGCAAAATATTGGTGCCTATGGAGTTGAGATAAAAGATGTTTTTCTAGAATTAGAGGCATATCATATTTCAAGTGGTGAAATTCACACCTTCGATAATAAAGCCTGTGAATTTGGTTACAGAGAAAGTGTTTTTAAAAATAAGTTTAAAGGTCAATACGTCATTCTATCTGTCTCTTTCAAACTTTCTAAAAAACCAAATTTAAATACGAGTTATGGTGCTATAGAAAGTGAATTAATGAAAATGAGTGTTACGAAACCAACCATAAAGGATATTAGTAAGGCTGTAATTTCAATTCGCAAATCTAAATTACCAGATCCAAAAGAATTTGGCAATGCAGGAAGCTTCTTTAAGAATCCAGTAGTAGATCAAAAAGTATTAGATGAAATCTTGAAAACATATCCTACAATTCCAAATTTTGCTGCCGAACCTGGAAAACGCAAATTGCCAGCAGGTTGGTTAATAGAACAAGCGGGTTGGAAAGGTAAAATGTATAGTCAATATGGCGTTCATAAATTACAGGCGCTTGTACTTGTGAATTATGGTAGCGCTACTGGAAAAGAGATTTACCGTTTATCTTCTCGCATTATCAAGGACATTGAAGAGAAATTTGGGGTAACGTTGGAAAGAGAAGTGAATATTCTTTAAATGAGTTGCTAATTGCTAGTTGCTAGTTTTAAAATCACCATTCATCTTCCGTTCCATCTTCTTTATTTGATTGATCTAGTAATTTTTTCCAATTATTACTTCCGTCATCGGTGTCGTTTAGAATGTCTAAATATTCGTCTTTTGTGATTGTATATTGTTCAATTTCTTCACCCGTATAGGCTTCAATTGCTTCTAACAATTCTTTTTCTGCTTCGCTGCAAAACGATAAAGCTTGTCCACGCTTATTTCCTCGACCTGTTCTACCGCAACGGTGAACATAGTTTTCGGCATCATCTGGCAAATCGTAATTGATTACATAATCCATGGTTGGGATATCAATTCCTCGTGCTGCGACGTCTGTTGTAATCAAAACATTATTGGCATCCGAACGGAAACGATCTAAAATTGCAAAACGGTCTTTTTGTTCAATTCCACCATGTAAAATTTCCGACTTCACTCCTACTCTTTCCATTGCAGCGTGAACTCGTTCAACACGTACTTTTGTTCGTGCAAAAACAATGAATTTTTTATCTTCGTATTCTTTTAAAATATTCTCTAAAAAGAAACGCTTATCGTCCATGTCGACAAAAGCAACAGCATGATCAATATTCTTTGCAACCGGATTTTTCGGTGATACTTGAATACGAATCGCATTGCTTACCACTTCATAAGCAAGTGATTTTATTTTCTTTGAAATAGTTGCAGAGAAGAAGAGTGTTTGTCGTTTTTTAGGAATGTGTTTTAAGACATCCTGAATATCTTTCATGAATCCTAAATCAAGCATTAAATCCGCTTCATCTAAAACTAAAAACTCGAGTTTTGAAATATCTAAATGACCTTGAGAAATCAAATCGAACATCCTACCTGGCGTTGTGACAATAACATCTAAACCGTTATTCAACGTTCTAATTTGTTGTTCTTGTTCCACACCACCGTAAAGACCAAATGTTTTAACACTTGTTCTTTTTCCTATTTCATTAAAAACTCCTGAAATCTGTTTTGCAAGTTCACGCGTTGGAACCATTACGATGCAACGCACTCCTTTATAACCTTTACGGTTTCTGTTTTCTAACTTATCGATAATTGGAATTGCAAATGCAGCAGTTTTACCTGTTCCAGTTTGCGCCACAGCCATTACATCTTCACCTTCCAGAATGTGTTTAATCGATTTAAATTGAATGTCAGTTGGCTTATTAAAGCCCATAACTTCCAATTGCTGTTTGATTAAAGAAGAAATATGGTAATCGCTGAATTTCATTTACATTTTATTTTGTTTGAAACAGTGGCTTCTTAAAAAAAGTTAGGGCGGAATTAATCCGCCCTTAACCAAAATTATGTCGGATAAAATCCGTATTTTTTCTTATGCTTCTTCTTCGCTTGGAACTAAGATACGTCCACAATGCTCACAAACCAACACTTTCTTTTTTGCTTGAATATCTAGTTGACGTTGTGGTGGAATTTTATTAAAACAACCTCCACAAGCATCTCTATCAACAGGAACAACAGCTAACCCATTTTTAGCATTTTCTCTCAAACGGTTGTAAGCAAAAACCAAACGATCGTCGATTTTCTTTTTCGCGTCTTCTGATTTTTTCAACAATGTTTCTTCGTCCTTACGTGTTTCTCCAACGATCTCTTCTAATTCAGCTTGTTTCGTTTTCAAATCACCTTTACGGAATTCTAAACGCTCTTTCGCTTCTTCGAACATTTCTTTTTTGCTAGTACTTTTAAACTTCGCTTCCTTGCTTTTCTTTTCGTGCAATTTAATCTCCAATTCTTGGAATTCGATTTCTTTTGCAAGCGATTCAAATTCACGGTTGTTACGAACGTTATTTTGTTGCTCTTTGTATTTTGCAATTGCAGTTTCTGAATCTTTGGTCGCATTTTTACGATCAATGATCTCAGTATCTACTTCTTTAATTTCTTCTTGAATTTTAGCAATTCGAGTTTCTAAGCCTTCCAACTCATCCTCTAAATCTTGCACTTCCAATGGCAATTCACCACGGATAGTTCTGATTCTATCTATTTCAGAATCAATTTTTTGTAATTCATATAGAGCGTCCAATTTGTCCGCTACTGATACCTCTTTTTTAGTCGCAGTTACTGCCATGTGCTAAAAATAATTAATAGGATTCGTATTTATTACCGTTTTATGAACGGCAAAGGTAGTAAATTTTTTCTTCAATATATCAGCAATTAAATCAGAAGTATATTGTTCACTTTCATAATGACCAATATCTGCGATTAAAATCTGATTTTCAGCATCAAAAAACTCATGGTATTTAAAATCTCCAGTGATATAAACGTCTGCTTTTAAACGTTTTGCTTGATTTAGCAAAAAACTTCCAGAGCCACCACAAAATGCAACTTTTTTTATTTTTTTATTTAGAAAAGCCGTATGTCGGATGCTTCCGCATTGGAAAATGTCTTTCAGTTGTGTTAAAAATTCAAATTCATCCATTTCAGAATCCAAATCGCCAATCATTCCACTGCCTTCACTCTCATTTTCATTCGCCAAAAGAATAATATCATGAGCAACTTCTTCATACGGATGAGAATCCTTCATTGCTTTTAGAACCTTTTGCACTAAATGAGCACTTACCAAATATTCAGCCTTGACTTCTTGCGATTCACTTAATTCATTTAATTTCCCTGAAAATGGATTTGCATCGTTAACGGGTTTAAAAGTTCCAGTTCCAACTGAATTGAAATGACATTCTTCATAATTTCCAATTCTACCTGCGCCTGCTTCAAAAAGAGCATTATTCAGCGTTGAAAGGTATTCTTGAGGAACAAAAACACTCAATTTATACAAAACACCATTTTTAGGAGCTAACACCTTTAAGTTTTTCAAACCAAGTCGCTGTCCAATCTCAAAATTCACTCCTTTTGAATAATTATCCAAATTCGTATGTATGGCATATAGCGCAATATTATTCTTAATACAAGCCAAGATTGTTCTTTCGATGTAATTTGCTCCGGTCAAAGATTTTAATCCTTTAAAAATAACTGGATGATGCGCAATAATCAGATTCGATCCTTTTTCAATTGCGTCTTCAACCACTTCTTCTGTGCAGTCCAAACAAATCAATGCAGATGTAATTGATGTATTTTTATCACCAACCAACAACCCACAATTATCATATGATTCTTGACTCGATTTCGGGGCTAATTCTTCAAGATATTGGATAACATCGCTTACTTTCATTTCCTAAATTTTTCTTGTCAAACCAAACGTAATTCCATAAGCTCGCCCTTTGTGAATAAAACCATCTAATCTGGGATAACTTGATGTCAATTGAATTCTTGCTTCTGGAGACACCATCAAAGACCAATTATTTTTGAAATTCAGTATTAAACCTACGTTAAAGACGGAACTCAGTACAACTGAATTGTATCCAATTTTTGTTTTAACAGTTTCTTCCACTTTGGCATCCGTGCTTGTTGTCCATTGTTTTTCTTGGCGATAACCTGTAAACATCTGGGGAATCAAGCCTGCTCCTACATAAAACTTTAAATCTTTTCCAATGGTATAGTTAATTCTAACAGGCATTGAGATATAACTATAAAAATTTTGATATGAAAAGGATGTGTCCGATGCTGAATAAGAATAACTTTCTCCATTTCGAAGAAAAGAAATTCCTCCATCCCACATTACGTGCTTATTGATCTGGCTTTGCATTCCAATTCCAAATGACCAAGTTGTTAGGTTCCTTTCATCTGCACGAATCCCAAGTGTATCTCCATAAATATCACCGTTTTTTTCTAATAAACGATATGATTTAGACCAATTTGAAACGAGATAAGCTGCAGTTGTTGATTCCTTCTTTTTCAATCCAATTGTATCTGCAACAGCCGTTGCTTTAGATTTTTGTTTTTGCTTTTTTTGTTCACTTGCAGGTTCTCCAATCATGATTTGACCAATGATCGTATTTGTGAATAAGAAAACTGTGATTAATAGAATAAAACCTTTCATTATTTCGTTATTTTTACAACTCTTTAAACAGAGAAGATAACAAATATCGTAAAAATTAGAACAAGCAAGATATGAGCACGAAAGTAAAGAAGAAAAAAAGCCTTTTAAGAAGAATATTAAAATGGACAGGATTTACATTCCTTTTCTTATTGATTATATTAATTATCACACCGATACTTTTCAAAGACCAAATCAAAGAATTGGTTATTAAAGAGGTAAATAAATCTTTGAATGCGAAATTATCTCTTGGCGATTTTGATTTAACGTTTTTAAGTACGTTCCCCAACATGACCATCGAGTTAAACGATGCAAAATTGGTTGGAATGGATAAATTCAAAGGTGTTGAATTGGCAAATATTAAACAATTCGTTGCACATGTAGATTTTTGGAGTGTTGTATCTGGTGATCAAGTTGAAATAGATGAAATTCATTTAATTGATCCTTCTTTTGATGTGCGCGTTTTAAGTGACGGCCTAGCAAATTACGATATTGTGAAGCCAGATTCCGTTAAAACTCCAGAAGAAGTTTCTGAACCTTCGAATTTCAAACTTTCATTAAAAGAATATAGTATTTCAAATGCGAATATCAATTACGATGATCAATCGTCTGACATGGCAATGAACATCAAGAATTTAAATCATACAGGAACAGGTGATTTAACTGCTGATGTGATCGATTTTGAAACAACAACGAACATGGATAAAATCACGTTTGACATGGACGGTGTTTCATACTTAACAGATGTAAAAACAGATGTTATTGCCAATATATTGATCGAATTCACTGAGAAATCATCCAAATTCACGTTAAAAGACAATTCTTTTAAATTAAATGCCTTGACTTTTTCTGTCGATGGATTCTATGAAATGTTAGAAGACAAAGACAACATGGATTTGAAATTGAATGCATCAAAAGCAACGTTCAAAGAATTTTTATCCTTGATTCCAGCTTTCTACCAATCAGGATATGAAAGTATGATTTCAAAAGGAAACCTAGAATTAGGTGGTGAAGTGAAAGGAATCATGGACGATAAAAACATGCCAGGTTGGGATTTCAAATTGAATGTCGACAAAGCATCTATCAAATATCCAGATCTTCCTGGAACAATCACAAATATTTTGGTGAAAGCAGGATCTAAATTCGCTGGAGGTGCAGACATGGATAAAATGACGATTGATGTAGATAAATTCCATGCTGACTTTGTTGGAAATACAATTGATGCTAATTTGAAAATGCGTAATCCAATGACCGATCCATTATTGGTTTCAAAAATCAAAGCGAAAGTAGATTTAGCAACATTGAAAAAAGTAATGCCAATGGCTGAAGGCGAATCGTATACGGGAAAACTGAATGCTGATGTTGATATTAATGGCAAAATGAGCGCGTTGGACAGAGGAGATTATGAAGCATTTAAAGCGTCAGGTACGTTGGAATTAATGAACATGATTTATAAAACCAAAGACTTGAATGAAGATGTAAATATCACAGACATGATTTTTAGATTTTCTCCTCAAAACTTGAGTTTAGAAAAACTTATAGCTAAAACCGGGAAATCTGATTTTCAGATGAATGGTAAAATTGACAATTACATGGGATATATGTTCCGTGATGAATTGCTAAAAGGGAATTTCACGTTTAACAGTAACTATTTGGATATCGATCAATTGATGAATATCGTTCCTACAAGCGAAGCTGCTCCAGCAACCGATGCTGCAAAAACGGAAGCAGCGCCAGCAACAGCTGAACCAACATTAATTCCAGATAATATTGACTTTTTGTTGAATACTTCAATCAATACATTGAGATATAATAAAATGGATATTAAAAATGTAAAAGGAGCAGTTAAAATGAAAGAAGAAGTTGCTTCATTGGATAATTTGACAATGAACGCAATGGGTGGAACAATTGGCTTGGATGGAAGTTATGATACCAAAGACCACAGAAAACCGAAAATCAACTTCGCTTATTCGTTAAAAGAAATAGATGTAAAACAATTGGCGGATAATTTCTTGACAATCGAAAAATTAGCTCCAATCGCTAAATTCTGTAAAGGGAAAATTAGTTCAGATTTTAAAATGAAATCAGATTTAACAGCTTCAATGGAACCAATTTACGCTTCTCTAACAGGTTTAGGTGATTTTGCAACCAATACATTGACCATTTCTGGATTCAAACCATTAGAGAAAATGGGCGAAGCGTTGAACATGAACAAACTTTCTTCTCAAACGGTGAAAGATGTAAAAGCGAAATTCCAATTTGCAGATGGGAAAATCAATGTGAAACCATTTGATGTGAACATGGGGAAAATTAAAACGACTGTTTCAGGATTTACCTCTTTCGAACAAGACATTAATTATGATATTAAGATGTTGATTCCAAAAGAAGAAATTCCAGCGGCTATGATTAAAACGGTGGAGGATGCTATTTCTAAAATAAATAAATTGGCTCCAAAATTAAATTTGAAATCAGTCCCAGATTTTCTTCCTGTGAAAGTTGGAATGGGTGGAACAGTTATGAATCCTAAGATCACTAACAATTTCAAAGAGGCGTTGATGGAAGCAACTGGAAATTTGAAAGAAAACCTCATCAACAATGTCAAAGAAACAGTTAAAGATTCTGCGAAAGCGATCATTGGAGAAAAGGTGAATGAAATCAAAGAAGATTTGAACGCTAAAAAACAGCAAATTTTGGATGACGCTCAAAAAGAAGCAGACAAAGTGAAAGCAACTGCAAGAAAAGCAGCAAACGATGTTCGTTCCGCTGCGGCAAAAGAAGCAGATCAGTTGATAAAAGATGCTGGTTCTAATCCAATTAAGAAAAAAGCAGCTGAATTGGCTGGTAACAAATTAAAGAAAGAAGCTGAAGTTAACGCAGTGAAAATTGAAAAAGAAGGCGATCAAAAAGCCGATGGTATCATGGCAACTGCAAGAGAAAAGGCGGACAAGGTGAAGTAAATATTGATATAATCGAAAGTCTCAATTAAATTGAGACTTTCGATTCTTAATGCGTACTCGTCATATTCTCATTCACAGATTTTTTTCTAGCGGAATTCTTCACAAATGAATATCGAAGCTAATTCCATAAATAAAAAACGTTAGAATTAATTCAAACAATGCCGCAAGAAATTGAAACAATAATCATCTGAATTAAAATTCCGGCAATTCAGCTTGGAATTTTATAAACTTAACATGTACCGAATTTTTGTTTTTTTTCTCTTTTTTCATACACTTTCATTTAGTCAAAACAATACACAAACAATTCGAGGAAGCATCACCGACAAACTATCCCAAACTCCTATAATTGGAGCAAGTATCCAGATTTCATCTTTACAAATTGGTTCAGTTTCAGATTCTAACGGGAATTATTCTTTGTCGATGCTACCACCAGATCGATATGAAATTAAGATAAGTTATCTTGGCTATAAAACACTCATTATTCCGAATGTGGTTGTGACTTCTGGAAAAGAAGTTATTCTTGATATTGCACTTGAAGAAGATTTTCGGCAACTCAACGAAATTACAGTTAAAGCAACTAACAAAGGTGGAACAATCAATAAATTAGCGAGTGTAAGTGCTAGAACTTTTTCTATGGAAGAAGTGAATCGCTATGCAGGAGGCAGAAACGATCCAGCAAGGTTAGCCGCTAATTTCGCTGGTGTTAGCGCACCTGATGATAGTAGAAATGATATTGTCATACGCGGAAATTCGCCAGTTGGAGTTTTATGGCGTATAGATGGAATGAATGTTACAAACCCCAATCATTTTGCTTCTGTTGGAACAACTGGAGGAGCAGTGAGTGCATTGAATACTAACTTATTGAAGAATTCTGATTTTTTCACTTCAGCTTTCCCATCAGAATATGGAAATGCAACAGCAGGTGTTTTTGATCTTGGTTTGAGAAATGGGAACAATAAAAAACGAGAAACAACAGTTCAAGCTGGTGTGATAACAGGATTAGAATTAACAACAGAAGGTCCGTTCAGTAAAAAAAGTGATGCCTCTTATTTAGTAGGCTATCGTTATTCATTAGCTGGTATAGCTCAAGCTGTGGGGGTAAATATTGGGACAACAGCTACTCCCTCCTATCAAGATCTTTCTTTTAAATTAAACAGCGGCACTACCAAATTAGGTAGGTTCTCACTTTTCGGGATTTTAGCTTCCAGCACCATCAACATCGGTGGTGGTTCATCAAATACGCTTTATGGGAGCGGAAACAAAGTTGATTTTGCAAGTAAAATAGCAATAGGAGGTTTGAGTCATTTTAAGCAAATCAATACAAAATCCTTTATATCTTCTAGTGTTGGCATTAATTATTCGAGCACTGATCAAACGGCATATGACTTCGACAAAATGGCTGATAGCATATACACACGCGAAGTAAGTAACGTTGCAAAAACAACCTATTTTTTAAGTAGTAATTATAATTTAAAAATAAATTCCCGACTGTTCTTTAAAGCAGGAATTCAAGATGAGATTATTGGCTTAGACCTTTATTATAAAACAAAAGACAATATTTTTGCACCTGAAAAGCAAATTTGGGATTACAATAGCACTACTAATTTGGCTCAAGCGTTTGTTCATTTGAAATACGCAATAACAAGCAAATTAGTGGTGAACGCAGGAATACATTCACAACTATTCTTTCTAAATAATTCGACTTCAATTGAACCCCGATTGGGATTAAGTTACAATTTAACCACTAAAAGCAGCCTTAATTTTGGTTATGGATTACATTCGCAAATGCAACCGATAAATGTCTATTTCCTACAAAGTATAGATACTGATGGCAATACTGTATATAATAATAAGAACCTAGATTTTACAAAAAGTCACCATTTTGTTTTAGGATATAACATTCAGCCATTTAATGATTGGCGGATTAAAACGGAAGTTTATTATCAATCCATCTATAATGTGCCTGTTAATTCTTATTCAAGCAATTACTCCATGTTGAATACAGGTGCAACATTTAAAACGGATTTAACTGACAGTTTGGAAAATAATGGCACGGGAACCAATTATGGTGTGGAACTTACGGTTGAAAAGTTCTTCAGTAAAGGATACTATGGATTATTTACAGCTTCTGTTTACAATTCAACTTATAAGGGAAGTGACGGAATTGAGCACAATACAGCGTTTAATGGTAGATATGTGTTCAATATTTTAGCAGGTAAAGAATGGAAGATTGGACAAGAAAAAAGAAATCGTTTTTCGATCGATATTAAATTCACCAACGCAGGAGGAAGAGCCTTCACACCAATTGATTTAACTTCTTCTGCAGCAATAGGTCATGAAGTACTTTCGGCTGATGTCTATTCTAGTTACTATGACACATATTATCGTTTCGACCTCAAGGCTGGCTTCACGTTGAACAGTAAAAAACGAAAACTGTCACAAACTTTATCACTGGATCTGCAAAATGTTACTAATCACAAAAATGTATTTTCACTGAGCTATGACAATAAACTCCAGGGTATCAGTAAAACCTATCAACTTGGATTTTTCCCGAATGTAGTTTATAAAATACAGTTTTAGAAAATCCGATTCTCAGATAGAACGAAAAATGATTTGAATAACTGAAAAGATTAAGAACGTTTATTGCGAATAATTGTAATATAAAATTGCTTTCTTTAACAATCGTGGAAATTTAATGCGTACTCGTCATATTCTCATTCACACAAATGATAAAATCTCCTTTTCCTAAGTTCTCTTTGTCTAATTTTGAAATATTTGCTTGAGAAACAGTTGAAATCGTCATGATTTTCGCTGCAGGTTGCGCTTGTTGAATGTACCAAACAATTCCTTGATGAAAATCTGAATGATACGCTCCATTTACATGGTAAACAATATTATCTGGTTTTTTATTCAGCATAATAAAATGTGACATTGTTGCGTCTTTGAACGCCTGAGCTTCCATCAAGTGACTTCCTTCCATGTGTTCTTCCATTTCTTGCAGAGCAGAATATTGTGACAATGTTGTATCAATTACAAAATTCAATGGAGACATATATGCTTTGTCCAAATCAGATAGGGAATCCAATGCTGGTCTGCCACTTTTAAATAAAAGTGAAGCAAATCTTCTTGGAACGTTAGATGCCAAACAAAACAATTTATTTTCTTTCGCAAACATCACTAATGGTTGATAATCTGTTTTGTAATTCGGCCATAATCTGCACGAATCTTTGAAAAACTTATCGCTGACAATTCCTTGCATATAGTCATTCATCAACATTTGTTGATCTTGCTCAAACATCTCAAATCCAACTTGTAACTTTGCTCCATGTTCTGTGTATAAAGCCTTCAACATTTCTAATTCCAACCAATGAGAAATTGGATTATCATGGTATTCACCAAAAAAAACATACTCTTGCGCCAAAGCAGTTTTTTGCAGCTTTTTATAACTCACTTTTTTTCCTTTCGAATTATAAATAATATATGCTCTATCATTTTGAGCAGTTAAATTCAATGAGCAAGCTAAAAGAAGTGCGATTGTAACTAGTAGTTTCATTTTCTTATGATTTTGTTAGTTGATGTTTTACAATATTATAAAACTTAAAGATAAAAATCCCTAATTTTGACACTAATCTATGAAAAAAGAAAAATCAATCTTATCCAGTTTTAAAATTCTTTTGAAACGTTTGTCGATCGTTCTCCTCATGATGACCATCACACGACTGTTGTTTCTTTATTTCAATTTTGACAGTTTCACAAATCTCGGTTTAAATGAATTTGCTGTCGCAGCTTGGTTTGATTGCATAACAATTTCGCTGTTTTTTTTACCCTTTATTCTAATTCATTCCATTCCAGTTTCAAAAAAACTTTTTCGAATTAAGGAGTTCACATTATTAATTTATTTTCATGCCATCAACACCTTAATGCTTGCTTTGAATTTAATGGATCTCGAATATTTCAAGTTCACAAGTAAACGTTCAACCTTCGATTTATTTGCCATTTTAGGTGCAGGAAATGATTTTGCACAATTAGCAACTACCTTCATTAAAGACTTTTGGGTAATTATTATTTTACTCATCATTCTCGTTGGTTTTTCAGAAGTGTTATACCGAAAAACAAAACAAGTTTACCTAGCAAACAAAACAGTTTGGCGTCCATTAGCTTTTAATTTTTTAATTGCTTTGCCACTATTTGTTATAATTGGTCGCGGTGGATTTCAACTAAAACCAGTTGGAATCATTGAAGTTTCACAATACAGTAATCCTGAAAATTCAGCGCTCGTTTTAAACACGCCTTTTACGATGTTAAAATCGTATGGAAAAAAACGATTGGAAATTAAACATTACTATACTGAAAAGGAAGAATTAGCCATTTTCAATCCGATTCAAATGAGTCAGCCGCAACATATTTTGCCAGACGGAACAAATGTGATGATTATCCTGTTAGAAAGTTTTGGGAATGAATTTGTTGGTGCCTTTAGCGGTGAGAGAACATTTACGCCATTTTTTGATTCACTTATTGGACAATCCTTGACATTTGAGCACGGTATTGCCAATGGTAAAAAATCAATTGAAGCCGTTCCATCTATTTTAGCTTCCATTCCTAGTTTAATGGACAACCCCTATATTTCTTCTCCATACGGAAATAATAAAATTGAATCTTTAGCTTCTATTTTAAAAAAGAAAGGCTACGAGTCAGGATTTTACCATGGTGCAACAAATGGTTCGATGCGTTTTAATAGCTTCGCTGCTCAAGCGGGTTTTGACCATTATTTTGGAAGAAAAGAATATAATAACGATAAGCATTTTGATAAAACGTGGGGAATTTTAGATGAATTTTTCAACCCTTGGACAGCCAAACAATTAACAAAATTAAAAGAACCGTTTTTCGGAACGTTGTTTACATTGTCATCACATCACCCCTATTACATCCCACCGAATTGGAGAAAAATTGTAAAACAAGGGAAACAACCAATGTGTGCTTCCGTCAATTACGGCGACATTTCATTGAGAAAATTCTTCGAAGAAGCAAAAAAACAACCTTGGTATAACAATACACTTTTTATTCTGGTTGCAGATCACACGCCTTCAACAATCGATAAATTATATGGTCAAAGGAGATTCATGTATCAAATTCCGATTGTATTCTTTCATCCTAAAAAACTCTTACCTATAAAACGTGAGCCTATAATCTTTCAACAATTGGATATTTTACCGACTGTTTTAGACCTTTTAAACATCAAAACAAAGTTCTATTCCTACGGACAATCTTATTACAAAAAAGCTGACAGAGAAGCTATTACGTACATTGAAGGGTCTTGTTTCTACTTCAAAGGTCACCACATGTACACGGTTACTAATGAAAAGGCACGAAATTTGTATGATTTCACTTTTCGAAAAGTATTAACGAACGATTCTCTTTCCTATTATAAAAAGGAAAGTAAAGCAGTTGAAAAACGTGTAAAAGCAATAATTCAACGCTACAATCGTGACTTGATTCATAATAAAACAGTAGTTGAATGAAACAAAGAATCCGATTTATTATCAACCCAATTTCCGGAGTAGGAAAAAAAGGTGATTTACCTCAAATTATTGAGGAGAATTTGGATCACTCTAAATTCGATTATGATATTGCAATCACAGAATATGCACAACACGCCAAAAAAATTGCCTACGAAGCTTCTTTAGAAGGAATCGATATCGTTTGTGCAGTGGGTGGTGACGGTTCAGTTCACGAAGTTGGTACTGCTTTAATTGGTACGCAAACAAAAATTGCAATTTTACCTTGTGGCTCTGGAAATGGACTTGCAAGACATCTGAATATCCCAATGAACATTCCAAAAGCGATTGAATGCATCAACAATGATTCATCAATTCGCATGGACACTGTTTTAGTAAATGATAAACCATTTCTTGGAATTGGTGGTTATGGCTTTGATGCAATCATTGCAAAGAAATTTGATAATTACCACAAAAGAGGTTTTTGGAGTTATGTGAAATTGGTGATTAGAGAATTTGCTAAATACAACCCAATTAACGTTTCTGTTGATCTGAATGGAGAAATAAAAACATTGCCGGTGGTTTTATGTACAATTGCGAACTCTTCAGAATTTGGAAATGGTTTCGTGGTTTCACCGAACTCGAGTGTTACTGATGGCAAAATTGAGTTGTGTTTATTAAAACCATTTTCATTTTGGATGGCACCAAGTGTCGTTTATCGTTTCTTCAAACGAACGGCTCATAAATCAAGATATTCAGAGGTTATTTCTTTTGAAAAGGCACGAATTACCTTATCCCAAAATATCGCGCATTACGATGGTGAACCATTTGATGTTAGAGATGTTTTGAATATTCAAGTTGTTCCAAGTAGCTTGAATATATTAATCGGCAAAAAATAATAAACAATCATGGAATTTATTGAAATTGATATTTCTGAAATTATCCCAAAGTTGGATAAATTAACATCAGAAACAAAACCACTTTGGGGCGATATGTCGGCACAAAGAATGGTAGAACATTTAACGGATACGATAAAAATTGCTTCAGGAAAAACAAAATTCCCTTTAGAAGTGCCAGAAGATAAAATTGAGAAAATGCAAGAATTTCTTAATTCTGACAAACCTATGGCAAGAGGAATTGTTGTTCCATTTGCTAAGAAAGATGAAGCATTGAGAAATGAAGAAATTGAGTTAGCAATTGATGAATTTTTGTTAGAATGGTTGGATTTCGATGAACACTACGCAGAAAACGAAGGTCGTACAGAATCACATCCTTATTACGGACAATTGAATTACGATCAATGGTGTCGTTTACATGCGAAGCATCTCACACATCATTTTGAACAATTTGGAATATTAGATTAAATTTAAAAGAGGCTCTCGCCTCTTTTTTTATTCCTTTACACTAATTTGTTTTGTAGAGCTCGTTACTTTTTTTGCGGGTTTTAACGGTCGAACTTTTGAATAGGTTGTCTTATTCAATTTTGGCGATGTATTAATAGACTCTTGCTTTTGAACAGCCTTTTTAACCGGAGCAGTATTTTTCTTTACTTCTTGCGCAGATCCTGAAAAGGAAATTAATACGATAGAAGCAGATGCTATAATTTTGGTTATTGCTTTCATGATTTTTACTTTTAAATTTACAAACTGTTGACAAATCATATGCCATAAATTTTTATTATAAATTAAATGATTCTACTTTATTCTTTTATTTCAGGAATTATTCTTGGCACAATAAATTACCTCTATTTCAGAAAACAAGGTTTTACGGCAATAACTGTTTTTCTAATGGGAGTCTTTGCTTTCTCAGCCATGTCATATATGTTCTTGAAATTCCTTCTTTAACCACTTTTTGTTATATTCGTGTTTCTGTTACAATGAAAGCACTTCAACTTCATATTAAAGCAATTTCTCTCACGTTCACTGAACTTGGCAAAGGGAAATATTTAGTTTTTTTTATACCTGGAATTGTAATAGCCCTGATCTTTTGGCAAGTTTTTCTTTTGACAGAAACAGTTGAAAATTCATTTTCATTTCTTGAAAACATTCCATTGATTGGCACGTATTTAAATGCTGGTGTCAGCGGGACGATTGGCATAATACAATTTCTATTTGATCAACTATTCATCTTTTTTATTTTAACCGTATTATCTCCTTTTAATACAATTCTTTCAGAAAAAATTGACTCGTCCATAACTGGTAAAAAATATGTTTTTGATCTGGCACAAGTTATCTCAGACTTTTTCAGAATGCTATTCGTGGTGCTCGTAGCCTTTATTTTAGAAATTTTCGTGTTGTTCATCTATTGGATTTTCTCTGCAATTCTAAATTTAGATTTCCTCGACTCATTCGCCTATTTCATAATTGCAGCATTTTTTTACGGCTTCTCGTTTTACGATTACAGTTTAGAAAGAGACAAAAAAGGTATTTTAGAAAGTTTACAATTTGCTTTTTCAAATAAACTAATTGTTGCAATTAGCGGGAGTTTGTTTTTACTTATTTACAAAATTCCTTCAGCTGGAGTAATTATTGCACCCGTTATTACAACCATGATTACTACTTTCGTATACATAAAGAATCAAGGAATAAATTTGACGTCAAATTCAAAATGATAGAACTAAAAAAAGATTTCAACCCTAGTTCATTGCCGGAATGGATTGAACAATTGAAAAAAGAGCTAAAAGGTGATGACTTCAATAAATTACTGCGTGAAGATGAATTGGAGGAGATCAAATATCCGACTTTTAGTCATGCAGAAAGTAATTCTATTACAATTGAAACACCAGGAAAGTTTCCATATACACGCGGCTCAAAAACCAAAAACAATGATTGGAATAATGGTTATTTGTTAAAAGTAACTGACGAAAAAACTGCGAATTCAAAAGCTTTAGAAATATTATTAAAGGGGTGTGATTCGCTGTTTTTTGATCTTCAAGAAAAAAATGAAATCAATTGGGAAATCCTCTTAAATGGAATTGAATTACAATACATTCAAACAGATTTTAGGTTAACAACTATTGCTCAATTTCTAAGTATTCAAAAGCATTTTCAAAATAATTTTCCAACTACCTTAAAATTCTCTGTTGATTTTTTACAACTTGATCATTCCGAACAATTGTTTAATACTCTTTCGGAAGAAATGAGAAGTGTACAACGACCTTTTTGTTTGATCGATGGGTTTTCAATTCAACAAACTGGTGCAACAACATGGCAAGAAATTGCTTTTATGCTTGCAACTGGTCATGAATATCTTGTCAAACTAATTGAAAAAGGGTTCACCATTGATGAGGCAGCTGCTTGTATTCATTTTTCCTCTGGAATCGGTTCAACTTATTTTTATGAAATAGCAAAAATCAGAGCTTTAAGAAAAGCTTGGTCCTTGATAATAAAAAACTACAATCCAATACACGCTTGTTCATATAACTGTTCAATAACTGCAATTATTGGGTTTATGAACAAATCATTGAAAGACCCTCACACCAATTTATTAAGGCAAACAACGGAAGCAATGTCAGCAATTGCAGCTGGAATCGAAACAATAATTGTATTGCCGTATGATGCTGAGTCAACAAATGGTACAAGCATTTTGGCGGAACGATTGGCGTTAAACATTTCTTTAATTTTAAAAGAGGAAAGTTATTTCGAAGCAGTTATTGACCCTTTAGGAGGAAGCTATGCGTTGGAAGACTTAACAGAACAAATAGGCGGAAAAAGTTGGAGCCTCTTTCAGAAACTTGAATCATTAGGTGGTATTTCAACTGAAAAAACAACAGACTATTTGACATCTGAAATAATTACCAAATCTGAAATAAGAAAAAATCAAATAGCAAATTCTCAGAAAACACTTATTGGAATTAATAAGTTCATCAACCCTCTTCCAGAAAAAAATGAGTTTTTAATTCAGTCTGATTATTTAGGGATGTCGAAAATTGTTTTTGAACGTGATTTAATACCTGTGAAATGAAAAGAATAGACTTTAGTACAATTCCTTATCAATCAGAAAGTGATAAATCCGAAACCAAGTCGGAATTCACTTTAGAAACAGCGGAAAAAATCAATCTTCAAGCATTTTATCAAGCAAAAGATATTGAGAAAACTGAACACATTGGTTATGTATCTGGAATTGCACCTTATTTGAGAGGTCCGTATGCGAGTATGTATGCAATTCGCCCTTGGACAATTAGACAATACGCTGGTTTTTCAACAGCTGAAGAATCGAATGCTTTTTACAGACGGAATTTAGCTGCTGGACAAAAAGGTCTTTCAGTTGCATTTGACTTAGCCACTCATCGAGGTTATGACTCAGATCATGAACGCGTTGAAGGAGATGTTGGAAAAGCTGGTGTAGCAATCGATTCTATTTTGGATATGAAAATTTTGTTTGATCAGATTCCTTTGGATGAAATGTCCGTTTCGATGACCATGAATGGAGCTGTAATTCCAATCTTAGCCTTTTACATTGTTGCAGCCGAAGAACAAGGCGTTTCGCAAGATAAATTAATTGGAACGATTCAAAATGATATTTTGAAAGAGTTCATGGTTCGGAATACATACATCTACCCTCCTGCTCCATCGATGAGAATAATTTCAGATATTTTCGAATATACTTCGAAGAACATGCCGAAGTTCAATTCAATTTCAATCTCTGGTTACCACATGCAAGAAGCTGGTGCAACTGCAGCAATAGAACTTGCCTATACATTAGCTGATGGTTTAGAGTATTTAAGAGCTGGAATAAAAACGGGAATGAGTATCGATGAATTTGCTCCACGACTTAGTTTTTTCTGGGCAATCGGAATGAATCATAACATGGAAATTGCAAAAATGCGTGCCGGCAGATTGATATGGTCCAAACTTGTAAAACAATTTAATCCGACAAATAGTAAATCGCTAGCTTTAAGAACACATTGTCAAACATCTGGGTGGAGTTTAACTGAACAAGATCCATTCAATAATGTATCGAGAACCTGTATTGAAGCATTAGCTGCTGTTTTTGGAGGGACACAATCATTGCACACCAATGCCCTTGATGAAGCGATTGCTTTGCCAACAGATTTTTCAGCAAGAATTGCTAGAAACACTCAGATTTACCTTCAAGAAGAAATAGGAATTACCTCGTTCATTGATCCATTTGGAGGAAGTTACTATATTGAGAAATTGACTGAAGAGTTAGTGGATGAAGCTTGGAAATTGATTCAAGAAGTGGAAGAATTAGGTGGAATGGCGAAAGCAATAGAAACGGGTCTCCCAAAAATGCGTATTGAAGAAGCTGCTGCCAGAAAACAGGCAAGAATTGATTCGGATAAAGATATAATTGTTGGTGTAAACCGTTACCAAATAAGCAAGGAGGACGGAGCAAATATTGAGATTTTAGAAGTTGACAATTCGAAAGTACGAGAAGCTCAATTGGAGAGATTGAGAAGCTTACGTCAAAATCGTGATCTTAAAAAAGTACAAGAAACACTTGCAGAATTGGAAAATGCAGCAAAAAATAATTCTGGTAACTTATTAGAAATTGCCATTCGATGTGCTAGAAACAGAGCCTCTTTAGGTGAGATTTCAACTGCGATGGAAAATGCATTTGGAAGATATAAAGCAACCATTCGTTCAATTTCTGGCGTATATTCACATGAAGCTATGGAAGACAAAGATTTTATAATTGCAAAAGAATTAACCAATCAATTCAGTAAACTCGAAGGTCGTAGACCCCGCATTATGATTGCTAAAATGGGGCAAGATGGTCATGATCGAGGGGCCAAAGTAATCGCTTCATCATTTGCAGATATTGGTTTTGATGTTGATATTGGACCACTTTTTCAAACACCCGCAGAAGCTGCGAAACAGGCGGTCGAAAATGATGTTCACATCCTTGGTGTTTCATCGTTAGCTGCTGGACATAAGACACTCATTCCTCAAGTTATCGCTGAATTAAAAAAACTTGGCCGCGAAGATATTATGGTAATTGCCGGTGGAGTGATTCCACAACAAGACTATGATTTCCTATACAAAGCTGGTGTTTTTGGTGTTTTTGGTCCTGGCACGAAAATATCAAAAGCAGCACAAGAAATACTGCATTTATTAATAAAAAGTGCTGAATAGTAATAAAATTAAAGCAAGGATTGCAGTAAACAAATTTGTTTAGTACATTCGGCATAGTTATTGAAATGTCGAAATTATCAAAAAAGACAAAAAAAGTAAGGTTATGAAAAAAATACTCCCTCTATTACTATTCGTTCTTAGCGCATTAACGGTAAATGCTCAAGCACCTAATTATGACGATTTAAAAATTCTTTATGCTGATGCAAATTATGAGAAATTAGTTAAAGTATCCTCTGGCTATACATTAAAGGATGATCTCAAAAAAGATCCTATTCCTTTCATTTGGTTAGCTAAAGGTTTGTATAAAATTTCACTTTCAGGTTCCGATGACGAAAAATACAAGAATGCATACAAAGATGCAATTGCGGCGCTAACAAAAGCAATGAAAAATGACAAAGACGGCACTGCCTTAAGTGAATTTCAAGAATTTATTGATGAATTTCAAGGTTCTTTAGTGGAATTGATCAACAATGATTTAGATGCAAAAGATTATAACAAAGCATCTGGATGGGTAATTAAATATATAAAAGTTACTAAAAACCCTATTGGAGCGAAATACCTTGATGGTGCATCAAAATATCGTAAAACAGATAAAGGTGGAGCTAACACAGCTTGGAAAGAAGCAGAAACAATGTTGACTAAAATTACAACTATTGAAGATTGGAGTGATGCAGATAAAGACATGTTGAAAATTGGTGTATTCCAAACTGCCGAATGTTATATCTTATCAAAACAAAAAGATAAAGCTAAAACACTTTTAAACAAGGTTGCTCAATGGTACGAAGAAGATGAAGATTTCAAAACAAAATATGATGAAATCATCAATTAATTGAAGCCCCGAAAGGGGCTTTTTCTTTTTAACAGTTTTGGTTTTAAAACTATTTGTATTTGAATCCATTTAATGACAAGAACAACCTAATTTTAGCGTATGAGAAAATATGTCAACTACTTCAAGAACAAATTCATTTTTACAACATGTTTGTTTTTCATTTACATGTTGTTTCTAGACGATATTGACATCTTTACTATCATCAATCAAAACAACAAGCTTTCGCATTTAGAAGACGCGAAATCAGAAGTGAGTGAAAAATTAGCACGAACAAAACTCACGTTAAAGAAATTAAAATACACCTCTGAATTAGAAAGTTTTGCACGAGAAGAAAAACTCTTTAAGCGCGATAATGAAGAAATTTTCGTGATCTCTTATGAATAATTAAAAAGGCGAATACTTTTGCGTATAAAACTTGTATTCTGAATAATTCGTAATTGAAATATTGGGAAAATAGAACAAGGCAATTTGCCTAAAATTAAAACCTGACTTCGCCATTTTCATCGCTCCTTCTTGACACAAACCAACTCCATGTCCAAAGCCTCTGCCTTGAATAACAACTTCTTCTCCTTCTAAATGACAACTAAAAAAGGTTGATTTTAAATCAAACTCTTCTCTGATATCACGCAATGGAATCCCAAAAACTGGATGAATATAAAATGCTTTTCGTTGAGGTTGATTGAATGTGAATATCATAGATAAATAAGTACTATCATAAATTGGATAATCATATTTATCAACAAGGAAATTTTGCCATGCTGTTTTGTCAATTCTTTTCTCCCAAGTAGCTTGCTTCGTGTAAATACAAAAAGTATCAATAAATGAATATAAATAATCTATTTTCTCATTCCAAACATCTTGGGGTTCACAGGTTTGTCCACCACAATTAGCGTGAAAATAAGAATCAATCAATTGATTTTTTGAATCCAACATGACCAAATCGTGTGTTTGAATAACAGCAGAATCAATTATTGGAGTCAAACGCATCATACTGTGATATGCTTGACAATGAACACCATCACATAAATCAAATCCATCCTTCTTATGTTTTCCACGATATTTCATTGCATACGTTCGACTCATCAAAGCTTGAACTTTATAATATTCGATGTGCCTTCCTCCTCCGCCTTCAGATTCGACTACCCCTGCCAAATAATTATCAATATCAACAAGATTAACGAGTGCTAATTCCTTGCCATCAGAGGAAATTTCAAAATCATCTTCGTACTTGCGTTGCTTTACTACAGGAACTTTTGAGGTTAAAACAAGAGAAGTATTTGGGTTGTTTTGGATCAAGTAAATTTTTTGAAAATCACCAAGTTCAATTGTTCCTTTTTTGAGTTTAACTTTTCCATTTTCAATTGAAACTTCAATAAACTCATTTGGAAGAATTGAACCGAAATCTGAAGTATCACCAAAAATAGAATAACTTCCACTATTATAAGAAAAGGTGATCCGCTTAATGTTATAATCTCGTAAAACACCAATTCGCATTTGTTGAGCAAACGAAGCACAAACAAACATCAAAAACAAGAAGGCGGTAAACAATTTCACAGGACAAAAATAATTCAACAGAAAATCGATTTTCTATTAACCTAGAATAGTTTTCAACAAGGATTGTGCTACTTTTTTACTTGCGCCTCCTTTTCCAAGGATTTTCTCCATTTCAACGAAGTCTTGAAGCATTTCCACTCTCTTGGATCCTCCTATTAACAAGGTTTTTAATTCTTTTTCAATATTCGAAGAGGTACATTCAATTTGGATCAACTCTTTAACCACTTCTCTATCCATGATTAAATTTACCAATGAAATATATTTAATTTTTATCAGTCGCTTTGCAATTTGATAAGAGATTGCCGAACCTTTATAACATACCACTTCAGGAATTCCTAATAGAGCAGTTTCTAAAGTTGCTGTTCCAGATGTAACCACTGCTGCTTCTGAATTGGACAACAAATCATACGTTTGTCCGAAAATTATTTTAACATTTTCTGTAATGAGTGAATCGTAAAAGGACTTATCCAAACTTGGAGCTCCCGCAATAATAAGTTGATAATCATCGAAGGATTTTAGTGCTTCCAACATGATTGGCAGTTTTACTGAAACTTCTTGCTTTCTGCTTCCTGGTAAAATTGCAATTATTGGTTTATTTTCCAATTGATTGTTATCGAGAAATTGTTCTTTTGAAATTGCAACGTGACGATAATCTTCAATTGCGTCCAATAATGGATGACCCAAATATGCTACGTCGTAATCAAATTGTGCATAAAATTCTTTTTCAAAAGGAAGAATAACATACATTTGATCAACAAACTTCTTGATTTTATGCACTCTAGATTTCTTCCACGCCCATACTTGTGGTGAAATGTAATAAATAACTTTGATTCCTTTGGAATGTGCCCATTCAGCAATTCTTAAATTAAATCCTGGATAATCAACTAAAATAAGTGCATCAGGTTGATAGAATTCAATATCCTCTTTACAAAAACGGATGTTTTTAAGAATCGTTTTCAAATTTGAAATTACCTCAATAAATCCCATGAAAGCAAGATCCTTAAAATGTTTAACGATTTTCCCACCTTGCATTTCCATCTTATCACCGCCCCAGCAACGAAAATCAATATTCTCATTCTCTATTTTCAATGCGCGCATTAAATTACTTGCGTGCAAATCACCTGATGCTTCGCCAGCAATCACATAAAGTTTCATTTTTTTTGCAGTATCCATTTATGCGATGAACTTAACATAAATGATATAAGGTAAAAAGCAAAAAGTTGCAATAATCACTGCACGAGCAAATGCATATTTTTCACGATTCAAAGACAAATAGAACCAAATTAAATTGGAAATAACTGAAACAGAAATAACCATTCCTCTATAATTTCGGTTCAAAACAAATCGATGCCATAATTGGTCAAAATCGTAATTTTGAACTAAGGAAAGAATCAATATCGTTAAAGGGACAAAAATCAACGGAGAGATTAATCCTACTATTAAGCCTTTTGTGTGCTGAGTAGTCCATTTATTAAACTTCATATTTCCCATTTTTTAAACTGTTCAATAACTTTATATGCTGTCATATCAAATTGTGTTGGAACAACACTTGCATAACCATTTTCGAGTGCAAAAAGATCAGTATCTTCTTCCATATCTTGATTTAAAAATTCTCCTGTAAGCCAATAATATGGTTTTCCAAATTGGTCTATTCGTTTGTCAAAACGATCAGCCCAAAATGCATGTGCCTGTCTACAAATTTTAATTCCTTTGATTTTTGATTCACTTTTCATAGGAATATTAACATTCAAACAGACATGCGAAGGAAAAACAGAATTTAATGAATCTTGAATAATTTGTCGTGCAATTTCTTTTGCTTCAGAAAAATCTGCATCAGAATTATGATCACTCAATGAAAATCCAATAGAAGGTATATTTTCCATTGCTCCTTCAACCGCTGCAGACATTGTTCCAGAATAAAGCACATTAGATGAAGAATTATCACCGTGATTAATTCCAGAAAGAATCAAATCGGGTTTTCGATGCATTACTTCATAAATTCCTATTTTAACGCAATCCACAGGTGTTCCTGAACACGTATATGCCTCACAATCTTCAAATAAGATAGACTTTTCTAATCGAATTGGATGATTCATTGTAATTGCATGTCCCATTCCAGATTGTGGTTTATCAGGTGCAATTACCAACACTTCTCCAAATTCCATGGCAACTTCTATAAGAGATCTAATTCCTTTTGCCGAAATTCCATCATCATTTGTTACAAAAATTAAAGGTTTCATGTCTTTTACTATTTGAAATTCACTCCGTGACGAAAGTAACAATTCTTGATAAAATGACCTCTAAACTTGTTGCTAAATAATATTGATTTTTTTATTGTTAATCATCCAAAACGTGTTACTTTTGAATAGTATCTTAGAAAAAATGACAACACTCGAACTTGTAGAAGAATTGAAAAGAATTACTCAGACCAATATTGATCTGGTTAAGAAAAAATTTAATAATTTAAACGAGCAACAGAAAAGCTGGAGAAAAGACACTGAATCATGGAGTATCAATGATGTTTTTGCACATTTGAATGAATATGCAAAATATTATCACCCTACTTTTTTAGCAAAAATAGAACGAACGCGTTATACTGAACCGAAAGAAATATTTATTTCTACGCCTCTCGGTAAATCAGCATGGAAATCAATGAAATTAGGTAACGCTAGAAATATAAAGCGTAAATTCAAGTCGCCAAGATCGTATAATCCAATCATTAATCCCGATATATTGTCAGGTAATGAATTGAGCGATTTTGAAAATGGTCAAAATCAATTATTATCTATCATTGATGCAGCTCAAACTGTAAATATGCGGAAAGTAAGAATTCCTATTTCTATCTCTAAAATTGTACGTTTAAAATTGGGTGATGCTTTATTATTCGTTGTGTATCATAATGAAAGACATTTACAACAAGGGCTTTCTATTTTATCACATTCTAAATTTCCAACTAACTAATGTCTGTCCGCCAAGGATATTGTATAGTTAGTATTTCCCCAGTTCGTTCTGAGGCAAAAGATGCGTCAGAAATGGTTACACAATTGCTCTTTGGAGAGATTGTTACTATTAAAAGTATTTCAGGATCTTGGGCTAAGATAATCTCCTTTTCAGATAATTACGAAGGTTTTGTAGATGTAAAACATCTTCATAATCTTTCCGACAAGGAAGTCAATAAATGGTTGGACGGTTTAAGTTATGAAAAACATCTTTCCCGAAGCTTATTAACACCATGGGGCAATCAAACTATCTTCAGAGGTTCATATATTCCTTTTGGTAATTCAACTACTTTCAATATTGGAAACGAACAATTTTCATTTATTGATGAATTAGCTGAAATTAACTTTTCGAATCCCGTTGACTTGGCTTTAGAATATCTAAATACTCCATACTTATGGGGTGGAAAAACGCCATTTGGAATTGATTGCTCAGGTTTAACTCAAGTTGTTTACCGTTTTTTTGATATCAACTTGCCAAGAGATGCATCACAACAAGTTGAGTACGGTGATGATATTGAATTTGACGATATTGAAGCGGGTGATTTATCCTTTTTTAAAAATCAGGAGGGTAAAATAATTCATGTTGGAATTTTAGATGGCCTCGGTTCTATCATTCATGCTTCAGGTTTTGTGAGAAAAGATTTAATAAGTCAAGAAGGAATTTTACATTCAGAAACGGAAACATTGACCCATAATCTGCATTCGGTTAAAAGGATGTAATGAGAAAGAGTTTAAAATAATTTAACGATATTTGAAAAAAAAAAGAGATGAAGATATTAATCACGGGAGGAGCAGGATTTATTGGGAGTAACCTAGCAAAGCGTTTAGTAAATGACGGACATACTGTGGTTGTTTTTGACTCATTATTACGCGGAAATAAATTAGATAAAATCACTTATTCTAAAGTTGAATTTATAAAAGGGGATACTCGAGATTTAGAAGCTGTTATTTCAGCAAGTAAAAATTGTGACCTTATATTCCATTTGGCGGCTGTATTAGGTGTCGACATTGTTGCTGATAATCCAGTTGAGACAATGGATGTGGAAGTTATTGGGACAAGAAATGTTGTTGAAGCTGCATTTATCAATAATGTCAAAAAAATCATGTATGCTTCAACAAGTGGTATTTATGGACATTCAGCAATAGAAAGCGCATTAACAGAAGAGGTTTTGGTTGACCCAAGAACATCTTATGCAATGGCAAAACGCTATAACGAAATCTATTTAGCTTCCCACCATCAAGAAAAAGGTTTAAATGTTACCTCTTTGAGATTTTTCAATGTTTATGGAGGTAACCAAGACACACGCATGGTTGTCCCATTATTTTTTGAGCAAGCGATGGAAAATTCTGCTATTACAGTTTTTGGGTCAGGAAATCAAACAAGAGATTTCACCTATATTGACGATACAGTTGAGGCTTGTGTTAGATTAATGGATATTAATGGATGCCATATCATCAATATTGCTAACGAAGCGGAATGGACAATTACAGAATTATCGAAACAAATTAAAGCAATCACCAATTCTAAATCAGATATCATTTATCTAGAGGCTCCTAAAAAGCGATATGATTATGAAGTTGAACGAAGAGTTGGGAGTTCAGAAAAACTAATGAGTTTAACTAATTACAAGCCAACTACCTCTTTACCTGAAGGTTTAAAATTAATATTCGATCAAAATTACTCCAATTAATATACAATAGAATGAAAAGAGATCAAGCAATTTTTGACCTTATCGAAGAAGAAAAACACCGTCAAATAAACGGAGCTGAATTAATCGCATCTGAAAATTTTGTGAGCGACGAAGTGATGCAAGCAATGGGAAGTGTATTGACTAATAAATATGCGGAAGGCTTGCCTGGAAAAAGATATTATGGTGGTTGTGAAGTAGTTGACAAAGTGGAACAACTTGCAATTGACAGATTATGTCAGCTTTTTGGCGCAACTTGGGCAAATGTTCAACCTCATTCTGGGGCTCAAGCAAATGCAGCAGTGTTTTTAGCTTGTTTACAACCTGGAGATAAAATTCTAGGATTTGATTTGTCTCATGGAGGACATTTAACACACGGTTCACCCGTTAACTTTTCAGGAAAATTATACAAGCCATTTTTCTATGGCGTAAATAAAGATACAGGCAGAGTTGATTATGACCAGATGGAAGAAGTTGCTAAGCGTGAAAAACCCAAAATGATTATTTGTGGTGCATCTGCTTATAGCCGTGACTGGGATTATGCCCGCATTCGCAAAATTGCCGATGAAGTTGGTGCTGTTATTTTAGCAGATATTTCACATCCAGCAGGAATGATTGCTGCAGGTTTATTGACTGACCCTTTAGATCATTGTCATATCGTTACTTCAACAACGCATAAAACATTAAGAGGTCCAAGAGGTGGAATCATTATGATGCGTCATAATTTTGAAAATCCTTTTGGAATTAAATGGAATAATGGAAATTTAAGATCAATGGGGGCATTATTGGATGCAGCTGTTTTTCCAGGCATTCAAGGTGGACCTTTGGAACATGTTATTGCTGCCAAAGCTGTTGCTTTTGGAGAAGCGTTAACTGACAATTACAAAAATTACATGGCACAGGTTAAGAAAAATGCTGCTGTTATGGCTGACGCCTTCATGAAAAAAGGATATGATATTATTTCTGGAGGAACTGATAACCATTCAATGTTGATTGATTTGCGTTCAAAAGGAGTTACGGGAAAAGATGCTGAAAACACTTTGGTACTTGCAGATATAACTGTCAATAAAAACATGGTGCCATTTGATACAGAATCTCCGTTTGTAACCTCTGGTATTAGAATCGGAACTGCAGCAATTACAACTAGAGGAGTGAAAGAAATAGAAATAATTGAAATTGTAGAGTTAATTGATAGAGTAATCATGAATATGAATGATGAATCGGTAATTCAATCAGTAAAAGAAGAAATTAACTCGATAATGAACAAAAGACCATTATTTCAGTGGTAATACATAGAACACACACAAAAAAACAGCATTTAATAAATGCTGTTTTTTTTTGGATTTTTTAAGTCGCTGATTGTTTTTTAATAATTCTCCAAAATAATGCAGGAAAAAATCGCTTTATTTTAACAGCCATTATTTCTTTGTTTCCAATTAACACATCTTTTTTATTTTTCGATACAGCTGAGAGTAATTGTTTCACACATTCTTCTGCTGACATACCTGTCGCTTGGTTGTGATCCATTATACCATGTGTTGTTCCTTCCGCATTTAAAGCATGTTTCGAAATCTCTGTGTTTATTTTACCCGGTGAGGCAATCGTTACCCTAATTCCATTTTTTTCTTCTTCTAAAAGTAAGCTTTCATAAAACCCGTAGAGTGCATGTTTTGAAGCACTATATGCAGAACGCAAAAAGAAGCCAAATTTACCTGCAATGCTAGAAATAACGATTATGTGACCACTTTTTTGCTGAATCATATAAGGAAGAACCGCTTTTGTTAAAGCAATATTTCCAAAATAATTGATTTCCATAATCCGTCTATCGATTTCCAAACTTGTTTCAGCAACTGTAGAACGCTGACTTAAACCACCATTATTAAAAAGGAAATCAATCTTGGCATATTTCTCAACCACTTGTTTTGCTAAATCCGGAAAATTTTCAGAATGTTCCAGATCCAATTGCAGACAAAAATGATTTTCACTGTTTTTCAGTTCCTTTTTGACAAGATTTAGAGCAGTTGCATTTCTAGCTGAAAGAATCAAAGTAGCACCTTTTTCGGCAAGTTGTTTTGCCATCTCCGCACCAATTCCTGAAGAAGCACCTGTAATCCAAATAATTTTATTTTCAAAATAGCTCATGGTGTAAACAAAAAATCCCAACTTATTATAGCTGGGATTCAATACAATTTTTAAGATTTATAAATCGTCTGGAATTGTAACTTCCTTCAATGTTTTCGACTTCGGTTTCAATTTATCGATAAAGATAATTTTGAATTTTTCTCCATCAGCTGTATAAATCAATTCTGAAATTCCATTTACAATTCCTGGAGCTGTTTTTTTCTCATTAAAAAATTTCTTATCTAACAATTCATACGTATTGTCATCATATTGAATAAAAATTGACATAATCAAACCATTTTCAACTCTCGCTTTTCCAGAAACGCATGTTGTTCCTTCTTTTTCAAAATAACTGATGATAACGTTTCTGTGCATATCGTCTGCAACGGTGTATGAACCTCTTTTTGCGAATGCATCCTCAAACTTTTTGTAACAATCTTGTGCAGAAACAGAAAAAGTAAAAACAATTGCTGTTAAAAATAGTAAGCTTTTCTTCATAATAATCTTCTTTTAGGGGTTTAAGCCCGGATTCAAATATAACAAGTTTGAATGAATTTTACCAAGTCGTGTCTAATTTATTTATTTTTGACAAAATTCAAAGCGATGAGCACAAAACAAATAGCAGACCATTTTTTCGAAGCAGCGGAAATTTTGCAAAAATTTAACACACCTGCGAATATCTCACTTATTCAAAAAGCGGGTCAAATTATGGTTGATTCTATCAATGAAGGTGGAAAAATCATAAGCTGCGGAAACGGTGGGTCTTTGTGTGACGCCATGCATTTTGCAGAAGAACTCACAGGAAGATATCGGGAAAATAGAAAAGCCATTGCCGCAATTTCTATTTCAGATGCAAGTCACATGAGCTGTGTCGCCAATGATTTCGGGTATGATTTTGTTTTTTCGCGTTATTTAGAAGCGGTTGGACGCAAAGGAGATGTTCTTTTAGCAATTTCAACTTCAGGTAATTCTAAAAATATACTTGAAGCCATCAAAGTTGCAAAAGCAAATGGATTAACAGTGATTGGACTCACTGGTAAAACGGGTGGAGAAATGGCAAATTCATGCGATGTTGAAATACGCGCTCCTTATTCTGATTATGCTGATCGTGCGCAAGAAATTCATATTAAAGTTATACATTCCTTGATAGATTATATTGAAAAGAAGGTTGATTAGCATTTATCAACACTATTCTTTAAATTATGTTGATAAACGAAATTAAAACAACATAATTCGAACGAAACGGAACCAAAATAAATAACTAAATTTGACCTTTTCCGCTAAGAAATTATGTCAAGTCAGGAATTACAGACAACTGTAAAAAATATTTTTTCTGCTTACCTAGAGCAAAACGGGCATCGTAAAACTCCTGAACGCTTTGCTATACTCGCAGAAATTTATGCTTATCAAGGTCACTTTGATGTTGAATCCTTGTATATAAAAATGAAAAACCAAAATTACAGGGTTTCTCGTGCTACACTTTATAATACTATTGAATTATTATTGGCTTGCAATTTAGTCTGTAAACATCAATTTGGAAAAAACATCGCACAATTTGAAAAATCTCATGGATCGAAGCAGCATGACCATGTGATTTGCACCGATACAGGTGAGGTAATTGAATTTTGTGATCCACGGATTCAGAATATTCAAGCTTCGATAGAAGAAATATTTGACATGAAAATTCAACATCATTCTTTGTATTTCTACGGTGTAAAGAATGAGAAAAAATCCAATTCTTAATCAGTGAGTTTAGATTTCAAAATAGCTATTAGTGGCGGCATTGCTGTTGTATCGTTCAAGGGGAAAATCTTAACCGATAGCCATCTTGATAAACTCAATACGGAAATTGGAACTCAAACATTAGAAAAAACAACCAACTGGATATTTGATTTTGATGAATTAACGCATATCAATTCATCTGGAATAAATTTTATCATTCGTTCATTGACACGTTCACGCATTAATTGCGGTGATTTGGTTTTATGTTCGGTTAAGGGAAATGTAAAAACACTATTTGAAATCGGGAAAATAAATGAAATATTTTCAATTTATTCATCGACATCAGATGCAATCAATCATTTTAAGCAATAAGTAATGAAAGTAGATGTATTATTGGGGTTACAATGGGGTGACGAAGGAAAAGGGAAAATCGTTGATGTATTAACTCCACAATATGACATTATTGCCCGTTTTCAAGGTGGTCCAAATGCTGGTCATACTTTAGAATTTGAAGGTATTAAACATGTTCTGCATACAATTCCTTCAGGGATTTTTAGAGAAGGTGTAATGAACTTGGTTGGAAATGGTGTTGTCATTGATCCCGTTATTTTCCAAAAGGAATTAGAAAAATTAGCGCCTTTCAATATTGATTTTAAAGCGCGTTTACTTATTTCAAAGAAAGCTCATTTAATTTTACCTACGCATCGTTTATTGGATGCTGCATCTGAAACAGCTAAAGGAAAGAATAAAATTGGGTCGACTCTAAAAGGTATTGGTCCTACTTATATGGATAAAACGGGTCGTAACGGTTTACGAGTTGGAGATATTTACATGTCCAATTTCAAGGAAAAATACGATGCTTTAGTTGAAAAACACGTTGGAATCCTGAAACATTACGAAGGTTTTGAATACAACTTATCTGAATTGGAAGGTCCTTGGATGGAAGGAATTGAAGTATTGAAAAGCTTAACTGCTGTTGACAGTGAACATTACTTGAATGATGCAATTAAAAACGGTAAAAAAGTTTTAGCAGAAGGCGCTCAAGGCACGATGTTAGACATTGATTTTGGAACGTATCCTTTTGTTACATCTTCAAATACGGTAACTGCTGGAACGTGCACTGGTTTAGGAATTGCTCCAACTAAAATTGGAAATGTTATCGGGATTTTCAAAGCGTATTGTACACGTGTTGGTAGTGGCCCTTTCCCTACTGAATTGGACGATGAAGTTGGTGAATTAATTCGTCAAGAAGGACGTGAATTTGGAGCTACAACTGGACGTCCACGTCGTTGCGGATGGAATGATATTCCACAGTTGAAATATGCAATCATGATCAATGGTGTTACAGAATTATCCATGATGAAAGCAGATATTTTAAGCTGTTTTGACAAAATAAAAGTCTGTACGCATTATATTATTGATGGTGAAAAAGTAGATTATTTCCCATTTGATGTTGATGGCGTTGACTTAGTTCCTGTCTATGAAGAAATCGAAGGATGGAACACAGATTTAACGGAATTGAGAAATTATGCTGATGCTCCACAAGCTTTAAAAAACTATGTGAAGTATTTGGAACAAAAATTGGAGGTTCCGATTACGGTCGTTTCAGTTGGACCTGACAGAACACAAACTTTAAGCAATAAATAACCGGATTGATCAAATTCAAAAACATACTTAAAATTGCGCTTGTTACAGGCGCAATTTTTTTGTCACCACAATTTAGTTGGTCGCAAAAGAATGTTCTTGAATTATTGCCTGGTGCAGATAAATTGGGTTACAACGAAAAAACTGGCGCTCACCGATTAGTTGGTTCTGTAAGTTTTATCTATCAAGGAAACACCATGTATTGCGATTCTGCGCATTATTTCGATAAAACGCAAGAAGTTCGAGCTTACGGAAATGTGCATATCACAAAAGATGATATCAATTTATTTTGCGATTCCCTTTATTACAATGGAAAAACTAAAAAAGCCAAATTGTGGGGACATGTGCGCGTGCGAGATTTGGAATATAAGCTCACCACTGACACATTAGAGTACGACGCTAAAAAAAGCCAAGGAATTTACCGTCATGGTGGAAAAGTAGAAAGCATTGTATCCAATGAAGTTTTGACCAGTCGAATTGGGTATTTCTATCCCGAATCACGCAGTTTTTTCTTCAGTGGGAAAGTGAATTACAAAAACGATGATTTGACAATGACCACGGATACGTTGCAATACATTTACGCAAAGCAAACAACTTACTTTTTTGGTCCAACAAAAATTAAAAAAGGCAAAACAAATATGTACTGCGAGAAAGGTTGGTACAACATTGAAACAGAAGAAGGAAGTTTGTTGAAAAATGCAAGTATCATTGAAGAAAGTAAGACCATAAAAGGTGATACACTTTTATATCAACCGAAATTGGGACTCTCTATCGGTAAAGGAAATGTGTATTTCAAAGACACAAGTCAAGCAATGGAATTTCATGGGGATTATGCCAAATACTCTGAAAAAGAGTTCTATTCGTTTATCACAGGTCATGCATTAGCTGTGAAAATTCAAGAAAAAGACACAATTTACATTCATGCGGATACCTTGTACAATCAAAATGACACCTTGGGAAAAGTTCTTTATTCAAAAGGCTATAACAACGTGAAAATGTACAATTCTGCTATTCAATCAGTTTGCGATAGTATTGTTTATGATCAATCTAGCGGCAAAATGGAATTGTACAAAGATCCAATTGTCTGGTCGCAGAACGCAGAATTGAAAGGTGGCAAAATGGACGTTTTCTTGAATGATTCCTTGATAGAAAAAATTCTTATTTCTGACAATGCTTCGGTAGTTATGGAAATAGATTCAGGAAAATACTACAATCAAATCGCAGGGAAAGAAATCACTTCCTTTTTCAAAGACAATGAGTTGATTCGATCAGATGTAAACGGTAACGCTAAAACTCTATTCTTTCCAGAAGAAGAAACGAAAACAGATTCTTCACTTGTGATAAAAAGATTGGGAATGAATCGCTTATATGCAAGTATGTTAAAAATCTATCTTGACAGCGGTGAAATTTCTGGAATTACCTATTTCGACAAACCAGATGGTGTGTTTTATCCAATGAACCAAATCAAGGTCGAGGAACAATTTATTCCTGGTTTTAAATGGAATGAGATGATACGACCGAAAACGTGGGAAGAGTTGTTGAGGTAGGGGAATTTAAGCAGCAGTGCAACTGCAGCTTAGCAGCTTATGTCAATGCGTCTCATTCACATCCATGTCCCATCTCGTGACACGTTGCACACCTTCCACTTGTTCGAACTTACTCATTAATTGTTCTAAATGTTCGGTATCGTATACTAGCACCTTGATTCTACCTTCAAAAATGCCATCATCCGTTTCGAACGAAATAGATTTCATGTTGACATTGTGTTGGGTAGAAATAATTTCAGTCAATTTATTTACTAGTCCTAGACTGTCAATTCCTTTGATGAGGATTGCTGCAACACGCTCCACTAATTCTTGTGATTTCCAGCGTGCTTTGATACATCGGTATTCCATTTTGGACATCAGGTGCTCAGCATTCGGACAATTATTTCGGTGGATCTTTACACCTTCACTGATTGTGATAAAACCAAAAACCTCATCACCAGGAATCGGGTTGCAACATTTTGCTATTTGGTATTGAATATTTTTAAAATCCTCACCAATAATAATCGTATCTTCCTTTTTGTTTATTTTGGAATTCACCACTTTCTCGTGACGGTCTTTCGGAATTGTTTTTCCCTTTTTTTCTAATTGAAGAATTCCGTGAACATTCTCAATATCACGTAATTTCGATAAATCAATTTTACCTTTTGCAATTCTAAAATACAATTCGGTACCAGAAGGCATTCCAAAATAAGATTCTAAAAACGTGATATTTTCAGAAGTAAAACGAATATTGTGTTGCTTGAATTTTCTTTCCAAAATCTCCTTTCCATCCAATGCAATTGCCTTGCGACCTTCATTCAAAGAAGATTTTATTTTCTGCTTCGCACGTGCTGAAAAAACAAAACGCAACCAATCTTCATGCGGTTTTTGTTTGGACGAAGTGATAATTTCTAATTGATCTCCGTTGAGTAATTGATAACTCAAGGGAACCAAACGATTGTTCACTTTCGCACCAATGCATTTATCACCTATATCGGTATGAATATCGTATGCGAAATCGAGAATTGTAGAACCATTTGGTAAAACTCGTAATTCACCTTTTGGGGTGAAGACATAGATTTCATCAACAAAAAGATTCGCTTTGAATTCATTGACAAAATCCATTGCGTTTGAATCTGGATTTTCTAACAAATCTCGAATTTCTGTAATCCAACGGTCAAACTTACTTTCTTCGGAATTAGATTCTTTGTATTTATAATGCGCTGCTAATCCTTTTTCTGCAATTTCGTCCATTCTTTTCGAACGAATTTGCACTTCCACCCACTTTCCTTGCGGCGACATTACGGTCGTGTGCAACGATTCATAGCCATTTGCACGAGGAGTTGATATCCAGTCGCGCAAACGATCTGGACTCGGTTGATAGAAATCAGTCACGATACTATAAATTCTCCAACAATCTGGTTTTTCGAGTTCAGCTGGCGTTTCAACAATAATTCGAACGGCAAAAACATCGTACACTTCTTCAAAAGGAACACCTTTGGTATTCATTTTACGCCAAATTGACGATATTGATTTTGTACGTGCTTTGATGTCAAAAATATATCCTTCGTGTAATAATGCTTCTTTTATTGGCTGTGAAAACTGACGAATAAACCTATTTCTAACATCCTTGGTCGATTTCAATGCTGAATCTATCTTCGCATAGACTTCAGGTTCACTGTACATCATTGCCAAATCTTCCAATTCACTTTTGATGGAATACAATCCCAATCGATGAGCTAAAGGAGCATATAAAAATTTCGTTTCAGAAGCAATTTTCAACTGCTTGTCAGCGCGCATGCTCCCAAGTGTTCGCATGTTGTGCAAACGATCAGCCAATTTGATTAATACTACTCGAATGTCATCCGAAATAGTTAAAATCATTTTCCTGAAATTCTCAGCTTGAATAGAAGCATTTTCGTCAAAAACTTCTGGAATTTTCGTCAAACCATCAATGATTAAACGAACTTTTGCTCCAAATAAATCTTCGACATCTTGTAAAGTGATGTGCGTATCTTCAACCGTATCATGCAATAATGCACACGTAATGGCAGTAGCACCAAGTCCCATTTCTTCTGCACAAATACGTGCAACAGCAATTGGATGATAAATATATGGTTCGCCAGACTTTCGTCGCATGTCTTTGTGCGCATCTACTGCGACATCAAATGCTTTTCGAATCATGCGTGTATCTTCACGTGAACGATCTTTTGTCGCACGCAATAGCCCTTTGAAAGCATTCAGAATTTCTTTCCGTTCGCGTTCAATGTCTATTTCTGAAAATACATGTTGTTTCTCTGACATTTATTATTGTTTAATCCGTTTTTTACTTTTCATTCAGTTTCCATTAGGTTAGTTTTGTCATGGTTTTTAATCAAAAACACACGCCAAAACTAAATTTCGATCATTGGTTCTCGACGGATTTCATCCGTCGTTACTAATATTGAACTCCTCTGTAGTTATTTACTAAATTCCAATTTTAGTTCTCCGAAAGATGTAATCGGTGAATAATGAACTACTCATGGGTTATTTGGATTACATTGCATTGATCAGTTTAAATTTCATTTTGCTGGAAGAACTTTGGTTGAAACTTCTCCAAAACCAACACGAACGCCATTCTGTTCACTGTATCCTCTCATAATGACAGTGTCTTTGTCCAAGATGAATTTACGCTCAGTTCCATCATTCATTTTCAATGGTTTTGTACCTTTCCAAGCTAATTCTAACATAGAACCATAAGAATCTTCTGTTGGACCAGAAATCGTTCCAGAACCCATTAAATCACCACTTCTAACATTACAACCGTTTACAGTATGATGCGCTAATTGTTGCGCCATATTCCAATACATGTATTTGAAATTTGAACGACTGATAACCGTTTCTTGTGCATTTTCAGGTTCAATCGCTACCTCTAAATTGATATCATATGATTTTAAACCATCAAATTTTAAATACGATAGCACTTCTGGCGTTTGCTCAGGAGATTCAACTTTAAAAGGTTCCATTGCATCCAATGTTACAATCCAAGCCGAAATTGACGATGCAAAGTTTTTCGCTAAAAATGGCCCTAACGGAATGTATTCCCATTTTTGAATATCTCTCGCTGACCAATCGTTGAACAAACACATTCCGAAGATATATTCTTCCGCTTCAGCTGTTGAAATTGAATCACCAAGAGGTTTTCCATCATAGGTAAAGAATCCCATTTCTAATTCAAAATCCAATTGGCTTGAAGGAGCAAAAATTGGATCTTCAGTTTCAACAGGTTTCACTTGACCTTTTGGACGATAAATCGCTTGTCCAGAAAGCACAACAGAACTAGCTCTTCCGTGGTATCCAACTGGAATCCACAACCAATTTGGCAATAATGCATTGGCAGGATCTCTAAACATTACGCCAACATTTGTCGCATGTTCCTTTGAAGAATAGAAATCAGTATAATCTCCAATTTGAATTGGCATGCACATTTCAACGCTTTCAACAGCCAATAAAACTTGGTCAACGTGGTGTTGATTTTTTTGCAAATCAGCTTGATTAACATCCAACAATTTAGAAATCCGGTTACGTAAATCACGTGTTGCCTTCTTCCCTCTTTTCATCATTTTGTTCAAGTACTCACTGTCGAAATCACCTAATTCGTATGGTAAATTCTCAAGATAACCCAAAACAAATAACGTTTTTAAATCCAACACTTTATCCCCTATTCTAACTGCAACTCTTGACGTTAAATTAGGCGTTTTGATAATTCCAAAAGGTAAATTTTGGATAGAAAAATCTGAATTCGTTGGGACTTCAACCCACGACTTCAATGAAGGATTATTTGCTGAAATGCTCATATTTTATAATTAATTTATTTCAAAATTCGGCACCTCGACAAGCTCTGTGACCGAATATTGAATTCAGTGTTAAACATTAAAACGGAAGTGCATGATATCACCATCTTCCACGACATATTCTTTTCCTTCTACTTTAAACTTTCCTGCTTCTTTTACTGCATTTTCAGATCCAAGTGTAGTAAAATCAGTGTATTTCATTACTTCAGCACGGATAAATCCTTTTTCAAAATCGGTATGAATAACACCTGCTGCTTGAGGTGCAGTCATTCCTTTTGTGATTGTCCAAGCTCTAACTTCTTTCACTCCTACTGTAAAATACGTTTGCAGATCTAGTAATGAATATGCTGAACGAATCAAACGGTTAACGCCTGGTTCATCCAATTCTAATTCATCCAAGAACATTTGACGTTCTTCATACGTCTCCAATTCTGTAATATCTGATTCGATTTTTGCACCAATTACTAAAACTTCCGCATTTTCGTCTTTCACTGCTGCTTTCACTAAATCAACATACGCATTTCCAGTTTTCACTGATGCTTCGTCAACATTACACAGGTAAAGAACAGGTTTTCCCGTAATCAATTGGAACTTTTTCACGAATTCTATTTCTTTTTCATCAAATTCCAAGGCTCGAACAGATTTTCCTTGCTCTAAACCTTCTTTGATTTTATGCGCGATTTCATTTTCTTTTAAAAGATCTTTGTCGCCAGTTTTTAGTACGCGCGCTAAAGAAGAAATTTTCTTTTCGATGGTATCTAAATCCTTTAATTGCAATTCGATATCAATGATTTCTTTGTCACGAATAGGATTTACATCACCATCAACGTGGATAATATTCCCATCATCAAAACATCTGATAACGTGGATAATAGCGTCTGTTTCACGAATATTCGCTAAAAACTGATTTCCTAACCCTTCACCTTTCGATGCACCTTTCACTAAACCAGCGATATCAACAATTTCCATTGTAGTAGGCAATACTTTTTGTGGATTCGCAATTCCTTCTAACACTTCCAATCTTGGATCAGGAACTGAGATTGTTCCGATGTTCGGTTCTATCGTACAAAAAGGAAAGTTCGCAGATTGCGCTTTCGCGTTTGATAAACAATTAAAAAGAGTTGATTTCCCAACATTCGGAAGTCCAACAATACCACATTTTAAAGCCATTTCTATTATTTTTATGCAAATATAATTATTCAAAATTTAGTGTGGTAGACAAACTTGAAGGAAGGTTGATAATTGTATGAAATCTTCTGATTATTTTTAAGCTTTTGATACATTAAAAATTCATAAAAAACAGTGCTCAATAACACTTTTAAAAATAAGATTCCATTTCTCTCACTGATTATTTTCAGTTTGGCATTTGTCTTTATATTTTATGGGAATATTATATTAAATCCTGACTCCTATTTTTTTAGTAATGAGGGTGATGCAATAAAAAACTATTTCACGTACGCTTATCACATAAAACACGATGCATCGTATCTGAATTTTTCGGGAATGAATTATCCGTATGGCGAGCATTTTATGTACACTGATTGCCATCCTGTACTTGCCAATTTATTCAAATTTCTTTCAACAAAGTTTGATTTTTTCAAAGAGCATAGTATTGGGATTCTTAATTTCTTAATGATTTTATCCATCTTCTTGACATTCATAGTATCCTATTTCCTATTGCTGCAATTCAAAATCAGTAAGTGGTTCAGTGTTTTATTTGCAATAGGCATTACGGTTTTGGCCCCTCAAATTTTCAGGATGGGTGGACATTTTGCTTTGTCGTATAGCGTAGCAATTCCATTGTCTTGGCTCTTACTTTTAAAAACACAAGATGCTATTCAAAAAAATCTATTTTACATTCTCTTATTTTTGAATACCCTTTTTTGGCTTTTCATTCATGCATATTTAGGATTGATTATACTGTTCTTTTTACTTAGCCTTGTTTCAATAAACTTCCTTCGTGATAAAGCGAAACGCTCAAAATTGATTGTATACATAAAACAATTTTCAGTTCTGATCATCCCAATGATCTTGTTTTATTTGTATACTGCTGCAACAGATACGCATATTGGAAGAACAACAAATCCGTCTGGATTTTTTCTGTACAATGCAGAGTTTGATGATGTTTTTCTGCCGCATCACCCTCCTATTCGACCAGTTTTAGATTCGCTGACAGGTGGAGTTATTGACCAAGAATGGGAAGCATGGAGTTACGTTGGATTTTCAACGACATTGCTTTTCGCCACTTTTCTAATTTGGGGAATTATTCAATTGATTAAACGGAAAAAATCCGTTTCACTTCAAGGATGTTTTCAGAATTCCATGTTAAACAATGCTTTGATAGCAGGGAGTCTCGTTTTACTTTTTGCAATGGCAATACCTTTTAAACAAATAAATGGTTTGATTGATCTTTTACCTGTTGTAAAACAATTCCGAGCAACAGGCAGATTTACATGGCCCTTTTATTTTGTTGCACTTGTCTTTTCGGCGAGAGTTTTTCAAGAACTTTATATCCGATTAATCGCTCGAAAGAAAAAAGTTTTTGCCGTTGTACTAGTTGGTTCTATTGGTTTATTAAATACGTTGGAAGGACTGAGTTACCACATCGGCACTTATTTACAAATAATTCAAACCAAAAACAGCTTTAAAAACGAAGCACTATCCCCTTCATTAAAAAAGGCATTAAATAATATTAATCCAACAGATTATCAAGCAATCATTGCCTTGCCCTTTTATTATCAAGGATCGGAAAGTTATTCTCGTCCAAGAAACCAAGAGACAATGTTTGCTTCTATTTGTTTCTCTTATCATTCTGTAATCCCACTAGTCAATGCCAATCTTACGAGAACATCTATTCAAGAAAGTAAAAACATCGTTCAACTCGTTTCTCCTGATTTTTATCGAAAAGAAATTGAGAAAGACTTTAAGAGTAATAAACCATTTTTGGTCATTCGAACGAAAGATCAAATCACTGAATATGAAACCGAATTATTACAGAAATGTAAATTGATTTTCCAAAGTGATGAAATCTCTATTTATTCACTCTCCAAAAAAGATTTATTCAATAACAGTGCTGAGCAGCGAATTAGAAATTATAAATTACGAATCCCTAATCTGTTTAAGAATGGAAATTTTTATTCCTCTATAGATTCAACATATATCTATTACACAAGTTTTGAAAATCAAAAATCACATCACATTTTTAGAGGTAAAGGTGGATTTCAAACAATCAAAAAAGGAAAAAATACCTTTGCTGAATTTGCACCAAACACCTTTAAAGTTGGAAAGAAATACCACGTCAGTCTTTGGATGTACAATGGTATTCCAGATGCATTAAACAATTGGCTGCGATTCATTATTGAAGAATTTGACGAAACTAAAAACGAATGGATTTCAACTGAAATATTACCAGAGCAAAGTGAAGTGATCAATGGAAACTGGTCGCTTGTTGAAGGAACTTTTGAAGTTAAAAATTCAACTAGTCGCATTTATATAACAACCAAAGGGAAGGAAGATTCGAAACAACCACTTTATGTTGATGATTTATTGATAAGAGAAGTGGGAGTTGATGTTTATAAATGGGAGGATAATTCGCTTTTTTATAATAACCATACTATTCGTCTGCCAAACTGATTTGGAATTACCGTTTTTGAACCACATAGGAACATAGTTCACATAGAGTGAATAATTTGAAATTCATAACTTGTAATTTAAGTTTAACACTTTTTCTACTTTCTTCGTTTTTTTAAATTCATATATTACCGTTTTTGAACAACAAAGGAACATAGCTCACATAGAGTGAATAATTTGAAATTCATAACTTGTAATTTAAGTTTAACACTTTTTCTACTATCTTCGTTTTTTTAAATTCATATATGTCAATTCTAATTTATTTCCTTTTAGGAGCACTCACTTTCTTCATTTTTCTTATGATTTTCGGATTGTTTCTACCAAAAGATGCACATGTTGAACGTTCAATCATTGTCAATGCTTCTCCTTCAGACGTTTTTGCTGAAGTAGTGAATTACGAGAAGTTTGTCACTTGGAATCCATGGTCGGAAAAAGACCCAAATATTCAACATTCATTTGAAGGAGTAATAGGAACAATTGGGTCGAAATATTCATGGAAAGGCAACAAGAAAGTAGGAAGTGGATACATGCAAATTACAGATATTGTAGTCAATGAGCATGTTGAAATGGATTTAAATTTTGGTCCACGAGGCGCTGCTAAATGTGGTTTCGTCATTCAACCAAATGAAAATGGAACAAGAATTATTTGGTATTTTGATTCACCAATGGGCTATTTCCCTTTGAAACGAATTATTGGTGCGATGATGGATAAATTTATCGGTTCAGATTACAGTAAAGGATTATCAAATCTTCAAGCTAAACTAGAAAAACAACAATGAGATTAACACTACTATTCGCACTTCTTGTCACAGGGATATATGCGCAAAACAACGACTCTATTTTTATTCGTTCGATATACAATTCTGCACTAACAAATGGTCACGCATATGAAGATTTAAGAAGTTTGTGTAAAGATGTCGGGGCACGAATTTCTGGTTCGGCTGAAGCACAAATGGCTGTTGAATGGAGTAAAGCAACCATGGAGAAATACAATTTTGATGAAGTTTATCTTCAAGAAATAAAAGTTCCACATTGGGAAAGAGGGACAACTGAAGCTGGATGGATACGCAGTAAAAAACATGGTTTAATAAAAGTAAACATGCTTGCACTTGGCGGTTCCATTGGCACTGATGGAATTTTAGAAGGCGAAATTATCGAATTCAACCATTTAGACGAATTAAAAAAAGCTAAAAAATCAGCCATTGAAGGTAAAATTGTATTCCTGAATCAACCAATGGATGAACAGCAAATCAATACGTTCAAAGCGTATGGTGGTTGTTATGCAATCCGCGGAAATGGAGCTGTTGAAGGAAGTAAATTAGGTGCCAAAGCAGTTATTATTCGCTCACTTGGAATGCCAATTGACAAAAATCCTCATACTGGTAGCATGCACTATGAAGACAGTATTACTAAAATTCCTGCAGCTGCCATTTCAACGGAAGATGCTGAAAAGCTTTCCCTTATGTTATCAAAAGAGAAATTAGAATTTGTGATGGAAATGGATTGTCGTGCTTATCCTGATGCAACTTCTTATAATGTTATCGCAGAAATCAAAGGTTCAAAAAATCCAAATCAAATTATCACTTTTGGAGGACATTTAGATTCTTGGGATACAGGAGAAGGAGCGCACGATGACGGAGCAGGAGTTATTCATTGTTTGGAGGCATTGCGCATTTTAAATGAATTAAAATACAAACCGGCACATACGTTGAGAGTCGTTTTCTTTATGAATGAAGAGAATGGCAATATGGGTGGAAAAACGTATGCTACTTGGTCAAAAGAAAGAGGTGAAGAACAGATTGCAGCACTTGAAAGCGATCGTGGAGGATTTGCACCAAAAGGTTTTCATTGTGATGGATCTGAAAAGCAACTTAATTTATTGAAATCGTTCAAAGAACATTTTGCTGTTTATGAACTTCATGAGTTTGACAAAGGATATGGTGGAGTTGATATTGGGCCTTTAAAAGGTACTTTCCCAGAAATCCCATTGTTTGGTTTTGTACCTGATTCTCAACGTTATTTCGATTTTCATCATGCCCCAAGCGATGTATTTGAGAATGTAAATAAGCGGGAATTAGAATTAGGGTGCGGTGCAATTGGTTCCATAATTTATTTGTTAGATAAAAACTTGTAACACACAAGACCGTTTCAAAATCCATTTCTCTTCGTTGCTTCAAAAATTTAACAACTTCATTTACAAAAGTAAATTTGAGTATCATATTTTTGTATTTTCGCTTTGTTGTAATAAATCTTTTTGTCATGATTTTAAACAAAAATACATGCCAAAAAGAGAATCATTTCATGTTTTTTCGCTGGATTACATCCAGCGCTAAAAACATATAACCCCTAAAGGGGTAAAATTTGACTTGTGGCATAATAACGAATACTTATTCAAATATTTAAAGCGCCTCAATTAATGAATTTTGCAAAGATATTTAAGTAACTGTAATTTCATTTGATGAGTTCTGTATCGATTTTTCTTAAAAATTCATTTAGTTTTTTATTTTGAACACTGCCTGTTGATAAAAACAGTGCTTACCGCCTATTTTCTCGCCTAAAATCGCTAATTTTGCAATCGTAATAACATTTTTAGGCATCCTTGATGCGACACACAAAGCAAAATTAATTGATATGGTTCAAGACATTTTTGAGAAAATCAAAAACAACAGAGGTCCAATCGGGCAACATGCAAAAGCATCTCACGGATACTTTACTTTTCCTAAACTAGAAGGTCCAATTGGTCCTCACATGATTTTTAGAGGTAAAGAACGTTTGAATTGGAGTTTAAACAACTATTTGGGATTAGCAAATCATCCTGAAGTTCGTAAAGCGGATGCTGAAGCAGCAGCTGATTTTGGTTTTGCAACGCCAATGGGAGCTAGAATGATGAGTGGAAACACGAATTATCATGAAAAATTAGAGGCAGATCTATCAGCTTTCGTTGAAAAAGAAGACACAATACTTTGTAATTTTGGATACCAAGCAATGGTTTCTGCAATTGACTGTTTAGTTGATCGTAGAGATGTAATTGTTTATGATGCTGAATCACATGCTTGTATTTTGGACGGTGTGCGTTTACACATGGGTAAAAGATATGTGTTCAAACACAACGACATTGAAGATTGTGAAAAACAATTAGCACGTGCTACTAAATTAGCTGAAGAAACAGGTGGAGCAATACTTGTGATTACTGAAGGTGTTTTTGGAATGCGCGGTGATCAAGGTAAAATAAAAGAAATCGTTGATTTAAAGAAAAAATTCAACTTTAGATTATTTGTTGATGATGCTCACGGAATTGGAACGTTAGGATCAAAAGGTGGTGGAACAGGACAAGAACAAGGATGTCAAGATGGAATCGATATTTACTTCGGAACATTTGCTAAATCTTTTGCTTTAATTGGAGGTTTTATTTCAAGTGACGAGCAAGTAGTTGAATACTTAAGATACAACATGCGTTCTCAAATATTTGCGAAAGCTTTACCATTACCATTGGTTATTGGTGCTCAAAAACGTTTGGATTTGATGAGAACACAACCTGAATTAAAGGATAACCTTTGGAAAATTACTAAAGCACTTCAATCAGGTTTGACGGATAGAGGTTTTGAAATTAGAGAAACAAATTCTTGCGTTACTCCTGTTTACATGAATGGATCAATTCCTGAATCAACTAATTTGATTTATGATTTACGTGAGAATTACAATATTTTCTGTTCAATGGTTGTTTATCCTGTTGTACCAAAAGGAATGATAATTTTGCGTTTGATTCCAACGGCAGTGCATACCTTAGAAGATGTAAATTACACACTTGATTGTTTTTCTAAAATTGTTGGAAAATTAAAAGCAGGTGAATATATGTCAGACAAGATTGCGTCTGTTTAAATAACATACTAATTTATATTGAAAGACCATCCGTCGAATGACAGGTGGTCTTTTTTAGTAATATGGAAATAAAACATCCTTATATTGAAACACTTCTAGCTTGTCTAGATCTCGAAGAACTTGAGCAGACGAAGCGTTTCCAACTTGACGAGCAACATAATCTTAAATCACTTAAAGCAGAAGGATTAGCCATTCATCCAATTCGGATCAATAGAAAGACTTTTGGTTATGCTGATTATCCAGAATTAAACTTTAGAATTCCATTTCCAGCAGAGACAGGTAACTTCAGGGATGGAATGGCGATTGAATGTTTTTGTCAAGGCGAGGAACCAATAAAAGGAATGCTTCTAAATTTGGATGGTAAACAAGGTGAAATTAGACTTTTTGCGCCTGATTTCCCTGATTGGATAGAAGATGAAGGTGTTGGGATAAAATTAACACCTGACACGCGCACAACAACACTAATGAAAAAGGCATTGAATGAGCTATATCTTCATCCAAATCAACAATCCTTATTCAATAAAATACATGCTGATCAAACGGTTGAAAATATAATCCCTGAGCATAATAATCCTATCATTGAAAATTTCTTTAATAAAAACCTCAATGAAAGTCAATTAAATGCGGTTAATCAAATTCAAGATTTCGAAGAACTTCTAATAATTCATGGCCCACCAGGAACAGGAAAAACAACAACACTTATTGAGGCAATTCTTCAACTCGTTAAAAAGGGAGAAAAAATTCTTGTATCGGCCCCGAGTAATACTGCAGTCGATAACATTGCATCAGGGTTAATTGATAAAAACATCAATTTCATTCGTGTTGGTAACAATACAAAAGTAAATGCTCAAATTTTCCCATTTACACCTGAAGGGAAACTGAAAGACAGTAAACAAGAAAAGGAAATTAAAAAACTTAAAATAAGGGCTGTTGAATTTCGAAAAATGGCGAATCAATACAAACGTCGTTTTGGAAAAGAGGAACGTGATCAAAGAAATTTGCTCATCAAAGAAGTTAAAAGTATCCGAAAGGAAATAAAGGACATTCAACATTATAACGAGGAGCAATTATTTGAAAATGCAAGAGTTATAATCGGAACTCCAATTGGTTTGATGGATGGCCAAGTTCAAAAATTAGAATATCAAACGCTGATAATTGATGAAGCAGGTCAATGTTTAGAACCACTTGCTTGGTGTATTATTCCACTGGCTGATAAAGTCATATTAGCAGGAGATCATTTACAACTTCCTCCAACAATACTTTCTGATAAGGCTGCTCAATTAGGCTTGAGACATTCAATTTTAGAAGTGTGTTTTTCTAAAATATCGAATATTTATTTATTGGACACACAATATAGAATGCGTGAATCCATCGCACAATTTTCGAATGACTATTTTTATGATGGGAAATTAAAAACGCCAGATCATCTTTTAAACACAGGTGAACATATAACTTTTTATGATACAGCCGGCGCTGGATTTGACGAAGAACGCGGTCCAGATGGAAATAGTTTAATGAACAAAGGAGAAATTGATATTATATTGAAAATCATAGAAAAAGATAATTTGCAATTGAATGAAACGGCAGTTATTTCTCCTTATTCTGGTCAAGTTACCTTGGCTAAAGAAACCTTAAAATCAGCATTACGAATCAGCACAATTGATAGTTTTCAAGGTCAAGAAGAAGAGAATGTTATCATTTCCCTTGTTCGTTCCAACAATGAAGGACAAATTGGCTTCTTAAAAGATTACCGACGAATGAATGTTGCCATGACAAGAGCCAAAGAAAAACTAATTATCATTGGTGATAGTTCAACTTTGGCAAAGGATCAATATTATGCAGCATTCATAGATTACGTAGAAAAAATAAATGCTTACAAAAGTGTTTGGGAAATAACCTGAATTCTCCCAAAAAGAAAAAAATCCAATTTTGGGATTATCACTTAATTTACCTTTTTGCTAAATAACTCATTTTCAATTATTTATAGTTTAGGCATTATTTTTAGATTAAATAATTAGTGAATTATTAATAACAATAACCATGAGCAGTAAATACGAATTTGTAATTCTTGATGACGACTTGTTTTATGGCAATTTAATAAAATACTTTCTTCAAAACCAAGGATATACGAATGTTTCCTTTTTTGAGGATGAATCTACATGTTTAAAATATGTGTCAACTAAACCAACTTTATACATTGTAGATCATTTCTTAAAACAAACAACTGGATTAACAGTGATGGAGGAAATTTATCTAAAAAATCCAAACGCCTTCTTCATTTATTTATCAAATCAAGATTCAACTGGTGTTGCAATAAAAGCGATGAAATTAGGAGCTATAGATTATCTTCAAAAAGATAAAAATTCATTTTTTCATTTACTGAATATAATAGACCATTTTTTTAAAGAAAAATCAATATCTCTTGAATTTCAAAAAAATGTATCTTAATATTTTAATTATAAAAAAAAGTAATTAACGAGTGGATTTTAAATAGAATTCAAGTTATATAGAAGATTTCTATACCACTTTATTTAATTGAATATTAATTATTTTACAGAAACTTCGAATTTCTTCTTTGGTATTAAACGAATGAATACAAATTCTAATTCCCTCTTCACCTTTCTTTACCGTTGGACTATAAATTGCCTTAACTGCGAATAGATTTTGTTGTAAAATAATCGCCACATTTTTCGTTTTTACAACGTCCCCAATTCTAATCATTTGAATTGGAGAAATCACATCTGAAGAAATTGAATTCACGTCTATTAAACTTCTAAATAACAGAATATTTTCATGTAATTTTTTACGTTCAATTTCAGATTCACTGCGTTCAACCATTTGTATTATCCTAGCGTATGAGTTTGGCGACAAAGCTGTTGTATAAATGAAAGATCGCGCAAAATTGATTAGGAATTCTTTTAATTTCAAACTTCCCAAAATCGCTGCCCCATGAGAACCATATGCTTTGCCAAATGTGATAATTCGAGCAAAAACTCTACTATTCAATGCTAAATCATCGACTATTCCTTTCCCTTTTTCACCAACAACTCCAGAAGCATGGGCCTCGTCAACAATTAAATAAGCTCCAAATTTTTCAGCCAATTCAATAATTTCTTCAATGGGTGCGAGATCACCATCCATGGAGTATAGACTCTCAATTGCAATATAAATAGTTCCAATGCATCTCTCTAATTTTGATGCCAAATCTTGAATTGAATTATGTTCAAAAGAAAACGACTTAGCAAATGACAATCGTATTCCATCCCTCACACTTGCATGAATTTTTTCATCATATAAAATGATATCTCCACGCTGGGGAATAGCGCTAAAGAAGCCAATATTTGCATCATAGCCAGAATTAAAAACCAAGGTGGATTCTGAAGTAAAATAATCCGACAAAAATGACTCGCATTGCTCAGCTTCTTTTGAATTACCAGAAATCAATCTCGAACCTGTACTACCATGTTTAGTTGAAATATTCTTAGTTTCTATATATGATAAACCCAAATAGTCATTCGAACAAAAATCAACCATTCCATCAAAAAAAGAAAGGGAACGCAATGTCCCCTCTGTTTTTCTTTTATTTAGTTTATCAATAAGTTTTGAATCCATTAGTTAGAAACAACTTGTACAATTTTACGCGGTTCAAAATCTGAATTAATTTGTCCTTTAGCTGCTTCCAATTCTAAAGCTCGCTCCGCTTCTTTTCTTTTTCTTTCTATAATTATTTCATCTGGAATTGTAACCGGTTTTTCACCATCTGCGAAAGCCATTTTAGGCAGTAATCCAAGAATTTCGAACATTTCTTTATCCTCATTGAATTCAGGATTTGGAGTTGTCAATAATTTATCTCCAGCAAATATAGATCCTGCACCCGCTAAGAAACAAAGCGCTTGCCCTTCCATATTCATTTTCGTTCTACCCGCTGATAAACGCACAACAGTCTCAGGAAAAACAATTCGAGTCGTTGCTACCATTCGAATCATCTCCCACTGTTCGATTGGCTTTTGATCCTCTAATGGCGTTCCTTCAACGGCCACTAATGCATTAATTGGAATCGATTCAGGCGGATTTTCCATTTTCATGTAACTCATCAAAAGTCCGATACGATCCTCTATCGCTTCACCCATTCCTATAATTCCTCCAGAACAAACTGTTATTCCGGCTTTTCTTGCATTGTCAATAGTATTTAATCGATCTTCGTATTCTCTGGTTGAAATTACATCACCATAAAATTCTGGAGATGAATCTAAGTTGTGATTATAAGCAAATAATCCAGCTTGCTTAAGTCTAACCGCTTGTTGCTCATTCATCATTCCTAAAGTACAACACACTTCCATGTCTAAATCATTCACCGCTTGAACCATTTCTATGACATTATCGAAATCCTTGTTATCGCGCACTTCTCTCCAAGCAGCACCCATGCATAAACGAGAAGAGCCATTAGATTTAGCATTTTTTGCTTGTTCAATAACGGACTCAACGGTCATTAATTTGTGTGCTTCAACATCCGTATGATACCTTGCTGCTTGAGGGCAATATCCACAATCTTCAGAACAACCTCCGGTTTTTATGCTTAACAAAGAAGACATTTGAACCTCACGTGGATTATGGTATTGACGGTGAATAGATGCTGCTTCAAAAACCAATTCTAATAATGGTTTATTGTGCAATTCAATTAAACTTTCTTTAGTTTGATATGTCGGATTAACTTTCATAATGTGCGAAATAGATTTACAAATATAAGGATTCTATCCCCAATCCTCTAAAATAGAAATCGAAATAATTGCATGAGAATACGCGAATTTTTAAAGCGAATTGGTATTCGGTTTATCGAGCAAACAAACTGCATAAGCTTTCACAGCCTTTCGTTCACCAAATGAATCAACCTTTTCATGCGTTGTTGCTTTAATTGAGACCCGATCATCACTAATATGCAATAGACCAGCTATGATAGTTTGCATTTCAGGAATATGTGGATTTAATTTTGGTTTTTCTAAAATCACTGTACAATCCAAATTGACAACTTTAAAACCTTTTTCTGCAATAAGTTGATACACATCTGACACTAATATTTTAGAATCTATCCCTTTGAATTTAGGATCCGTATCAGAGAAATGAAAACCAATATCCCTCAAATTTGCAGCACCTAAAAGGGCATCACAAATGGCATGAAGTAATACATCTGCATCTGAATGTCCAACTGCACCTAAATCAGATTCAATTTTTAATCCACCAATAAATAATTCATGTGTATCTGCTAACTGATGAACATCAACTCCAAATCCAATTCGAATATTCATTTATTCTGGTTTATCATCACCAGTCGAAGAATTGTTGTTTTCCCCTAATGTCATTCGCAATGTAAATCGAAGGGTATTTGCTAAAGGGCTTTGCTTACCATTTACAGCAGCCAAGTATGAAATATCAACTCCAAACTTATTATATTTCAATCCTACTCCAACATTGAAATATTGACGATTCCCTTTGTTTCTGTTTTCATAAAAATAACCACCTCTAATTGCCAATACATTATTATACCAATATTCAAGACCTGCAGCAATATTTATTTCTGTTAACTCTTCTTTAAATCGTGAGCCTTTCGTCACTTCAAATGAACCATCAGTGTTTTGCACATAGTTTCCTGCATCATCTTTTACAGGTGCTCCAGGTGCATCGTAAAAAGATTGTAGCATTCCAGAAATAACACCCACATTATCATCTTTTCCAGAAATCATAGTATTTGTTCCATCATAAAAATCATAATATGCTGGTGTTGGAACTAATAATTTTTGCAAATCAACGGATAAAACAAGGCTATTGTATTTGTCAAATTGCGCTAAAAAAGAGTTTCCTATTTTTAAATTCATTGGTAAAAAATCTCTTGAAGCAAGTTCAGAATATGCAATTTTATTTCCAATATTATTAATTGTGGTTGCAAATGTATAGACCCCATTTAATCCTCCAATTTTTGCTTCATCATTATAATACGTAAATGATAAATCTGCCGCACCAGCTACGCCTGCTTTTGTATTCACACCAGCAACCGTTAGTCCACCAGTTAAATTTGAATAAGCGAATTTTCCATTTAATCCAACACTCATTTTGTCACTCAAACGAAAGGCATAGCCTCCTGTTAACTCAAATTCACTCGGTTTATCGTCTCGAATTACATTTCCACTTGCATCTGTAAATGTTATTTCTCCTAAACTAAAATAACGTAAAGCAAGACCTACAGCATTTCTATCATTTAGTTTATAATATCCTGACACATAAGACAAGTGCATATCATTCGTTAACTGTCTTAACCAAGGGGTATAAGAAACACTAATTTCTGATTTTGCTTTTGCAAAATTCAAGATAGAAGTATTCCAATAAATAGAATTTGAATTCGCACTTAATGCGGTTCCAGCATCACCCATTCCACCAGCGCGAGAATCAGGAGTAATCGCCATAAAAGGAACGGCTGTCGTAATTGTATTTAATTGTAAATCTCCTTGAGTAACACCACTTCCTGTTGGTTGTGCATATGAAACAAATGGTAATGCAAACAAACAAAAACAAATAATTAATTTATACATAATAATTATAAAAACAAATTTGATTCACAAATATACGTAAACCTAACACCTTTATTGTGTAGTTTACCTCAATAATACTAATTTTTCTGTTTTCTCAGCAATTTTCCCGTCAGAAGATTTCACTTTTAGTGAATAAATGTAAACTCCTTTTGCTAGCTGATCATTAAAATCATCTCTCCCATCCCATTCTATTCCGGCAGATCTAAATCCTTCAGTATGTACTATTTGATTTATGGTTTTAACTAATTTACCAGAAACTGTAAAGATTTGAATTTGAGCTTCTAATTCAGCACAAGCTTGATTATGTTCAAAATAAAATTCAGTATGCGTCGTAAATGGATTAGGGTAATTTAAAACATGATCTAATTCAATATTTTGCTTTTCCTGAACAATAAAATCAATAGATGATTCAGATGAATTATTATTCACATCCCAAACTTTTAAGCTTAATGTATGTGGTCCTTTTTCCAAAGTTGGTATTGCATAATTTACAGTTCCAGATTGATATGTATCTAAATCTGCAGAATAATATTCATTCAAAATAATTGGATTAGAACTGTTTTCATCTATAATAGCCATTAAATCATGTCCTATTCCATTCCCAACTGTGTTAATTCCATTTTCATCAAACATCTTTGCAATCAAATTTGGAGTTTCGTCTGTTATTCCCCCTGAAACAAAAGTTTCTTCGTTCAAATACAATTCGATATCAGGACCTGTTACATCATTTAATCCAACAGGATCAATTCCACCAATAATAAAATTTGTATCATACCCTGATGCATCTATTAAATTATTATCAGCATAATAACTTATTTTCCCAGCACCGTAATTGTAATTTATATCTTTTGGCACAAAGAAGGTGAATTCAAAATATCCATTTATAATTGACGCTTTTCCTTTATAAACTATATTTCTTTGAAGATCAAAAGGAATAATTGGAGAATCAGCATCTTGACCAAGCGTATATTGCGTTTTTATTTTATCAAAAATAGAGGGTGCTAAAACACCATTAAAACTTGTCATAACTGCGCCACTATTGTCTTCAATATGACCTTTAATTGTCATCTTAGTTAAGGCCCTAATTGTATCAATTTCAATCACTGGACTTAACCCATTTATACTATCTGTTACAATTTGTAATCTAGGAAGTGCTAACTTCAAAGCAGGATCGCCGATTAATGTAAAACTTCTTTTATTATCTGATGAGCCCGAGGCATTTTTGGTCAACCTTAAAATTTCTCCAAATGCAAGTGGATCCATATTGGCATCTCTTGTAAAGACGTTTTCATAGAATCGTTTTCCAGTTATTGTGTTAACACCAAAAAAGACAGAACGCGTGGTTGTCATTAAAGCAATTGAAGCTCCATAAGGATTTAAAGAAGCCCACTCTCCAGCTGAAACGCGAGAAGGATCATCATACTTTGTGTATTCACATGTTGCAGAAACAAACAGATTCAATTTATCAATATTCTTCCAGCTTTGAATTTGAGGCACTGTAATTATTCTTTCTTCAGCAACACCAACTTCCCCGCCATGTCCAACATAATTCATCACTAGTGCTCCCCTTTCTGTCCTATTCGTGATTGCATCAAAAACATCAGGATATCTTTGGCCACCAGCAGTTGAAACCTGAGCAAAGGCATCAGAATACAGTTTATCGCAATTCATTTGAGGATGATTGGCTTTTACATAAACATATTGTGGTTCAGTATCTTGATTCAAGAAATAACCACCTTCTTCATCATCTGCAATTTGAATATAATTCAATCTCCAATCCCCAAATGTTGAGTTCACTCCCCCTGAAGCACAGCTGCCATTTGTAGCTGTTTCTGTAAATAAATTTGAACCATTCTTCATATAATGTTCAATCTTATCAACTTGTTGTTTCGCAATCTGTAAATCAGAAATCAAAAGTCGACCAACTCCAATATCTAACATGTCAGTAGCTGCTATTGACTCGGCATCGCCTAACATTCCATAATAATCATCAGTTACCATTGCAGAAATATGATTTTCTGAATTTAACATTTGATAGGTTGGGATATAATTATTATTGTTTGACACTCTATTTTTTGGGTCATATGTACCATCACCAAATAATAAAAGATAGTTAGGCAGTTGCGTTGAATTTAACACACCTCTATCAAAAAACATTTTCGCAAACATTCTAATTGCAGTTGGATCAAGCATCCCTGAACTAAACTCATTGTAAACTTGTTCAGTTGTAACAACATTTACAGTCATTCCTTCATTTCTATGCAAGTCTGCTAAACGATTTGCATAAGATATAAAATTCTTATGTGTAACAATCAAATACTCAGCTTGTGGCAAAGCATGTAAATTTTGAGCTTCAATGGTCCCAACAACTTCAGGAGTTAAAAAAACATTCCCATCTGTAGCAACAAATTGTCTCAGAGTATCCGTTTCCTGAATAAAATTATATGTTCCAGCTACCAACGCACCATTAATTAATTTCGGTAAATGTCTATCTGTTATTTCCCAAATTGCACCATTATTCGGAAAACTGGAAATTTGAAATTCACTTACATTTCCTATACCGATTGAATTCAAATCACTAAAATTAAATTGATTCCCAGTAAAAACTAAAGATCTTCTAGCGTTCAATAAAATTCTATCCAAATAAACCATCGTATTAGGTGAATTTCTTGTTATTGAAATTTTAAATGGTATTGTTGATGGCGGATTGACTAAGCTCATTGATTTTGTCGATTGCACATAATCGTCGGAAACAGAAGGTAAATTAGAAGTTGAAATTACCGTTCCATTTATCGAATATTCTTGACTAGTTCCAACAGAGCTAGCAGAATTTGTTGCAATGGCAGTTTTGAAAAAAGCAGTTTGACTCGAAACAATATTTGGTACGGAAAAACTAAAAGTTTTTTCTAATTCAGTATCAAACAATTCGCCATACCATCGTTGACCACCTTTTACCAAACTTGTTAAATCATTTTCATGAACATCATAAAAGGAATAATTTGTTATTGTATTTGTAATTGGACTTGGTGAATCTGAAATTGTTTGGATTCTTAAAGGCGATTCACTAGAATTAATATTTATAAAATAATAGGAGTAATCAGAATAAATATTTTTGTCTTGATCAAATTCAACTGCGCCATTCGCATACCATCTATTTGGACCCCATCCATAAAATAAAATATAATCTGTATCATCAAAAACTCCATCCGATTCACCAAAAACAATAATTGCATTTTTAGCTAAATCATCTGTTCGACTCAAAGAATTTAACTCCGGCAATTTGCCATCACCGTTACCATATATATTAATTTGTTGCGGATTTAATCCAGTGATGTCAATACCACAACTTTCTAGAAAAGATTTATCTAATTTATATATACCATCTTTTTTTACACTTATTTTATACCAACTTCCTGAGCCATCTTGTAAAACTGAATTTGTTACAAAACTTTTTTCATGCGAAATTGGTTTTTTAACATTTTCCAAAATAATATCAAATGAAATTATTCTATTAACGACACCATTTTTTAAAATGTATGGAAAAAGTGAAGCCACGGCATAAATTTCTTTTCCAGATTCTGTTATTTTATATTCAATTTGAAGTGAATCTGTTACAATGAAGGAAAATTCTTTTAAATAATCAACATCACTATTTGGAGCAATAGAGGTAACTACTGTTGAAATAAAAATTTCATGATTTAATGATTTCAATTGTTTCGTCCAATAATAATTTGGCTTACCGTTATCCAATACCTGATCAGTGATAGAAGGAGCAATTGTTGTTTTGCCTTCATATTTCAAGGTAATTGGTTGTTCCCAAACTATTTGTTGATTTATAACCTCCTGAGCTTGAGTTGATTTTATACAACCAAACAAAAAAACAAAGATGATATTGAATAACAAAAATGTATTTACTAATTTCAACAAACCCATTCTTAAATAACTTAACGATTAAAATAACTCAACAAAAAACGTAATAAAACTTTGATTATTTTGTTTGATTTATAATATTTGTAACCTTAATTTAAAATTTGCGTTATCTTTGGTCAGATTTCGTTGTTCTATTAACACACACTAATGAAAGGATTTAAACGTTTAATAACTACTTGTTCATTCTTATGCTTATTCGCAGGAGTAAGTGCTCAGGACCCAACGTTTACGCAGTTTTATTCAAATCCACTCTATTTGAATCCCGCTTTTGCAGGTTCTTTTGGTTGTCCTAGATTTGCATTAAACTATCGTAATGAATGGCCTCAGTTATCAGGGAATTATGTAACATATAGTGCATCTTACGATCAATATTTCAAAAACATTTCTGGTGGATTCGGTGTTTTAGCTACTCATGACCAACAAGGCCAAGGGACAATTAAAACTTCAATGCTTGGAATTGTTTATTCTTATCATTTGAATCTTGGAAGAAAATGGAAAATGTTATTTGGTGTGAGAGCATCTTGGTATCAAAAATCATTGGATTGGGATAAATTGACTTTTGGCGATATGATTGATCCACGAAGAGGATTTATTTATGCAACAGGTGATGTTCCAAGAGGAGGTTCACGTGGTTTCTTTGATGCATCTGCTGGAACAGTAATATTTAACAAACACTTTTTCGCTGGATTTGCTGCTCACCATTTAAATACTCCAAATGAATCTATGATTATTGGGAATTCACCAATGCCAATGCGTTTTACTGGTCATATGGGAGCTGAGATTCAATTAGGAGCAAAATCAAAATATTCGAATTCTACTTCAATCATGCCGAACGTGATTTACCAATATCAAAATGGTTTTCAAGAATTAAGTATTGGAACATACATTAAATATGGTTCTTTTAATGTTGGAGCTTGGTATAGAAATAGAGATGCGTTTATTTTAACAATCGGTATCAATACAGGGAAATTTAAATTGGGTTATAGTTACGATGTAACTGTATCAAAATTGAATAACGGAGTTTCAGGTGGATCACATGAAATCTCAATGGGAATTAATTTGAATTGTAAAAAGAAACCAATTTCGTTTAAAACGATTTCGTGTCCTTCTTTCTAAATAAAAAAATGTAACTTTTTTCGTCCTGAACGTTTAAGGACTAAATTTGCGAATTGAAATAATGAAAATAAAAATCAAAAATATGAAGTTGATAAAATTCGTTGCAGTTGTGCTTGGAGGAGTTGTTATTGCCTCTTGTGCTCGTGAAGCTTCAAATACTACAGGCTGGGATTACAACAATCCGAAAGTAGGTGGTTTTCAAAAAGTACCATTCTTAGATCAGGAAACTGGTCCAGGTTTACTTCTTGTTGAAGGCGGAACATTTACAATGGGTAGATCTGAACAAGATGTTATGTATGATTGGAATAACCGTGCTACGAAGGTTACTGTTTCTTCATTCTACATGGATCAAACTGAGGTTACAAATTTTCAATGGTTAGAATATCTTTATTGGATTTCTAGAGCGTATGAAACATACCCGATGGTTCAGAAAAATGCTTTACCAGATACATTATGTTGGAGATCACCACTTGGTTTCAATGAAAAATTCGTTGATTATTACTTAAGACACCCTGCTTATAGAGATTACCCAGTAGTTGGAGTTTCTTGGTTACAAGCAAATGACTTCTGTAAATGGAGATCTGACCGTGTGAATGAATATATTTTAGTTCGTGAAGGTGTATTAGCTTGGAATGTTGATCAACGTGATGAAAACACATTTAATACAGAATCTTATTATGCTGGTCAATATGAAGAAGCTGTTGTTCGAAATGTACAAGATTTAAATCCATCAAACGTTCAAGGTAAGAAATTAGGCACACGTATCGTGCGCATGGAAGATGGAATTCTATTGCCGCGTTACCGTCTACCAACTGAAGCTGAATGGGAATTTGCTGCATCTGGATTGATTGGAAACTTACAAGAAGGAACTGAGAACATGTCTGACAGAAGAATTTATCCTTGGAACGGACACTGGGTTCGTAATGATGATGAACAATTCCAAGGTACTATTCGTGCTAACTTCGTTAGAGGACGTGGTGATTATATGGGAGTTGCTGGAAATTTAAATGACGGTGCTGATGTAACTGCTCCAGTTGAGTCTTATTGGCCAAATGATTATGGTTTATACCATATGGCAGGAAACGTTTCTGAGTGGGTATTAGATGTTTATCGTCCACTTTCTTCTGAAGATTTTGATGAATTTAGACCTTTTAGAGGAAATGTCTTTAAAACAAAATTATTGAATAACGAAGGTGTAATTGATATCAAGAATCAACAAGTTTCTTATGACGTTCATGGAATGAAAGAATACTTGAATGAATTTGAAAGAATTCGTTACCAACGTATCTCTGCAGATAAACATGATCCAAATGATACAATTATCCCTGTTGGATTAGCGGCTAATGTATCTTCTCGTAACCCTTCTCGAAGAGGTTATGCTCCAGACCCATTCTATGTTTCACATAAAAGTGTAAAGGATTCAATGGAATTAAGTCTTTTACGCAAAATAAATGGTATTCTCGATAAAGCGATTGGGTATAAAAATGATAAATATGATACAGAAGCTTCTGCATTAATTCAAGACGAATTATTTGGGACACTGTTCGCTGATGCAATTAGAACTGGTCCAGATGGAGAAGAGTATGCATTTGAAATTATTTCAATGTTACGTGAAGGATTCAATGATTTCATTCAAGATACTCCAGGTAAATTGAAATACAGAAATGTAACAGAAGAAGAAAACATTGGACGTTTGAATTACAGAAGAGATGACTACATCGATTATTTAGATGGTGATATTGAAAGTTCAATCTACTTCGCTAATGATGATGTTAAAAATGGAATTAACCAAGCAAGTCGTGACCCTAATTTGATCATGTATCAAAGTGAACATGAAGAATTTGGATTAGACGGTTCACCAATCAAACCAATTGGAAGAACTTCATGGCCAACATCTTTAGTGTCTGATAAATCAAGAGTGTACAAAGGTGGTTCTTGGAAAGATAGAGCTTACTGGTTAGCAGCTGGAAACAGACGTTACTTAGACGAAGATAGATCTACTGATGCGATTGGATTCCGTTGCGCAATGGATCGAGTTGGAAGTCCTACCGGAATGAACTACGGTAAAAAGAAAAAGAAAAAATCACATTAAATAATGAAAAGCCCGTCTAAAGCGGGCTTTTTTTTAATATAAAAATCATGAAGTTGTTTAATTTATTTTATGAAACAACAGGTGTATGCACCGACACCAGAAACATCAACAAAGATTGTTTATTCATTTGTTTGAAAGGAGCAAATTTTAACGGAAATACATTTGCCACGCAAGCAATTGAAGCAGGAGCTAAATATGTAATTGTTGATGAAGAACACTATAAAACAAACGATGCTATTTTTTATGTTCCCGACTCTTTGGTCTATTTGCAAAAACTAGCAACTTTTCATCGAAATAAATTCAACATTCCAATTATTGGCATAACAGGAAGTAATGGGAAAACAAGCACCAAAGAATTAATTAATTGCGTGTTGTCAGAAAAATATAACGTTCTCTCGACTAAAGGAAATTTTAATAATCATATTGGAGTTCCATTAACTCTTTTAAATTTAAAAGAGGAACATGAAATTGCAATCATTGAGATGGGCGCAAATAAATTCAAGGACATCGAAGAATTATGTACTATTGCTCTTCCTAATTACGGAATTATCACCAATATTGGAAAAGCCCATTTAGAAGGATTTATCAATTTTGAAGGAGTTTTAAAAACTAAAAAGGAACTATATACTTCAGTTGCAACCAATGGCGGTATTATAGTTTACAATAGTGATGATGACATCTTAAAAACGAATCTTCCCTTAGAAACTCAGACACTATCATTTGGTTCAACTTCCGATTCACAAATTCAAGGTGAATTAATTGGTTTATCACCTTTTGTTCAGCTTAAATGGAAAAAAGATGGTTACGTCTCCCCTACTATTCAGACGAATATGATTGGGAAATACAATTATTATAATTTTTTAGCAGCAATTTCGTTTGGAATTCTATTTGAAGTCCCAGAAGAAAAAATAAATCATGCAATTTCCAGCTATTCTCCAGATAACAATAGATCTCAAGTTAAAAAAACTGAAAATAACACATTAATATTAGACTGTTATAATGCAAATCCATCAAGTATGAGATCTGCTATCGAAAGTTTTTCAATGATCAACAATGAAGATAAAATACTCATTATAGGTGATATGTTAGAGCTTGGAGTTGACTCGAATGAAGAACACTTTCAAATAGCTGAATTGGTAAAACAACTCGGATTAAAAGGTTATTCTGTTGGACCACTTTTTAATGCAATAAAATCTGATGCATTTATCAAACAATTCGAGCATAAAAATGATGCTTTGATCTATTTAAAGGAAAATCCAATTACGAATAAATTGATTTTACTCAAAGGATCACGAGGAATAGGTCTTGAAACGTTAGAAGAAAGTTTATAACAAAAAAAAGGAGCTCAATAAATTAAGCTCCTTTTCTCTTTCTAATATTTATTAACCTTTTAGAAGGTTTCTAGAAATTACAATTTTCTGAACTTCAGAAGTACCCTCATAAATTTGAGTAATTTTTGCGTCACGCATTAAACGTTCAACATGGTATTCTTTCACATATCCGTATCCACCATGAATCTGAACTGCTTCAACCGTATGTTCCATTGCAACTTTAGAAGCATATAATTTTGCCATGGCACTCGATTGGTCATAATTTCTTCCCATATCTTTATCTAAAGCAGACCGATAAACTAAAAGTTTTGCCGCTTCAATATCAGTTGCCATATCCGCTAATTTGAAGGCGATTGCTTGATGTTTACTAATTTCTTTGCCAAATGCTTTTCTTTCTTTCGAGTAAGCCAATGATAATTCTAACGCTCCTCCGGCAATACCTAATGCTTGAGCTGCAATTCCTATTCTACCACCAGAAAGCACTTTCATTGCAAATGTGAATCCGAAACCATCTTCACCAATTCTATTTTCTTTAGGAACTTTAACATCCGTAAACATCAATGTATGCGTATCACTTCCTCTAATTCCCATCTTATCCTCTTTGGCTCCAACGATGAAGCCTTCCATTCCTCTTTCGATAATAAAAGCATTAATACCTTTATGACCAGCTGCAACATCCGTTTGAGCAATAACCAAGTAAACAGAAGCAGAAGAACCATTTGTAATCCAGTTTTTTGTTCCATTCATTAAATAATGATCGCCCATGTCAAAAGCAGTAGTTCTCTGTGATGTTGCATCTGAACCTGCTTCTGGCTCTGACAAACAGAAAGCACCAATTTTCTCACCTTTAGCAAGCGGAATTAAATATTTTTGTTTTTGCTCTTCCGAACCATATTTATCTAATCCCCAACATACCAAAGAATTATTAACTGACATACATACGCTTGTAGAAGCATCAACTTTAGAAATTTCTTCCATTGCTAATACGTAGGATAAAGTATCCATGCCACTTCCGCCGTATTCTGGGGAAACCATCATACCCATAAAACCTAATTCCCCTAACTGTTTAATCTCTTCAGTTGGAAATTTTTGATCTCTATCTCGTTCAATTACACCAGGTTTCAAAACATTTTGTGCAAAATCTCTTGCTGCTTCTTTAACAGATAATTGTTCTTCAGTTAATTCAAAATTCATGATGTATATTTTGTTTTTATTTATATCTTGCCTTGTTACAAATTTAAAGTAATAATTTTATTTTTCATCTTAAAAAACATGAATACATTCGAAATTATTGGATTAATGTCTGGAACATCACTAGATGGACTAGATATTGCACATGTTGAATTTAATTTAGATTCTGAGAAGCAAGATAGTTTTAACCTTTTGAATTATTCAACTATTGAAATACCAAACGATTTAAAACAAAAATTAGTTGATGCTCCAGATTTTTCTGTTCAGTCATTGCTCATGCTAGACAAGGAACTAGGTGCTTTTTTTGCAAAATGCGTCAACCAATTTATCGGTAAGAATAAAATAAATAAAAAATCCATAAGAGCGATTGCCAGCCACGGTCAAACAATTTTACATCAACCAAAAAATGGCTTTACTTTACAAATTGGTTGTGGATCTACACTCTCCTATTTAACGGCTATTGATGTAATTAATGATTTCAGGACCCGTGACGTCATAGCTGGAGGACAAGGAGCGCCATTAGTTCCAATTGGTGATTTCGGATTGTTCAATGCACAAGCCGAAGCATTTTTAAACATTGGTGGATTTGCGAATTTCAGTTACAAAAAAGGAAGCGCTATTATTGCATATGATCTTTGTCCAGGGAATTTACCTTTGAATAAACTTGCTGCTGCAAAAGGTCTTTCCTATGACTCAAATGGAGAAATGGCTGAGTCTGGCGAAATTAATTTCTTTCTTTTGGATTTATTGAATTCGTTAGACTATTACCAGTTAGATGGCCCAAAATCATTGGGAACCGAATGGCTAGAAGAATCCTTTTATCCACTTTTGAAATTCGATAAAGAAATTGAAAATAATCTTCGCACTGTTGTAGAACATGAAGCAATCCAAATCAGTCAAAAACTTAATGAAACACATGTGAAAAGTGTTTTGATTACGGGAGGAGGTGCTAAAAATAAATTTCTCATTTCGCGCATTGAACATTATTTTAGCGGAAAAGTTATTTTGCCAGAAGAAAAAATCATTGATTTCAAAGAAGCAATTGTATTTGCCTATTTGGGAGCTTTGTACCTTGAAAAACGTCCAAATTCGATTGCAACTGTTACCGGAGCGAAACAAGACACAATTTGTGGTGTACTTCATGTTCCAGGTTACTAATTTCAAAAAAGCAACTTTACTTTTCAATTTAAAAATTGAATTACTTCGGTGTAGAAATTAATATGTTTGTTAACTTTGCGCTCTCAAAACCCCATTTTAAAGATGAAAGATTTATTAGCAAAATTTGAAAACAAACGACCAGAAATAGTATTTGAATGGAAAGATCCAGAAACTGATGCTGAAGGTTGGGTTGTAATCAATTCTTTAAGAGGTGGTGCAGCTGGTGGCGGAACACGTATGCGTGTTGGGCTAGATAAAAGGGAAGTAGAATCTCTTGCTAAAACAATGGAAGTAAAATTCACTGTGGCTGGACCAGCAATTGGCGGTGCAAAATCTGGAATTAACTTCGATCCAAAAGATCCACGAAAAGAAGGCGTTTTGAGAAGATGGTACGCAGCAGTTACGCCATTATTGAAACATTATTATGGAACGGGTGGTGATTTAAATGTTGATGAAATACATGAAGTTATTCCAATTACTGAAGATTGTGGTGTTTGGCATCCGCAAGAAGGTGTTTTTAATGGTCATTTTCAACCAAGAGAAGCACAAAAAATCAATAGAATTGGTCAGTTACGTCAAGGAGTTTTAAAAGTTATCGAAGATGAAAATTTCTCCCCAAGTGTTTCTCGTAAATATGTTGTTGCAGACATGATAACAGGATATGGTGTAGCGCAATCAATAAAACATTATTACTCCATCTGGGGTGCTTCTACAAGCTCAGTAACACCTTCTGTTGTTGGTAAAAAAGTTATTGTTCAAGGCTGGGGAAATGTAGGTTCTGCAGGAGCTTTTTACCTTGCTCAACAAGGAGCTAAAATTGTTGGAATTATTGACCGAGTTGGTGGATTGATTAATGAAGAAGGATTTTCATTAGAAGAAATAACTGAATTATTCTTAAACAAGAACGGTAATGAATTATCTCATCCTAACTTGATTAGTTATGACGATATGAATGCTCGAATTTGGGATTTAAAAGCAGAAGTCTTTATTCCTTGCGCTGGTTCAAGAATGATTACGGAAGATCAATTAAATAGAATGATAGCTGGAGGAATTGAAGTTATATCATCAGGTGCAAATGTACCTTTTGCTGATCCACAAATTTTCTTCGGACCAATTGCAGATAAAGCAGATAATTCAATTTCTATCATTCCTGATTTCATTTCTAATTGCGGAATGGCGCGGGTTTTTGCCTATTTAATGAGTAATGATTTAAAGGTGATTTCAGATGAAGGAATATTTAATGATACATCTGAAACAATCAAAGCATCGCTTGAAAAGGCACATGCTAAAAATCCATCAAAAACTGGTATTGCAAAAGCTGCTTTCCAAATCGCATTAGAACAATTAGTTTAAACGAATGATTTTATTTATAATTTGTGTGTTTTTTATTGGTTATTCAGCTATTACAATTGAACATACAATTAAAATAGACAAGTTAATTCCAGCCATTTTAATGATGGCCATTTGCTGGACTGTTGTTGCAATGGGATTAGATTCCTTCACTCATTGGTTTGACCCTCATTTAGGGAAATTAAATGATATTTCTTCTCTCAACCATGAAGCAAGGCAGCATCTTTTAGAAGGTACACTTTTACACCATTTTGGCAAAACAACAGAGATTTTAATCTTCTTAATGGGAGCAATGGCAATCGTGGAAATGATTGATCATTTTGATGGTTTTGGTGCAATTAAAAAAATAATCAAGACGAATAAAAAGAGTACTCTTCTGTGGATTATTTCATTTTTAGCATTTTTCTTATCTGCAATCATCGATAACTTAACAGCGACAATTGTTTTGATTACTTTATTGCGAAAAATTGTTCCTGAACAAAAGGATAGAATGTGGTTTTCTGGTTTCATTATTATTGCAGCAAATGCAGGTGGAGCTTGGACACCAATTGGAGACGTTACGACTACCATGTTATGGATGGCTGGAAAAGTAACGACAGGGAAATTAATCCTTCTTTTAGGAATCCCATCGTTAATTAATTTACTTGTCCCACTCGCTATTGGTTCATTTTTACCTGCTTTTAAAGGAAAATTGGAAGGCACAACCACTGTTGAAAAAGAAAACAAATTAGGCACACCTATGCTTTTAATTGGACTAGGATTAATTGTATTTGTTCCTGTTTTCAAAACAATTACCCATCTACCACCTTATATTGGCATGATGCTTTCTTTGGCTGTTTTTGCGCTTATCGCTGAAATTGTATCTAATAGATCCATCTCGTTTACAAATATTGCTGAACAAGAGAAAGACCATGACTTCAGAGGTCCAACAATGGCTGCTTTGGGTAAAATAGAAATGCCTTCCATTCTATTCTTTCTAGGGATATTAATGACTGTTGCCGCAATGGAATCTTTAGGTATCATTTTCAATTTCGGTCAATCAGTTAGCGCTGCTATGCCAGAAAACCTTTTTATCACCCTATTAGGTGCTGGTTCTGCCATTATTGACAATGTTCCTTTGGTTGCCGCTAGTATTGGTATGTTCCAAAATCCTCCAGATTCAAATGTATGGCATTTCATTGCTTATGCTGCGGGTACAGGTGGTTCAATGCTAATCATTGGGTCAGCAGCTGGAGTTGTTGCAATGGGAATGGAGAAAATCAGCTTTTTCTGGTACTTAAAAAACATTTCCTTGCTGGCATTACTTGGCTATTTAGCTGGAACTGGAGTGTTTTTATTGCTTTCTTCCTTTTAAGGAATTGTATCTTTCTGAATCAATTTCGTTTATACCAGACTTTAAATTATAGTATTTAGATTCTTTTTCATTTTAGATAACATTATACTGTGGATATCTAATTTAGGACAAATTATTGTCGATGTATAGAATCATTAGTTTTACGGTACAAATTTTATTAAACGACAATGAAAAAACACTTAAAATACCTGATTTCCTTTGTAATGATAATGGTGGCGACTATTACTATTGCCCAAATTGCATCTACAAAACCAGTTGAGCCAGCAAAATTAACAGAAGAAATGTCTGCATTCAGCTTCATTATTAAGGGAGGATTTTTCCTTATTCCAATTGCGTTATTGTTGTTTTATACGTTGATCGTAATTGTTGAGAAATTTAGATACATCAGACGAGTTGGTAAATACAACCAAAACCTATTGAGTGAAATAAAGTTGAACTTGCAATCTGGTAACATGACACCAGTTTTAGACACATTAGCACGAGATCAAACAGCGTTTGGTAGTGTTGTTACAGAAGGTGTTTTAACGATTGGTCGACCAATTTCTGAAGTTGAATCCAACATGGATAAAATGGCAAATATTGAAATCGGTAAGATGGAGAAAAGCTTAGGTCATCTAGGATTGATTGCAGGTATTGCGCCAACACTTGGTTTTATCGGTACTATTTCCGGTGTAATTAAAATTTTCTATAGCATCTCAGTTACTGAAAATGTTAGTATTGGAAATATTTCAGGTGGATTATATGAAAAGATGATTAGTTCTGGATCTGGTTTGATCGTTGGTATTATTGCCTTTTCAGCTTATCACCTACTTAACGGAATGATTGATAATTATTCATTGACTATTCAAAAAGTGAATTTAGAATTTGTAAACCTTATTCAGAGACCAAGCAATGGCAATCAAGAGAAAAAATAGATTTCATGCTGAAGTAGCTACATCAGCATTAAGTGACATCATGTTCTTCTTGCTTTTGTTCTTCTTGATCATCTCTACTTTGGCGAACCCAAATGTTATCAAAGTTCCTTTGCCGAAATCGGATGCGAATGAAAAAACGCAGAAAGCACATATTACCCTTACGGTGACAGAAGAAAAAAAATACTATGTCGACAAGAAGGAAATTGCTTTTGATGAAATTGAAGGTTTACTTTTAACTGAAACGAAGAAAATTGGAGATAACACGGTTATTGTTCGTATACCTTTTGATTTGCAAGTTCAAGATTTAGTTGATTTATTGCAGATTGGGATGAAAAATGATCTGAAAGTGATTATTGCAACTGAGGCTTCAAAATAAGAATCAAAATCGCTAGCAAACAGCCGTAACCTTATTGAATATATTGCGTTTAGGAATTAAATACCGATTTCATAAAGTAATAATTAAAACAAATTGACATGATGACAATTCAAATTGAAGAATCAAAAGATCGTAAAATAGGAGTTATCACTTCTGGTTCGACCATGTTATTGATGATAATTGTTTTATATTTTACCACTTTTTTCATCGGAACTCCTGTTCCTGCAGATATTCCTCCTTTAAAATCGGATGAAGTAATTGAAGAATTTCAAATTGACAATGTTGAATTGGAATCTGGTGGCGGATCAGGAAGTGGAACACCAAGCAATGATAAGGTGGATGCTCCAAAAGAACAATCACAACATTATGTGACACAAGCATCTTCCAATACACATGTTTTTTCTGGAAATTCGCATAATAATACGGGTCATAATGCTACAAACGCAAGTTCAACAACAACACAATCTAACAACCCTTTTGGAACTGGTGGTGACGGTGGAGGAAACGGAAGTGGTTCAGGAACTGGTTTTGGAAATGACGCAGGCAATGGCGGGGAAGGACCTGGAGGAAATGGAAATGGCAATGGAAAAGGCAGAACTCGTTTAAACAACTTAAATACAGACCATATTCAATCTTCTGAAAACGCGAGTATTTATTTAATCTTAACGATAAATGCAGATGGAAAAGTGGTTTCTGCGAAAAGTATTTCATCAAAAACAACAACAACAGATACACGCCTTATAAATCAATTTATTAGTGCTGTTAAGGATCAGATTAAATATAATAAGGATCCAGGCGCTGGTTTAGTTTCTGTTTATTTTTCAGCTAAACTCATTGCAAATTAAAACCTACCAAGAAGCAACAAATTGGTTGTTTCAGCAATTCCCTTCGTATCAAGAAATAGGTGCGAGTGCCTATAAACCTGATTTAGGAAATGTGCGCTTGCTCTGTGCTTTATTTGAAAATCCACAAAACGAATTAAAATTCATTCATATAGCTGGCACAAATGGAAAAGGATCCACCTCATCTATGCTAGCTTCAATTTTAACTGAATCAAATGAAAAAGTTGGGCTTTTCACTTCACCACACATTACTGATTTCAGGGAAAGAATTCGTGTTAATGGTGATAAAATAGCTGAAGAAGAAGTCATTCAGTTTTGCAATCAGATAATCAACGCCAAACTTTCATTTGAACCTTCTTTTTTTGAAATAACATTTGTTTTGGCCTTGCTACACTTTCAAAAAAGTAAATGCACAATTTGTGTGATTGAAACTGGCCTCGGAGGACGTTTAGACGCTACAAACATCATTACTCCATTACTTAGTGTCATTACTAATATTTCGCTTGAGCATACGCAATTTTTAGGGTCAACAATAGCTGAAATTGCAGGCGAAAAAGCCGGAATTATAAAAAACACTATTCCAGTAGTTATTGGCGAAACGACACCTACAACAAAACAGCTTTTTCAAAAAAAAGCAGAAATCAACCACTCCCCTATTTTTTGGGCTGAAGACATACCATTTGACGAACAAGTTGAAATGCCACTGTTAGGAGCTTATCAAAAGAGAAATTTTACAACAGTTCAATGTTCCTTGGACATTTTAAACAAAATAGGGTTTGACATATCGAATAAATCCATTTCTAATGGTTTACAAAACCTTTCTAAAAACACAGGATTTTTTGGTCGCATGCACGTTATTTCAAAAGAACCGCTTGCCATCTTAGACGTTTCCCATAATTTGGAAGGAATTCAGCAAACACTTGAAACAATAAGAATATTGAACCAAGGAAAATTACATATTATTTACGGAACAAGTTCAGATAAAAATTACAGCGAAATAATTTCTATTTTTCCTGCAGATGCTGCAGTTAGTTTATGTTCCTTTAAAAATGCAAGAAGTCTTTCTTATGATGATTTAGAAAAGATTTCAAAAGAAATGACTTCTCATCCGCGATTATTTAACAATGTTAAGGTGGCGTTAACCTCAATTCAATCTATTGCAAACAAGGAAGATACTATTCTTGTATTTGGCAGTTTCTTTTTGATTAGCGATTATTTTTAATATTTTTCATAAAAAGCCTTGTTAAAAAGAAAAACACCCTTATATTTGCACTCCCAACAACGAAACAAACGAGTTTCATTTTAGGATTACGGGGGATTAGCTCAGTTGGTTCAGAGCGCCTGCCTTACAAGCAGGATGTCGGCGGTTCGAATCCGTCATTCCCCACTAAAAGCTTCACAGAAATGTGAGGCTTTTTTTTATTCAGAGCGTCCCGACTTCAGTCGGGAATGTCGGCGGTTCGAATCCGTCATTCCCCACTAAAAGCTTCACAGAAATGTGAGGCTTTTTTTTATTCAGAGCGTCCCGACTTCAGTCGGGAATGTCGGCGGTTATTCCGATTTCAATCGGAACCCACTCAGAAAGCTTCACAGAAATGTGAGGCTTTTTTTTGTTTAGAGCGTCCCGACTTCAGTCGGGAATGTAGGCGGTTCTTCCGATTTCAATCGGAACCCACCAAAAGCTTCACAGAAATGTGAGGCTTTTTTTATTCAGAGCGTCCCGACTTTAGGCGGGAATAGTGGCGGAAATTCAGGAGCCCTCATTTCCAGCTAAAAGAGTAACTTTATGTTTAAGCATCTTTACTTTTTTTTATGTTCCACACTTATATTCTCTTTTCTGAATTTGCTGATAAATATTATATCGGCCAGACTTCAAATATTCAAGAAAGACTTCAAAAACATAACAACAAAAACAAAGGTTTTACAAATCAAGCTAATGATTGGGTAATTGTTTATCAAAAATCATTTGTTACAAGAACCGAAGCAATGTCACATGAGAAGGAAATAAAAAAATGGAAATCTCGAAAAATGATACGAAACCTTATTGAAAATCAATAAAATTATTCAGAGCGTCCCGACTTCAGTCGGGAATGTCGGCGGTTATTCCGATTTCAATCGGAACCCACTCAGAAAGCTTCACAGAAATGTGAGGCTTTTTTTTATTCAGAGCGTCCCGACTTTAGGCGGGAATGTTGTGGGTTATAATCCACAATTCATCATTATAGCTTCACAGAATTATGAGCCTATTATTACAATTACCTTCAAGAAAGAATCAATAAAATTATTGGAACAATTCAACGAATTGTTGAAAGATCTTAAATCTCTCGTTTAAAATCCTTCAGCGTCCAACGAACCAACAATAAAGCAGCAAGTGCTAAAACCGACGCTACAAGGAAAGGTGAACCATAGCTCCAATCTGCATCAGGATAAGATTTCCTTGCCGTATAGAAAATCCACATAAACAATTGCGGTCCGATGATTTCTCCTAAGCTCATCATACTCGTAAAAACTCCTTGTAATTCGCCCTGTTCATTGTTGGCTGTTCCTTTAGAAACAATTGTTCTTATTGCTGGATCAACAATTCCAGAAAAAGCATACGGCAAAACAATTAAATACATCATCCAACCCATATCTCCTGGTATAAATGAAATACTAACCAAGGTGAAAAACAAAATACCTAGACCAAGCATAGCGGCACCTTTTTCTCCAAGTTTATTGACTAATTTACCCGATAAGGCACCTTGAACAATTCCAAAACAAATCCCGACAACTGCTAAAGACATCCCCACATTCTTCGCTGTCCAATCAAATTTTGTCATCGTATAATAATTCCACGATGAGTGCACAGACATATTGGTCAGAATCACTAAAAAGCTCACAACAAATAGGTATTTTAATTTTTTAAATCGATTCATTTGAAGCAGTGCTCCTAAAGGATTTGCTCGTATCCATTCAAATTTTCTTCGTTGATCAACAGGCAGCGATTCCTTCAAAACAACTAAACCGTAAAAGAAATTAATCAAAGAGAAAATTGCGGCAGCTAAAAATGGTACTCGTGGTCCAAAATCGACTAATAACCCACCTATTGCTGGGCCTACAACAAAACCAATTCCAAAAGCAGCTCCTATCATTCCAAAATTTTGGGCTCTTTTTTCAGGTGAAGAAATATCTGCAATATAAGCTGCTGCTGTTGTATAACTAGCTCCAAAAATTCCAGATATTGCTCGGCCTACGACCAGCCAAAATAAATCAGGAGCAAAATACATGACTAAATAATCCAAGCCCATTCCGAGAACTGAAGTCAATAATATTGGTCGACGACCGAATCGATCACTTAAATTTCCAACAAGCGGCGAAAACAAAAATTGCATTAAAGCATAAGAACCCATTACAACACCATAATATTTTGATGATTCTGTGATTGACACATGTGCCGTTTCTGATACTAGAGTTGGAAAAGATGGAATAATAATACCTAAGCCTATTGAATCAAGGCAAATGGTAATAAGGATAAAAATTAATGCTGATTTTGAATTCAATAATGACATAGAATACGAATATCGGAAAAAATAGGTGAAAGAAAACCCATTTCAAGTAGTATTAAAACGCACTTAATATTTGTTTTGGGAAATTAATCGGCAACAGATCTTGATTAAATCGTTTCTCATCAAACTTTTAAGCAAGAAATAAACTGTATTTATTTAAAATAAATTTGCTATTTTACTAATAAAAACTTAATTTACATGTTCATTTAAAAACTTCAAAAAATGAAGAAAATAGCGTTCTTTATTTGTATTTTATTTTTATCATTTTCATGTAAGAAAGGAAATATTTCTAATGTAGACTGTCCAAGCGGAATTGTTTCATTTTCGGCTCAGGTTCAACCATTGATTAATCAAAACTGCAATACTTCCGGTTGTCATGGATATATTAATCAAGCACCCTTTCAACTTTTAACGCATCAACAAATAGATTCTGCAACAAACTACTGTAACTTACTTTTATCTATTAAACACCAAACTCCAATACCAATGCCAAGGATTGACCCACTACTTCCAGATGCATATCAACTTTCAGATTCGAGTATACAAATTATTGAATGCTGGATTAACCAAGGAAGACAGAACAATTAGTAGTTATCAAAACCCTTTAAAATCTGTAGGACATTGGTACATAGCCTTCTTAGACTGTTTAGCCTGCGATTTCTTCAGAATATATCGGTTATCTAAATTATAAATTAAACTCAACTCATTTGTTCCGAATGAGGAAGTTCTCAATTTTGAGATGGTAAAATCAATGCTGTAGGTTAATTTTAAATACCTTTCATTTTGAAGCGGAAGATTGAGCCCGATTGAAACTATAAAGGCATCATAACTCTTACTTGAAAAAGCAAAGGTTCTATTTCTGAACCAAAGACCTAATGTAACTGGTTTCTTTGCGAAATACATACCTAAAGTGACTGTTTGAAACTCATTTTGCAATTCATAAATAAAACCGGGTGAAATAATTAATTTGTTCACCAAAATATTCGAATTATAATGAACAACAAGCTTCATCGGTAAGTAGTTTTTATCCAATAAAAAAGCATCTTTTGGCTTATTGAGATGGTGTATAGCAAAACCAGCTGTATGAGCCGCGCGTTTAAAACCTTTGTTAATTTTATTGCGATGATTAAATCTGATAGCTACACCAGCATTAAAATCAGGATATAAAATATTTCTAAAATTTGGTGAAATAAACTGTGTTGCGTTCACTTTTCCATATACCTCATCTAATTGGTCAGAAAAAACCAATCGAGACCAATCAATACTTTTGTTAACTAATCCGCCTGAAGCACCAAACTGTAAAATGAATTTTTTTGTTTCAACAGGCCTATATGAATAGGATAAATATCCAGCTTGTGTTCGAAGCATACCATCTCCTGCAGCATCACTAAATCCAAGAACAGAAAAGCCCATACTCTCAATAACTTTCCCTTCAAAAGCAGCAATAAATGAATTGAATTTACCTGGAATAGGTGTCCATTGATTTCTAGCATTCACAGTATATGTATACCCATTTCCTATTGCGGTCATAGCGGGATTGTAATAGATTCCATTGTTGTAAAACTGAGAAAAATTTACATCTTGAGCCGTTCCTGAAAATGTCAGAAAAAGAAAAATAGGAACCATTAAAAATCTTAGAACATTCATAATCATCTATCTTATTACTGTTACAGTACCTGATCTTTTGATCTTATTCGTTTTCATATCATTTCCCTCCCAGATAGCATTATCTAAGAAGACGGCTTTAACCTTCCATACATAGGCATCTTGCTGAACCGGAACTCCATTAAACGTTCCATCCCAAAACTCAGAAGGCCTTCCATTGAGATCCAAAGCAGTTGTCTGCCAAATAAGATTTCCCCAATCATCGTAGATCTGTAGTTCGTATTCTTTTAATCCAACACCCTTTGGAATAAAGTGTGAGATTTCAAAGATTCCACTTCCAGGATAAATCGCATTTGGAAGAAATAACCCATTAAAAAAGTCGACTACAACGTCCATTGCAATTGTATCGGTACATCCAAATTCATTAATGGCAACTAGAGTAGTGTTATAAGTTCCATAGTTGCGGAATTGAAAGACCGGATCTATTGCTGTTGAAGTTGAATCATTCGAAAAGAACCATACATAATTCGATGCTCCCTGAGATAAATTGGTAAATTCAACGGTCCCATTAAGTGGGTCAGGGACCTGAACATTAACGTATTCAAAATTAGCAACAGGATCCGGATTAATAGTAAGTGAAGTATTACTGATGAGTGTGTCTCCACAGCCTCCTGCCCCAAATACGATCATGGTAACGTAGTAATTACCAGGAATTGTATAGGCATAGGTCACAGTGTCGCCCATCAGTTCTGAACCATCACCCATTATCCATAAAACCTCATCCACATTAATATTATTGGACTGAAAGACCAATGGGTCATTCGCGCAGGCAACAGTTTCCATTAATTGGAATTGTGCAACAGGTGTTGGATAAACAATGATTGTCTGCTGATTTTCTGACTGACAACCATACATGTTTTCAGCAACTAATGAAATAATATAAGTCCCTGGATTGGTATAGGTTACTGTAGTATTCGTACTGGAGGAAGTCTGCCCGTTCCCAAAATCCCAGTAATAATTGAACGCACCCGTTGAGTTGTTGGTAATTATTACATCAACTGGTGAATAACACGTATTCGTCGAAACAAAAGAGAAATCTGCTACAGGTAAAGGATGAGCCGTTATCACGACAACACTCGTATCACTGCAGCCAGATGCACTTTCAGTTATCAGCTGCACCTGATAAGTACCAGCCGCTGTAAATATATGATTCGGATTGATTGACGTAGAACTGTTACCATCACCAAAATTCCAGGATTGATAGGCCGCATTGCTACTCAAATTGGTAAACTGAACATTGAATGGTGCACAACCAGATGTTGCGTTCACAGTAAACGACGAAAGTGTATTTTGGCTAACATGAACAACTTGCATAACGCTGTCGACACAACCATTTGCTAGACTTGTACCTACAAGAGTGACGGAGTAATTCCCCGGCTGCGAATAAGCATGTTGGGGATTTGTCAAACCTGAGGCACCTCCATCTCCAAATGTCCAGGATGAATTCGCTAAATTCAAAGATGAATTTGTGAAGTTAAAAGGCTCATTGATGCAAACTGAATCAGGAGCAACACTAAACCCAACTAGAGGAGCAGGATTCACGACAATAGTTGTAACCATCGTGTCAAACGCACATCCATCATTGATTACAAGGGAAACATCATAGTTTCCAGGATTCATGAATGTATGAGTTGGATTTAATTGTGTTGATGTGTTATTATCTCCAAAATCCCAGTTGTAAATAGTACCACCAATCGAATACTGTGTAAAATCGACTGTAAGATTCTCACACCCACTCGTAACACTAGAGTTAAAGAAAGCAGTAACTGTGTTTGGTAGTACAGTGATAATATGGGAGGTCGAATCAAGACCGCATTCGTTTTGAACGACAAGAGAAATGGTGTAAACAGTTGGTGTACTTCCAGTTACAAACGTCTCTTGTATTAAGTTAGCTGAACTGGTTGACGTTATACCGTTTCCGAAATCCCAAAAATAACTATCAGGCAAGCCGCTGCTTAGATTAGCTATACTGAGCGCCAATGGTGAGCATCCTGAATTGACATTGGTACCAAAAAAAGCAATCGGTTGTGGCATTACGATGATTGAATCAAGGTAAGTTGAAGATCCACAATTGTTGGTTACAGATAACTGAACATAGTAAGTTGTGTCTATTCCTGAAGCTGCTCCGTATGACTGAGTTCCCGGATTAAATGAACTACTTGTTTGCCCATTTCCCAATTGCCAATTGTAGCTAAGTCCGGAGCCCGATGAAACATTATTAAAAGTGGTTACTACTGGTCCACAAGCTGAATCAATTGCTATAGAAAACTCACTAAAAGGAGCACTTCTCACTTCAACAGATTGTGTCAAAGAATCAATACATCCAAAAGGAGAGGTTACTATTAATTGGATATCGTAGAATCCAGGAGTAGAATAAATATGTGTTTCTGAAAAACTCGAAGATGTTGCACCATCTCCGAAATCCCATTGAGATGAGGCAACAAATGTACTTGTATTAGTGAAGGTTTCTGCCACTCCCTGGCAAATTATAGGATTGTAGCTGAATGATACGAATGGCAATGGATGAACAGTTGAAAGTAAGGTATCCCTATTCAAACAGCTTGTCAATGGATCACTGTATGTGTAAATAATAGGATGTATTCCTGCTCCGGCTAAAGCTGGATCAAAGGTCCCAGATACATTGTTTGTTATACCTGTTCCTGACCAAGTCCCTCCGGAAGGATTTCCAATAAAACTATCAGAATTGTCGGAAATACAGAACTGCCTATCAGGTCCCGCACTTATGTTCGGTAAGGCATTCACAGTGAAATTCATTGTATCTCTAGTAAGACAGTTTCCGAAACCTATTGAGTAGATCAATCCAAAAACACCACTTGAAGAAGGGGTAAATACACCTAATGGAGTAATTCCCGGGCCCGACCAGGATCCGCCCGCAGGTGAACCAGTAATCGCAATTGATGGATTCCCAACACAAATTGTCTGATCAATCCCAGCATTTGAAAGCGTCGGAGAAATCACCGTAATAATCTTCACATCAGAATTTGTACAACCAGTTGCTAAAACAACGGTATAAGTAACGGAATAAGTTCCTGTTCCTGAAGGCGTAAACAAGCCTGTTGGATTTATCGATGGCCCTGACCAAGTTCCTCCTATAATCGTTCCTGTCATTTGAACAGGAATTGGCTGATTACAGAGCGTAGTATCAACTCCTGCATTCACTATTGGAAGTGGATTTACGGTAACTAATGGAGTTGCACTATTACTGCATCCAAAACTTGTTGTTCCTGTAACAGTGTATGTTGTTGCTGTTGTTGGTGTTGCAATTGTTGTTTGACATGCAGTACAAGACAAGCTTGGAGATGCTGTCCAGTTGTAAGATCCTCCTACTCCTGCTCCTGTTGCGTTCAATGTGGCACTTTGCCCAACACAAATTGTTGCATTATTGGAGCTAATTGTAGGTTGTGGATTTACTGTAATCGCAGATGTAACCGTTGCAAGACATGTTCCAGCGCCTATTGAATATGTGCCCGTATGTGTGCCAACTCCAGCTATGGATGGTGTAAACGTTGGATTCGTAACTCCCGTTCCTGACCAGATTCCACCGGAAGGTGTTGACGATAATACAGTATTCAGGTTCACTGCAGCATTATTGACACAGATTGAATATACAGGCAAAATCGTTGGGATAATTGGCGGATTTACAGTAACCACCGTTACATCTATATTCTGACAGCCTGTTAAAGGATTGGTATATAAATACTGTAAATTGGAAGTCTCTATTCCGTTCGGTGTAAATACTCCTGAACTTGTGATGTTCGGTGAACCGCTCCAAATTCCTCCAGAAGGAGAACCAACAAACGTATACGTGATCGGTTGATTGCACAAGGTAACATCTGCGCCTGCACTTACTATTGGAAGTGGATTTACTGCAACAGTTGCTGTTGTTGTATTGGTACATCCAAAACTCGTTGTTCCGGTAACAGTGTATGTTGTTGCTGTCGTTGGTGTTGCAATTGTTGTTTGACATGCAGTACAAGACAAGCTTGGAGATGTTGTCCAGCTGTATAAAGATGGATCGCCTGTTCCAAATGCTGTCAAGTTCGCACTTTGCCCAACACAAATTGTTGCATTATTGGCACTAATTGTCGGTTGTGGATTGACTGTAATCGCAGATGTTACAGTTGTAAGACATGTTCCAGCGCCGATTGAATAAGTGACCGTATATGTTCCAACTCCAGCTATGGATGGTGTAAACGTTGGATTCGTAACTCCCGTTCCGGACCAAATTCCACCTGAAGGTGTTGACGATAATACGGTATTCAGATTCACTGCAGCATTATTGACACAGATTGAATACGATGGAATAGCTGTCGGAAAGACAGCTGGTATTACAGTAAGCACCGTTACATCTGTATTCTGACAGCCTGTTAAAGGATTGGTATATAAATACTGTAAATTGGAAGTCTCTATTCCATTCGGTGTAAATACTCCTGAACTTGTGATGTTCGGTGAACCGCTCCAAATTCCTCCGGAAGGAGAACCAACAAACGTATACGTGATCGGTTGATTGCACAAGGTAACATCTGCGCCTGCATTCACTATTGGAAGTGGATTTACTGTAACAGTTGCTGTTGTTGTATTGGTACATCCAAAACTTGTTGTTCCGGTAACAGTGTATGTTGTTGCTGTCGTTGGCGATGCAATTGTTGTTTGACATGCAGTACAAGACAAGCTTGGAGATGTTGTCCAGCTGTATAAAGATGGATCGCCTGTTCCAGATGCTGTCAAGTTCGCACTTTGCCCAAAACAAATTGTTGCATTATTGGCGCTAATTGTTGGTTGAGGATTGACTGTAATCGCAGATGATACAGTTGTAAGACATGTTCCCGCGCCAATTGAATAAGTGACCGTATATGTTCCAACTCCAGCTATGGATGGCGTAAACGTTGGATTCGTAACTCCCGTTCCGGACCAAATTCCACCGGAAGGTGTTGACGATAATACGGTATTCAGGTTCACTGCAGCATTATTGACACAGATTGAATACGTTGGAATAGCTGTTGGAATGGGCGCTGGTGTCACAGTAACCAAGGCTGTATCACTATTTTCACATCCTGTTAAAGGATTGGTATATACATATAGTAAATTGGAGGTTTCTGCACCATTCGGTGTAAATACTCCTGAACTTGTGATATTCGGTGAACCGCTCCAAATTCCTCCGGAAGGAGAACCAATAAACGTATACGTGATCGGCTGATCGCACAAAGTAACATCTGCACCTGCGCTTACTATTGGAAGTGGATTTACGGTAACTAGTGCAGTAACAGTATTACTGCAACCAAGACTATTGGTGCCTGAAACAGTATAAGTTATTGTACTTAAAGGCGTTGCTATCGCACTCTGACAGTTTGTGCAACTAAGCGTAGGAGAAGCCATCCAGTTATAGGCACCGCCTACTCCTGCACCCGCAGCGTTCAAAGTAGCACTTTGCCCAATACAAATCGTTGCATCATTGGAGCTAATTGAAGGCTGTGGATTGACTGTGATTAACACCTGATCATTTACAGCTGCACAAGGTCCAGAAGGATCATTTGTTGTTAGTGTAAGCGTTACTGTCCCTGAAGTGATTGACGGAGTATATGTTGAGGTAAGAATCGTTGCATTTGAAAAAGTTCCTGAACTGGCAGTCCATGTCGAATTAGTTGCAGAACCACCGATTGAACCGTCAAGCACAACATTACTTCCGGCACAAATCGTCTGATCGACATTTGCATTAACTGTCGCAGGTTGTTCCACAATTATATTGATCGTGTCGGTTTTGATACAACCGTTCACTGCAGTTCCTTCAACAACATACTGTATATTTGCCAAAGGAGTCGAAATAACTGAATTTCCAATCGTTGTATTCAAATAGGTTGAAGGTGACCAGCTGTATGCACTGGCACCACTAGCCGTGATCGTAACGGATGAACCCAGACAAATCGTATCATCTATGCCCGCATATGTTATGGGTAAGTCGTTCACCGTGACTGTTGATGTTGTTGTCGCAGTGCAACCGTATGTATTTGTTCCAATAACGGTATACGTTGCAGTTGATGCCGGCGCTGCATCCGGATTTGGACAATTCAGACAACTAAGTGATGGAGATATGTTCCAGTTGTATGTGCCACCAACTCCTGCTCCATCGACAAGTAAAGATGCTGTTTGACCGAAACAGATCGTTGGCGAGTTTACCGTAAGAACGGGGTTCGGATTAACAGTAACAAGAACCGTATCTTTCGAAAAACAACCAGGAGTTGTCGTTGCAGTTACAATGTAAGAATAGATTATTGGAGAACTCGTAAGGTTGTTGAGTGTTAAGGTTGGATTTGCTGCCGTTGCTGAACTCAAACCAGTTGCAGGCGACCAAGAATAAGTTACTCCTGCAACAGATGCAGACCCGATTGGGGAATTGCCTCCACTGCAGAATTGTACATTGTTTCCTGCATTTGCAATTGGTGGAGCAGTAACGGTCAAAGGCGTACTAGCTGAAGTCGTTCCACATCCGTTGGTTGCTTGCAATAAAACGGAATAACTGCCCGCTGTCGGATAAATAACCGATCCGGGAGCAGCTAACGTCGATAAGGATGGCGTACCTCCCGTCAAAGTCCAGTTGTAAGTATCAACGCTTTCATAACAATTAATTACCACAGCAGTAGGAGAAACTGAAGTGCCAGCGCAAATAGAAGTCAACGGATTGAGCGTAATTTTGGGTGCTGCCTGCCCCGTAGTGTTTTGATTCACAAAATAGCTTCCACACGAATTGACCATGGTTAATTTCACGGTATACGTCCCAGGACTAACAAACTGAATAGCAGGTTGGTTACTGCTGGAAGTTGTGCCTCCTGTAAAATTCCAAGATCCTGTTGAAGGCAGACATGTACTGCCGTTGAAGAGCACACTCCACGTATTTGTTACAGAACATGTATTCAAACTAGTTGATGTATTTGCTACTGTCGCAACAAAAGGCACACAATTCATTGAATTGCCCAATGTAAAATTTGGAACCGGTGGAACCTCGATACATACCGTTGCAGTATGCGTTGACGTTGAACAGGTATTAGATGTAGTTAATGTGACAGTATAAGTTCCGACGCTGGTATACGTGTGACTTGGATTAGTCAATACAGCCGAATTGACGATTAACAAGGGAGACCCATCTCCAAAATTCCACGTAAAAGTTGTAAATCTTGAACAGGCTGCATTGTAACCTAGAATAGAAGTATTTGTAAATAACACCGATGAATTCAAGCATTTGTTAGCCGGCACTGTAAAATTTGCTTGTGGCCCAACGTAAACCTTAATTGGGTTCACACTCGAGAAAGAACTATCGCAAAAATTTGACGCTTTAATACTTAATGTAAATGCATTTCCGGGCTGGCCACATGAAGTTGATGAATAAGTATGACAAATTTCTGAAGGTGGTGGATGGGTATATGTTACTGGCGAAGTTCCATCACCAAAATTAACAACATAAATAGTGGAAATATGGTTATTGAAATAACTACTTAACGGAAAACAAATAGTCGTTGGTCCACAACCAATAGTTCCCCCTGGATTCGCGACACCAATAGAAGGATTGGTTATATTAGCAATCACATAATTTGCTGTATCAGAGCAACCATTCGTTCCATTAACGATGTAATTTAGATCAAAAATATCTGCCGTATTATACAAATGCGTAAGTCCTCCTGAAGGAAAAGTACTGGATGAATAATTTGCCGTTCCATCTCCCCAGATAATTGTATACAGGTTTGCTGACCCTGCTGTTGCATTATAAATCGTCATATTAAAGTTGGAACCTGTGCAATTTTGGAAATTATTCGTGGGATCGATTAGCGCTGCGCCTGGGGTCTGCAATAAAGTTATGTTTTGTATAACTGTATCTTTGCAACCGGCAGTATTGGTCGCAATCAGCTGAACACTGTAGGTCGTTGAACCACTGCCAAATGTTTCGAAAATGTGAGAAGGACTTTGTTGCGACGAAGCATTGGTACCTCCTGATGATGGGTCTCCAAAATTCCATTGATAAGACTGAATCCCTGCAGGTGATCCAGGACTGAATAGAATCGGAAAATTAGAACAAATGCCTGTCGGTGAGGAGGAAAAGGATGCGTTTGGATCTGCTGCAATAAAAACATCAACCTGATCGATGGAAACACAACCATCACCATCAGTAACAGTTAATGTATAAGTAGTATTGACGGTTGCTGAACAAGTTGGGTTTGGGCAATCGTTACACGATAAACCAGCAGAAGGTGACCAGGAATAGGTTAAAATGCCATTGCCTGTGCCTGCTGTCAAGCCTCCAATACTTACATTTTGTTCTGCGCATTTCGTAGTATCAAGTCCTGCATCGGCCGAACATTGACTGAACGAATTGAATGAGCAGAAAACAAATAATGTGAATAAAAACTTCTGTGACTGCAAAGTTTCATAAAAGTCTTTGACAACTAATTTTCTTTTGAAACAGAATTGAAGAAAAAAGTATCTCATCTAATAAGCTTATTTCATTAAAAAAAATTGATACACCTTACTTTACAACTCGAAAAGTACAAAAAGTTAGATTTCGATTAATGAATAGCAAATTGTTTTTTTAACATACTAAACTTAATAACTAACACGAAACAACTTAATCTCAATTCGTCGAATCACATTTTAAATTATCTCTCAAATGAACTGACAAATAAAAAGGATAGTGAAATTATTTTTTCGTGTTTATCCAATTTAGTTATGGCCATTTATGCACCCAAACTCCTTCTGCAACATTTTTATATTGCTCTTGACCCGCAATACCTTCTTCAAGCGTTGCATAATCTTTAATTCTTACCAAGTAATAACCATTGAAGACACCAATTATTACCGCTTCATTCATGCCTTTCGCTTTCAGTTGTTGTAGGAATCTTTCAGCATTTTCTCTGTAAACAAACCCTCCTACCACGACATGAAAATGTTTATCGGGATTGATTGTTTCCATAATAGGCTTAGGCTCATTTCCATTTTGCCTCTTTGCATCATCTTCTGCTTTTAAACTTCTCAATGCATCTGCTAGTACCTTATTATCTGCCTTGTTGATTGCTTTACCTTCCAGTAGCATTCTGATAATAGCATCCAAACGATCAATGCGCTCATCCAATTCTTTGTAGAGTTCATCTGCGTTTACATTTCCAGATCCACCACCTTTTCTTTCTTCGTTGAAGATGTTGTACTCGATATTGTTGTTGTGAATAACCGTGCTGTCTCCTTCATTGATAATCGTTGAGTTATTCTGGTTGCGGTCCAAGCCACCTTCCACTTCATCCACCATAATCAATTCGCCCTTCTCATTGAATTTTTTCTTTTTCACATTTCTGCGTTTTTCAATGATGAAGAACGACTGATAAAACCCATCCAT
>CAMDNE010000007.1 GCA_945902745.1 Chitinophaga pinensis | reverse complement strand
CTAACCGGCTGAGCTAAGGAGGAATTTACTAATCGTTGCCGAAAAGCGAATGCAAATATAAAGAAAGAATTTATTTTGCAAGGATAAAAAGTGAAAAATTTCTTAGTAAAGGGTTGATTTTAGTGTAAAACCTTAGAAATCATCCTCATCTAATGTGAAATCTTCGAGTGATGTGTCATATGAATCTTCGCATTCCTCTCGGTCAACTAGATCTTCTCCCATGTTCTCTTCGCATTTTGCAGGACGTAAAACATTGGTTTTAGAAACATTCAAGCGAATCTCTGAACGAATTGATCCATCTTCGCTTGGATATGCTTTTGGGAAAGGAGTTCCTTCTAATTCAACTAAAGCTCCCTTTTTTAAAAAATCGAGAATTCTTAAATTGGCACCTTCTTTTTTCCAAATGGTACAATTGATCCAAGTCGTTTTTGTTTTCGTTTCTCCCGTTCTTTTGTCTTTCCAATTTTTATTGTGTGCAACGGGGAAATTGATTGCAATAACACCTCTTTCCATCGTTTTCACAACGGCATCTTTTCCGATATTGCCAATAAGTCTTGTTTCAAAAACAGTTGCCATTTAACATAGTTTAGAAAGTGAAAGTAACGAATTATTTGAAATAGTCCAAAAACACAAAACAACAAATTAATCCCAAATTTTAGTTCCTTTGTAATCAAGTAGTGATATTTTAAAAATGAAAAAAATTGCAATAGTCGAATTTGCCGCTTCACATGACGAATGTTTGATGGCGCAATTTGTGGCCCTTAAACAAAATGGGTGCTATGTGATTTTCGTTTCAATTAAAGAGGTGTATGATAGAAATCTATTTTTACATCCTTACATTGATGAATTTAAAAAGGTCCAATTTTCTGGTAAAGCGATTAAAGATTTTTCTTTGATGCGACAGTTGAACGCATATTTTAAATCGAATGGTATTTCCAAGGTAGTTTTAAATACAGCTCAGGGTGCGCATGTCCGAAATTTGTGCTTGACAGCTCCAAAATCGATAGAATTTATTGGGATTGTTCACACCTTAAAAAAGTTTCAAGGAAGTTTTACTCAAAAACTAATTCACTTTAAAATAAAGAAATACCTGGTATTGAATGATTTCTTTTTATCTAAAGTCATTGTCCCCAAATCGATACATGTTGCTTCATTTTATCCACTTCGTTTTCCCCATTTTGACTTACAATTGAATAAGAAAGTCGCGGAAAAATGGATTACAATTATTGGTGGAGTTGAAAACAGAAGAAAAGATTTAATTGGAAGTATTCCCTTGATGCAAGAGTTAGTTCAAAAAGGATTCAAATTTATTTTTCTTGGCAAGAGCGATTTCAAGCATCCGGATGTAATTTATTTTAATCAATTTTTAAAAGATGCTGGGATTGAAAAGGAGGTTAGACTGTTTGACACCTTCGTTTCAGCTGAAGAATTCGATGCATACCTAAAAGTAACAGATTTAATTTGGCCAATGGTGCATCCCAATACACAAAGTGCCGACGAATATTTTAAGAATCAAATTTCTGGAGCAATGAATGTTTCTTTTGCCTATAAAATACCGATGTTAATTCATCAAGAATACGGCATTCAATGGGAAGATTTTTCCAATTCAATAACCTATAACTTCGAAAACTTTGCGCAAAAAGTGCTAGAAGGATATGAGCATAAAGAAGATATTCAACGTGCATTAAGAGAAACGGAAAAGTTTGATCCACTATATCAAGAGAAGAAATACCTTGAATTTATTTTTGATAATTAATTCATCACATCGGCACTTTTATTCCACTATATTATTATCTATATGATTCGCTCAATTTCATTAGTGATTTTTAGGTAGATCTATGAATAAGAGGAAAACTAGCAAAGAGAATTAGGCGCAAAAATAGTTCAGAATATTTTGGAAGTGTTTCTGCGGCTATCAGCGGGATCAGCGGGAGAATTAAAGTAAAATAAGTTCCAACATAAAACACAGATAACAGCAATCAAGGATTTCTCGGGCTCAATTTCTTTTTGGAAGTGTTTCTGCGCCTATCAGCGGGATCAGCGGGAGAATTAAAATAAAATCAGTTCCAACATAAAACACAGATAATAGCAATCAAGGATTTATTGGGATCAATTTCTTTTTGGAAGTGTTTCTGCGCCTATCAGAGGGATCAGAGGGAGAATTAAAATAAAATCAGTTCCAACGTAAAACACAGATAAAAGCAATCAAGGATTTATTGGGATCAATTTCTTTTTGGAAGTGTTTCTGCGCCTATCAGCGGGATCAGCGGGAGAATTAAAATAAAATTAGTTCCAACGTAAAACACAGATAAAAGCAATCAAGGATTTCTCCGAATCAATTTCTTTGAATTCAATTGGTGGTAAACACGTGACTCTTCGAATTAGTTCACTTCGAAATAGTCTCTAATCACCTTTGCTTTTGCATTACCAACAACTTTTGCAAGGTCTTCAAAGTCCGCAACACGAATAGCTGAAACAGTTTTGAATGTTTTCATTAAAAGTTCTTGTGTTTTTGATCCAATACCAGTAATCGAAACAAGTTCAGATGTTATAGCTGCTTTACTTCGTTTGTTTCTATGGTGCGTAATTCCAAATCGGTGTGCTTCGTTCCGCATGAATTGAATAACTTTCAAACTTTCCGAACGCTTATCAAGATAGATTGGCAATGAATCACCAGGAAAGTAAATCTCTTCTAAGCGTTTTGCAATTCCAACAATTGCCATCTTTCCACGAAGGTTTAATTGCTCTAATGCTTTTAACGCAGCGCTTAATTGCCCCTTTCCTCCATCAATAATGATGAGTTGAGGCAACGATTGATTTTCATCAAGCATGCGTTTATACCGGCGATAAACAGCCTCTTCCATCGATGCGAAATCATCTGGACCAATAACCGTTTTAACATTGAAATGGCGGTAATCTTTTTTACTTGGTTTGGCATTTTTAAAAACAACACATGCCGAAACTGGATTTGTCCCTTGAATGTTCGAATTATCAAAACATTCCATATGAATAGGTAAATCTAGCAATCGGAAATCGGTTTTAATTTGTTCCATAATGCGATTTGAATGTCGCTCTGGATCAATAATCTTTTCCTGTTTTTGCTTTTCGAGACGGTAAAATTTTGCATTGCGCAACGATAAATCGACCAAGTGTTTTTTATCTCCTTTTTGAGGAACAAAGAAATTAATTCCTTCGAGTTTCAAATCTAATTTAGCATCAAGTAACACTTCTTTTGAAATGCTTGAAAACCGAGAACGCAATTCTGGTAAAACAAAGCTCAAAACCTCTTCTCTTGTTTCGTTTAATTTCTTTTTTACTTCAGCCGTATAAGCGTGAATTATTGCGCCATTGTGAATGCATAAATAATTTACAAATGCAGCATCCGGCTCATCGATTAAAGTACAAACATCAACTTGGTGAATGGTTGGAGAAACTATGGTAGATTTTGCTTTATAATTTTCCAGCGTTTCTAGTTTAACCTTCATTTCTTGGGCTTGTTCAAACTCATGATTTTGCGCATGAAAAAGCATTTTGTCCTTCAAAAATTGAATTACAGAAGTAATGTTTCCTTTTACCAAGTTTTCGATTTGGGAAATTTTTTCATCGTAATGCGTTTTTGATTCATAAGAAACACATGGAGCAAGACAATTCCCGAGGTGATATTCTAAACAAACTTTATAACGCTTTTCTTTAATTTTCTTGTCGGCCAAATCATAACTGCAATTCCTTAATGGATATAATTCTTTGATTAAAGAAAGAAGTGTATGCATTACTTTCCCACTTGGATAGGGACCAAAATATTTAGAACCATCTTGAATAACATTTCTAGTAGAAAAAACCCTTGGAAACGGTTCGTTTTTAATGCAAATCCATGGATAGGTTTTATCGTCTTTGAGTTGAATATTGTATTTGGGTTGGTATTTCTTGATGAGGTTATTTTCCAACAGTAACGCATCCAATTCAGTGTCAACAACCATATATTGAATGTCAACAATGCGTTTTACCAGCAATATAGTTTTACCGTTATCCTGTGTTTTATTGAAATACGAAGCGACTCGTTTTTTTAGATTTTTTGCTTTTCCAACGTAAATTATCGTTCCTGCAGCATCAAAATACTGATATATTCCTGGTTTTTCGGGAAGGGTTTTAAGTTTTAACTGAAGGTTTTCTTTGGAAGATAACATTCAACAAAAATAAGCAATAGATTAAGAAATGCTGTTCTTGATCTTGTCGAAAGACGAATTACATTTCACCTATGTCTTCTATGTTCCTATGTGTTGAAAAATGAGTGAGGAGAGATGAATGAGGAGTGAGGAGTTTAAAACTGATAGTTTATAGTTTGTTTCCTATGTGGCCTATGTGCCTATGTGTTGAAAAATGAGTGAGGAGAGATGAATGATGAGTGAGGAGTTTAAAACTGATAGTTTATAGTTTGTTTCCTATGTGGCCTATGTGCCTATGTGTTGAAAAATGAGTGAGGAGTTTAAAACTGATAGTTTAAATTTCTATGTGCCCTATGTGCCTATGTGTTTCCAATCGAATTACGCATTACACTTCGCCTATGTGTTCTATGTGTCTATGTGTTTCCAATCGAATCACGCGCTACATTTCAACTATGTTTTCTATGTGCCTATGTGTTTAAAATTATGAGTTACGAATTACGAATTTATCAGTCTTTATTAATAATCTCAAACAACTCATTCAAGTTAGGAGAAATGATAATTTCTATTCTTCTATTTTTTGCTTTGTCATTTGGATCAACAGGGTGAAATTCAGAACGGCCTGCTGCCATCAATTGAGCTGGATTCATTTTTGAATTTAACAGCATAATATCCACAACTGAAGTTGCTCTTAATACGGATAATTCCCAATTCGACGTCGGATGCGTGGCACTTACTAATTTATCAGTATCAGTATGACCTTCAACAATTATTTCTAATTCTTTTTCTGCCTCAAGTACTTTTGCCAATTCAACAAGTGCTTTTTTACCTTGCGCTTCAACGTCTGTTTTACCCGATGCAAAAAGTAGTTTAGCCTCCATACTCACATAGATCTTCCCATTTTTCTGTATAACAGATAATCCTTGACTTTCAAATCCTTTTAAAGCATTTGCAACTTTCGTTTTTAATAATTTTGTTGCTTCGTCTTTTCTTTGCATCGCTTCCTCCAATTCATTTACACGTTGCTCTCGATCTGCCAATAACTGTTCTTTGTTTTTTAAATCCATTTCTAAAGCTGTCAAGGCATCTTCTTTACGTTGTAATTCTAAATTTTTGCCTTCTAGTTCTGCTTGTAATAAACCAGCTTCTTTCGCTCCAGCTAAACGCAATTTGTCAAAAACCGTTTCCAACGCCTCATTTTGAATTACCATTTTATCGTATTGAGTTTGTAGCAAACGATAATTATTTCCCAAATTACTTGTATCAATTTTTAAGGCTGTAACTTCTTTCTTCATGACATCATAACGTGCTTGAAGATCTTTTGCTTTTCCTTCGTTATCTAAAGAGCTGGTTTTATATGTTTCCAATTCTTCGCTGCATTTTTTTTCGCGTTCAAGAAGATCATTGTATTTTTTAGCAGGAACACAGGCTCCAAGTAAAAAGAAACTGAAAAGAATAAATAAGATTTTCATAGCACTTTATTTTAAGAACAAATATCCTCAAGAAAAGCGTGTAAATATTGGACTTCGGAAAGAATTATAAACACTAAAAATTGAATAACCTTTTTATGCGTTTTTATTCAAATAATGGACAGCGTGAAGTATTGTTATTTTGAGGCTTGCAAGCAGAAAAACTGATGGATAATTCATGCGTATTACTACTTCCATTTTGAAGGGCAGAAAGTGTAAAATCAAACGAATATTGCATTGAAAATCGCTGATTTATCTTAAATCCTGCGAAAAACAGCAAAGCGTCAGTGTTTCTATAACCCAATCCAAAGTTAAATTTATTCCCAAAATCTAAAATTGCTTGCAGGTCAATTGCAAGTGGTCCACGTGGTGGAATTTTAAGAATAGCTGCTGGCATAAGTGTTATTCGATCGTTCATTTTAAACCTATATCCAGCATTGAGTATTGAATGAAATCTATATCTTGAATCGGTTCCCAAATCTGTCCATTTGTATCGAAAAAGATTTTGAAGAACGAGTCCGAAATAATAATTTTCACCATTCCACCAAGCCCCAAATGATGCATCAGGAGCAATAAAGGAAGCTTCTTTAATTACTGTTGGGTCTGGTTCTATTGTTACTGAATTGGAAGGATCAAACCCCATTTGAATAATTCCACCATATAATCCCAACGAAAGGCGTGTGTCACGAGTAAAATTGAAATGTGCGGCATAAGCCACATTGATTCTGTTGGTGTTGAAATGGCCAATTTGATCCGTTTCGAATTTTAATCCGATGCCTTGTCGGGCACTCAAATAATTTTTTCGTTTTGTTTTAATTGGAGCACTCAACGTTAAAAAACCACTTTTTGGAGCACCTTGAAATCCGACCCATTGTATTCTGTAAAGAGAATGAATATCGATGCATGTTTTTATACCTGCATGGGCTGGATTAAGAGCCATTTGATGAGATGACCATTGCGTAAACTGAGGAATTTGTTGCGAATAGCTTGAATGGCCGATTAAAATAAACGAAACAAAAATGAACCTATATGAATGTAAAATCTTCACTAGCGAATCAATGTAATACTTCCTTTAAATTCTTGCTTTTTATCGTCACGTAATTCAACAATGTAAAAATAAACACCTTCAGATAATTTACCTGTATTTCCTGTTCCGTCCCACGATTTTGCTAATGAATAACCGATTGACTGAAAGACCTCTTGTCCCCAACGGTTGTATATTTTGACAAAACAATTTGGATATTGACTCACTCCGCCAATTTCCCAACGGTCATTGATACCATCGTCGTTAGGGGAAAAAGTTGTTGGGAAAATTAATTTTTCTTCAATTGTAATGGTAACATAATCCTCTAATGTGCAACCATTTTCAGTAGCTGTCAAGGTATAAGTTGTTGTTGACGTTGGAGAAACGAGTGGCGTGAGAGTGGAAGGATCGCTAATTCCGAATGTTGGGGACCAACTATAAACGGGAGCTGTTGTTAATCCATTCAACTGAGTAGTTTCGCCAGTATTTAAAAGCTGATCTGGACCCGCATCAATTGGAAAAGAATAAACTGTAATTGCAGCTGTTGTTGCTGTCACCATTTCAGCACAAAGTGTATAACAGTTTGTTTCAAGAGAAACGATATCGCCATTATTTAAAGCGGTTGATTGAAAATACGCATCAGTTGTTACAGCAGTTAAAACGCCATTTACATACCAATTAAACGAAGACGTGTCAGGACAATTAGTGAGAATGGCATTCGTAGAAAAAATATCATTTTTACACATTACTATTGGACTAGTTGTCAAACTTACAGATGAAACAGGGCGGTCTATTCCTGAACCACTAATTATTAAGTCAAAAGTACATTCAGCGGCACTTGTAATTCCAGCTCCAGATAAATCTCCAGAAACAACAATGTAATAAAGGGTATTTGCAGGTAGAGCAGCTGCGTTCAGTGAAAACGGAGCATTTCCATTTGATACACAGTTCCCTATTGCAGTGTAGGATGTTGAATTACAAGGCACACTAGCTGATAAAATAGTAGCTTGAAGCGCGTCGTCTTGACCTACATTCATTGAAAAAATAAGATTACTAAAATCTACTTGAACATTTCCTCCAGTTGAATTAGTGGTAAATGTGAGCCAAATTGAATTGTTTGAGGTAAAGCAAAAAGAAAAGTCATCTTCACAGCCAGGACAAAAAGTTTTATTCGCGCCAATATTGGTTAATGAAAAAGTTTGATTTGGGCAAAGTTCAAGTGCAGAACTGCAAGCATTATTTGCTTGTTGACCCGCTGCCAAAAAACGAAAAGAAAATAATAACAGTAAAATAACAACCTTCATATTTACACAAAAAAGCTCAGTGTTTCCTCGAATTTACGATAAAAATATCCGTCTATAGAATAAAATGTATAGTTTTATTCCACTTTAAAATTCAAGTCAACAAATTTTGGCACAATATTAGATTTTTTAGCCGAACAATTAATAAAAAGTATATGAATAAAATAACTACCCTCGTATTTTGTCTTTCTCTTTCTTTAGGATCAGTTTTCTCTCAAAAAATAGATTATGACAATAGTTCAAATTGGTTTTTAGGCTTAAACGCAGGAGCCACTTGGCAAACAACAGATGTTGCAAATAAATTTTCAGCGGGTTGGGGATTAACACTTGGTCGTTCATTTAATTACAATTACGGCAAAAAAATCTCATTCGATTTAAGAGCACGCTATTTAAGAGGTACTTGGTTAGGTCAAGATTATGACACAACATCACTTGCCGGATATACAGGTACTTCTTTACTGAATTATAAAGATTCTTTGGGGTTCTCCGTAAATAATTTTCAAGCGGATGTTCACCGACTTGGATTTGAATTAGTCCTTCATGCAAATGGTTTTAGAGAGCGAACTGGTTGGGACCCATATATTTTTGGAGGAATTGGTTTTACTTGGCATCAAACTTTTGGAGATTTATATAACAATGATTCTATTGGTTCTATTTATGGATATGACCCAACTTTGTTAGGTAATAAGGCCTATATGAACAACTTGAAAGATAATGTTTATGATTCACCTTTGGATGGAAGTAACAAGGATAAATACAATGTTAGTTTCATGCCAAGTGTTGGTTTTGGAATAGGTTATCAAGTTGGGAAAAGAGTTACATTAGGATTAGAACATAAGACAACTTTTACCTTGATTGATAATTTTGATGGTTTTGTTGACCCAACAAGCAAATTCAAAGACATTTACCACTATACATCTGCGTATTTGCAATTTAGATTTAAAACACATAATCAAACTACTACAACTACAGATGTAAACACAGTGAACAACATTAACAATTACAACAATGCTGGTTCAGGATGTGTTTCACCTACAATTAAGTTTATTAATCCAGCTTCGAATGGTTTGGTTTCGGCTTCAATGAATTATCAAGTTGTTCTTGAAATAAAAGATATTCTTGGAAGAGATAACATCGTATTCAAGCAAAACGGTATAACCAATTTGAATTATACGTATAACGCTGAAACAGATCGTTTAGAAAGCACTGTTGTTTTGGTTTCAGGAATAAATACTTTTGAAATTACTGCAACCAACACGTGCGGATCTGATGTGGAAACAATAACGGTAAATTATCAACCATGCAATGTCCCGGAAATCACAAAGGTGAATCCTTCAACAAATGGAACAACTGTCAGTAATGCAAATTACAGTTTAAGTCTATTGATTCAACACTCCAATAATGGACAAGGAATTACATTAACACATAACGACAGAAGCATCACAAATTACACCTTCAATACAGCAACAGGGTCGTTCCAAAGTTCACTTACGTTATTACCTGGACTCAATACATTCTTGCTGACATCAGTAAATTCATGTGGAACAGATACTGAAACAATAACAGTTAATTACCAAAATTGCATTGCGCCTGTTATTACAGTTGTTACTCCAACATCCAATGGCACAACTGTTAGTTCAGCGAATTTTAGTTTGAGTGCTTTGATTTTAAATTCCAACAACGGACAAGGAATTACCTTGAAGCAAAACAACATGAATGTTACAAACTTTAGCTTTAACAATGCGACTAGCGCTTTCCAAAGCACGGTTACGCTTGTTCCTGGATTAAACACATTCGTTTTGACAACAGTAAATTCATGCGGAACAGATACTGAAACGATTACGGTTAATTATCAAAATTGTATTGCGCCAGTTATTACCGTTGTTGCACCAACATCAAATGGAACAACAGTTAGTTCAGCTAGTTTTAGTTTGAGTGCTTTGATTTTAAATTCCAGCAACGGACAAGGAATTACCTTGAAGCAAAACAACATGAATGTTACAAACTTTAGTTTCAATAATGCGACAAGCGCTTTCCAAAGTACGGTTACACTTGTTCCAGGGATAAACAAATTTGTACTGACAACAGTAAATTCATGCGGAACAGATACTGAAACGATTACGGTTAATTATGATAATTGTGTTCCTCCAGTAATAACAGTTACTAATCCAACAGCAAATGGAACGACGGTTACATCTTCCGTTCTCAATTTAGGAGCATTGATTCAAAATGCGAACAATGGCCAAGGAATTACACTTAATATAAATGGAAGGGCAATCTCTAATTTCAATTTTGCAAATGCAACGGGTGTTTTTCAAAGCACTTTAAATTTAACCCCTGGATTAAATACTATTGTTTTGACTTCGGTTAATTCATGCGGAACAGATGTTGAAACGATTACGGTTAATTATCAAAATTGTATTGCGCCAGTTATTACCGTTGTTGCACCAACATCAAATGGCACAATAGTTAGTTCAGCTAGTTTTAGTTTGAGTGCTTTGATTTTAAATTCCAACAACGGACAAGGAATTACCTTGAAGCAAAACAATGTAGCTGTTGCAAACTTCAGTTTCAATAATGCAACGAGCGCTTTCCAAAGTACGGTTACACTTGTTCCAGGCTTAAACACATTCGTTTTGACAACCATAAATTCATGCGGAACAGATACTGAAACGATTACAGTTAATTATCAAAATTGCATTGCGCCAGTTATTACAGTTGTTGCACCAACATCAAATGGAACGACGGTTACATCTTCCGTTCTCAATTTAGGAGCATTGATTCAAAATGCGAACAATGGCCAAGGAATTACACTTAATATAAATGGAAGGGCAATCTCTAATTTCAATTTTGCAAATGCAACGGGTGTTTTTCAAAGTACTTTAAATTTAACCCCTGGATTAAATACTATTGTTTTGACTTCGGTTAATTCATGCGGAACAGATGTTGAAACGATTACCGTTAACTATCAAAATTGCATTGCGCCAGTTATTACAGTTGTTGCACCAACATCAAATGGAACAACAGTCACATCGGCTAGTTTTAGTTTGAGTGCTTTGATTTTAAATTCCAACAACGGACAAGGAATTACCTTGAAGCAAAACAATGTAGCTGTTACAAACTTCAGTTTCAATAATGCAACGAGCGCTTTCCAAAGTGCGGTTACACTTGTTCCTGGATTAAACACATTCGTTTTGACAACAGTAAATTCATGCGGAACAGATACTGAAACGATTACGGTTAATTATCAAAATTGTATTGCGCCGGTTATTACAGTTGTTGCACCAACATCAAATGGAACAACAGTTAGTTCAGCTAGTTTTAGTTTGAGTGCGTTGATTTTAAATTCCAACAATGGACAAGGAATTACACTTAATATAAATGGAAGATCAATCTCTAATTTCACCTTTTCAAATGCAACGGGAGTTTTTCAAAGTACTTTAAATTTAACTCCAGGCATAAACACACTTATTTTGACATCAGTAAATTCATGCGGAACAGATGTTGAAACGATTACGGTTAATTATCAAAATTGTATTGCGCCGGTTATTACCGTTGTTGCACCAACATCAAATGGAACAACAGTTAGTTCAGCTAGTTTTAGTTTGAGTGCCTTGATTTTAAATTCCAACAACGGACAAGGAATTACACTTAATATAAATGGAAGATCAATCTCTAATTTCACCTTTTCAAATGCAACGGGAGTTTTTCAAAGCACTTTAAATTTAACCCCTGGATTAAATACTATTGTTTTGACTTCGGTTAATTCATGTGGAACAGACACTGAGACAATCACTATTAATTATGATAATTGTGTTCCTCCAGTAATAACAATTACTAATCCAACAGTAAATGGAACGACAGTTACATCTTCCGTTCTAAATTTAGGAGCAGTGATTCAAAACGCGAACAATGGCCAAGGAATTACACTTAATATAAATGGAAGGACAATCTCTAATTTCAATTTTGCAAATGCAACGGGAGTTTTTCAAAGCACTTTAAATTTAACCCCTGGATTAAATACTATTGTTTTGACTTCGGTTAATTCATGTGGAACAGACACTGAGACAATCACTATTAATTATGATAATTGTGTTCCTCCAGTAATTTCAATAACTAATACAGCTGTAAATGGTACTACTGTTACTTCTCCAACGTATGGTTTTAGTGCATTAATTGAACATACTAATAATGGTCAAGGAATAACGTTAACGCAAAATAACACAGCCATAACAGGGTTTAATTTTAATAATAACCTATCAACCATGCAGGCGTCAATAACCTTGATTCCAGGCTTGAATACGTTTGTTCTAAGTGCAACTAATTCTTGTGGGAATGATTCAAAAACTGCCACGATTTTCTATAAAACGACCAAGCCAGGAGAAGTAAAACCAATCGACGAAAAAAATAAACCGGAAGTAATTCCACCAACTCCACCAAAAATTCAGGAAGGGAAAGGAGGATAATAACAAATTAACCAATTAATAAAAAGCCAACTGTCCATCGATGGTTGGCTTTTTTATTTAATATTCATAGCATTAATTACCTTTTAATTTTTAAAAATCAATTCATCTAATTATATTCGCAGCTTATAAAGAATATAAGAAATGGCATTAATTGGAAAAATTAGAGAAAAATCAACGTTACTTGTAATAATTATTGGTATTGCATTGTTTGCATTCATCATGGGAGATTGGGAAAAAATCACAGGTGGGAGTAAGGATGAAACTGGATATGGTACAGTTTATGGGGAAATGTTAGACTATAAGGAATACGAAGAAGCAAGTCTTAAATTTCAAGAACAAGATAAAACTCAATTTGCTCAGCAACAAAGAGAATACACGCAAAAAGATCAAGATGCATCAGCTGATAAAGCATGGAACTATGTAGTTGAGACTACAATTTTCGAAAAAGAATACGAAGCGCTTGGAATTGAAGTGAGTGATGGTGAATTTGATTCCTATTTATATGGGCGAGATGGGTTTACTGTTATGCCAGAATTACAGCAAGGATTTACTGATTCTATAACTGGTTTGTTTAATGCAAAGTTGTTAGAAAAAAGAATTGGCGAAATGGAATCTTCCGATGATGTTAAAGTTCAAAAACAATGGGAAGACAGTAAGAAATACTATACAGATAAAAGAAAACAAGAAAAGTATTTTGCATTATTAGGTCAAGGAATTTATGTGACTAAATTAGAAGCTGAAGAAGAATATTTAGCTCAAAAAGAGATTAAAAGTATTTCTTATGTGGTTAGAAGATACAGCGAAATCAGCGACGATGATATTAAAATTTCTGATTCTGATTTGAAGAAGTATTATGAAGAGCATAAAAATGATAAGAAATACGAAAACAAAACTGCTAGTAGAGAGGTTCGTTATTTCGATGTTGTAATCAATCCTTCAAGACAAGATTCAATGAAGTTCGGTAAAGTAATGAATGAATTAAAAAAAGGATTTTTGTCATCTACAAACGACTCTTTGTATGTTTTGAAAAATAGTGATATGAAATTCTACTCTTCATCAAAAATTGCAACAGCAGTTCCTGAAGATAATGAGAAAGCACAAAAACTTCAATCTTACCCAAAATATTTAGATACAGTTTTCAAAACTGCTACTGTTGGACAAATTGTTGGGCCTTACGAAAGTAAAGGAGGAGTTGTAATTTCTAAAGTTATTGGCTTTACTCCAACTAGATTGAAATCAAGACATATTTTGTTAGCGACAAATCAATCAAAGGATAAAAAATTGATCGACCAAAAACAAAAAATGGCTGATAGTTTGGTTAAACTTATCACAAAAGACAATTTTGCTGAATTCGTTACTAAATTCAGTGAAGATAAAGGCTCTGTTCCAACAGGTGGATTAATCGATAATTTTATTGAGGCAGACATGGTTCCAGAATTTGCAACGTTCTGTGCTACTAAACCAATTGGTTATATTGGAACTGTAAAATCTGATTTCGGAATTCATATTATTGAAGTTTTAGAAAGAGATGCTACAACATTCCCTTTATTAGCTTCAGTTCAAAAAACATTCAAAGCAAGTCAAGAAACAATAGACAGAAAAGACAGTGAGGTTTATAGTTTATTGTATGAGTTAGAATCAAAAATGTCTAAGAAAACGGAACTGAAAGCGAAAGTAGAGTTGTTTGATACAATTGCTATAAAGGCTGGATACATGGTTCGACCATTAAGTATTTTAGATGATAGTCCTAAATTATATGGTTTTACAACACCATTAGCTGAGGATAAAATTTTGAAATTGGCTTTCTCTGACGAATCATTGGCAGGTGATTTATCAACAGCTCCAATTAAAGATAAGGACCGTTACATAATTGCGATGGTGTCTTCTATCCGTGAAAAAGGAGTTCCAACTTTTGAAGATGCAGAAGTATTGATGAAACGTGACATGATTGAAGATCGAAAAGCTCAACGTTTTACAAATCAATTATTGAAAGATAAAAGCTTACAAGGGATGGCAAAACGTGCCAATACTCAAGTAATGAAAGGAGAAGTAACATTTGCTAATCCTCAAATTACAGGATCAGGATACGAAGCTGAAGTTATTGGGGCTTTATTTTCAGGATTGAAAGATGGTCAAAAAACACTTCCTTTAAAAGGAAAAATTGGAGTTTATGTAGTTCGAATCGACAAAACGACAAAAGCTCCAACTGCAGCAAATTACAATGCTGAACGCGATCAACTTTTAGGAGCAATTCAAGGTAATTTACAAGGTCAAATTCTTACTGCTTTAAAGAAGAAAGCAGAAGTAATGGATAACCGTAGATTCCTAAAAGCAGGAATTAGAAGATAATAATATATTAATACTTTTGAAAAAGGGCTATTCTAATTGAATGGCCCTTTTTGTTTTATATCAAGCAATATTTTTTACCAGGCAATGCTTTAATTACCCCTTTCATTTCTAGGTGAAAAAGCTCAACATTTATTATTGAAACTGGTTTTTTTGTGCGAAGAGATATCACATCAATATGTTCACCGTTTGTTTGATCTAATAGTGCACAGATTTCTTTTTCTTGATCCGATAACTCAATAAAACAAACTCGTTGTGCACCCGTCTTATTTTCTTTTAAATTGTCCCAATTCATTTGTTTAAGAAAATCCTTACCATTTAACAACAGATGCGCTTGTTGTTTTTGTATCAAAAGATTACAACCAGCAGAATGTATTTGGCCAACATTTCCTGGAAAAGCAAATACATCCCTATTGTAATCGTTTGCCAAATCAGCAGTAATTAAAGAGCCTCCATTCTTTTTACTTTCAATTACAATTGTAGCATCGGCCATTCCAGCAACAATTCTATTTCTCATTGGGAAATTTTCTCGATCTGGATTTGTCCCGGGAATAAATTCTGTCATCAAACCACCATTTAAAAACATTTGTTCTGCGGTAAATTGATGCACACTTGGATAGATGCGGTCCAAACCATGGCCAAGAACACCAATCGTTTGAACATTGTGTTTAACACATAACTGATGCGCGCAAATATCAATTCCATAAGCCATCCCACTGATTACTTGAATTCCTGAATTGGTAATTGATGAAATTAATTCTTCACAAAGACCTTTTCCATAATCTGTAGCGGATCGCGTTCCTACAACAGAAATAACGCGAGATGGGTTAGGTTCAAAATTACCTTTACTATACAATAAGATTGGAGCATCATCACATTGCTTCAATCTCCTTGGATAATTATTGTCCAAATAAAAATGAGTGTTGATGTTGTTTCTTTCAATGAAATTAAGCTGTTCGTCTGCTTTCTTAAGGGCAGTTTCTCGTTTAATTTTTTTGAGAACTGTTTCTCCTATTCCTGTAATTTCTTGAATGTCTTTGTATTTACTTTCAAAAACAGCCTCTAAACTTCCTAATTTGGAAAGCAGTAAACTGGTCTTTTTTGGACCAATTCCATACAGAAACGTTAATGCTATTTGAAGATGAATTTGTGATTTTTGCACTATGAAAAAGTTATATTTCTATTGAATTTACGAAAAACTTTATGATTAAAGAAATGAAATATGCGTTGAAATGGTCTTTTTTTCGTGTTTTTTAGCACTTTTTTAAATAATTAGTGAAATTTTAGCACTTTTTTTATAAAGAAGCTTGAATGTTAAAGGTATTTTTGGCAGGAGCTTATTAAGTTAAAATCAGCCAATGAAATTTTATTTATTACTACTATTTTTCTCACCTTTATTGACGTTTGCCCAAATAGCGGGAAAAGTTATCAGTAAAGAAACGAATGAACCCTTAATTGGCGCAAAAATAATTGTTTCAAGTGGAGAGAAAACAGTTACAGATAATGAAGGAAACTTTATTCTTTCTGATGACAAAGTGCCGCTTCAACTTATTGTCAGCATGTCTAATTATTTAAATGATACAGTTGTCGTTGCTTCTAAAGAGCATGTTCTAATTAGTTTGGAGGTTGATGCAAAAATGATTTCTACAGTAGTTGTTTCTGCAGGTCGCAGAAATCAAAAGATTGAAGACGTCGCTATTTCAATGGAGATTCTGAAACCAGCATTAATAAACAACAAAGGAATTACCGACTTGGAGCAAGCGGTAGATCAAAGCCCTGGAGTTTATGCAATGGATGGCCAAGTTAGTATTCGCGGCGGAGGAGGCTATTCCTACGGCGCTGGAAGTAGAGTGTTATTGCTCTGGAATGGAATACCGATGGTTTCACCGGATTTGGGTGATGCTAAATGGAATGCCGTTCCGATGGAAAATGCTTCACAAATTGAAATAATGAAAGGAGCCTCATCGGTACTATATGGCAGTGGTGCGCTCAACGGAATTATTTCAATGAATGAAAAAGAGCCAACAGAAAAAAGAGAATTTCGTGCGAAAATTCAAAGTGGTGTTTATGGTAATCCGAAGAGAGAAAGCTTGAAATGGTGGTCAGCAAATCCAACGTTCCATAACATGGATTTATTTACTTCAAAAATGCACAAAAAGTTTGGTTACAGTGTAGCTCTTAATGGATTTACAAACGATGGATACAGAAAAGGGGAGGTGGAAGATAGAGCTAGAATCAATGGGACTTTCATTTATAAATCAACAGGAGCTAATCGTTTAAAAGCGGGTCTTACGTATAATTTTCAATATCAATATATTGGTGCATTTATTTTATGGAAAAGTGATTCTTTAGGATATATTGCACTTGGTGGAGATGACCCTAAAGGAGCTGGATCATCAGTCTCTTATCAGAAATCCATTCGTTTAAATGTTGATCCCTATTTAAAATTCTACGATAAAAAGAATAATAAACATGAATTAAAAACGAGGTATTACCTTGTGTCAACGGGAGATCTTACAAAGTTATATGCTTCTTCAAAGGCTGAGATGTATTATGGAGACTACCTTTTTCAGCATTTCACAAAGAAAAATTCATCATTAACAGCAGGTTTAACAGGAACATTAAATCATATAATAAGTCCAGTGTTTAAAAATCACCAATCTGTGAATATTGCAAGTTATGTTCAGTTTGAATTGAAACTTAAAAAATTCGATTTTACTGCTGGTGCACGTCTTGAATATTTTAAACAGGACAATCGAACTCCAGATTCACGGATAACAATCCACAATGCAGTAATTCCAATAACACCAATATTTAGAGCTGGAGCTCATTATAAGCTAGCTAAATTTACCCATGTTAGAGCTTCTTTTGGACAAGGAGTTCGTTTCCCGTCTGTTGCAGAGAGGTTTGCCGCAACTTCAATTGGTGGTGTAGTCATTTTTCCAAATCCGGAAGTACAGCCAGAAAAAGGATGGGCTGCAGAAATAGGATTTAAGCAAATTGTGAAAATTGGCAATTGGAAAGGGTATGTCGATATTGCAGGCTTTGTTAATCAATACAACAATATGATGGAATTTACTTTTGGCCTTTATCCGCCAGATACCATTACGTTAAACTTTGTTCCTGGCACTAACGGATATATAAAGAATTGGGTTGGTTTTCAATCAAAAAATGCAGAAAAAGCACGAATATCAGGCGTAGAATTTTCATTCAATAGTGAGGGGAAAATAGGAAAAGTTGTATTACTATCATTAATTGGGTACACATATATGAATCCTATAAGCTTGAATGCTGACCCAAAATATACGGCTACTTTTTCAGATTCTGGAACGAATATGCTGAAGTATAGATTTAAACATTTAGCTAAAATTGATATAGAAGCGATCTATAAAAAATTCAGTATTGGTGCATCAATGCGCTATAATAGCTTTATGTCAAATATTGATGCGACATTCGAGGATGGATTTTTAGGACAAGATTTTCTTGTTGGATTAAAGGAGTATAGGCAAAAAAACAATAAAGGTAGTTTGGTCTTTGATTTAAGATTGGCCTATAAATTCAATGATAAACTGAGAGTAGGGTTTATTGTTAACAACTTCTTAAATGCAGAATATGTAAGTAGACCTGCTGATATTCAAGCTCCCCGAAATTTCATTCTTCAAGTTCAATTAGCATTATAATGAAATTTATATAAGGATATTTAATGAAATTGGTATTTTAGCATTTCATCTTATTTGCAAAGACAATAAAACCTGCTTATGAAATATATATTACTACTTCTAATTTTAATTCCTTTTGTTTCGTTTTCTCAGGTTAATGGGAAAGTGCAAAACATCGAATCTAAGGAACCAATTGTTGGAGCCAAAATAATTGCATCCAACGGTGAAAAGGTTCTTTCAGATAGTGATGGGAAATTTATTTTATTAGCAACGGAATTTCCAATTACACTTATCACGACGATGATTTCATTTGAAAATGATACAACGCTTATTGAATTTCCAGGGGACGTTACTATTTCTTTAGGTAATCCAATCACCAATATTGGAACGGTGGTTGTTTCCGCAGGGAGAAGATCTCAAAAAATAGAAGAAGTTCCAATTTCTATGGAGATTATAAAAACCACAATGATTGATAACAAAGGAATAACTGACCTTGAGCAAGCAGTTGATCAAAGTCCTGGAGTTTATGCCATGGACGGTCAAGTGAGCATTAGAGGGGGAAGTGGGTTTTCTTATGGTGCCGGAAGCAGAGTCTTATTACTTTGGAATGGCGTTCCGATGCTTTCTGGAGATGCTGGGGACACAAAATGGAATTCGATTCCGATGGAACAAACTTCACAAATTGAGATCATGAAAGGAGCTTCATCTGTATTATATGGTAGTGGAGCTTTAAATGGAATCATATCTTTAACGGAAAGAGAACCTGGCCCAAAAGCTGATACAAGAATAAAACTGATGTCAGGAGTATATGGAAATCCGCAGCGTGAAACGTTAAAATGGTGGTCAACAAATCCAATGTTTTATCAAGTGGAAGCATATCATGGAAAAATGTTGAAAAACATGGGTTACACGATTTCAACAACTGCTTTTAAAAACCAAGGATATCGCCAAGGTGAGACCGAAGATCGCGCTAGAATCAGTGGAACAATTTTTATTCGACCAATTAAACTTAGAAATTTAAAAAGTGGTATTGGATACAATGTTCAATATCAAAAAACCGGAAACTTTATTATTTGGCAAAGCGACACTTTTGCTTATACTCCAAATGGAGGAGCGGATACAAGCCTTGCCGCTTCAACCTTGACATATAATACTGGTCTGAGATTAAGTGTTGACCCTTATATTAAATACACAGACAAATATTCAAATAAACACAATTTAAAAACGAGATTGTATTATATTGATAATCAAAACATGACGAACAAAGCTCAAAGTTCTACTGCATCAGTTTCATATGCTGATTATCAATTTCAGAAGACTTGGAATAAATCAATTGTACTTACAGCTGGAACAACAATAACCTATAACTCCGTTAATTCAAATTTATTCGGGGATCATCATTCAACTAATTCAGCGTTATATGGTCAGTATGAACATAAAATTGGAAAACTGGATTTAACCGCTGGTGTGCGACTTGAATATTTTGAACAAGACAAACGCAAGGGGGATTCTGATTTCTATTTTGGGAAAGATTCTTCCAATAAAATTCCTGTTACGCCAATATTTAGATTGGGAATTCATTATCAAATCGCAAAGTTTACACACTTGAGGGCTTCATTTGGACAAGGAGTTCGTTATCCTTCAGTTGCTGAAAGATACACAGTAACAAGTGTCGGAGCATTAAACATCTTCCCAAATCCGAATTTAATGCCTGAAAAAGGTTGGGCTGCAGAAATAGGAATCAAGCAAGGTGTAAAGATGGGTGAATGGAAAGGTTTAATCGATGTTGCTGGGTTTATTAATCAGTATTCTAATATGATGGAGTTTACGTTTGGCCTTTTTCCAGATCCAAACATTCCTTTATCTTTTGACCCAAATAATCCTGGATACATCAAAAATTTCCTTGGATTTCAAGCTCAAAATGCTGAAAAAGCGCGTATTTCTGGCGTTGAATTCTCTTTTAATAGTCAAGGAAAAATTAAAGATGTTGAATTAGTTACGTTAATAGGTTACACGTATATGAATCCGATAAGTATGAATTCGGATCCAGCTTATACATCCAATTTTTCTGATTCTGGGAGCACAATGTTAAAATATAGATTTAAACATTTAGCAAAAGCAGATGTTGAAGCTACTTGGAAAAAAATAAGCATAGGAGCGTCTGTCAGATACAACAGTTTTATGGAAAACATCGACAAAACGTTTGAAGATGGTGTTTTTGGAACTCAAATATTACCTGGGTTGAAACAATACAGAGTTTTAAATCATAAAGGAAGTTTGGTTGTAGACATGAGAGTTGGATATAATTTTAAAGAACATTATAGAATAGGATTTATGATAAATAATCTTTTAAATGCAGAATATTCAACTCGACCAGGCGATATTCAAGCTCCAAGGACATTTATGCTACAAGTGCAAATGAAATTTTAATGAAGGTACTCGGTATTATTCCAGCACGATTTGACTCTTCCCGTTTTCCCGGAAAGCCGCTGATAAACTTAAAGGGAAAATCGATGATTCAACGTGTTTATGAAGGCGCTAAAAAATCAAAAAGAATCTCAGAGATTATTGTTGCAACTGACGATCAAAGAATAGTTGATGAGGTTATCCGCTTTGGCGGGAAAGTTATGATGACACTAAAAAATCATCCAAGTGGAACTGATAGATGCGCTGAGGTTGCAAAAATGTTTCCAGAAATGGATGTTATAATAAATATTCAAGGAGATGAACCACTTGTCGATTTTCGTCAATTAGATCAATTAATTGATGCATTTGAAACTTCAGAAACACAAATTGCAACATTAGGAAATTATGCCATTTCGAAAGAAGACATTGAAAATCCTAACCGAATTAAAATAGTTGTAAATCATACTAATCAAGCATTGTATTTCAGCAGAAGTGCAATTCCAAATACCGAGCATTCGAATCAAAACAACAAACAATACCCCTTTTTAAGGCACATCGGTTTGTATGCTTATCGCGCAGATGTTTTACAGACACTTACTTCTTTAAAACCTACAATTTTAGAGAAAACGGAATCACTTGAGCAATTAAGATGGATGTTTTATGGATTTTCAATTCAAGTAGTGATTACGGATATTGAAACTCCAAATATAGATGTTCCAGCAGACGTTGACAAAGTTCTTGAATTGCTGTAACTCTTTTAGTTCGTTTTCGTAACTTGCAGAGATTGACGTAAATTGTTAACTTTAGCACATGGTATCAGTAGAAGAACTTATTGGAGAATTGTTGTTACGCCATAATTGCGTGATAATTCCTTCTTTTGGCGGGTTTGTTGCAAAACAGACTGGCGCTTCAATTGATTATAGAAATGGTGTAATGTCACCACCAAAAAAATCCTTACTATTCAACCGACAATTAATTAATAACGATGGTTTATTAATAGCAGAATTGGCGGTTTCTAATGGTATTGATTACAATGAATCAACAAAAATCGTTGGTGATTTAGTTGGTTCTTGGAATGTTCAATTAAGAAGAGGAGAGAGAATTTCAATTGATAAAGTTGGTTTTTTATTCTTCGACCAAGAAAAAAACATCTGTTTTGAACAAGACCGTTTTTTCAATTTGTTATTGGATTCATATGGCTTAGGAAAGGTGCATTTTCTCTCTGAAAGTGATGTTCAATTTGCTCAAAAAATAAGTGTTGAAAGTGCAATTAATAGTGAAGAAAGAACTGAAAATAAATCTGCAATCGTATTCAACACAGAATCTATTTCAATTAATAAGGAAGCAAAAGAAACAGTAATTATTTCACACCCCGCACTTCAACCGAAGACTAAAATTTGGAAATACATTGCTGCAGCTTGCCTATTGCCTATTGCATTTTATTCTTTTTGGCTGCCCGTTCAAACAAATGTTTTAGAATCAGGAATGATTTCAGTGAAAGATTTCAACCCATTTTATCATAGTGAAGAAGGAAGTTACAACAAACAAGAATTGAAAAATAGTGATAAGAACAATGAATCGAAAACGTTGGACGAATCAATTGCTGATTTACCTGAAGATGTTTCTGTTTTCTCTTATCAATACAACGAAGATTTATATATTCCCATTCGAATTCCTCGAAATAAAATAAATACTTCCGCTGTTCAGGAAACTCCAGAAGTGACGAATATTTCTTCTAAGAATTTTGAATTTATTGTTGGTTGTTTTGGAAGTGAAGAAAATGCCAACAATCTTGTCACTCTATTAAAGGAGAAGGGATTTGATGCTTATATTACGGATGTTTCTAATGGTTTAAGTAGAATTAGCGCCGGGAAAGCATCGACAGAACAAGCGTTACAAACAATTATTCAAGACGCAAAATCACACGGGTTTGATGGTTGGGTTTTAAAGAAATAAGCAGTCGTTATTTTGGTAATAATTTAATTACAAATAATTATCCCACGAAAGCAAATCACTTTTTGATCAACCTCCGCAAGAACTAATATTGCTTTAATTAAAAAAGGGAAAGCTCGTTTGCTTTCCCTTTTCATTTTTAGACCAATAGCTTTAACGCAAACTATGTTTCACTATATAGGAATTAGTGGTTCCATTTGAAATCTGTATATAGTAAATTCCTGGAGCAGCTTCCAAATCTTCAATATGGAATACATTGCTTTCTTTTTCGACAAGTACATCTTGTCTGTAAATAATCAATCCCCTCGAATCCGAAACTGAAACTGACGAAGGACCAGTTACATCGTGTGAATAAAAATCAATATAGAAACTACCATTACTTGGGTTCGGATACGTAACCAAGTTTGAAGTAACTCTTTGTTCACCGCAGTTAACAGATGTGATATTGAACTTTTTTGAAGCACCGTCAGTATCAAATTGTGTCAAGCGGTAATAAGACGTGCCATTTGTAACATCAGTGTCTGTTATAGCATATTCAATAACTGAAGTTGAATTTCCTGCAGCAGCTAACGTATTTAAGATTACCCAATTTACACCATCCCTTGATTTCTCAACAATAAAATGTTTTGTGTTGTGTTCCGAAGCTGTTGACCAAGTTATATCAACGTCATTATTTCCTGCACATTTTGCTTGGAAAGAAATCAATTCGATTGGTAAACCTGAAATATAAACATTCACAGTTCCTGTTACTTGTAAATCATTACCCGAAATGTTATTGATATACCAAGTTCCTGATGAACTTGACCCACCCCAAACTACAAGTCTAAAAGTTACGTTGACATTTGAAGCAACGTTTTGTAAAGCCGTTATTGTGGACAAATTTATACTACTTTGTAGATTTCCTGTGCTATTTGTTATTCCTCCCCATGTAATTGAATCCCCTATATTTACGAAACTACCGTTATTCAATTGGTATTGCCATTGTCCTCTTGGTGCTCCTGTTGCTGAACGTCTAATATTATACGCTGGAATTTCTGAGAAAGAAGCGGTATAACCGGGTTTCGCTTGAACGCCAAAAGTGATAAAATCATTTCCAGTAACAGCGTTTGCAAAGCTTGAGCTATTTACACCTGTTCCTCCCCATGCACTTCCTGCAGCTGTTCCAGATGTTAGTATAATACCTACTGCTCGCGTCAACTTAGTTATTAAAACATTTTGATTGGCGCTTATCGTATCCAACGGATTTGGACCAAAGTTATTTGCTCCACCAACTAAACCACCAACTTCCCAAGCTGCAAGTGGAAGATTGTTAACGGTTAATGATTGATTCACATCACTTGCAGCAAGATAGTTTCCATTTCCAACTTGTGATGCTGTAATCGTTGTTGTTCCAGCGCCAACCACATGAATTAACCCTCCAACTATTATAGCTACAGCAGGATTAGAACTTGTATACGTTACAGTTAATCCAGAACTCGCTGTTGCTCCTGGTGCGTAATCCGCAACTCCAACCGTTTGATTTACAAGAGCGCTAAATGTTATTGTTTGTGACGCTTGTGTAATATCAGCAATCAATCCAGAAGGTTGTGTCAAGGTATAATTTCCAGCATCTGTTCCACTGATTGATAAATTTGGTGTTACCGTGATTCCAGTTCCAAGATTCGCCGAAACAAAGTTTCCTGACTGGATTAAGGTAACAACATCTGGTGAAACAACCCCTACTAAACTACCTCCTGTAATAGTTGCTGTTGTTGTTCCGTCATAAGGTTTATTCGCAGCACTCGCTCCAGAAACAGTTAATGCTTTTGCAGTAATGTCGCCTGATAATGTTGGCTGTGTTAACGTGTAATTTGCAGATGGCGCTGTATAACCTGCTAATGTAATTTGTACACTTGTTCCAGCTCCAGCGGAATTAAACGTTGCGCTTGGTGTTCCTGAAACCGGGAAGGTTTCTCCATTCACTAGACCAACATATGTAGCAGTTCCAGTGAATGTTGCTGCTGTTGTTCCATCGTATTCTTTGTTTGCTCCTGTTAAGCCTGAAATGGTTAAACCTTTTGGATCTACAGTACTACTTACTGTTGCGACATTTACAGAAGTTGCTCCTGAACTTGTCAACACAATATTTCCTGAATATGTTCCAACAACGGTTGTTGCCGCTAAACGCACATAAATTGGTGTAGAAGAAACAACTCCTCCACTTAGTGTTAGTGTTAAAGATGTTGAATAACCAGAACCAGATGAAAATTCAAATCCTGCAGGCGCTGTTAGTGTTATATTGTTTGTTAATGCTGACCCTGAGACTGAGAATGTTGCTGGTGTTGCGCTTGCAGTTCCATAAGTAGTATTCACAGCAACCAATGAACCACTGTATGAAATTGTTGGAAGTGTTGCAATTGTCCAAACAGCAGCCAAGGTTGCATTGCTTGTTCCCATTGTATAACTTGCTCCATCCACATAAGCTACTGAACCACCTGCCGTTGTTGACCAACCAGTAAAATTATATCCTGTATTAATAAATCCATTTGAAGTTAACGTTGCACTTGCATTTGTTGCAATTGTTTGGGAAGCAGTTGCTCCAGAAGTAGCACCATTTCCATCAAATGTCAAGGTATTATTGTTTGCGCTCCATTGAGCGTATAAGGTAAAGTCAGCTGTTTGTCCATGTGTGTATGGAAATGTGATTGCTGTTCCTCCGCTTGCGGCTGTAAACCACCCATTAAAGCCATAACCGACTCTAGCTGGATTTCCAGGGTCAGCAACCGTTCCACCTGTTGTAGTTGAACCATTTAAAATAGTATTTCCTCCTTGACTATCATATGTTACTATTAATGTATTTGCTGTCCATTTTGCGTATAAAATAGTATTAGTTGTAGGCATCGTATATGCGCTATTAACAGCAATGTCTGTTCCTAAACCAGTTGCGAGCGTGTTCCATCCTGCAAATGTACTACCTGTTTTTGCCAATGAGCCAATGTTTGTGAGCGTTGTGACTGATGCAGATGCTGCATATGGACTTGATGCATCAACTGGAGTAGTGCCAGATGTGTTTCCGTTTCCGTTGTAGGTTAGTGAATAGGAGGTTGTTGCGGCGGTTAATGTCCCGCCAAAAGTAAGATTTCCTTGTAACCCTCCAGTACCAGCAAGAGCATCCTCTGCACCGTAAGCATAAAAACGAAACGTAATAGTTGTTTGTCCTGAAGTCGTTGTAATTATTGAATTTCCAGTCCAACTTGAATTAGCATCAGGTGATTCTAATACACCAGATGTATTCGTTAAACTAACATTTGCTGTACCAACTGAAAGAGGTGTTCCATAAGAATCAACATTCCATCTCCATTGAAATCTTCTTGGACCAGTTCCACTTCTTCCAACTCCGAAAGACAAAGTTGGATTAGAAATTGTATACCCAGCTCCTGCAGTTATAGAAAACTCATAATATTTTCCAGTATTTACACTTCCTCCAGCTGCAGCGCCATTTGTACTTCCTATATCCCATCCTGTTGCTCTTGAATTTCCGGTGCTTGCAGATGTAGTAACTCCCGTTTTAACCAAAGCACTAACTGTTAAATTAGAAATAGTAGTGCCATTGTATGATAAAGAGGCAACATTACCAGTTGCACTAGCAAAAGAGTATGTGCCAGTAAAAGTCTGCCCCCAACCAACATTCACCACCGCACCAAAAACAAGAACAGCCAAAACTTTAGCAAAATTGTTTTGAAAAAAACGTGCAACACCTTTTGTGCTTTTTTTTATTATCTTGGAATCTAAAAAGACCACAGAACTAAACATCATCATAGTAAAAACTTTAAATAAGTATATTCAAAGAGATGTTTTGGCTTTTCAATCGCAAATTTAGAAAGCCCATATTAACTGCATGTTTAGTCAGGAATAATAAAATAAAAACAGTCCAAAAACGTTTCTAAGAGCAATTTTCAAGAGCAAAAAAAGAAGTGAAAGAACAGCTTATCGTTGCTCATTTTACGCTGTTAATTAGCCACTTATAATTCTTCTTACCAATAAAAACTAAAAAAGGACAGGTCCTAAATTATTAAGTTGCCTTTTTTAAACACACTGTTTTTTTCAATTATTACAGTTATATTTACTCCTCAAACATAAAATAAACATGAAAAAATATTTCTTTTCTCTCCTTTTTTTAGGATTCACATCAATTACAACTGCTCAATTTGGTTATACAGAACCAGGAACCAATGCTGAAGGAAGTGAATATGTTTTCACGAAAATTGCACATTTAGATGCAACGCCAGTCCAAAGTCAAGGAAACACTGGGACTTGTTGGAGTTTTTCTGCATTATCATATTTTGAATCTGAATTGATTAGAAAAGGAAATAAAAATCCAGATCTTCTAGCTGAAATGTTTGTGGTGCGCAAGGCGTATGAAAGCAAAGCTGAGAAATACATCAGAATGGATGGAAAAATTAATTTTTCTGAAGGAGGGGCTTTTCATGATATTCCTTTTGTGATAAGAAATTATGGAATTGTTCCTGAAGAAATATATACTGGGTTAAATTATGGTTCAGAAACGCATGACCATAGTGAAATGTTTGAAGTTTTGAACGGAGCAGTGCAAGGTGTTTTATCTCACGCTAAAAGCTCTAGCAATGGAGTCTCAACTGCTTGGATGAGTGCGATAAATGGAATTCTTGATGCTTATTTTGGCAAGGACGTTAAAGAATTTGAATTCAAAGGAAAGAAATATACTCCGATGTCTTATGCGAAGGCAATTGGATTGAATATGGACGAATATGTTTCTTTAACATCGTTTACAAACCACCCGATGAACCAAAAATGTATGCTAGCAATTGCTGATAACTGGGCATGGGGAGAAAGCTATAATGTTGGTCTAACGGATTTGTTTGATGCGTGTGAATATGCGTTGAAAAATGGCTATTCATTAGCTTGGGGAGCTGACGTTTCTGAAAAAGGATTTAGTTTTAGAAATGGACTAGCAATCGCTCCAGAAGATCCTTCAACAATTGAAACGAAAGGAAGAGATAATAAAAACTTTTCTGATGGTGGAGCTGATAAAACTGCAAATGCATTTGTTACACCTGGTAAAGAATTGGTTATCACTCCTGAGTTACGTCAAAAGGCGTATGATGGAAAAACAACAACAGATGATCATGGCATGCACATCGTGGGGTTGTATAAAGATCAAAACAATACACGTTATTTATTGGTGAAAAATTCATGGGGGACAAGCAATTATCCAAAAGGATTCTTGTATGTATCTGAGAATTACTTTAAGTACAAAACTATTAATGTTTATGTGCACAAGGACGGAATTTCTTCTGCTCTTAAGAAAAAATTGAGTCTATAAGTAATTGAATTTTAGGGTGTAATAAAAATTTGAGTATATTTATAGGAGTAAATTCTTATAAATGGAACGATTAACACCTGCGGAAGAATTAGTAATGTTGAAGTTGTGGAAACTTCAAAAAGGGGCTGTAAAGGAAATTCAAGAGTTATTTGAAAAACCGAAACCGGCCTATAATACTACTTCTACAATTGTTCGTATTTTAGAACGTAAGGGATTTATCAAACATCAGTCAATGGGAAGAGGGTATATATATTCGCCAAAAATTTCTAGAGAGAAATATAGGCAATACCTCCTCAATCATTTACTTGTTAATTATTACGATAATGTCAAGAAAGATTTGAAGGATGCTCTGTAATTGATTGTTTTAATTAAAACACGAATTACTCAAATTCTTCTCAGAATTAAATTAAGCTTATATTTGACAAATTAAATTTTTTTATGAAACATACTTTTCTTTTACTTACAACTTTTTGCATTTCAATTGTTAGCTTTTCTCAAGAAACAGAGGAAATTGATAGAACTGGAAATGTTATTATTGATTTAGCTATTGGGGTTCCAAATGCAGGAAGTGCTCTTTTATCATCTGGATCTTTGTTTGATTTTTATAATGTAAATGATATTACAAAGAACACAAGTTTACCTGTGCAATTTGGAGGGAGACTTGAATACATGCTCAATAATAAAATTGGGATGGGGTTGGAAGGAAACTATGAAAAAGCAGGATGGGAAAGAACGTATAAAGGAGGAGGTTCATATAATCCTTCGACAGGGCTTTACGGAGATACAATCACGAGTTTCACTCAAACGAAAACAAGATTTTTAGTAAGGTTTGCTTTTCATCCAGTGCAAACCAAACGTGTTGATATGTTCTTAGGCGCAGGATTAGGAATGACGCTAAGAAAATACGAGCACCAAGAAAATAAACCAGATTCATGGGATTCCTTTTTCTTTCCAATTTATTTGGTCTCTGAAGGAGCACAGCCATTAGCTGCAAGATTCTTTTTCGGTACACGAATATTGATGACTGAAAACATCGGCATGCTTGTGGAGGTTGGTTTAGGAAGTGGATCTATTTTGGACCTTGGGCTTTCTGTTCGATTTTAAAAATAAATTACCACTTTTTTTACTAATTATTTTGAATAAGTGATAGTGCATATTCACGTGCCAATTTATCACTTTCCACATAATCTTCATATGCTGGTTTTTGAACAGAATCGACGTTTAACAATGTCTTTTCATTGAATTCAGCAATTTGTAAAAAGGTGATTTTATCATGTAGAAATGCTTCAACGGTAATTTCATTCGCGGCATTTAAAATACATGCAGCAGTTCCTTCCATTTCCATCGCTTTAAATGCTAAATCCAAATTTTTGAAGACGACACGATCTGGCTTTTCAAACGTCAATTTTGGATAATCTAAAAAATTGAAACGTGGAAAATCTGTTTTAAAACGATCTGGATAAGTCAATGCAAACTGAATAGGTAATTTCATGTCCGGCAATCCCATTTGCGCCTTCATACTGCCATCTTCAAATTGAACTAAAGAATGCACTATCGATTGAGGATGCACGATCACATCGATCTGTTCAGGTTTTAAATTGAACAACCATTTTGCTTCAATTACTTCAAATCCTTTGTTCATTAATGACGCTGAATCAATCGTGATTTTTGAGCCCATTGTCCAGTTTGGATGTTTTAAAGCTTGCTCTTTCGTAACGGTTTTTAATTGCTCCAATGACCAACCTAAAAAGGGTCCTCCAGAAGCAGTTAAATAAATTTTTTCGATCTTATTGTGAAATTCTCCAACCAAACATTGAAAAATTGCAGAATGTTCAGAGTCAACAGGGTAAATGTTTACGCCATTCTCTTTTGCCAATCTTGTCACGAGTTCACCCGCAACAACTAACGTTTCCTTATTGGCTAAAGCAATTGTTTTTTTCGCTTCTATTGCTCGCACTGTCGGCTTTAATCCAGCATAACCAACTAATGCGGTTAAAACTATATCAACTTCATTTGATTCAACAACTTGGCAAAGAGCTTCAGGTCCGGCGTAAACATGTATGTCTTCGTCGATTAAGGCTTCTTTCACTTTTTCATAAAGTGATTCATCAGTGATTACAACAGTATTCGGTTTGAATTTCAACGCTTGTTCAATTAATAGATCTGCGTTTTTTCCAGCTGTAATTACTTGTAAATCAAAAAAAGCAGGATATGCTTCAATAACCTCTAATGCTTGAGTTCCAATTGAACCAGTTGAACCAAGAATAACGATACCTTTCTTTTTCTCCATAATGCAAAAATAACGTTTTGAACCCAAGATTGTTTGGAAAAGAAGCGAAAGAATCTGATGGATTTAACAAATCTCCATGTAAATTTGTATTGATTGAGAAGAATTAAAGAATTTACCTTTCTATGAAATACCGCATTTTAACCAATGAAGAACTATCGCATCTTGCAGAAGATTTCAAGCAATTTTTAATTGTTTCTGGAGTACATGCAGAGGAATGGGAAGAAATGAATAAAACGGACATTTTAAAAGCGGTTCAAATAGTAGAGATTTTTAGTGATACTGTTTTGCAAAAAGTATACGAGAAAATTAAGTTTGTTGAATTTAGAAGTGAGAATTCATGTATAGTTTTTGATTGTAAGGAAGATAAAATAGAATTGATTTCAATCCAGGGGAAATCGGGAATAAATGTAGATCTTTCTACGCCTCTATCGATTCATAATGAATTAAAAAACAACTTTAGTAATCTTCAATTTCACCGTTCTGAAAAAAAATACAGTGTTTCACGGGAAAAGGAACTTCATGATTTATTAGAACAAGGGTGTGTCGTTTCAAGTAAAGAATTTTGGGAACAATTATTAGTTTTAAAAGTTGCTAATTAACTGAATTGTATTAACTTGCAATAAAAAATCACTATGAAAAAACTATCTTTAGTCGGATTTTCACTGTCCGTTATTTTTCTAATCTTTGGATTATACCTAATATTTATTATTGCTCCAGAGTCAGAAACAGCAGCACTTGAAATGGAAATGATGCAACAAGCAAACATGGGTGATTACTCTGTATCTCTATTTGAAACTCCTGGTTATGCTGAAGCATTTGCTACTAGTGAGAAAAAAGTGGACTACGGCATGGTCCTGTTATTGGGGTCATTTTTACCTTTTCTTTTATGTATAATTCCAGTTTTCAAAAAGAATAAATTGGCAATTTTAGGACTTGTATTTTCTTTGGGTGCTTTTTTTATTGGAGCGGCTTACGGAAGCCACATGTTTTCGTAAAAACTCTTTCAACAATCTTCGTGCTTTTGTGTTAATTTAGCAATTCAAAAAAATTGAAATGCTATGAAAAAGATATTGTCTATTTTATTCTTAATGAATTTAGGGATTTCGCTTAACGCACAATTACAAGCACCTAAATTAAGTCCAATTGCATCGGTTGAACAACGTGTTGGTTTAACGGATATTAAAATTGAATATTCGCGACCGTCAAAAAATGACCGAGTGGTTTTTGGAGAGGTCGTTCCGTTCGATGAAATTTGGCGAACTGGCGCAAATGAAAATACAAAAATTACACTTTCAGATGCAATGGTTATTGGTAAGGACACACTGCAAGCAGGAACGTATGCAATCTACACCAAACCATCAGCTTCAACTTGGGAAATAATATTTTACTCAGAAATCACAAATTGGGGTACACCAGACGAGTGGGATGATAAAAAAGTAGTGCTAAAAGTTAGTACAAATGTTATTACCCTGAATGATGTAGTCGAAACATTTACGATTGGTATTGATAATACTACAACTAAAACAGCTAACTTAAATTTCTCTTGGGATAAAACGAGAGCATCTATTGCTTTTTCCGTTCCAACCGACACAAAAATGGCTGCTTCTATTGAAAAGGTGATGGCCGGTCCATCAGCGAGTGATTATCATGCTTCTGCAGATTTCTACTTTAAGGAGAAAAAAGACTTAAAAAAAGCGTTAGAATGGTCAACGAAAGCATGTGAATTAAAAGGTGATGATGCTTTTTGGATGTTGCGTCTGAAATCACAAATTCAAGCAGAACTTGGAGATTATAAAGGAGCAATTGAAACCGCAAAGAAATCATTAGCAGCAGCAGAAAAAGCAAAATACCAAGCGTATATTGATAGTAATAATGCGTCAATTGAAGAATGGAGCAAGAAGAAAAAATGATTTCGATAAGCTCAACCACCTTTTCAAAATATATATAATTTAGTTCTAGAGCCAAAACATGACAGATTTACAAGCAGCTTTAGGCAACCGTTTTGGTGAACACAGGGTTTCAATTCTTCCAACAAAAGAAGGTGAAATTTCTTTGCTAGTTCTGGATTTAGAATTGAATAGTCCAGTAACCTTAATAATGACCAACGGTTTAAGCGATTACAAAATGCCCGTTCACGAAAAAATGAAAGGACGAGAATTCAATGAATTGTATTTCTGCTTACCAAGCTATTGGAAATGGAAAGAATTAGACAATGAAAAGATGAACTGGATTTTTCCTTGGATTCAAAAACTTTCTAACTATGTGGTCGAAAAAAATGCTTGGTTCGGCCACGGCCACACTATGCCATGTGGAACAGATGAAAATAGACTTTCTTCTTCCATGCTCCAAAATTATTTCTTTCTGTCTGACCCTGTATTATTGGAAGCTGAATTAGCACCAATCCAACTTGGAGAAAAAACCGTTCATTTCTTATCAATAATTCCAATTTTCCCAGACGAAATGGATTACAAACAAGGAAAAGGAACCTTTAAATTTGAAAAGAAATTAAGAACCCATGGAATCACTGAAAAATTGGATGATTTTAGGGGAACAATTTTAAGAAGTAAATGGCGATTTTTGAAAAAGTAATCAGTTTAAAGAGTAATTAAATTAGTCCTTTTTCCATCAACAACTTTGCAATCTGAACAGCATTTGTAGCAGCGCCTTTTCTCAAATTATCTGCAACAATCCATAAATTCAAGGTGTTTGCTTGAGATTCATCTCTGCGAATTCTCCCCACAAAAACATCATCTTTTCCCTCAGCATATTTCGGCATTGGATAGGAATTAGTTGTTGGGTCATCCTTTAACGTAATTCCAGGTTGATCATGTAATAAACGCCTAACATCCGCTAAATTAAAATCATTTTCGAATTCAATGTTAACAGCTTCAGAATGGCCTCCAACGACAGGAACACGAACAGCAGTTGCAGTGACATTTATTGCTGGATCTAAAATTTTCTTTGTCTCATTGGTTAATTTCATTTCTTCTTTTGTGTAACCGTTGTCCATGAAAGAATCACATTGTGGAATACAGTTTTTATCTATCGCATAGTTGTATGCCATTTCAGCAGAAATGCCATTGCGTTCATTTTCCATTTGTTGAACAGCTTTGACACCAGTTCCAGTTATAGACTGATACGTTGAAACAACAACACGTTTGATTTTATAGGCTTTATGAAGAGGTGCTAGTGTTAAAACTAATTGAATAGTGCTACAGTTAGGATTCGCAATGATTTTATCAGCAGCAGTTAAGACATCTCCATTAATTTCAGGAATAACTAATTTTTTTGTTGGATCCATTCTCCACGCCGAAGAATTGTCAATAACGGTAGTTCCAACAGCAGCAAATTTTGGAGCCCATTCCAAAGAGGTTTCTCCGCCAGCTGAAAAAATTGCAATATCTGGTTTCATTTCGACCGCTGTTGATAGTCCAACAACCGTATATTTTAATCCGCCAAATTCTATTTCTTGTCCAACTGATTTTTCTGATGCAACTGGAATTAATTCTGTAATCGGGAAATTGTGTTCACGAAGAACTTTCAACATCACATTTCCTACCATTCCTGTGGCACCAACAACTGCTACTCTCATCTTAATTTTATTTTTAATCGTATGCCAAAATTAGTATATTTAACAAAGAAAAGAATCAAATGAAACACTTATTAGCCTTTTTTATTTTCTTAACACATCAATTCATTTTTGGACAATTTACTGACGATTTTTCTGATGTGGATTTTACAACTAACCCAACATGGGTTGGTGATGATTCGGTATTTATAGTTTTCGATAATGTTGGAAACATGCAGTTGAAATCGGATAAAATAATCGCTAACTCTAGTTTTTATTTGGCAACACCAAGCGTACAAGCAACGAATGGACAATGGGAATTATATACACGTCTGGCTTTCAATACCTCAAGCGCAAATTTTGTAGATATATATTTAACATCTGATCAATCAAATTTGTTGAGTCCAACTATTAATGGCTATTTTGTTAGAATTGGAGGAACAACAGATGAGATTTCTTTGTACAAAAAAGTGGCAGGTGTAGCAACAGAGATTTTGGATGGAATTGATGGAGTAACCAATGTTTCGAACAATCTTTTGAAAATAAAAGTTACGTGTTCAGCAACAAATGATTGGGAATTGGAACGAGATATCTCGGGAACGGGAGCAAGCTATTTTTCTGAAGGAATCATCAACGATGCTTCAATTTTAACGAGCAGTTTTTTTGGGGTGTCAATAACGCAGTCAACGGCAAGCTTTTTTCAGAAACATTATTTTGATGATTTTTATATTGGACCAATCATATTTGATATAACTCCACCCGTGTTGGTTTCTGCAACTTCGATTAGCGCAACACAAATTGATGTAGTTTATAATGAACCAGTCACACAAATTTCAGCAGAAACAATTGGAAATTATGGCATTCTACCTGCTCAAATGATTTTAAACGTATTGTTAGACGGGATTGACCCAACGCTTGTTCATTTAACGATTACTCAGCCCTTAACAAACGGAACGACCTATACGTTGAATACAAATGCAATTTCTGACTTAGATGGGAATATCTCAGGAAGTCAATCTACACAATTCACCTTTTTGGTTGCTGAAACACCTATAAAAGGAGATGTAGTTTTATCAGAATTTGTATGCGATGAATCACCATCAATTGGTTTGCCACAGGTTGAATATGTTGAAATTTACAACCGAAGTTCAAAATATTTTAACCTCCAAAATTGGAAATTAGGTGATGCTGCTTCCGATGGTACCATTCAGCAAACGTGGTTAGCTCCAGGGGAATATAAAATTCTTTGTTCAACCTCAAATGTGGACACTTTCACGATGACAATTCCTGTCGGCGTAACAAGTTTTCCAAGCTTGAATAATGCCGGTGATGATCTTGTTTTGAAAGATGATAATGGAATTATTTTAGATAAAATATCTTATACGGATTCTTGGTATCAAGACCCTTTAAAAGCAGATGGCGGTTATTCTATTGAATTGATCAACCCAAATGATCCTTGTTCGGGTGAAGACAATTGGAAAGCGAGCATGGCTATTATTGGCGGAACACCCGGCTCAATTAATACAGTCTATGATGTAACGAATGATACGCAGAGTCCATATATAATTGAATTACTAGCGCTTTCTCCTAATTTATTAACGATAACGTTTAATGAAGGAATGGACTCAACGTTGTTGATGGATGCGTTGGTATCCTTTTCTCCAAATTTGACTGTTTCTAATACGTACATTTTAGACCCTTTTCCTTCTCAGTTCACGTATCAATTTGTAGAAAATTTAGTTGGAAGTCAAACCTATACAATTCAATTAAATAACATTGGTGATTGTTGGATGAATACCACTTCACTTTCTGGCACTTTTGCGTTAGCTGAAAATCCTGCAAAAGGAGATGTTGTCATAAATGAACTATTATTTGATCCTTATACAGGAGGATATGATTGGATTGAGGTTTATAATACGTCTTCAAAACTGATTGATTTAAAAGATTGGCAGCTAGCAAACTTTGATAATGACACTATCTCGAATAACAAAGTAATTGAAAGTCATTTTTTCCTTCAACCGAATCAATATGCGGTTATTGGAAAAGATTCGTCGTTTGTAAAACAAAATTATCCAGCAGCAATAACAGGAACGTTTGTCCATTCAGATTTACCAAGCTTAAATGTTGATTCAAGTACTGTTTTTCTTATTTGGAATTTTCAAGTAATGGATAAGGTTTCATATTCGAGTGATTGGCATTTTAAATTGTTAGATGTTACTGATGGCGTTTCATTGGAAAGAATGGACCCACAAGGAATTAGTAATGATCAAAATAATTGGCATTCTGCTGCAGAGGCTATAGGTTTCGCTACGCCAGGAGGAAAAAACTCTCAATATTATCCTGCACTTACAAATGGCGAGTTTTCCTTTACAAGTCCTACAGTTTCTCCTGATAACGATGGTTTTGAAGATGTTTTGCAAATTAATTATGAAATGTCCGAACCGAGTTTGTTGGGTTCATTCACTATTTATGATGATAGAGGGAGAAAAATCAGGGAATTATTTAAAAGCGAATTACTGGCAACAAAAGGGACATTTACGTGGGATGGAGTAAGTGATTTAGAAACGAAAACAAGCATTGGAACCTACGTTGCAGTTTTTGAGGCTTATTCCTTGGATGGAGCCTTAATTTTCACAAAAAGAAAAGCATTTGTCGTGGCTGGAAAGCTATAAAGAATTAACTTTGTAGAAAATAAATAATTGAAGCCATGAAAAAAATAATTTTAGTTTCGTTACTCTTTATCAGTGCAAATTATTCAAATGCACAAGCTTTTAACAATAAAGAAAATTATGTAAATTTTGGATTTGGTATAGATCCTTTTACAAGCTCTTTTGGAAACGCTTATTTTGGCTATAACCATTATCAAATTGGACCAGTGGTAATAGGTTATGAGCGCGGAATTACTGAAAAATTAGGAATTGGTAGAATTGGGATAGGTGGTCTAATCGGTCAATCTTTTGAAGGATACAAAAATTACAGTAAATGGATGAATACTTCAGTTTTATTTAGAGGTGCTTATCACTTTGATTTTAATATCGATAAAATGGATGTTTATGCGGGAGTTGGAGCTGGCTTATCATTTGTTGGTGCAGAAAAATTTAATAACGCAACAATTACAGGAACATCAAGCAGTGTTAGAGGGGAGCAATACATATTTGCTGGTATTCGTTATTACTTTAATGACAATATAGGTGTTTATGCTGAAGTTGGAGAAGGCTTTATGCTTGCTAACGGAGGATTAGTTCTGAAATTCTAAAAACGAAAAGATTTGATAAAAAAGCGCTTCGAGAGAAGCGCTTTTCTTTTTATTGTAACTTTGTCATACGTAAAAATTATGTTGTTACCAGGTTCAAAAGGATGGATTAAAAAGTACTTCGATATGGTCGATAAAGGCCAAATTGAACTAAACAACGAATTCCCAAAAAAAGTCGATAGAGAATCGTTTATTCATGCCGCACTTGGAAGAACAGGGATAATTTTTGGTTTCCCTTCTCGCTTACATTATGCAAAAGAATTGGATGATTCAAAATGGACATCTGAAGAAAAGTTGAAATTACTTTTATTTGAATCGCATTTATTAGTTTATAGAACAAAACAAGTAGAAGATTCTTTTGACCAACATCAATTTATTGAAGCATTAGTTGAATTTTATGGCAAGTACAATGCTTCGTCGATCACCAAAATGTTTTCGTTCTTTTTGAAAGAATCAGTTGAGGAAAAACTGGAATCCATTTTAACGAAAAGAGTTGATATCAAAATGAATTTATTGGACAATAAATTCTGGGTGAACTATCTGAACAATGTGTTTATCTATTTAGATGTTATACTTTTTAATGATTTTTTAGAACATCGAAAATCGAGTACATTCTATAATTACGATGAAATGGCAATAAATGCGTTAACTGCAATTGCCTTAGCATCCTTTTCTGATGGAGAAATCGAACACCAAGAAAGATCAATGTTCAAAGTGTTTTTAGCTTCTGCAAATTTATCAGATTTGCAGAGAGAAATTGTTGAAGAAAGATTTGAGAAAGGGGGAGACTTTAATGATTTTACAGATCAAGTAGAAACGAATTGGTTGTTTAAACGATTCTTATTTGACCTCTCAGTATTCTTCATTTTTGCTAATCATGATGCTGCAGCTGAAGAGAAAGAGCATTTGAAAAAGCTGTGTGAATTCCTTAAACTATCTGACAATGAATTGAACGAAGGTTTGGCGTTGACAGAACAATTTATCATCAATAATCAGGAAAAAATCCCTTTTTTGAAAACGTCATCCTCAGTTGAAAAAGTGTACAGTAGCTTGACAAAAAGATGGGTTAAAATTCTCGGTCGAAATAAAGATAAATTGGCCGTTGAGTTAAAACAAAGTAAGGAACTCGTTTCATTAATTCGAAAATCTACCACGAAAGAGCTTACAAAAGAAGAGAAAGAATTAGTAAAGACGCAATTTAAAGATATCGTTAAATCAATGCCTTCTCTGGCTATTTTTATGTTACCCGGCGGCGCTTTTCTATTGCCACTAATTCTGAAAATAATCCCAGATTTAGTTCCTTCAGCATTTAGAGATAACGAAGTAGAAAAATAGAAGCTTAATTCACTTCCTGTTTATCAGCTTGAATAAGCAACTTTTGAATGAGCTGACAATTCCGTGCATTATTGAAGTGTTTATTTATAAAAACTGAACGTTCTTCAAATTCTTCATTTGTCAGCGCGTCATTCATTAAACCAATATAATGCAATTTAAACTCCTTTGGATCATTTGCAATTGTACAAAAGGACTCTAATGAAGTACCAATAACCATGTTCTTATTGACTAGAATTTTACCTGAACTGTAAATACAAGAAAGTAGTTTTAGTTTAATTCCAGAAGGAACAGAAGTATATAAAACATGAATTTGTGCCTCTTGAATGAGCTGAAACAGCGCTTTTTCATCTGGATTTTCAACAAGTTGAATCTCTTCTTTAAGGCAAATTTTCTTCAATTTCGCACTTGGATTTTTACCAGCAATAATCAATGGAAAAGTTGGATCAATAACATTTTTCAACGCTTCAATAATCCATATAGCGGCTGATTCATTTTCAGGAACAGATAAATTGCCATGAAAAAGTGCAAACCTTTTTACTTTTGTAAATCTTCCATGAATATCTGGAATGGAAGCAGGCAAAACTAAAACATTGGAATTTATTCCTTTTAATGCTGAGGCATCTGAATCTTTAATCGCTAAAATGTATGTCGCTTTAGATAATATGGCCTGATATTTCTTAAGCTTGATTGCTTCTTGTTGAAAGTAAAATTGTTTAATGAAGGATGAATTTTTTTTTAATCCACGATAATATTCATCTTCTAGATTATGCATGCGCACAATGGTTGTACGATTTTGTATTTCACTATTTTCTAAAAACCATGTTGTATGAATACCTTCAAAAAGAATGGGAAAATCATCTTTTAATAAATTATCAAGTAATTTTTTATTTTTCCGTGTTTGAACAATAAAAGGACGCCTTGAAAATAAATTCAAAAAAGAGCGTTTCCGGGAGTAATAAATAACGTTTCCAAATTGGTTAAGCTCATTATGTTTCCCTCGGCCATAATCATACACATGAAGTGTTAAATTGAAGCCAAGTTGGTGTAACGCTTTAATTCTATAAAACATATCGATCGCCCCGCCATAGTCTGCTGGAAAAGGGACGTCTAAACAAACGATATGTAGTTTTTTATTTTCCAACTTGCGGGTAAATATTTTCTAAAAAAGTTGATTCATGCTCCCAGTTCTCAACCAAACTAGCCTTCTGGCAATTTGATTTCATTTCTTGCAGAATGGAAGCGTTTTGTTGTAAGTAAGTGATCTTTTCTACTAAATTTTCAGCAGAAAGTTCTGGGAGAATTAGACCAATTGAATGTTTGTTAATTATAGCAGAAACTTCTATTAAATCTGTGCAAATGATTGGTGTTCCAGCATGTATGTAGTCAAACACTTTGTTTGGTAACGAGAACTTATAATTCAAATTCGTTGGTTTATCCAGCGTTAAACCTACATCCGCTAAATATGTGAAATTCATCATTTCGGAATACGGTCTTTTGCCAAAAAAAAGCACGTTTTCATTTAGGTCGTAATCCGTTACGGTTAACTTTAATTGTGGTATAACATCTCCGTCTCCAACAATTATTAATACGGCATTTTTAATATGTTTCATTGCTTCAACAGCTTCTTCTGCTCCTCTATCAATATTAATTCCTGCTCCTTGAATGATGATAATAAATTTGCCTTCCGGAATTCCTAAGTCTTGTTTTGTCATTATCGAAAGTGGTTTCCAAGAGGGAGAGATATTCCGAATAACTGCTACATCTTTCTTGTATTTCTCGCGATATAATTGAGCTATGGATTCATTGACAGTATATATAGTTTGCAATTTCGGGAAAATCCAAGCTTCAATTCCTTCCCATATATTTTTAATCTTTGGGCGTGATGTTAATTCTGGCACTTCAGTAAAATACTCATGTGAATCATAAACTAACTTAGCATTCGGTTTAAATTTACTGGCAGCATAATTTGCTAATAGCGTATCTAAATCATTTGAAACAAGAATTGTCGCTCTATGAAAAAGCAAATACATGAATAAACGAAAATTGTATTCAGCATAAAAAAGCGCTCCTTTTTCAGTAATTAACTTCATGCGTTTTGTGCGATAAGATCTTAATGGCAGCGCATTGCTATCTTTACGTATGCGTCCCACTAACAAAACAGAATATCCTTGATTTTCTAAGAAACGGCAAATTTTATCTACACGATTGTCGGTATATAAATCGTTGGTGACAGAAACAATTGCGCGCTTTTTTTTTGACATCGTTTAAAATTGAAAAACTTAAAATAGTTGAACGCACATGTTATAAAAGTAGAAGAATTAACAGTGAAACAAAGATGATTTCTATTCCATAAATTATAGTTTCAACAATTAAAAATACTTTACTGACTTTTAATCTGCTTTCGCCTGTTGGTGTTATATAACGAGAAGACTTAGCTTTCTTATAGAAGATCAGTCCAATGATAAAAGGAATAATTCCAAATAGTGTCGCTGCTATGGAAAAACCCATTGCTATATTGGCATCTTTTTCGGCACGGTAAGCTTGGTTTACAACATCATCTTCTTCGTCTGATTTTTTATCGTTGGTTGTATTATTTGATTGGTGTTGAACACGAGAAATTTGCTCCTTTTCGACAGATGGAAATTGGACGTTTTGAATAACCAAATTAGTTTGATTAGCTTCTAAAATTGCCGCATTTTCTGAAATTTCTTCTGTATTCTTTTGAGTGTTTTCTTTAATTTCTTTATTGCTTGATTTCTCTAGAATCGCAACATCTTGATTATCAACTTTAACGTATCGTAAATGAGCGATTTTGGAATTGTAAATTCCACAAGATGATAAAATTGCAATGGTTATAATAAGTGTGAAATATTTCATAATTTTTTTAATCTATTACCATTAACGTAAAAAACATATAATTAGTTGTTTAACATTATTAAATCTGTTGTTGTTGTTTACCAATGATTTCAGTTAACTGCTCATAAGCATGCTTTATATGCTTTACCTCTGAAAAAATTATTTTTAATTTGTCATTCTGCTCGCTGAATTTGCAATTTTTACCGTTTCGTTGAATATGATTCAAAATTTGAGAAAAAGTTTCGGTTTCATAAAAATGCGATTGAGGATTAGAAATGAAATAACCAACCATTTTTCCTGATTTGATTACTAATCTCTCCATTCCCATATCTTGTGCTAACCAGCGCAATTTGAATGATAATATCAATTCATTAACTTGCTTCGGTAAAGGTCCAAATCGATCGATTAACATTGCTCCAAATTTACCAAGAGCAGCTTCATCTTTGAGATTATCCATTTCTTGATAAAGACTCAATCTCTCATTCACATTGTTAACATACGTATCAGGTATTCGGACTTCTAAATCAGTTTCCAAAATACAATCTTTCACAAAATTGAGCATTGAATCTGACGTTCGATCATCAAATAACTCTTTGAATTCAGCTTCTTTCAATTCTTCCATTGCTTCATTCAAAATCTTTTGATACATCTCAAACCCAATGTCTGATATAAAACCACTTTGCTCTCCTCCCAACATGTTTCCAGCTCCTCTTATATCAAGATCTTTCATTGCAATGTTAAAGCCGGCTCCTAAATCAGAAAATTGCACCAAAGCTTCTAATCTTTTTCTGGAATCGGAAGTCATAATACTAAAAGGAGGAGCAATTAAATAACAGAACGCTTTTTTATTGCTTCGTCCAACACGTCCACGTAATTGATGCAAATCGCTTAATCCAAAGTTTTGAGCGTCATTGATAATAATAGTATTAGCATTCGAAATATCAATCCCCGATTCAATAATGGTTGTTGCAAGCAAAACATCATATTCTCCATTAATGAAGTCCATCATGATTTTTTCCAATTGTTTCCCGTCCATTTGTCCGTGTCCAATACCAACGCGCACTCCTGGACACAAACGCTGAATCATTCCAGAAATTTCTTTGATATTAGCCAATCTGTTATGCACAAAGAACACTTGGCCACCGCGACTCATTTCATATGCAATAGCATCACGTATTATTTCTTCGTTAAAATGAATGATTTCTGTTAAAACTGGCTGTCTATTCGGTGGTGGGGTATTAATGATGCTTAAATCCCGTGCTCCCATTAAAGAGAATTGTAATGTTCTCGGAATTGGTGTTGCAGTTAATGTTAGGGTATCAACTGTTGTTCTTAGGGTTTTTAATTTGTCTTTAACAGAAACACCAAATTTCTGTTCTTCGTCTATTATCATTAATCCAAGATCCTTGAATTTAACGCGTTCAGCAACAATAGCATGGGTTCCAATTAAAATATCAATTTCACCCGTGCTCAATTTTTTCAACGTTTCTGTAACATCTTTCGCTGATTTAAACCGATTGATAAAACTTACATTACATGGAAAATCTTTGAATCGTTCTTTAAAACTTCTGTAATGTTGCATTGAAAGAATTGTTGTAGGAACAAGAATTGCCACTTGTTTACTATCCGCAACGGCTTTAAAAGCTGCACGAATTGCCACTTCTGTTTTGCCAAAACCAACATCTCCACAAACCAATCTGTCCATTGGTGTTGAGGATTCCATATCTTCCTTAATTGCTTGTGTAGCTTTTAATTGGTCTGGTGTATCTTCATACATGAAAGATGCTTCCAATTCGTTTTGCAAATAGGTGTCTTCACTAAAAGCAAAACCTGGTTGACTCTTTCTTTTTGCATATAATTGAATAAGATCAAAAGCCAATTCTTTAATCTTTTTCTTCGTTTTACTTTTTAATGTTGCCCACGCTTGCGTTCCAAGCTTATTCATTTTAGGGACAGCGCCATCTTTTCCAGTGAATTTTGAAATTCGATGTAGCGAGTGAATCCCAACGTATAAAACATCGCCGTCTTTATAAACAAGTCGAATTGCTTCTTGTGGCTTGCCATTTACATCAATCGTTTCTAATCCAGAAAACTGTCCAACACCGTGATCAATATGGGTAACATAATCACCTTTTTGAAGGTTGTAAATTTCCTTCAACGTTAGCGCTTGTTTTGCTTGACGAAATCCTTCTTTCAACCTAAAACGATGATACCGTTCAAACAATTGATGGTCTGTATAACAAACTAATTTTTGAGATGGAGAGACAAAACCTTCGTGTAAAGCAATATTGACTGGTTTGAAATCAACGCCACCACCGATATCTTCAAATATTTGATATAAACGGTCAATTTGTTTTGGTTGATTGGAGAAAATGAGATTTGTGAAATGCAATCTAGTCCTATTCGCTAAATCTTCTCTTAATAAGTCAAAATTCTTGTTGAAACTTGGTTGCGGAAGAAAATCAAATTGAAATTCTTTGGCTGCTTTATAGTGATATTCAGGCCCCCATTCTATAATATTGTATGGATCTATTTCATTTTTAACATCTTGAGGATGCAAATAGAGTTCGCCTGGCAAAGTGCGTTTAACAACATCTGACAAACCGTTATAAATAGTTAACGACTTATCGTATTCTTTTTGCAAAACACTTGTAAGCACATCATACGATGAAAGCCACAATGTGGCATTCTTCCCTAAGAATTCAAAAAAGCTCCCGTTTCCTTCTAAATTAAGTTGTCCCTGAACATTTGGAATTACATTGAAATGATTGAAATTGGTAATGGACAATTGTGTTCCAGCATCAAATGTTCGAATGGATTCTACTTCGTCACCAAAAAATTCTATTCTAAACGGGTTGTCGTTTGAATAAGAAAACACATCGATTATACCACCTCGAATTGAGAATTGACCGGGTTCGTAAACAAATTCAACACGATCAAAATGGTATTCTAATAAAAGTTCATTGATAAAATCAATTGAGTAAGTTTTTCCTACTTCAACGCGCAAGGTGTTATCACTTAATTTTTTTTGAGTTGGAACTTTTTCAAATAATGCTTGCGGATAAGTAACAACCCAAACATTACTGCCATTATTTATTTTTTCTAATACTTCAGCTCTTGAAACAACATTGGCATTATCTGTTTCTTCTAATTGATAAGGCACGCGGTAAGAAGCTGGATAAAATAAAATGCGTTTATCTTCAGGAAAGATACCTTCTAAATCATTCAAAAAATATGCTGCTTCTTCTTTGTCATTTAAGATGAATAATTGGTGTCCGGGAATTTGATTCGCTAAAGCTGAAGCGCACAAGCTTTTTGAAGAACCGACAAGTCCTTTCCAATGTATTCTTGTTCCAGCAAATTGCAACTGATTGGCAGTTTCATCAATTTGAGGAATTTTAGAAAAAATCGCTCGTAATGATTTTTGTTCCATTTATTTTTGAAGCAGACTAATTGCTTTTTCAACCATATTTTTTGATCCCACAAAAAATGGGACACGTTGATGAAGTTGAGTTGGTTCAATGTTCAATATTCTTTCTCGTCCAGTTGTTGCTATACCACCAGCTTGTTCCGCAATCAATGCTAAAGGATTACATTCATAAAGCAAACGCAATTTTCCTTCTGGTGAAGAATCTGTTGCTGGGTATATATAAATTCCACCTTTGATTAAATTTCTATGAAAATCGGCAACTAAAGAACCAATATATCTTCCTGAATAAGGAGCGCCTTTATCATTTTCTGAACTCTGACAATAAGCAACATATTCTTGAATTCCTTTTTCACAAATTGCAATATTCCCTTCATTCATCGCATACAACCTTCCAGTTTCAGGCATTTGCATGTTTGGATGAGAAAGGCAAAATTCGCCAATTGATGGGTCCAATGTAAAACCATTTACGCCTCTGCCGGTTGTATAAACAAGCATTGTTGAAGAACCATATAAGACATATCCTGCAGCAATTTGCTCATTCCCAATTTGTAACATGTCTTCCAGTGTTGCTAATGTTCCTGGTTCGGATATTCTATGGTAAATAGAGAAAATTGAACCAATGGAAACATTCACATCAATGTTGGACGAGCCATCTAAAGGATCGAAAAGAACTACATATTTTGCTTTTTTTGCGTGTTCAGAAGTAAATGCAATGAAATCGTCGTTTTCTTCAGAAGCAATACCACAAATTTCTCCACCATTTTCAAATGCTTTTATGAATTGTGTGTCTGCTACAACATCCAATTTTTGCTGTTCTTCACCTTGAATGTTTGTTTCTCCCTGTGAACCTAAAATATGGTCAACTAATCCAGCTTTACGAACGTCGCGACTAACAATTTTAGATGCAACAGCAATATCATTTAAAATCCGTGACAATTCACCTGATGCACCAGGAAAATCTGCTTGGCGGTCCATGATAAACTCATTGAGGGTAGTAACTTTTGACATGTTGCTTTGAATTTTTTGTAAATATCGGTAAAATGCTTGAATTGATTTGACTGATTGACCTTGAAATAGAAGATGAAACCGAATATTTTATAAGAATGGCAAAACAAAAACTAAATACCTCAAGAATTTACCTAAAACGATGAAAAACAAAACGGGAATAAACGGCACTTTAAAAAAGCCTAAAGCAACAGTCATTGGATCACCAATAAAAGGGACCCAAGAGAAAAATGCAACTAAATAGCCTCGTTTTTGAATCCGTTTTTGAAATGTCATCAATTTTTTCTCTTTGATTCCGAAACGTTTCAACCAGATTGCATTTCCAAACATGCCAAGACCATAATTCGTTAGGCCGCCCATGGAATTACCTATTGTAGCAATCATTAAACATGAAATTGGATCGTATTGTTGACTCAACATGAGCAATAAGATTCCTTCAGAACTCATTGGTAAAATCGTTGCTGAAAGAAAACTTGCTGAGAACAAGCCAATAAATCCAATAGAAAATAGTTCCATAAAAAAAGGCCTCAGTCATTTGACTGAGGCCTTCAAAGATATTAATTCAAAGACCGCGAAGCAGCGGCGCAGCCAATTATTTCTTGATGAATTTTTTTGTAACTGTTGCTTCGTCAGTTGAAATTGTTACATAGTAAACTCCATTAGAGAAAGATGCAGCATTGAAAGACAAGTTATGTGCTCCAGCTACTTCAGTTCCATTATTTAATGTGTAAACAATTTTTCCTGTGATATCAACTACTTCAACATTAACTGTTGATGCATTCGCTAAAGAATAGTTAATTGTAGTTTCTCCAGATGTTGGATTAGGAAATACTTTACCAATTGTAATAGAAGATGAATTTTCTTCTAACGATAAAGATGGATCAAAATTTAAACGTACATAAGGAGTTTCAGTTTGATAATACCAAAGACCATCACTCATATCTAAAACAAGAGATGTTCCAGGTTCAGATGTTCCAGCATTAGCAATTGATAATCCTGAAGTAAATGATCCACATACTACTAAATAAGTTGAGCCAGCAAGTAAGAAAGCAGGATCAATTAACGGCACTACTAAATTTGTATTAACGTTGGTTGCAGAAATCAGCATAGGGTTAGATTCTCCTACCCAAACGAAATCTCCTGTAGCAGGGTCAACAGAATATATTTTAACAAAAAACTCAGTTCCAATAACACTTTGACCTGAACCACCTTTTAAACGTACATTTATTCCTCTTAAAGTTTGGTCAGCAAAGATGTCAAAAAGATTTCCTGTTTCATGACCATTTGTACCGTTAGATGAACTTCCAACTAAAACACCGTTATCACGAGCGTATATATAATTTGTTACATCAAATGAAAGATTTGGAAGTGTGTTGTTTACTGGCACTTCATCTACTTCTGTTGAAGTAAGAGTGCGAGTTGCAAGGTATGTTCCAAGCGCAGAAGGTGTAAATGGAGTAGTTAAAACTAAACTATCAGAAGCACCTGCACTAATCGTTACTGGAGCACTAGAACCAACAAACGCACCTGTATTGATGTCAAGATTTAATTTAACATTTGTCATTGACAATGCACCTGTATTGTTTACATTCAATGTGTAATCAATTGGAGCAGTTTGAGTAATTGGAATTTGGAAGTAGTTCAAACCTGCTGTTCCCCAATATGAAGAAGCTATTTCTAAGTTGTAATCTGGATTTTCATAAATTTGAATATCATCAACCAACCAGTAGTAATGTGTGTTTATTTGTCCGTTTGGATCAACATTCATTGCTTCCCAAATAAACTTGATTCGTGTATTTGCTGAAAATGCAGTTGTATATGCAGTGATGTCAACAAAATACTCAAGAGGATTATTGAAATCAGATGTGGCTACGTTACGATCAATGTTGAAGTCTAAAGGAATTGATGCTCCCCAATTTGCACCGCCATCTTGAGAAATTGCGATATAAAAAGGTGTTTCTTGGTAATTACAGCAATACATAGCATCAGTTTTGAAACTTAATACTAAACCATTTGCAGCACCAGCAGATAAATCGATATCTGGAGAAATAGCAGCACCATCAACCGCTGTTGAAGCAAAATCAATTTCAGTTGAATTAGGAGTATACGAATCCCAAGCCAAGAATTTTCCAGAAAGATTTTCAGGATTTGAGAAATTTACAGGATGCGTAGATCTTAACGTCCAGTAATTAGGATTTGATCCAGAAGTCGAATAAGTTCCGTTTGTTGTTGTTAAAGCCGTTGCACTTCCTTCAAAGTTTTCTGTCCACAAAACATTTAAAACTTTTTCAGTTTGTGTGCTTGGTTTAGAAGTTGGCGTGTTTGCTCCAGAAGGAGTCGTTCTAATTTTTTCTGCATTTTGCTTTTTTGAAAAAGTATAAACTGGGTTTGTATTTTGTCCCCAAGAAATACCAACAAATGCAAGAGCTGAAAGTGTAATGTAGATTCTTTTCATATTCAATTTTTTTTTTAGATTAAGCAAATATAAACCATTTTATTTATATTATAATATACTGTTAAATAATTAACTACTACCGATCCTTCAAAAAAGGCAACGTTTTTCGGATTTCAATTAATTCTTTATTTTGTAGCGTTACAATTTGAACCATTTCTTTATCCTTTGTAAGTGAAATTTCAGTTCCTATTCCGTCAATAAACCTACTTTCACCCGAATAAATTAATCCTTTCCCATCTTCACCAACTCGATTAACCCCTAGCACGCAACATTGATTTTCAATTGCTCTTGCGGTTAACAGTGTTTTCCAATGAGAGATTCTTTTTTCTGGCCAATTGGCAACATACAGAATAACGTCGTAATTTGCTGATTGGTTGGGTGAAATACTATTTCTTACTATTTCCGGGAATCTTAGATCATAACAGATCTGTAATTGGAACTTCCAATTTTTATACGCAACAATTGTTTCAGAGCTTCCAGCTTTAAAAAAATCACTTTCACCGCCTAAACCAAATAGTTTTCTTTTATCATAAAAAGTCATTCCTCCATCAGGCTTAATGAAAACCCCTCGGTTAAAATAGCTTCCATTTTCTTGAATGATTAATGAAGTATAGATTGCTGCATTTTTGGATTTTGCAGTTAATTTCAACCAATCTATACCGATAGAATCATCCATTGTTTCTGCTAATTGTTCAACATTCATTGAAAATCCTGTATGAAACATTTCAGGGAGAAGAATTAAATCAATACCTGTTACATTCTCTAAAAGTTTTGAGAAATTGGATAAATTGGCAGTTTTGTTTTCCCAAATTTGATTGGCTTGAACAAGTGCTATTTTTAAATCTTGCATAATCTTATTGCTGCTTGAGTTAATGTTTCAGAATCTTTTGCAAAACAGAAACGAATAAGTTGTTGATCCTGTTGATTTGCATTGAAAACAGAAATTGGAATCGTTGCTACGCCAAATTCTGTAACAAGTCTTTTTGTAAATTCCACATCTGATTCCTTTGAAATCTTAGCATACGAAGCAACTTGAAAATAAGATCCTTCTGAAGGGAGAAAATCAAATCGGCTGGTCTTCATAAGATTTTGAAATAGATCTCTTTTCTCTTGATAAAAACTGCCTAATTGTGTCACATCAATTTTGTCTAAATATTCCGAAAGCGCAACTTGTGAGACACTGTTTACACAAAAAACTAAAAATTGATGCACTTTTTTAATTTCTATCATCAGGTTTTCTGGAGCAATGATATAGCCGATTTTCCAACCTGTTATATGAAATGTTTTTCCGAATGATGAAACAATAACACTTCTATTAATTATTTTTTCTCTCGTGTTTATAGAAAGGTGTTTTTTCTCGAATGTTATATATTCATACACCTCATCGGAAAGTAGGATTAAATTCGGAAATTTATCCATAATTGCTTCAAGAGCCACGAAATCAGTTTCATTAAAAACGCGTCCAGATGGATTGTGTGGATTATTTATTATTAAAAGTTTTGTTTTTGAATTGATTGAATGTCCTATTCTTTCCCAGTTTGGCGTAAAATCATCGTTTAGTGGAACTCGAACGGACTTTGCTCCTGATAAAATTACTGGTGGTTCATAACAATCATAACTTGGGTCTAAAATCACCACTTCTTCACCACTATTTACTAAAGCCTGAATAATTGTAAAAATTGCTTGCGTTGCACCTGCTGTAACTAGAATTTCTTGATCAGGATTTGGACTTCGACCGTAACATTTTTCTGTCATAGCACCAATTTTCACAAGTAATGGGGGATAACCCGCCATTGGGGCATATTGATGAATAGAATCGGTTGAAATTCTTTGTAAAATGTCGGTTAATTTAGAATCTACAGGGAAATTTGGAAAACCCTGTGATAGATTTATTGCATTGTGTTCGACTGCCAGTTTCGACATTACAGTGAAAATGGTTGTTCCTACGTTGGGTAATTTTGACATCTACAAGTTGAATTTTAGTTAAAAGTAAAAATATTCAATCATAATTGATAGTTCAATCTAAAGAATACGTGCTGTATTTTTCTTATAATTGTTTTAAAATTAGAAGATGATTCAAATAATAGCCCTATTATTTTTATGTTCTTTCAAACTGGCATTTTAAAATGAAAAAATACCATTCACTTTTATTTATTTTAATTCTGCTGTTTATCTCGGCATTGTTCAATCAATTCAAAACGAATAGTTTTCCACCACGATCAATGCATCAATGGAGACAAACAGACGCATATTCCATTACGTATAATTATTATGCTGAAGGAATGCATTTTTTTGAACCAAAGACCCATAATCAAACATCAAAAGAAGGCAAAGCAGTCGGTGAATTTCCAATTATTTATTATGTTGACGCATTGATTTGGAAGATAACAGGACCTTCCTTTTTTAGTGCAAGAGTTTTGAATTTATGTATTGCTTTTTTAGGACTATTTGCACTCTTTAGAAGCATACAGCTTTTATTGAATGATTATTTTTTCGCTTATATAATTCCGATACTCATTTTCTCTTCCCCGCTTTATGGCTATTATTCAAACAGCTTTCTTATTAATATCCCAGCACTGAGCTTTTTATTTATAGGCTGGTATTATTTCTTAAAATTTTACAACAATAAAACGAGTAGGTATTTAGTCGTGTCAATCTTATTTGTTACGCTCGCAGGATTGCTTCGTCCATCTATGTTAATTGGATTTTTTCCTGTCTTTGCGCTATTGTTTTTTGAGTTAATTGGCTATTTTAAAAGCAGTATTTTTTTCAAACGAATTTTGCATACAGCCCTTTTATTGACTCCCCTAATAACAATATATGGATGGATGAGTTTCAGTAAAAATTACAATGCAGCAAACAATTCCATCTATTTTCTTTCAACCATCCGTCCAATTTGGGAAAACGAGAATATTCCACACGTTTGGTCAAAATTAAGTTTTGGGATGTTTTCTGAATGGTACCATACTTCAGTAAGAACGATTTTCTGTTTGATTCTTCTTTGGCTCATCTTAAACCCAAAAAAGCAGAACAAACTAGCACTTTTATTTACCTTCTCAATTGCATTAGAATTAATTCTTTACATACTTCTTTGGTTCAGTAATTTTGATGTTCACGACTATTATTTGATTGAATTTTTTATTCTTGTTCCTCCCATGTTAATTTGCTTTTTAATGTTCATCAAGCAAGAACACGAAAGCTTGTTTTATTCAAAATCGATGCGAGCAATGACGGTTGTTGCAATATGTCTTTCGTTATTTTATGGGGCATCTAAGACACGAATGAAATATGACAAAAAAGTCTTTTTTCTAACTGAGATCTTTTTGTCAGAGGATGAAATTGGATATTGGAAATGGTTTCATTGGGATTACGACACAAAGTCAAAAGCATATGAATCAGTAACACCTTATCTAAGATCACTGGGAATTAAACGGACCGATATTGTTGTCAGCGTTCCAGACCAAAGCCCAAATATTACTTTGTCATTGATGGATCAAAAAGGATTCTCCACCATCTATTCTTCTGATGAAAATTTGCATGATTATTTGCCCGGTTTTATAAAAAGAGGAGCAAAATATTTAATTTTAAAAGACCCAATTATCTTGGAAAACAAAAAACTTGCAACGTTCACTAAAGAAAAAATTGGAACTTTCAGGAACATTCAAATTTATAAACTACCTTCATCTAAAGATCAAAATTAATAGCATGAAATTACTTTTTATTTTCACCTCAATAATAGTGCTTAGCGCATGCAGCTCGAAGGATGAGCAATTTTGCAAATGTCTTAAAGCAGGAGAAGAATTGAACGATTTCTCATCGAAACTCTTTAGCGGAGAGATTACATCTGAAAAAGCTGAAAAATTAAAAAGTCTGAAAGAGGTTAAGAAAAAAGAGTGCGTCGATTATCAGCTGATGAGCGGAAAGGAAATGTTAGAAAAGAAGGCTTCTTGTAAAGAATAAATTCAAAAGTTAAGTTACTTATTACTTTCATCGGGAAAGACTTTTATCAATTAGCTGAATTACATCAAAAAAGCAAATGGGGGTTTGCTAATCCTACTTCTTGGCCTATTATCTTTTGGAGCTGTTTCTGCGCATATCAGCGATATCAGCGGGAGAAAGGATATAATCATTTCCCGCAGAAAACGCAGACAAAGGCACTAAAGGATATACTCTATCAATTTCTGTTTTAATTTTCGGTTTTTGTTGTCATTTCCTACTGATTGGCCTATTATCTTTTGAAGTTGCTTCCGCGCCTATCAGTGATATCAGTGGGAGAAAGGGATATAATCATTTCCCGCAGAAAACGCAGACAAATGCACTAAAGGATATACTCTATCAATTTCTGTTTTAATTTTCGGTTTTTGTTGTCATTTCCTACTGCTTAGCATATTAACTTTTGGAGCTGTTTCTGCGCATATCAGCGATATCAGCGGGAGAAAGGGATATAATCATTTCCCGCAGAAAACGCAGACAAAAGCACTAAAGGATATACTCTATCAATTTCTGTTTTAATTTTTGGTTTTTGTTGTCATTTCCTACTGCTTGGCCTATTATCTTTTGAAGTTGCTTCCGCGCCTATCAGTGATATCAGAGGGAGAAAGGATATAATCGTTTCCCACAGAAAACGCTGACAAAAGCACTAAAGGATATACTCTATCAATTTCTTTGAAATCAATTTATGGTAGACATGCTATTCCTTAAAAAATAACATCCAAACATTCACAGAAAATACCAGCAGCTGTCTCCAGAATTTCTTTTGAATGTGCAGAAGACACAAACCCAACTTCATATCCACTTGGACCCAAATAAACTCCTCGATTCAATAATTCTCGGTGTAAATTTTTAAATCCTGTCATGTCTGGGTTGATTTCATCTGCTTTGTGAATGCTTTTTTTCCCATCAAATGACAACCAGAAGATTGAACCTACAGTTACCAATTCAAAGTTATACCCTTTAGACTTTGCATACGCGTTTATGATAGAAACAAAATAAGTTGTTCTTTCAGCTTGATCTTCATAAAAACCTGGTTTGGCACATTCCGTTAATTGCGCAATTCCTGCAGCCATTGCAACTGGATTCCCAGAAAGCGTTCCTGCTTGATAAACGGGTCCATCAGGAGAAACACATGCCATGATTTCTTTGCTTGCGCCATATGCTCCAACAGGCAAACCACCACCAATTATTTTTCCATAAGTAACAAGATCAGGCTTAATTCCATAATATTCTGCAGCTCCCGAAAAAGCAACTCTGAACCCAGAAATCACCTCATCAAAGAACAACAAAATTCCATTTTCTGTGCATATTTCTCGAAGCGCTAAAAGGAACGTTTTTTCCTGCAAAAGCAGCCCATTATTCGCTGGAATTGGTTCAATAATCGCACACGCAATTTCGTTTTTATTTTCTGCAACACATTTTTTCAATGCTTCTATATCATTCAAAGGTAAAACCAATGTATCCATCGCAACATGTTCTGGAACACCAGCACTTGAAGATTCTCCAAGCGTCACTAATCCGCTTCCAGCTTTTACTAAAAGTGAATCTGAATGACCATGATAACACCCTTCAAATTTGATGATTTTATCTTTTCCTGTATATCCACGAGCCAAACGCAAAGCCGACATGACAGCTTCAGTTCCTGAACTTACAAAGCGAATTTTATCAATAAAGGGATTACGGTCTAAAATCAACTCAGCCAATTCATTTTCTAAACGAGTTGGAGCACCGAAACTAGCACCATTTTGCAACGCAGCAACGATTTTAGTATACACGGCCGGATGATTGTGCCCTAAAATAAGTGGTCCCCAACTGCAACAAAAATCAATAAATTCATTGTCATCTTCATCCCAAATTTTACATCCATCGCCCTTTTTAATGAAAAGTGGTGATCCTTCAACCGATTTAAAAGCTCGGACTGGAGAATTTACTCCTCCTGGGAAAAAGGTTTTTGCTTTTTCAAAAAGTCCTTCAGATGTTGTTCGTTTGATGCCTTGAATCGTCTCCATAATATGTATATTTGCCCATTGAAAGCACAAAGTTAGTAATTATAAGATTGATTGAATGAGTCATTTCGAAAACACTTTAGCACACGCACAGCAATTAGATGTGCAAGATCCACTTAAATCCTTTAGAGAAAAGTTCTATTTCCCAAATTTTCATGAAAACACTGTACGTTATTTCACAGGAAATTCATTGGGACTGCAACCAAAGTCAACAAGAGAGTATATTATTGAAGAATTAGACGCTTGGGCGAAATATGGCGTTGAAGGGCATTTTTTAGCAAAAAAACCGTGGTTTGCTTACCATGAAAATTTGACGAATAAAGCAGCGAAAGTTGTTGGTGCTTTGCCAATTGAAGTCGTGATTACGCATTCATTGACAACTAATCTTCATTTATTGATGGTTTCGTTTTACAGACCAGAAGGAAAAAGAACGAAAATACTGTGTGAAGCGAAAGCTTTTCCGAGTGATCAATATGCATTAGAATCGCAAGTGAAATTTCATGGATTAGATGTAGCCGAACATTTGGTTGAAGTGGCTCCAAGAGAAGGAGAACAATTGATTCGAGAAGAAGATGTTTTAGCGAAAATTGAAGAACTTGGCGATGAATTAGCTTTAGTAATGATTGGTGGTGTGAATTATTACACTGGACAATTATTTGACATGGAAACGATTACAAAAGCCGGACACAAAGTCGGCGCTGTTGTAGGATTTGATTTGGCGCATGCTGCTGGAAACATCAATTTAAAATTACACGATTGGGGAGTTGATTTCGCTGCATGGTGTGGATATAAATATTTGAATTCTTCTCCAGGAGGAGTGAGTGGAATGTTTGTTCATGAACGTCATTCGTACAATCCAGAACTTCCGCGTTTTGCTGGTTGGTGGGGTTATGATAAAGAAACGAGATTCCTGATGCAGCCAGGATTCAATCCGATGAAAGGTGCAGAAGGATGGCAACTGAGCAATGCTCCAATTTTAGGAATGGCAGCACATTTGGCTTCACTCGATATTTTTGAAGAAGCTGGAATGGATCGAATTGGAACGAAACGAGATTTGATGACTGCCTTTATGGAATTTGTAATCGATGATATTTCAGAAAAGAATAAAGACCGGTGTACATTTGAATTAATTACGCCGCGCGACAAAACAAAACGAGGTGCTCAATTGTCAATAATGGCAAAGGGGCAAGGAAAAGCATTGTTTGATGCACTTTCAGATCTAGGTGTTGTGGCAGATTGGCGCGAACCTAATGTAATCCGAATCGCTCCGGCACCTTTGTACAATTCATACGAGGATTGTTATTGGTTCGGGCAATTATTAGAAAAAGCAATACAGTAAAATAATTCGGGATTCGTAATTTGGAATTTGGGATTTTTGAAAATTGTGAGTAACTTAATTTAGGGTATTCACAAAAGAAAAAAGTAAATGATTAAAAAATTTGAAGATTTAGGAGTTTGGCAAGAAGCACGAGAATTGTGCAAAGAAATTTTCAGCCAAATTTCTGAAGGTAATTTTTCAAAGGATTTTGCACTGGTTAATCAAATCAATCGATCAAGTGGTTCGGTTATGGATAATATAGCAGAAGGATTTGGCAGGTCAGGAAATAAAGAATTCATTCAATATTTGTCAATTAGTAAAGCATCGTGCACTGAAGTAAAATCGCAATTATACCGTGCTTTGGATCGTAACTATTTGAAGACAGAAAAAGCAGAAGAATTAAATGCAAAAACCCAAAGCCTCATAAATCAATTAGGAGGTTTTATACATTATTTAAAACAATCAGAATATAAAGGATCAAAATTCAAGGATACAGATTTAGTTTATTTCCCAAATCATGAATCCCGAATTGATAATCCCAAATCATAAATTGTAAGCATGGAAAACAATAAAAGTGTTATCATCGTTGGAGCTGGATTAGTTGGCTCACTATGGGCAGTCTATTTATCACGAGCTGGTTATAAAGTAACTATCTATGAACGTCGACCAGATATTCGGAAGGCTGAAATATCGGCTGGAAAATCTATTAATCTTGCCTTGTCTACACGTGGCTGGAAAGCGTTAGATGCAGTTGGAGTGGGTGATGAAATCAGGAAAATTGCACTTCCAATGTATGGAAGAATGATGCACGATTTAAAAGGAAATTTGTCGTATCAGCAATATGGTAAGGAGGATGAAGCAATTTATTCTGTTTCTCGTGGGAAAGTTAACGCGACCATGATGGATATTGCCGAGAAATTTGGGAAAGCGACGATTCATTATAACCACGATTGCAAAAAAGTGGATTTAAAAAATGGGATTGTTTATCTAACAAATAACCTGACAGGTGAAGCAATTGAAGCGAAAGCAGATTTGATTTTCGGTGCCGATGGTGCTTTTTCTGCAGTGCGTTATAATTCAATGCAGAAATTAGATCGTTTTCAATACAGTCAAAACTTCATTGCCGACGGATATAGAGAAATTTTATTACCAGCAAATTCTGACGGGTCGTATAAAATGGATAAAAAAGCATTGCATATTTGGCCGCGTGGTCGATTCATGCTGATTGCTTTGGCGAATGAAGACGGATCATTTACGTGTACGTTATTTATGCCACACGAAGGAGATGAGAACGCATTCAACACCCTGACGTCAAAAGAAGCAGTAAACAATTTCTTCAAAACAATTTTTCCAGATTTCTATGAAATGATGCCGAATATTGCAGATGCGTGGGAAGATCATCCACTTTCATCTTTGGCAATTGTTCGCTGTCATCCTTGGGCGCATGGAAAAACAGCATTGATGGGAGATGCAGCACATGCAACAGTTCCTTTTTACGGGCAAGGAATGAACGCTGGATTTGAAGATTGCACTGTTTTACATGAATTGATGATCAAGCACAATGAAAATTGGCCTGCAATTTTTGAAGAATATAGTTTGGAAAGAAAAGCTGACGGGGACGCTTTGCAAGATCTTTCTTTAGATAATTACTACGTTATGCGTGATTTTGTTGCTGATCCTGCATTCCAATTGCGTAAAAAAATAGAAGCTAAATTCAGTGAAATTTATCCAGATAAATGGTTGCCACTTTATTCGCAAGTGACTTTTAGTAACATTCGCTACAGTGTCGCTTATAAGCAAGGGCAAGTGCAAAGTAAAATCATGGATGAGGTGTTGGAAATGGAGAACGTTGAAGCTAAATGGGATTCCGATGAGGTGATGAATAAGATTTTGTCACTTTGTAAATAAATTTTAATCCGTAAATTAATCGCATGAAAAAGATATTATTAGTTGTTTTTGTTGCTCTTTTTAGCAGTCTTTTTGCCCAGAGAGACTTAACTCCAGGAAAGCGTCGTAGCGATACTTTTGGGAAAGCAGATTATAAAAATTACCGTTATTTTGGCTTGCAATTTTCAGCAGGACCAACCTTTATGAAAACGAGGTCCGATAAAAACAATACAACTTATTCCACAACGGATCTTTTAGGCCGACCAATGGATTATACATACGATCCTTCAGGGAAAGTTGGATTTTTTGCAGAAGTTGGAATGGCACATTTTCCAAAAAAACGTGCTAAAATTTCGTTGTGGTTGAAAACGGTTCTTGTTTCTTATTACGATTGGGGAATTGGCTTCAAATATTTAGGAGGAAATGAAAATACAACAATCAACTATTACAATGCTTTAGGTAATTTATCTCTCACTGAAACAGGCAATAGCTCTTATTATAACGGCTATTTATATGGTCGTTTTACGTTGCACAAAAACATCAATTTGAGCAAGAAGTTTTTTATTGATAATGGCTTGGGAGTGAATGTTGATTTTCGACTGATCAATGGAAATCAAGGTTACAATGGGTCAACAATTACGGCAGGACAGTCGTTTCACAAACCGTTAGTTGCGCAACTGCATTACGGATTGGGTTTTGGAATTAAAATGAGTCGTAGATTTTATGTAATTCCTGGAGTTCAATTGCCAATTTTAGGAATTAATGAATGGCGACAAGGTTGTGCGGCATTGAAATGGTTCAATTCAAATTATTTACCAATTCAAGCACAAGTGAAAATCATTTATTTGTTTGAAAAACGAGTTAAAGGATGTAATACGCCAGGTTCAGAAGAAGATCGAAAACGCAACGAAGAATATTTACAGAACAATTAATACCGAATTGCTATCTTGTAATGCATGCCGAAATGGCATACAAACAAATAGTTTTCGGCATTATACAACGATTTCAAATGAGCAACTTAATAATTGTTTTTAGTATAATATGAAGAAAATTTATCTCCTTAATTCCTGCAGCACGTGTCAAAAGATTCTGAAAGAAATTAATCCTTCCAATGATGTTGAATTGTGTAACATCAAAGAAAATAATATTGATGCTACAACATTGGATTGGTTAAAAGAAAAAGTGGGTTCCTATGAGGCATTGTTTTCGAAAAGAGCCATAAAATACCGTTCTTTAGGATTAAACGAAATGAATCTGTCGGAGCAAGATTACCGCAAACACATGTTGGAAGAGTATACTTTTCTGAAACGACCTTTCATGATTAATGGAGAAGAAGTTTTTATTGGAAATGCGCAAAAGGAAGTTGACGCCGCAGTAAAATCGTTTAACAATTAAAGTTTCCTCCCTTGAGGGAGGATAAAGGAGGGTGGCTATATATTCTCCAATTTAAAAAAAGAAGAATATAATTTTAACGTTTTTGAACAAATCCCTTTCTGCCCATCTTGCACTCTTTGCCGTCAATACGTTGTACGGCGCAAGCCATGTTTTGGCAAAAGGTGTGATGCCACTATTTCTCACTCCAAATGTCTTTATCCTATTCAGAGCGCTTGGAGCAACCGTCTTGTTTTGGATTGTAAAAGCATTCTTTGTGCGTGAAAAGATTGAACGTAAAGATTATTTTCTATTGGCCGCTTGTGGATTGTTTGGCGTAGCCATCAACCAATTATTCTTCTTTCACGGATTAAATTTATCTTCTTCGATTAATTCTGGAATCATCATGGCGTCCAATCCAATCTTGGTTGTGATCTTGTCTTTTTTTCTTTTAAAAGAGAAAATTACATTGTGGAAATCTGTTGGAATAGTATTAGGTGCAGTTGGAGCAGTACTATTAACGCTGACTGCTGGAACAGGTAAAGGAGATTCAACGCTTGGAGATTTGTTTCTGTTTATAAACGCTGCGAGTTACGCTGTTTATCTTGTACTAGCAAAACCGTTGATGAAGAAGTATTCGCCTTTGACCGTTATCACGTATGTGTTCACTTTTGGAGTAGGTTTTATTCTTGTGTATCCACCAACACTAACAGAATTTTTTACGACCAATTTCTCCATAATTCCACTTGATGTTTGGATTAAAATTGCCTACGTTGTTGTTGGCGTAACGTTTCTAACGTATCTTTTAACGATGTACGGGTTGAAGTATTTATCAGCTTCTGTTTCCAGCGCATATATTTATCTACAACCTGTATTGGTGATGTTTTTCGCATACACATTGAGTCAATTAGGTGTTGCTGAAGATTACACTGCAACAATAACATGGCAAAAGATCATTTACATGTTGGTAATTTTTGCAGGGGTGTATATCACTTCAGTTAGTGCGATTCGGGAGAAGATGCGGAAGTAGGCAATTGATAGTTTGATGTTTTCGATCTTTTAATTTCAATAAACAGTTTGAAAAGGTTTGAATCTATACTTTATCAATTTTTCTTTAAAACAAAAAAGCTCAACCTTTCAGTTGAGCCTTTTACATTTTCTAGTTTGTTAATTTTCGAGGAATTACAATTTGATGAATTTTGCTTGGTAAGTTCCTTCGTTATTTGATAATTGTAAAAAATAAGTTCCATTTTCTAAATCAGAAACTGAAATTTCATTGTTTACTACGTTTCCTGTTTTTACAACCGATCCATTGTTATTAATGATTGAAAATTCAGTTGCTGAAAAATTCGAAATCTTAATTACATCACTTGATGGGTTTGGAGAAAGTTCAAAGTTTGTAGAACTCAATTCTGATATGTTCGCTAAACTTGGAACCAAAACAGCGTCAAGAACGTGAACAACACCATTGTCAGCTTGGAGATCTGGCACGACAACATTTGCAGTATTGATCATTACGCCACTCATCAAGTTAACTGTTACTGATTGTCCGTTTAGAGTAACAACTGGACCATTCATTAGTGCTGTTGACAACACTTCAGAACCAACAACATGGTACAATAAAATAGCTGCTAATTCTGGATTTGCTAGAATTCCAGCGATATTAGTTCCTAAAGCTGTTGCTAAATTATCAAAAGCCATATTCGTTGGAGCGAAGACCGTCAATTGTGTTAAAGGATTTGTTAAGGCTGGAAGAAGACGTGCTTCAATTACCGCTGCAACTAAACTTGTATGCACTGGAGAACTTATAGCAACGTCAGCTACAGTTAGAACAGGTAAAAGTACAGAACCGATTGAGTGAACTACGCCATTGTCTGCCTGAAGATCCGCTGCATTAACTTGTGCTTGATTGATATATACATTTGTACCGTCAATTGTTACTTTCAATGTGTTAGTAACATTCAATGGCGTTGCAATTTGACCATTTGTTAAAGTACCCGAAACTACTTCAGCACCTAAAACATGGTATAATAATATATTACCAAGATCTGGTGATGCTAATAATTGTCCAGCAGTAATACCTAACGCTGTTAAGGCTGCAGTAAACGCATCATTTGTCGGGGCGAATACAGTTAATTGTGCTAAAGGATTTGTTAAAGCTGGAAGAAGACGAGCCTCAACTACCGCTGCAACTAATGTAGTATGAGCTGGTGAACCTAACGCAATGTCAGCTACAGTTTGAACGGGCAAAAGTACAGAACCGATTGAGTGAACTACACCATTGTCTGCCTGAAGATCAGCTGCATTAACTTGCGCTTGATTAATAAAAACATTCGTTCCATCAATTGTTACTTTCAATGTATTAGCAGTGAACAAAGGTGTTGCAATTTGACCGTTTGTTAAAGAAGTTGAAACAACCTCAGCACCTAAAACATGGTACAAAAGAATATTCGTCAAATTTGGATTTGCTAACAAACCTGTAATGTCTGTTCCTAAAGCTGTTGCAAGTGCAGTGAAGGCTGCGTCATCTGGAGCAAAAACAGTTAGTGTACCCATAGGATTCTGAAGAGCTACGTCTAATCCTTCTTGAATTAATGCAACTTCTAAATAGGTGTGATTTGGACTAGTTGCGATAACATCGTCAAAAACGTTTGTTTGTGCCGAAAGTCCAAAAGTTAATAATAACATCGACAACGAAGCCGATACTGCTTTAAAGTTTAAAGGTAAAAAAGTTTTTTTCATAATAATTTGTTTAATGATTAATGTTAAAGCTTAAACAAAACAAGTTCAAAAAAGTTCTTGATAAATTAATTTTATGTGTAATTATTTTTTTTGAAAACGCGGAAAACCACTATTTATAAAGGATTTTGACAATTTTATTTTTTTATATAAAACACTCATATTATTGATTTTAGCTAAGAATAAGTTGACGATATCGTAAAACAAATTTTGGACCCCAAGCTAAACTGTTTTTTTTGAAAGATTCATACGATTTGATTTTTTTACAGATAAAACCCTTTTTTAGACAATTTAAAATTTTATCGTTCGTCATATTTAAAAATTGTGTTTATTTGAATGAAATCTTTACATATCTCTTGGATGAAGCGCACTCAAAAATTATTCTTCGCATTAATTGGAATTTTATTCATCCAATTTTCATTTGGTCAACGCATTACTGGAACAGAAGCAGAAAAAAAAGTAAAAGGTGCACAAAGCATTTTACTGAATGACCAAAACCAATCTATTGAAGCAGTGTTTTTAGCACCAACGAGTTATCCTATTTCCTCTTTATCTCTTTTAAATGCGCAATTATTTGGTGAAAACCCGGATAACTCTTGGAAATTAATTCGTTCTGAAAATGACCAAATTGGAATGACTCATGCACGTTATCAGCAACTGTATCAAACGCTTCCTGTTGAAGGGAATGTGTTTGTTTACCATTCAAAAAACGGATTTTTTCAATCTGCAAATGGGGATTTTGAACCAAACATAAAGCTTTCCGTTGAGCCAAAAATAACTAATATTGATGCGCTGAACGCTGCGTTGAACGATAGCTTAATCCAATTAAAAGAAGAAAATTTAGCGTTCAAAAGTGACGAATTGGTTGTGTTTGTAAAAAATCATTTAACGACTTTGGCTTATAAAATTAATGTCTTATCAAAGGTTCCCCATGTCAATAAAACAATTTATGTTGATGCAAATTCAGGTAAAGTACTTGCTTTCATTAATAAAATTTGTTCAACAGATGCAATTGGAATTGGACACACGCAATTTTCTGGGGTTCAACCTGTGGTTACTAATGGGGTTTCACCTATAAATTTTCTTTCTACTGAAACGGGTAGAGGAAGTGGAATTCAGACGTTGAACGCAAGCACCTCTGCAGCTTATGTCGACAACGACAACAACTGGAACAATGTGAATGTTGATTTGGATGAATATGCTATGGATGTGCATTTCGGAGCTGAAGCAACCTACGATTTCTATTTGAACAATTTTAACCGCGATTCCTACGACAATGCGGCAGGTGAAATTATTAATTATGTGAATGATGGCGCGGTAGGGTTGAATGCCTATTGGTCGGGATCACCTGAAAACGCAATGCATTATGGCAACGGTGACGGTGATCATTTTCCTGTTGCATCTTTAGAAATTGCAGGACATGAGTTAACCCACGGCGTTACTGAAAATTCTGCAGCTTTAATCTATGCAGACGAATCAGGGGCCTTGAATGAATCGTTTAGTGATATTTTTGGAAATACGATTCGTTTTCTAAACGCACCCAGTTTTGCAACGTGGTATGTTGGTGATCAATTATTACTTCCTGGGGCTTCAGGGGATATCGCGTTTCGGAACATGTCAAATCCAAACGAATTTCAAAACGCGGATTGTTACAATGGTTTGTTTTTTAATAATGGTGACATTGTGCACTACGACAGTGGCATTCAAAACTTCTGGTATTATTTGATTTGTACAGGAGGAATTGGCACCAATGATTTGGGAAACAATTACAACGTTGCCGCAATAGGAATGACAGATGCTATGATGATTGCATACCGAAATTTAGCTTTTTATCTTACGCCGAGTTCAACATTTATGGATGCACGACTAGGTTCAGAACAAGCAGCAATTGATTTATTTGGTTTGTGTTCCCCGCAACACTTAGCAGTTGTGCATGCATGGTACGCAGTAGGAGTTGGTGCAAATACTACCTCAGCTCAAGTTGATGCGCAATTCACTATCTCAGAAAATTTTTCATGCACAGCACCTTTGTCAACTGATTTCACTTCCAATATTGGCTATGAAAGTTACGCTTGGGATTTCGGTGATGGGAATACCTCAACCCTTCCGAATCCAGCGCATATTTATGCAACAAATGGCAATTATACTGTGACACTTGTTGTGACGAATACATTGCTTTGCCCGGGGACGGATATTGTAACAGTTGTTGATGCAATTGTCATCAATCCAGTAAACCCAATAGCGGATTTTAGTGCAAGCGGATTGTCTGTTGGTCAACCAACCTTGTTTACTGATAATTCAAATTACAACCCAATTAGCTGGGAATGGAATTTTGGTGATGGTGGCACTTCAACACTTCAAAACCCAAGCAATACGTATGCGAATCCTGGAATTTACACCGTTCAATTGATCGTGAATAATTGTGCTGGAGCGGATACAATTGTTCAGCAGATTGAAGTGTATTCATCGATCATTATGTGCAGTGAAACTTCAACGAATAAAACAGCTGGTTTCATTTATGATTCAGGAGGAGAATTCGATACCTATCAAGATTATGAAAATTGTACGTTGTTAATTCAACCATGCAATGCAGCAACGATTACCTTCACCATGGAGCAATTGAACATTGAAACGAATTATGATTATCTCAGTATTTATGATGGTCCAGATGCTTCAGCGCCTTTATTAGCTGTATATAACGGGATGAATCTCCAAACTCCCTTTACAACAACTGGTGGAGTTGCGTTTATTGAATTCGCTTCAGATCAGTCAGTGGTTTATTTTGGTTATAAAATTGCGTATACTTCAACTCCAATTGGTGGTTCGAATAATACAATAGCGGATTTTAGCGTTTCGACTTTATCTCCTTTACCAAGTCAAAATGTTGTTTTTACGGATTTAAGTAACGATTACCCGCAATCTTGGGCGTGGGATTTTGGCGATGGCATAACTTCAACCGTTCAAAATCCAACACATCTTTTCACGTCAAATGGGGTTTACACCGTAACAATCTCTGTCACTTTTTGTGGTGGAATTGTCGATACGCAATCGATGATAGTTACAGTTGGTGGCATCGGAATCAATGAATTGGAATCAACAACTTCCACAATCAGTGTTTATCCAAATCCAACTTCGGATGTTTTGTTTATCCAAAATTCAAGTGAATGGACAAATGTTTCAATAGATTTATTTGATATCACTGGTCGAAAGGTTGTAAATGAAAAATTTGTAAGCATTTCTAAAACAGGGATTCAACTAAATACAACGGATTATGCTCCTGGGCAATACATCTTGCAAGTTCAATATTTGAATGAATATTATCAGCTGATAAGTACACAAAGAAAAATTGAAATTCAGTAGAAAAACGATATTAAACTTTGCCAAAATATACTCTTATATACGCCGTTATTGATTAATGCTGTTCACTACCCTCACAGGAATAATTTCAATCTTCATATATGGGTAATAGGGCAAGGTTGAAAGTTTTGAACGCACATCCTCAGCATCCTCAGCCATCATTACCATAAAAATCCCAGACATATCAAGTTTAATAAAGTTATCTACGATAGTCCCATTTTCTTCCAACTCTTTTACAACTTCTTGTTCTCTTGGGAGTAATTTCATTCTTGTTTCTGTGTCCAATCCTTCTAATTGGATATTGAGCATAAATTTTTTCATTTTTTTGATCTTTTTATTTTCTATTCATAATTTGCCGATACGCACCGTCCCAAAGGTCTATGCGCTTCTTTAAAGATTCAACAGTTGCTTGAAGTGCCTCTTCCCAAAATTGCTCGTCCGTTCCGCATAAGCTTGCTGTCATTTGTAAAGCTAAATGACTGTGGTGATCTCCGTCAACTTCTATATGTCTTTCAAGGTAATATTTGAAAGTTGAAATACTGTTAGGGAAGTTTTTATGAATGTCGTTTACGATTGAAATAAACATATTTGGAATCAGGTCTTCACGACCAAAAGTAAAAATTGCAGCTTGCAAATAATCCTTGTTACTATCAATAATTTTGAATGTAAAATCGACAAAGTCTTTCGCTTCTTTTGGTGTTTTCGATGAGGTAAATGCTGCATTGAAATCATTCGTATTCTTTAATGTTTCAATAAATGTTTGGATGTTAGAAGTGTCTGCACCGCATTGCTGCATTGCGTCAAGATATAATTCAAAATGACTCTTTCTGATGCCGTTATTGTCCACGTCTGATTCTTCGCCTACAACAATTTCGTTAATAAGATGTCTTGTTTCAGCCGAACCTTTAGGGAACCATGGAACTGTTGTGCACGTTAAATTACCCTGCAACGTTTTAAGTAATGACATAAAGTCCTAAACAGCGTATACGTGATATTCCATAAACACGTTCAAGTCATCTATGGTTTTAATTTCTGAGTAAACTTTATGATTGATAATCTCTTGTCTTAAGGGTTCAATCGTTTTTTGCAGTTTCTCTATGTGAATTGTCATTATTGCCTTTATTTTTTTCTAGAATAACACATTAAATAAATTAATGTTTGAATTTATATGCTTTCGTTTTTTAATATTTGAGCTCTTTATAGCTGAGTCAATGTTCCAGTTTGATATCCGTTGAGTATTCACAACTTTGACACAGTTTAAGAAGGATCCTTCTTTCAAAAACCTACCGCTCTTTTACGAAACGTGACTTGAAGGTATTTATTCTTTTATTACTTTGAGTGATTGTTTCAAATTCTCTCCTACACAGAACAAATAAAAACCTTCAGCTAAATTGCCTAAATCAATGATTGTTTCCTCAGAAGTTATTCTTCCTTTTAAAATTGTTTTACCCGAATTGTCATAAACTTCATAAGACGCGCCTAAAAGTTTTATATCAGCTTTTACATTGATAAAATTTTGAGCTGGATTAGGAAAAACAGAAAATATATTATTGCTATTTAATTCATTAATACCTAATGCACCGCAACCCAATGAAGTTAGTAAACTTGCCCTGGGCGCAACAATAGCTGTGGCCCTAATTCTATCTTTCTGACCTTGTGTAAATCTGTTTACTAAAGGACAATAAGACATGAAGTTATAACGACTGTTATCCCACACACCAGTTGAAGAACAAGGGTTAGTAGTGCCACAATCTCCTTGTTTATGAGGCGGTGTATCGCATACACGATCTCCATCGATAAGACAATCAGTGTCTATTGGACAAGAAACATTACCGCCATCACCATTAAAGGTATGATACAGAAAAAATCCGTGCCCGACTTCATGAGGCAATGTTCCACTGTTACTTGTCATAGAGGTAGAAACAATTACTAATCCATCATAAAGCCCTCCAACTGGATACGATGCATATCCAACAAAACTACCATTACATATTTCGCTAACTACCCAAATATTATAATAGTCAGAAACAGGCCATCTGCTTAAGTCTTTTATCGCAGTTTCAGTTGCTCCGCTGCACGGATTCCCCGTTGGTGTTATTCCATTTGCTGAATAATTTGCAACACCTGAACCATCAACCCTATTAATGCCGTTGGTTGAATTACCGTTTGGATCTATACTCGCAAGGCAAAATTCCAATTCAACATCAACGCCTAAACCGTTTACATTTCTAAATCGGTCATTAAGTCCTGCAATAGCTTGTTGAATTTGAATTTCCGAAATATTAGAACCTGTTCCAATAGACTCGCCTAAATGCATAACATGAACAACAACGGGAATGGTGTATAGCGTAGATTTTAGATTAATGTTTGCGTGATTTTGTGTATTGGCCTCAACATTCGATTCAAGCTTAAGGATTTGCTTCCGATAAGCAGAATCAGTTTGCATCCGATTTTTATGAATGTAATCCGTGCCGCATTCAGCACTTTGACCCGTGCCCTGCATTTGAAAAAACAGAAGAGAAATTATTAGTTGAATAAAATTTAAAGATTTTTTCATGTTATACAGTTATTATTTATCTAATCGTTTGGCTTTTCATAATGCGCCCCGTTTTTTGAGTTGTTTCTGGACTCAACTTTTGTTTATTAATTTTCGCGCAAAGACGTATACCCTTTTCGGCTGTATTTCTTTTCGTTCGTCAAAATAGTATCAATTGCTTCGTCAATAGTTGGGTGCTCAAAGATGAATCCAGCGGACATAAGTTGCTCGGGAATAACCCAACGACTTTTCAAAATTAGCTCAGTTTCAGTCCCAATAATAACAGCTCCAATTTTTAGCAATAACTTTGGTGAAGGCAAACCGAACTTAATGTTCATTCTCTCCCTTAATATTCTCATTAAATTCTTGTTTTGAACAGGATTTGGTGATGAGCAATTAAAAACGCCACTTAAATTTTTGTTGTGCTTTAAAAATGTAATTATGTTGTACAAGTCAGAAATGTGAATCCAACTAAACATTTGATTCCCATTTCCTTGTTTTCCACCTAATCCAAATCGTACAAGATTCATAAATGGTTTCATTACACCGCCATTATTACCCAATACTATTGCCATTCTAAGAGCAACTTGTCTTGTTCTTGGTAATTTAAAATCAAAAAATGATTTCTCCCAACTGGTTGCCACATTTACAGAAAAGCCACTGCCAATCTCTCCTTTAGTCTCCGTCATAGCTCTATCTTCTGCGTGTCGGTAAATAGTTGCAGTGCTTGAGTTAATCCAAAGCTCAGGTGGGTTTTTACATTTCAAAATTGCATTTCCAAGTATTGCTGTAGTTTCAGTTCTGGAATTCAAAATGTCTTGTTTGTTTTGTTCAGTGTATCGACAATCTACTGACTTACCAGCAAGATTTATGAGCATTTCTGAATTATCAATGGCTTCTATTATCGCTTTTTCATCTTCCCAATTCACACTTCCTGTTTGTCTTGAAATGTTGATGACGTTATAACCTAAAGCTGAATATTTTTCAGTTAAATACCTACCGACAAAACCTGTCCCTCCTGCTAAAATTATCTTTTTATTTGTCATTGTTTATCTAAGTATCCGAGTAAGTTTGAAATGAAAAGCAAAATGAAAATTAATGAAAATCCTATGAATAAGGTGTTCATAAGCACTTCGCCAATTTTAAAAATCACCTTCTTTGGAATTTCATACATTGGATAATATGAAAATTGAGTTATGACTTTGCCAGTCCAGTAAGCAGCGATGAGTCCAGTTATAGCCACTGCTAATCCTGTTTCATTTTTTAAATCTTGGGTAAACAAAATTGAAATTAGTCCAAATGAAAAGTTTAAACCTTGAATGTATCTGCCATACGTTTTGGCAATTTCTTGGTTTAGAGGTTTTAGTTTTTTAATGTCGTTGTACCAGTCAAAAACAACATGTCTGATATAAGGATAAATGATTGCGGTAAACATTTGCCCTACCGCACCAAGAATAATCAGCCAGTTTGGAATTTCTAATTTAAACATTTGTCAAAGTTTAAAGTGAGTTACTATTGCTTCAGTCTATTTGTAAAAATTGTCTCGAACGCTTTGAAGATTGTCTTCTTTCCGAACTTTCGCTCATAACCGACACCTCGAAGTTAGCTTATTTTTAAATATTAGAAAATCTGAAGGATTTGAAAAAAAGTGTTATTTTAGGTATTATTTTAATAATTAATCTTCAACCCCCAAACAAATGAAATTCCTGTTTTTGGCCTCAGTTGTGCTCCCAACTCTAACCTTTACTAGTTCATGCGGAAAGAAAGTTGATGCTTGCGCTAACTTCAATGAATCTGCATATCAATTGAACGACACCATTTTTTTAGATGCTTCTTGCAGCAAAAATATTGACACCTATTTATGGGAACCTCAAGCGGGATTGCAAATGTTAGGAAGCGGAAATACAGCTACTGAGCGTTTTATTGTTCTTCCTTTATCCGGCTCTCTATCGAGAACGATAGATTTAACGGTAACTAACTCGAAGTCGACGCGCAAAATTTCAAAATCTGCAGTAGTGATTTAAGCATGAAATGTAACTTATAAGGGACTGTGTTCCAGCTTTAATTTAGGAATTTATTGTGATTGGAAGGAAGTGAATGATTTACTCTAGCGGTTTCAGGCTAGGAGATGTGGCGGACGTTTAGCACTAAAGTTCAATAGAATTAATGCTGTTCATTTTAGCAAAAATGTTTCATAAAAGCACTTGAGCCGCCATATTGCCAAACCGATGTTAGTGGTTCGGCTTTTATTTTATCCTATTTTTCAGATAGAGCAACGTACTTTTTTAATTCAGTTTGTTTTGCTGCCTAACGTAGAGATGGATTTTAAGCATACCGCTCGGCAGCGCAGAATGTAAATGTTGACACTTCAAATATAGAAAAAAAGTTTCAACTAAGTAGGTCCCCCGGCATTACGCCAAAAACCGCTTTTAGCGGATGGCATTTTGGCTTGTCAATTTTTAAAAGTCCAATTAGAAACTGTTTCTATACACTTCAATTTATTTTTTTAGTGCCAACCCTCGCATATAATCTTTTCGGCATGAAGTACAAGCGATGTTTTACCTTTTTCCCAATTAAAAGGCTTAGTTTTGAGTATTCTAGCTTGAATTTATTGCTCAATTATCAAAAAAAACTAACTACTAAATGCCTGCTTCACGATATGATCAACCCTTTCTCTATGATCAACCCAAGCAATAATTCTGTCATTCCCTAATACCTTTTCCATATTTGAAACCATCGCACCGTTAATAAGTACCACGAGCTTAGATTTGATCCATTCCTCTCCTCCTGAATAAAGCTCACCATCAACAATTTGTATTTGACCGTTTTCTGTCAGTCGAACATTTCGGGCATGAACATCATCTAGATATAACCCACAACGCTCCAAATCCTCATTTAGTTTTTTGAATTGCGCAACAATATCTTCAGGACAATTTTCAACAGTTAATTCTTTGGAGACGAAAGTTTGCTCATATCTGAGACCTGTGTAGTTAACGTTATAAGTAGTTGGTATGGCGTCAATCGTTTGCTCAAATCTCAGCCTTCTCTTTAGACCTATCATTTGATACAGCAACATATAATTGTGGAGAAAACATAGAATTAGTGGATTCAATTTCCCACATATTTTCTCCTTACCAATCACCAAAGCTTTATGCTTTCGATAATCGTTATGACCCCAACCGCAAAAGTATAACTGTTTGACAACCAAATTTTTGTCATTTTGTTTCAAGTAGACCGAGCACCATGCACCTTCGGCTATTTTATCTTCAATGTTCAAATCTGATGTTGGATCTTTTCTTCTTCTCGGTATTGGGGTATTGAGAAACAAAGCAAATAAAATAAATGAACCGATAATTGATCCAGTTAGCGAAGCCCAGATTGGCAAATAAAGCGAGAGTAAGAGTTGTATTATCAGGAAAAAAACGAATAATAATCCCATTACGAATGCTAGAATCCCAATAAATAAAGGGATTGTTCCTATCCATGGTTGTTTTGATTTTTTCATCAGTAAGTATGTTTTTTTAAGTTTTGAATAACTTCTTTTGGATTTTGGATTCCATCCATTCGTTGGAATCCTGAGAATATTGCATTATATCGTTTATGGAACAAAAGAGTTGAAAGAAAGTGTTTCCTAGGATTTTCTGATTCAACAATTGGGACCAAAAGACATCCAAAGTTGAGTAGCTTACCTCTAGAATGCTGCTGGAGTTCAACGGGTCTAGTTTTATCTAATTCAAATGATTTCGAACGAATTAATTGAACAATTATACAGGAGCCAGTCATGATATATTTCGTTCTAGAGATACGAAAGCTACCGAGTGTAATCAATATCAGTTGATAAAACAACAAAATTTCAAGTAAATGGGAAGAAAATCCAAGATGATATACAATCCAATTTAACGGGATTAACCCTAAAATAAAAAGTGTTTGAAAACCAGATTCAGGTGAAAAATCGAGCCAGTAGTACAGCCGGGCAAAGCAAACCATGAAAAACGTCAAGATAATAAGTGAGTTCGCCGGGAGGAAATAATGAATCATTAAATTAAATCCAACTAATTCAAAGGCCAGCCAAACATAACTAAAAAGATAGCTTTGACTTGGACGAAGTGTTACATGTTGAGATAAACTCATTTTTTATACCCCCATTCGTTAAACGCAAAATCCCAGCGCTTTTTAATTTGTTCTTTTATTTCTGTTTCCAACTGAACTTTTGGATTTACTTTGTATGCTTTTAACGTTTTTAAATACAACTTTAGCTTAGGTTTTGCGCTTTGGAATTCGCCTAAAGAAAGTTGATTATAAATTCTTTCTAATGCACCAATTGGATTGTCAATAAGTTCATCGTACCCAACTTCTATTAAATTGTTGGCTGGAATCAATTTTCGGTTTTCCATATATTTTGTCATCATTTTTTCATAACAATAAAACACCAATTCATTTAATTCTTCATCACTAAACTCTTGCAAAAATTGTGTTTTTACAGCTCTTTCATAAAGAGTAATTGTTGACCTAAAAACATCATATGGATTTCGATGGATGAAAATAAATTTGGCTTTGGGGTACATTTCCTGAAGCACTTTTATTCTTCCAGTATTGTGTGGATTTTTCAATAATAATTTTTTATCAGTTTTATTGAATACTTCAATCTGCTTTAGCAAGTTTGAGTAGATGGACTTCCATTCTTGCAATTCTTTACTTGGTATGTCCTCGAAACAATTGTATTTATCAAAGTATAACATATTCCTCGGAAAGAAGAACAGATGCATACCACTCATTTTTGTGATATTTACTAAAGCGTGTTCTTCTTCTGCTGGTGCGTCAGCATCAACTTTAACATTATCCTGAGGACGTGTTTTTGGCATTAAACGTTTAAGAATAGGTTTAAAAAACCATTTAGTAGTGAAGGCCATATTGAAAAAAAATGCTTGAAATGAGCTAAGATGCATATACCTGTCATCTTGTGAAAGTAAGTAGTGCAGATGCGTTGTGCCACTTCTCCAATGTCCAATTACAAATATTGGAGCGTCGTCTTTCAATTCAACATCCTTTATTTTGAATTTAAGAATGTATTGTTGTAACGCTCTAAAAACAGCTAGCGAAGCTATTACTAGTGAAATTTTTCTAGCACGTTTCATTTTGCTCTTTGCAATATTATTTTCTGCTTTGAGTGTTTTCCAAACTTTTCTTGAAGAAGCAAAAAGTTGATGATCTTTCAGCTCGTATTCTGATTCTTTTTTAGACATTAGCAATTAAAAAGTGGTAATACAATTAAACATGGTCTTCTTTTATTTCACTATACTTTTGCCATTCGGTCGGCCTTACCTGTACCCAAATTATGCAATAAGGTAAAATGACTTTTTAAAGCACCAAACCAAGATTTATATTCATGATATGGAACATTAAATTCAAGAGCTGTTTTCTTTACAATTTCTTTCAAGGCAGGATAATGCACGTGACACACATGTGGAAATAAATGATGCTCAATTTGGTGGTTCAACCCACCAACATACCAAGTAAACCATTTGCTTTCATTTCCAAAGTTAGCCGTTGTGCGCATCTGATGTATTGCCCAATTATTGTCTACTGAACCGTTTTCGTCAACATCATAGAATTCAGTTTCTTCAACTACATGTGCCGATGAAAAAATTAAGGATAACATAAGCCCACAAATAAATTGCATCAAAATATATCCAAGTATAATTACCCACCAAGGAAGATCAATAAGCGCTATAGGGAGCACAATAAATAGTAAGGTATACCATGTTTTATGGAAAACAACTTCGGTAAGGGCCTTTTTGAAAGTTTTCCCCTGTGCTTCGAGTAGCCTCATTTTATTGTAACGGACAAGTTTTGCAAAGTCCTTAAACAAATACCAAACTAAGGTTAGTAAACCATATAAAAAAGGGGCATAAATGATTTGAAATTTGAAAAACCCTTTTCTTCCTTGCTTTGGGCTAAAGCGCATAACACCTTTCTGATGGATGTCTTCGTCAAACCCTTCTACATTTGTAAAAGAGTGGTGAAGGACGTTATGTTGTATTATCCAGTTCAAACGATATCCGCCTACGAATGTGAGGGTGAAACCAACAGCGTCATTTACTTTTTCATTATTAGAATAAGCTCCGTGATTTGCATCGTGCATAATCGCTAGTCCAATTCCTGCCATCCCAAAGCCCATAACAGCCCACAAACCAAGCACGGCCCATGTGGATGAGACAACGCCAGCAAGCATTAGTACAAATGGTACAACGTAAAGAGCAATGATCAGGACGGTTTTTAGCTTCATTTCAAAATTAGCGTGTTTAGATATTTTATTCTCTTTAAAATAATTGTTCACCCGTTCTTTAACAACTTCATAGAACTCAGGATCTTTATCACTAAACTTTACTATTGTAACACTCACGTTCACCGTTAATTAAGTGTGAGCAAAATTGCTCTCTGTTCAAAGTTAATCCAATTTTTTTACTAGCCTTGTTAAAGGAATTAAATGAACCAGCAGCAAAATCCTATGACAAAACAAGCATGGCTCATGAGCTATGGACATCCCTAAAATGTGGGTTGTCGAGCCATAAATTAATTGCAGATGACGGTTTGCGTGCAGGCGAACGGCCCACTTTTCACAAGATCGTTACTCCGAAGATATAATTTAATCTTTAAAAGCTATTTGTTGTTTCGAAGTAAGATCTGGGCTGGTGCTTGCTTGCTGTTAGTGGCTGGCATTATTCATTTTGTTTCACAAATTCCTCAGCAGTTAAAACTGGAATTCTTGCGTGTTTAAAGTCTTTCAAATTTCTTGTAATAAGGACTTTGATTCCATTTTCAATTGCACAATAGTATTGTATTGCGTCCTCAAAATCCCCAAAATCTGAATTCAAGGCCAATTCAATTACCTTATCATCAACGGGCAGAACTTTTACTAAAACTTTAAATCTTGATAATATTTTTCTTGCTTCTGTTGCAGACTTTTGCTTTGATAATATATAATTTAAATTCCCAAAACATAATGAAGAAACACAAATGGTTAATTCCTGTTTGTCAGCATGGGTAAATAATTTTGCTGAATATTTATAAAATGGCTCTCTTTTCGCTAAAAGGTCAAAAATGACATCTGTGTCTACGAATATATTTTCTGTCATTTGTATTTTTCAGTTAGATAGTTTGAGTAGTCATCTTTGTCATCATATTTTTTTGGCAATTCAATAACACCTGATAAACTTTCAACCAGTGGCGATATTTTGTCTTTTGATGAACTTTCTTTTGTAAGCAACTGTAAATAGCTTTCGATTAGTTTAGAAAGACTAATTTTCTTGGATTCAGCATAATCTTTTGCACGATTTATTATCTCTTTATCCAGTTTAAGTGTCAATTTTGTGTCCATAGCTTTTTATTTATACGTACAAATATATTAATTAAATACGTATAATGCAAATGAAAGTGTTTTCTTGTGCACTACAGTTTGCTACTAACGGTTTCGGGCTTGGCGAAGGTGGCGATTTTACCACAAAACTTCAAACGGAGAACTGCATTTCAAATATACGATAAACTGTCTTACGAAGAACGTACTCGCCACTTTTGGGTAGGTGCTGTTAAGGGCTGGCGTATTATTGCAACACTATTTTACGATTCTCTATTGTGTTGTTTTGAGAGCGCAAATCTCATTAGTTATAGCACAAAACATCTCACGCTTAATAGTGAAAATGAGTTTTTAGGAAGAGATATAGCCAAACAAAGAAAAAAGGCGCTTAATTTTTTTTTTACAAAAAAAGCGACTGAAGTCGCTCTTATTTAGTTTTAAACTACTATTTATTGTTTGATGAATCGCAGTGTTTGTATTTTATTTTCAGTTATACATGTGATGTTGTAAACACCTGCATTAAGATCAGCTATTCTTATTTTATCAGATTCGTTAACTTCTCCTTGAAGTAAAATTTTACCTGACATATCTGAAATTTGATAGCTAAAAGCACCTTCTCCTAAAAGATTTAACTCAGAAACTGCTGGATTAGGGTATATCATTAGGGTATTACTTTCATTGATGTCTGAAATACCTGCTCCGCTGCAGTTTAAACTAAAAGATGCAGTAGCATCTATAGTATTAGACCAATTAGCATTGCTCCAAGCTACATTATCTACTTCTATGCAGCTTAGGTTTGGATTTGTAGTCGCAAGAAAATACATATACATATTAATATTGTTACCATTTTTCACATTTAAACTTGTTAAATTATTAGTAGAACAAACCAAATAGGTAAGTGCAGTGCAAGTAGATACATCTAAACTTGTTAATTGGTTATATGCACAAACCAAATGGGTAAGTGCAGTGCAACCCGATACATCTAAACTTGTTAATTCGTTATAATAACAATCCAAATCAGTAAGTGCAGAGCAACCCGATACATCTAAACTTGTTATTGAATTATATGGACAATACAAAGTAGTAAGTGCAGTACAACCCGATACATCTAAACTTGTTAATTGGGAATCCTGGCAAGACAAACTAGTAAGTGCAGGACAACCCGATACATCTAAACTTGTTAATGGATTGTTTTGACAAAACAAAACAGTAAGTGATACAAAAGCCTCAATACCTGATAAGGTAAAAATATTTAAGCTATATACATTAATGGTTCCGCTGAATACACTTGCTTCTGAGACTTGTATCTCATTATCTCCATTGGTGTTTATCGCTATATTGCCCACCAATGCTGCTTTAAAGTTAGCATCAGGTATGTTTACATTCTGTCCAAAGCCAATCATTGGTAAAGCAAGAAGTAGAAGAAGTTTTTTCATAATTGTTGTTTTCAGTTTATACTATTTTGATCAAATATCACAATTTGTAATTCAAAACATTTCACGCTTAGTAGTGAAAATGAGTTTTTAGTTAAGATATTTTCAAAAAAAGTAGTGAAAAGCTATTAATTTGAAGCTTTAATTGCTTTCGTTATAAGAGCTATTTTTTTGTATTTGGATTCTTTAATATCAAAATACACATACATTCTTCGTAATGATGAACCAATTCCATCTACGCTCATGAATGCTTGTTCTGCAATTTCGTTGTTTGTAATATCAGGTTCCTTGAGTAAAATGTTAAGTACGTTCCAATCAGTTTCGTTCAATGCTTTGTCAATCGATTTCTCAATTTTTTCTCTTACTAATTGAAATTCATTTGAGTTTAGAACAAGTTTTTGCCCCTCATTACTTTTTAGTTTTTCAATTTCTTGAAGTAATTCGTCTCTTTTTTTTCTATTCTTTTTGATGTTTCTATTGAAGTAAAATAGGATGCCCATTATTAAAATAATTGATCCAAGAATAATACCGTATGTTTTTTGTTGGTGTTTTGATTCTGTCTCTGCTTTTTCTTTTTGTAGTTTTTGTTCATTTTCTGCAAGTATATCATCAAATTCAATTTTCACAACTTCTCTAATGAGTGTAAGTTTATTTCTTTCTAATTGCATACTATCTTTATAAATGCTATATTCTTGATACATTTCTAACGATTTTTTCGGATTGTTACCAGCCAGATAAATCTTATATAATAGATCATATAGATTTAATTTTAATTCATTGTCAGAATTTTTATCTAACCCGGCCAATATAGATTCCCCCATTTTCAGAGCCGCTTCAATATTCCCTTCTTTTAATTCTAATTCCGCAGAAATAAGTTGACCCTCAGTTATGAAACTTGACACTTTAAGTTCGTTGCTAATTGTGTTCATTTTTTTAGCATAATTACTGGCTTTTTCTATCTCATTTAACGCCAAGTAAATTTTTGCTAAGGTCGCATAACATGAAACCATAAAAAACTTATCATTAGTAAGCTCTACTATTTTTAATCCTTTTTCGTAATATATTTTAGCTTCTTTGTACTTTTTTAGTTCATAGTTTGTCCAGCCAATATTTATGTAGATCACTGCTTTTTTTCTTTGAGGAACATCGATATTTTTAATGGTTGAAAGTGCCTTTTGATAATATTCTAATGCTAAATCGTAATTCTGTATATAAAGGTATACGCTTCCTATGTTAGTTAACATATTCGATTCTCCTTTTTTCTCTTTTAAATTTTTATAGATTTTAAATGAACTATAAAAATATTGAAGTGCTTGTTTATAGTCTTTTTTGTTTGCATAAACATTACCTATATTACCTGTAATATCTGCTTTTAAGGTAGAATTATTTAGTTTTATTGCTAATTTTTCTGCCACTTTATAGTAGTGCATAGATTTATCTAATTCGCCTTTTAGTCTATAAATACCACCTCTGTCATTAGCAACATTGTAGAGTTCTTTGGTATTATTTTTTTCTTTTGCAAGTTTGTAGTAGTAAGCTAATACTTTGAGAGCAACGTCTGGTTGCGCCTGATTATTTAAAATATAATAGTCAGCTAATGCCTTGAACCTTATAGAATCTGAATTTTTAGTGTTTTCCCAAACTGATTTTAGATCAATAGACTTGTTTTGAGCAACAATATTTGTTATTGAAAAAATGAAAAGAAAAACGATTTTAAGAATACTATTTTTAGTCATAAATTTATTTCAATACTGTTATAATTTTTGCATGTTAATTAAATCATTGATTTGTTGGCGGTTTAACCATTAGTCAATTTCGGTTCAAGCTTGCCCTTAACGGTCCGCGGCTTTGCGCTGCTCGGGTTTCAGAGCTCTAATGTATCAAAAGTAACGTGAACTTTCAAACAACTTGATGACTTTTTGAAACACAAATGCCCGCGTTGCGCAAAGCCGCTGTTACCTGCTGGGCTTTTTATTAGTTTGATATTTTTCTCATTAATGTTTCAAACGGTCCGTGTTTAAATATTTTACTCCAAAATAAACTGAACAAAATGCTAAAAAAATAAAATAAGATGGAATACCCTAAGATATAAATAGGCTCTGTAGGTTTTTCGTCTTCAAGTAAGCCAGTATAATGTTTGCTAGTTAAATGGGCCATTAAAATCATACCCAATGTTAAATGAATAACATAGTGGGAAAGTGTCATTTGTCCTGTTTTTTGTAAAGCTAAAACAATTTTGTTGTTTGAAAACTTATCTCCGATAACTATGCAAATCGGAATTACCATAAATGCAAAAGCCATTGTTATTAAAACAAAAGGCAAATATGGTGGAAAGTATTCGGCCATAATATAATCACTCCAAAATTTATTATAAAAACCTTGTCGAACCATAAATCGTAATGCTTGAATGATTATAAAAACAATAATTCCGAATAAAAAAATGTTGCGTTTGATAAATTTGTCATTCCAATTTAATCTTCCAAGCCACATTCCAATAAGAAAGTATGAAAGCCAAGGAAACATTGAATTCCATCCATTATAAAAAGTATTTCTCAAAAAGCCAAGTGGTGTCCAAAAATCGTTGTACTTGAATGTTGTAAAATCCCAACCAGTGGTAATTGGAATAATAAACAGCAGAATATGAAAAACAAGAATTGCTGAAATAGCAGCCACTAAATAATACCTTTTTGGTATAAACAGAAAAAATGCTGCGAAGTGCATATAGCCGCCATAAAAATGCAAAATATCTCCCGTCCACCAATTGTATAGTAGAAGTCCTAAAGCGAATAAAAACAAAGAACGTTTCAGTATTCTAGATTTTAATTTTACCTTTTCTTCTTTACTGTAGTCTTTTTTATTTGTCATTAACGAAACTCCCATTCCAGCGCAAATAATAAAAATTGCTGTTGAGTTTCCTGTAAAGATATTAAGAAAGTGTCCAACAGATTCAGTTGGTGCCATAATAGAACCAAAGCTGAAATTAAAATTGACTATGAACATTCCAAATATTGCGTATGCTCTTGCTAAGTCAAATCCTATTATTCGTTGTTGCATTTTCTGTCTATCATTGTTGATGGGTTCGGTTTGTAAGCCTTGCAGGTAACGTTTGGCAGCTACAAGAAGTTGGCGATTTCGAAGCACAAAACTGCTTACCACCACTAAACTTGATACGAAGCAAAAAGCTTCATTTAACCACTGAACCGCCTCTTTTGCAAAAATGAATGTTAGGCGTTCGTTCTTCTCTTATTTTTGAATTTGACTTATCGCTTCATCAATTCCTTTCGATTGTAAATAGGAATATATCTGCTTGAAATGATCAAAAAGTAGGAATTTATTGGCGAAGGGTAAGCCAGTCTCTGGGTTAGGAAACCTTGCCCACCAATAATTTTGTAATTCGTGTTTGTCATCAGTGTCTACTCCTTGAATAATTCCTGATTCGCTTATTTGAGTAATATCACTACCATATCTACCTCCCGTCATATGCATTTTTGAACCATATAGCGACACCCAAATAATTTTTTCTACTTCAACAGAACATTGATTTATAAAGTTACTATAATCAATGACAAAACTTTCATTGCTGTTATCCAATTCAATCAACTTGTCTAAATTTTTTTCAACAATTGTGCCCTTACTTAAGGTTATATCTGAAGTTAACTCTCTATCAATACTATCATAATAATCATCAGAAAACAACATTAACATTATTTCATTATTCAACAGAAGTAATTGCGAATTAATAAAATGTTTATATTCAGAATATTTAGAAAAAGCACTTTTTAAAATTGCAACAGAAATGTAATCACTACCACCTTCATAGGGAAACCCACGTGCCATATTCGGACTGTCCTTGGTGTATCTTTCCCAATTTTCTTGGTATGGTCGTAGTGTTTTATTCTCAAGTAATGTGGACCAATTTCCTGTACCTTTATCAAATTCTTCTAACGATGATGGTGATTGAGGTGTTTGTATATATTTTCGTTCACCTAGTTTTGCAGATGTTTGAATTATATCAGATATTACATTATTAAATTGATCGATATCTTTGTCTACAAGGGGATCAATTTTAGGTTTATGTCTTGCATATATTCCTCTTGGACCAACTTCATTGAATAAATGTTTTTGTATGAAAATCCCTTTTAGAAAAGACTTGAAATGCTTTTCAGATCTTTTTCTAAAAACTACAGAAACATATTTAGCCTCTATAAGATACATAAATACTATATCGATTAGTATGTCCTCTATCTTTACCTGTTGTTTCCTTTTTAAGATAGTTATTTCTATTTCTTGTATTTGCTGAAGAGCTAATTGCACTGATTGACAAAATATTTCGTATTTGAATATGCTTTTATCGGCAATATGTCTTGCTAAAGAATACTTACTAATTAATCGTTCTTTTTCTTTTCTTTCCATTAGACAAAAGGTGGTTTAGGTAAATTAGTCCCATTAGTAATAACCTGATGATTAGTTGGCAACTCATATTCCCACTCATCTATTAATTCAGGGCTATGTAGGAGTTTACCTTGTCGTTCCATTATTTCTAAGGCTGGTTTGACATACATTGAATGTTCCCAATCAATGTCATCTGGATTTTCTCCGTCCCATAATGTTCCATTATCCAGATACTGAAGAATAGCATTTTGAAATTCGGGGCGAACAGGGATAACCACTCTTGCAAAACCTGATTTTAAAAATTCTTCGTGTTTTGGGTCATCTACTTTCAAGTTCAAACTTCTTAGCCAAGTTTTATTTGGATTAGCCCAAAAATATGGATATAAAACATAAGTTACCTGTGTCCATTCAAATCCGGTTTCAAAAAATCGAGTGTAATCTCCCTCAGGTTTTATCTGGTCAAATTTTAATGTAGGAATCCTGTCTGTAGGGTCATTTATAGAATCAAACAACTCAAAGGATTGATTGGTTAAAATACTTATACAAGCCCGCTTGAGTTCTTCTTTTTCAACTTGTCTGTTTTTATCGGGATTGTTTCCCAAAGAACCTGATAAAAATGAACGCTGTCTTGATAAAGCTAGTTTATCGTTGTATTCATCAACTTGCTTGTGGTAAGCTTGTTTAAGTTTTGAATATGTTTCAATTCGCCATTTGTCAATTGCTTGAGCATTGGCAATACAGTAAACGTTAATATTCAAAACAAATGTTCTTGCTTGATAACCTGTAACGGCTATTGGTAAATTTTTACTATACCCGGCTTTTTCAAAATCCAAATCGATATTCAGCGCACGAACAGTGGTATCAATATAAAGTCTGTTATCACCAATAAGAATTGCATACTTAGAATAAATCGTAGCATTTTTCTCAGTATACAATGTAGAACAAACAAAGGATCCTCGTACAAACTCGATATTATATCCTTCAGGAATTGCTAATGACTCATCTTTAAATTTGATGTGAATTGGTTTTGTGTCATTATCGGCTTTATCCGGACCTTCAATACATTTGCCAATTACAATTGTTTTAGGAGGCGGAGGGGCTACGTCCGTAGCTCCCCAATTTTTAATATACAGTTTATAGTTTTCAGGATTAATCTCATCAACTCCTATATTGAATGGTATTGGTGGAGTGGGAGTGGTATTGCCCTGGGTTGTATAAGGAGTGTTTGAAGCATATAAGAGCATGTTGCCCGGTTCGGGAACCATAAACTCTATCAAAAGGCGCGATTCATACTGAACTAATTTTGCTTTATATACTTCATTTACCCATTGGTATATACCCACAGTATGATTGGCTGTATCATTATCATATTCTTCTAAGTTTTTTATTTCATTTTCAACAGTTCTTTCCGTCTTTATAGTTTCTCTGTTTCTTTTCTCAATTCTTTTTATTGCTCGCTGATTAACATCCCGTGCGTAAGCGGAAGCATTATTGGTTGTTTCTGAACTACTAAGACTGGTGCTAAATTTTGAAGAACCCTCAACAGAAACAGGGCCATAGCTTGCAGAAACACTTAGACCAGCTTCCAAGTTCATATCAAATTCCTGCACTTTACTTGCTTCATTGCTTAAATTATTTTGAATTCTTGAATCTGATGATGTTTCTTCAAATGTATTGTTTTCTGTCTCCGATTCTATGCTCGAAACAGTTTTTGATAAATATCTGTCTTCGTATGATTTTTTAGAATGAGCAGGAATATTAACAACGGAAGATAGATTTGCCAACTTACAACCCAGATATTCTTCTTCTACTCTTTGTAAGCAACCTTCTCCTAATACTCTTGCAAAGCCATGACCGGATGGGACAGGAAGAGAACCAGATGGAACATCATTATCTAGTAAATTATTTACTAAATCAATAAACCGATTGCGGAGTTGAGATGATATGTCAAATCCAATACCACTTCTTAGTCCGGTTGGAATTAGGCTGCCTCTATAACTTATATACTGAGGTTGAGCCGTAGCATTGTTTAAATTATTGCTCCGATTTATTATTTGGTCATTTATAGAATTTAATGTTCCATAAACATCTATTTCAGCAGGGCTAATCCCTATAGAGTTAAGTGTCTTTTGCGAATTAGCAGAAAGATTCGTGCCTTTAAGCAATAATGGGTTTTTGAATGGAATTGTAAAATTGTCTGGTTCATCTGTCTTTTTTGATGGGGTTCCAAATAATTTAGCAAAAAATCCCGTTTTTTCTTTTTGAAGTCGTCTAGGCTGTGGGGGTAATGCCATGACTGATTTTTTATTTTGTTGATGGAGTTTAAGAAGTTCCTCCTGTGAGTTCTTTAATTCTAAAATTTCATCATATTCGGTTTTTAATTGGTCTTTATATTTTTTTGTTTCTTCTTCAACTTCTTTCTTTCCATCATCTTTCTTGAGCAGTTCATATTTAGGAACTTCAAATTTGTAATACTGCAATGCAGGATTTGATAAAATACTACCTAAACAAACACTCTTGTTTACAATAGCTTCAAGCAATCCAATCAATTTAAGTAGGTGCTTATAGATAATTTTGATTTTTGAGTGTTCTCTATTTTTCTCCTCAATTAGAAAATACAAATTCTCTATAATGGCAGTCTTAGCATCTTTGAATTGATTAGTTGCAACAAAAGTTGCTATATCACCGCCAGTAATATCCTGGCATAATTTGTCAACATCATCAGTTTTTAATGGTTCTTTTATAGTTGCTTTTTTATCTCTAATCCATTCATAAAAAGCCGAAAGATTAGGATCTATTCCTATTGGGTCTGGATTAAACGCATTTGCAAAAAATAATTTGGTTACATCATCGAGTTCTTTTTTATTCTTTACAGAAAGTGCTTTGGAATAATATTTAGTTTGTAAAGCAACATCGTCAATAGTGATTTTACCACATGGTTCTGTTAAGTTGTCAAACTTCTCGATACTTACAAGTCTGAATAGTTCTTTCATTTGTTTATGATTTTGAAATTATGGTTCAAAGATAAAAGTTAATTTGAGTTATTAAATGCGGTTGGGGCAAAAGCAAATATGAAGAAACTTGCATTGGCTTTGTTAGTAGCGTTGCTTCTCTTTTTATTTTGCGAGGGATAGCCAATCGGCTTCTCCAAAATTTTTCTGTTGTCTGTTTCATGCACAAATGGTTGAAGTTACTATGTCTCCATAGAATGACCGATAACGGTTTGCTGCCTGGTGAACGGCCCGACTCTTTAAATAAATCGTTGTTTCGAAGACAGAACTTTTTCTTTCGATTTTACCGTTCATTCGAAGCAAGATTTTGGGCTGGCGCTTAAGCAGCTGTTAGGCACATTTATTTTATTCAATGATTATTTTTTGAACTGACATTCCTTTCTCACTTTTTACATGAATCAAATACAAGCCTTTGCTTTCATTACTTAGGTCGAGCGCAATTTTATAATAACTAGAAGGAGTAAACTCCTTGACAATTTTACCTTGAGTATTGTAAACGACTATTGATGTTAATTTGTCCTGATCACTGGATATATACACGATGCCTGTTGTTGGATTAGGCGCAATTTCTATTTGGAGATTTTCAAGTTCGTGTACATTCCAAGTTCCGTTAATACATGGAATATTTGATTCGGTATCATAAAAAGTCTTTACTTGGGATGCTAAATCTATTATTGATTGAGCATTTTCTAGGTTATTTCCTACTCTAGTATATAAGATAGCATATGATTGTAGTAATGTATCTCCACTATTGAAAGAGCCAATATTTGTGGACGAAATCCCCCTTCGATCTCCTGATGGATTTCCAATACTTATTTCACTCCATTCTGACGGAACATTAGGGTTGCCCGAATAAACAAATTGAGTTTCATAGCCATTAGGGTTCATCCATGGGCTACCTGAAAATTGTAGGCCATTCATAACATTCCATTTTTCAGAGACTAAATTGCCGCCCCCATTCATGTAATAAGCACATGAAGACATTTCCTCTTTTAAGCTAACAATGCCGATAGCGGGCGGATCAACACCATAACCTAATGCTGGAAAACCATCTTCATCATTATTGTCTGCATTGTAAAAAAACATGACATTATTTAAAGAATCACAACCAAAAAAGTCATCAGCATAGTAACCAAGATCTGAATCAACAAATATGCTGTGTGCGAATTCAGAATAATCTATATTTCCTCGATTTATCGCCTTAATGTCGACGAAAGTCACATCATTTAAATAATCCCATGTTTGATATTGATAAAACATTATATGTAATTCAATACCAATAGAGTCTGTATTTGTATAAGAATGGGTTTCAGCAACATCATTTTGTATTAAATATGTTGCGCAACAACCTTTGATAATTGGATAATCCCCATCATTTGGATCATAAGAGCCATCAGAATTGTAATCGTAAAATGGAGCTAAATAATAGGATTGGCCTGAAGAAACATCTCCGTGTGCAGGCCAGTCATAAATCGTTTGTAGTGCTTCATTCGAAGGTGGATTGGCGGAGCCGCATCCAGTTGTTATAATTCCATTTTGACAACCCCACCACAATTTGAATTGATCAATATCTGATTGACAAATGCTCCACATCGAATTGCTCCAAGCGGTTTGATATTCAGGTGAAGTATAAGTACCTGCACCAGAAACAGGACCGTTGAATACATCCGTTCCTTGCGAGGGAACACCACCTTGCACAAAATACAAACTATCAAGCGCATCTTTTCCGGCAAACCAAAATTGAGTTGTGTAAATGGCATGACGTCCAGATCCTTTAGGTACTTCGTATCCCATTCCAGGGTTGACAAAATTTAAAAAATATGTACCGGCATCTGAAATATATGCAGAGACATTATTATGCTCTAGATAAGTTGAATTTATTTGCGAATTTGAATTGAAATTGAACAAAAAGCAAAATATAAAAAGTGAGAAGGAGTATTTCATAATAGTCAATTTTAATTTCTGAATTATAAACATAGCTCAAATAAATTTCGTTTTCAGATCAATTGTTTGAACTGTCTAAAGCATTGATTAAACTGTTCTTGAGTCCTGCTATTGTGCCTAACGTTTTCGGGCTTGGCGAAGGTGGCGATTTTTATGAATAATTTTCATGCGGAGTACAATTTTTCTTTAACCACAAAACTGTCTGCGTAGCGATTTACCGCCACTTTTGCTAAGCCCGTGTTATGTGCCGTATTTTTTATTTCTGTTTTCTTAAATGTAGTTCTCGTATGAATAAGAATAGTGGAAAACCGAATGCATAAGCTACGCATATCGTCAAGAAAAGATATAGCCAAATTCTTCTCATTTTTAGTCGAAGCCCTTCCACGAGTATAAAAAAAGTTCCTGCAATAGTACCTGTCCAAAAGTCGAAACTCAAACTTTTCGCATAATAATTGTCTGTCCAAGTACTCGTAATAAACTCAATACTATCAAAATCACCGTTGTGTTCAATGATGCCAAGAACCGCAAAATAAAATGTAAGTCCACCGCCAAGTATTGTTAGCAATAGGTAGAAGTAATGTTTGTTGTTTAAAAATGCAGTCATATTTAATTTTGCTTTACATAATTTTCGATAATAATAAGACTTTCGTTTACACCATTTTCGAGATGCATTTTTTCTTCAATGGATTTTGTATTTTGCTTAAATTCGTTCGAATCAACTTTAGTTATACCTCCAAGTAGTTTTTCAAAAGTCAATTTTTTGAATGGAATGTGTACACCTGTTTTATTTTTTTCAATTAATTTGCCGTTAAATGGTTGGTCTGCAACAATAGAAACAATAACCATTGGAATTCCGGATTTTAATGAAGAACCTATAGTTCCAATACCCCCATGAATGATTGCCATTTTACATTTTGGGAATAGCCATTCGTGATTAATATTTTCGATAACAAATAGATTTTTATGTTTCGTATCAATGAATGGCTTAGTCCAGCCGTTACAAAAAACAATTCGATGATTAGTTTGGGTCAACAATTCATCTATAATTGTTTTTAGTAAGTTGGTGTCTGGAATAGGAATACTTCCAAAACCAATATAAATAGGTTTTTCTCCATCTTCAATCCATGCTTTTAATGCTTCAGGGATTTGTTCGTTAATATTTCTATTTCGTTCAGTCGTTGGGATTTCAAGAAAACCAGTTACAAAAGAATTAGAAGGCCAGTCTTTAGGCTGTTTGAGCAATTGATTACTCATTGGATGAATGATAAGCCTATTCTTTCTTAATAACTCTGTCATTAATTCTGAGGTTTTCCAATTTGGCAAATTAAGTAGTTTGGCTGTTAGATTGACATCTTTTTGAATAAACAACTTTACCGCTATATAAGTGAAAATAGAATAAGATATTTTATTTATGAAAGGTATATTTGAACCCCAAATCCAATTGCAGGAAATTCTTTTGTAATAGAGTAGGGCATACTAAAATTAAGAATACCATATTTTATATTTTTCTTTAATGTTATTGGTAAAATGTTGGGAAAAGCTAATCCGCTTGCAATTATAAAATCGAAGCTATCAGAAGCCTTGTCAATTTCAAAAATTATTTTTTCGTTATATTTTTCAGAGTTTTTGCCAATCAGTTTAGCAAATTTCATCATATTGCCTTTTCGAAGCACCTCTAAAACATCTTCCGTATAGGCTTCTTTTTCGATGTCCATGCTCAACGGACAAAATTCAATGTTATAGTCAGTAACAAGGTTTTCAAAATTTTTAAAGGTTACAATAGTTACTTGATGTCCATTGTTTTTTAGCCCTATTGCCAACGCAATAAAGGGTTGTATGTCTCCTCTCGAACCTTTTGTTACTAATCCTATTCGCATATTTCTAACTGGCTTCTTTTTGCAATTTACCCAATTATTGTATGAATAATTGTAAAATAATAAACAATAAAAAACCAACTGGGCCTAATATAAATGTCAGAATAAAACATGGAATTTGCCATAAATGACTCATTCCAATCTCATTTGCCTGACTTTTGATGTAAATCCCTAAGATCAAATCAAATGCTAGATAGTGAACCCAACCAGCTAATAAATTTCGAGGGTTTTTAAATAGTAACATCACACCTTCTAAAGATACAAAATTTCCTTTTGGATAGTCCTCGTTTTTAATGTCTTTTTGAATGAATAGTAAATAGACATAAAACAAAGAAAGTCCTACAACAATCCCTTTAATAATGACAGTATCAGCTAAATCCCAAAACGGGAAAAAGATCAATATTGCCCATCCCAAAGCTGCGATAATATTTACAATTTTATATATGTTCGATAATGTTTTCATTCTGTGTATATAATTTGTGTTTTCATTTTGCCTTTTTAAGGGCTTTTCATTATTAGTTCGCTAATTTTCTCTTTTACAAACTCTTATGATTATTGTTTTTTGTCTGTTTGTTTTCGGTCGTAATATGGCAGATAATGGTACTCGACTATGCGAAGGCAGCTCTCTGGAATATGTACTTGCTGCTTTTGCTTAGTCGATGTTATGTTCAGTTTTTATCTCTTGGGTAGCTAATATAATAAAAACGTAGTCAAGTAACCTGGAATAAATTAAAAAATCAACCCAAGCACGCTGCGGTCATACTAATGGTGCTTACATTCCGTGTAAGCGACGTTAGTTGAACGTATGGTCGATTCATAAAACGCTAGTTTAACACTTGACTTTCTAAATTTTTTTGCCTAACTTAGAGTTCGTGGACGTGATAACGTCTCAAATCGAGATTTGGTCGCCATCAGCGCCGAACTCTAAAATGAACTTCAATTTATAAATGTCTAGTAGTTCAAACCGTGGTATAAGCGGACAAGTGATTGGGGAGATACTTATCAGGTTGCGCAGATTGGACATAACGGTTTCGCGCTTAGCGAAGAAGCCGATTTTTAAAATTAATATTATTTGCGATCAATGATCTAAAGTTTTTATGTTAATCGTTTTTCGTTAAATAGATTTCGGCTTTTTTGCTAAGCGTGTGTTAGTGGCATTTATTGTTTGACCGCTAATTGAATTTTTATTGTGTCACAATATGGTGTAATGTCTTGTAAATAATAGTTGATATTTGTTATTCGATACTTCATTTTTATTGTGCCATTTATTAAAGTATTATAAGCAGTATCAGCGAGTGTTAGGATTTTCCATCTTTTAAATTCGTTATCGAAAATAGTGTATTTTGGCCCAATAGTTATGAAATATGGGGAAACATTTGAGCCAAAGTTTAATTGTTTTGAACTAAAATCAAAATTATCGTCAAAATTTTCAAAATGAAGTGAATCCGTATCATTTTGACTATCATGTATGTGCGAAATATTCATGTCGTACAGATAATTTCCTAGTGTATCATACACTTTGTATTCCCCTGATAATTTTTCCCATTTTGATTGTTCAACTATTTCAGGGTATGGCACTTTATCCTTTTTACACCCATCAATAAATTGAATAAAAACAATAAAACAAATGATATAAAAAATTCTTTTTAGCATTTCATGTTTCTATTACACAATTCTATTCAATATTTAATTACACTTCGCACGTCTCTCAGTTGCCACTAACGTATATATAACCGCCATTTTTTGAGGGTTATCTCTCAAATCGGGCGGATAACCCTCATTTTATGAGGGTTATTAAAACTAGTCATTATTTAAGTTTCTTTTGCTTTTTTTCTTCTAAAACTTTGTAATTCGTCGTTGAAACAACTTTTTCACCGGTCTTCTTCTCTAATTCCTTGCGTGCATTTCCAGCAACATCACCTCCTTGTTTTGCTGCCTTTTTGTTTTCGATAAACCCTTTTGGATTTTGAGTTTTAACAATGGCAGTAGTTGATGCTTCTCCAAGCATAGAAAAAATCAACTCTAAATCCGTCATGTGGTCCCTAAGATTTTCTCGCTTTAAATTCTTTACTTCTTTGTACTCAGAAGGAGTTAAACCAAAGGTTGCTTTGGTTATTTGTGCTGTAAGAATTGCATATTCTTTCTGCTCTTTGATTCCTCGTTCAGACCATTCTTCTGTCAATTCTTCACGGATCGCAATACTGCGCATGCGTTTTTCAACCCATTCATCAGAGTATCCTTTGAGTTTGTATATTTCTCTAGTGCGTTGAATTGCTAATTCTGGATTTTCAATCTCTTCAATTCTTTCTGAGCCAACTTGTGCAAGCCAAAGTTTGAAAGGTTCAGCTTTTGGAGAAGGAATTGATTGAATTAATCTTAGTAACCCTTGGCTATTTGCTGCAAGTATTTTTCGATTCTTTCCGTCAGCAGCTTTCATTTCAACTAGGGTACAAATTGTACCCCACTTCAACTTTAGAGAAGAATCTCTGCTTAAAATCCTTTTGACATATTGCTTCACATCAGTGCTATCAGTTAAGACAAAAACAATATCATGTACGGAGAAATACCACTTTTCTTCTGCTTCATTCCAAACAGAGCGGATATTTTTGCTTTCAAATAATTTAATAGAATTCATTAGTTAAATATAGTGTTTAATTTGGTTATAAATCGTCAAACGGACTGCGGATATTTTGAATATTCTTAGTGCTAACGTGGGTGTAAATCTCAGTTGTTTTACTGCTTTTGTGGCCAAGTAAATCTTGAATATACCTTAAGTCAGTGCCATTCTCCAATAAATGGGTGGCATAACTATGTCTTAACCAATGAAGCGTTACAGGTTTTTCAATCCGCGCCTTAAATAAGGACTGCTTTAAAACATTTTCTAGACTTTTTTCACTGTATTTGCCTCCACTTTGACCTTCAAAAAGGAATTCTTTGGGATTATAACTTTTGTAATAGTCACGAAGTAAGGTTAAAATCTTCGGCGATAAAGGCACAATTCGGTCTTTTTTACCTTTTGCCATCCTGATTATTACGACCATTCGTTTTGAATCGACATCAAATTTTGTAAGACTCAATAATTCACTCCTTCTTAATCCACATGAATAAATCATGGCCAACATGGCTCGGTGTTTTAAATTATAGGGAGCCTCTAAAATCGCTTTCACTTCTTCTTTACTCAACACATTTGGGAGCAATTTTTCTCGCCTCGGCCGATGAATCAATTCCACATCTATCTTATGGTGATGTATTGCTGAATAAAATAACTTGACAGCATTTACAACCTGATTTTGATATGAACCCGAAAAGTTGTTCTTCAAGATATAATTGTTATTGAAATCAATAAGATCATCATTCGAAATTTCCAAAATACTCTTCATTGAAAAATAGCGCAAAAAAGTGGACAAGGAATCCGAATAAACTTTTATCGTATTTGGACTGTAACGCTTTGATGTCAAATACCGAATGAATAACTGAATCTCAAGCTCCATGTCAGAATCTAATGGTTCCAAAAAATGACACGGTCGTAACTGTGCTTTTTTATATTCAACACTTTCCAATGTCTTATCTGATAAAACAAATTCTGCTTTTCCTTCAAAATGAGCATATAATTCCTTCAAAGAACAATGTGCCTCATCAAAAGCCCAACATTTTTCATGTTTATCCCAGAAAAAAGTTTCAAGCGATTTGAACAGTTGATAAATGATCCTGTTAAAGTCAAAACTGACGTAATAAAAGGTTTTCAAGCCAATCTCTTGGCGATTTAAATAAATTATTGGGTACATGAAAATCAATTTTCACCTTAAGTTAATGAAAAAGTTGACTTATCATAAGTACTCTCTCAGCTCTTGGCTCACAGTTCTCAAACCACATAGCGATGCACTGAGCTTGCCGAAGTGGCACATAGCAATCCCAACTTTAAATTATCAGCTTTAAACTCCTCACTCAGCTCTCATCACTCAAACCACATAGCGATGCACTGAGCTTGCCGAAGTGACACATAGAATCCCCAACTCTAAACTCTCAGTTCTAAACTCATCACTCCTCACTCCTCACTCAAACCACCTCCAACACCCCATACAAATCAATCACAGAAAAATAGCCTCCTTTATCTCCCGATAATAAAAACTTGTTCTTCCCAGATTGTGGTCGAGACAAATAGTAAATACTGCGCAATGATTCAGTATAGTTGATATCGGTTGAGCAAAAATGATGATCAAAATCAGCAGACGGAAGTTCCGAAGCGCCTTTAGGAACTATAAATTTACCAAGATCATTTCCAGCGATAAAAATTAGATGGTCGTAACTGTTCAATTTCAATTCAATTGTTTCATTGCTTTTAATCAGTGTTGAGAAAACCTTTCCTCTTTTCATGTCTTCAAAAACGATGAGGTACACATCATAAACGGCCTCATTTTTAAACAGCGTTTCGATAGATCCATTGCGCTTCTTCGCACTTTTCACGTCTTTGTAAAAGTGAGTAGTTGCCGTTTTTTGAGAAAAAGCAGCACAACTATCCACCAAACCTAAATCATGCAAATCGGCGTCAATTAAAAAATCTTGATACAATGCTTCCATACGTTTATTGTGAAAAGGTGTTCTTAACGCCATGCTGATGCCATTGCCTAAAATGGAACGATTCGGGTCAATCTCAACTTCTTCTGGGGCATGTGTTTGTTGAATTTGACGCAACAAGGAATCAATTTTTTTACGTTCCGATTTGGTGAATTTCTCGTACGATGTTGCAGTGGTAAATTGTTCATCAACTGTTTTACTGAACGGTTTTTCAAGAATAATCCAAGCAATTACGGCAACAAGAACAACTCCAATTCCAACTGAAATTAGTTGAGATGTAGTCCAATGGTTGCGCGCTTGCACCAAACTTTTTTTCATTTTGATCCTTCCTTCTTGCAAGTCCTTTTTCAAGGCATCAATCTTCTCCAAGTGTTCTGGATTCAAACTTATTTTTTCAATTTCTTTCAGGATCCAATTTGCCAGTCGAACACTGCATGCATTTTGTTTGATGACCCACAACAAATAATCAACGTATGCTAATTTCGTTGCATAATTCGAACGAGAAAAGTGATTGATAATTCCTAAAACTGAGGCATTACACAACGGCTGAATTGCGGTCAATAATTCTTTTTCCGTTTTTGAATGGGCAATGATTTCTTTGGATTCATCTAGCTTATTTTGAATGGATTTATAAAGCATTTGCTCAATAAACATGCGTTCATCCTCTGGTAAAAGGACAGCAAATGAAAAGAGAACAGCTAATTGATCTTGGGAAATAGTTTGTCCTAACGCTAAAAAACGGTGTTGCAAATACGGTGATAAAAACTGCTGAAAATCTTTAAACAAACTATGCCCAAGCCATTTATGCGCATCTTGAAAGTGGTGTTTTGGAAGTTTACCTTGAAGCAAAAGCAATAAGTCGTGATTCAATTCAGCCCAATCGAGAAAAACGATTTTCTTCGCGTCCAGAGATTCAATAAATGCTTTGACGTCGGATGCTTTATAAGTTTCCGTTCCAAGTTGAATTTCTCCATTAATAGCTAGATCATCTATTGTTTTTATTACCGATTTTATAGATTCAGTATCTGCAAAATTTGAAGGAATTTCAACCGTGTTTCTAAGAAGTTTTATTGAAATATAGTTCATGTATTGAATCAGTCTTTCGAGTAAACGAAGCTAATCAAAAAATTGTTTTGCAGGAAATTCTGAAATTAAAATGTGATTTACAATAAAATGTTCTTAATTTGTAATTCTAAACTTAGAATTTAAGAAAAAATTATTACTACTTGCTATCACTTTTCTATCGTTAGGCTTGAATGCGCAAACTTGGAGCGATAATGTTGCTCAAATCTTTTTCAACAAGTGTACAATGTGTCACCACACTGGTGGAATTGCACCAAATTCAATGATGACCTACGCTGAAGCGAGTCCTATGGCGGCTACAATTGCAGCTTGTGTGAGCACAGATGAAATGCCCCCTTGGCCAATTGACAATACATACAATCAGTATGTGCATGACAGAGCATTGAGTGCTGCAGACAAAACAACAATAATGGACTGGGTTCTTGGTGGAGCTTTAGAAGGAATTGCTGCAAATACGCCACCTGCACCTGTATATTTAACAGGATCTATTCTTGGAAATGGTGATTTAACAGTTCAAATGCCAACCTATATGAGTAAGGCAACTGCATCAAATGATGATTATGCTTGTTTTTCTATTCCATCGGGTCTTTTGCAAAATAGAGTAATAAAATCAGTTGAAATTGTTCCTGGAAATAGAGCAATCGTGCACCATGCATTAATTTATTTAGATGCTGCAGCAACAGAGGTTACTGATACAGTTGGCGGAAATTGCGCTGGTCCTAGCAGTACAAACACGAAATTGATTGCGGGTTATACGCCTGGGGCATCACCGATGACATTACCAACAGTTGCACCGATGAAACTTGGAATGGACATTGATGCTGGTTCAAATGTGTATTTTGGAATGCATTACCCTGCTGGAACGTATGGCATGTATGATAGCACAAAAGTTATTTTCCATTTTTATCCGCCTGGAACAACTGGCGTTCGACAAGTAAACGCAGATCCAATAATTCAAAATTGGACGTTCAATTTACCACCAAATCAACTTACAAATGTGTCTGGACAATACACACCACTTCCTGCGAACATTTCGCTTTTAAGCGTATTTCCTCATATGCACCAAGTTGGAAAAAGTATCAAAGCTTTTGGAATTAAACCGAATGGAGATACGCTGAAATTGGCAAATATTCCTGCATGGGATTTCCACTGGCAAGGGTTTTACTTTTTCAAAAATATAGTTTGGGCACCAACTGGAACAGTAATTAAAGGACAAGGAGTTTACGATAATACAACCGCAAATCCGAATAATCCAAATTCACCACCAATAACTGTTGGCGCTGGGCTAAACACTTCCGACGAAATGTTCTTGGTTTATTTCCATTACATGTTGCATCAAACAGGGGATGAAAACTACGACATGGAAGCGTTAATGTCAGCAAGTATGGAGGAGCAAATAGTTGCAACTGATAGCCCAATCAACATTTATCCGAATCCTTTTACTGAAGGCACAAACATCGTGCATCCAGGAGTGAAATCAGGAGATATTGTTTCAGTATATGTTTACGATTATCAAGGTAAATTAATCAAGAAATTGGTTCAGACTGAAACGTCATCTGCGGATGGGTTCACTGCAACTTGGGATGGTACAAATGACGTAAACGCCGCTGCTAGAAATGGCGTGTATTTTGTTTCAATCAACGTGAATGGTCAAAACAGCACAAAACAGTTGATCAAGAATTAATGTTTTAAATACTTGAGTGCCCGTTGAACTTCGTTGTCGGTTTTATTAGTAATACGATAGTATCCATCTTCTAACCACAACTGACGAGCAATCTCAGCTTTCAACGTTTTTACAATTAAGGTCTTGCTATGAGCAAGGCCTTCTTTATCTTTAGCAATCTTGATTTCCTTCTGAGCAAACTGAACGAATTGATTTAAAATAGCATCTGAAACAGTAAAATTCTTATCAAAATCTTCTATCGTTTTCCATTTGTTTCGACGTTGCTGAACGAAGTCAAACGCAAATGCATTGAAGGCTTGAGAGAACCGTAAATCTGTGAAATACCAGCTCGTTCCGCTTGAATCGAAAGGAACAAAAATATCTGGCATTATGCCACCACCGCCGTAAACGATTTTACCTTTTGGGGTTTTGAATTTCAATGAATCCGCGAACAACGTACTGTCAGGAGCGTACAACTCCCCATTATCATAACGTTCCATTTGATCACTCATGTATTCCTCATATCCTGCATCATATGATTTTTGAATACACCTTCCAGTTGGCGTATAATAACGCGCAATCGTTAAACGAAGATTACTTCCATCACGGAGTTTTATGTCTTCCTGAACAAGGCCTTTCCCAAAAGATCGTCTCCCAATGATCGTTCCTCTATCGTTATCTTGAATTGCTCCAGCTAAAATTTCACTTGCCGAAGCAGAATTAACATTAATCAAAATTGTAAGTTCTGTTGATTCCAAAATTCCACCAGCTGTTGCACGATAGGTTTGTGGCTTCGTGTGTTCACCTTTGGTTTTAAGCATCGGTAAATTTTTAGTTAAAAATTCATCGGCAATATCTGTTGCTGATTGTAAAACTCCACCACCATTGTTGCGTAAATCGAGAATGAGTTTCTTCATCCCTTTTTGATTTAACCAAAGTGCAGCCTTTCTAAATTCTTGCGATGTATTGACAGAAAATTGATCAATTTTTATGAACCCAATTGTTGGCTCAATCATATAAGCTGAAATGACAGATTCTATTGGAATAGAACCACGAACAACGTTTTTAGTGATAAGTTTTCCATTGCGCAAAAGTTGAAGATTGACAGTTGTGTTTTCATTCCCTTTCAACAAAGCCATTACTTTTTCATTCGTAATCTTCTTCTTGGCAACATTTTTTCCATCAACTTTGATGATTTTATCTCCCGCTTTCAGCCCAGCTTGATCAGAAGGAGAACCGATAATTACATTCGTTACGCAAATTGTATCTCGTAAAATGAAAAAGCGCACCCCAACTCCACCAAACTGACCTTGAATCGATTCATTCATCAACGCTAAATCTTTCGCAGCAATATAATTACTGTGCGGATCTAACTTGTGAAGCATATCAGAAATAGTCTGTTCAAACAATGCCTCACCGTTTAAGGAATCCACATATCGCTGATCCAAAACATCAATAATGTCTTGCATTTTTTGATACTTCGCCGAACCTCCTGACATGGAATTATTTATGCCATTAGTCATTGATTTACCAACCCATAATCCCAATGCAATACACAAGGAAATAACTACAGGTAAGAAATAATATTTTGTTGGTTTTTGATCAGTCATTTAATCTGCTATTTGAATAATTTCAATTCCTGCACTTTTCAAGAAATCAACACCTGAAGTGTCTTTGTATAATTCTTTAAAAACTACTTTTTTAATTCCTGCTTGAAGCACTAATTTACTGCAATCTTTGCATGGAGAAAGGGTTAAATATAGGATTGCATCTCTGCTATTATTCGTCGATTTTGCAACTTTTAATATTGCGTTTGCCTCAGCATGTAAAACATACCATTCTGTTTCCCCTTGTTCATTTTCACAACAATTATCAAATCCTGCTGGAGTTCCATTATAACCGTCAGAAATAATCATATCATCTTTAACGATAATTGCACCGACTTGTCTTCTACTGCAATGCGATAAGGCAGACCATGATTCGGCCATTTTCAAATATGCCTTGTCATATCGTAATTGTTTTTGCTGTTCTTTTTCTTTCATAACTTAATAAGTAACCCAAAAGTAGTAAAATGCAACGGTACGAATTGGATGTTCACTTAATTTATGCTTATTTGGGATTTGTGAACTTATATCCTACTGCTCTGATTGAATGGAAAAAAACAGGATTCTTAGGGTCTTCTTCAAATAATTTTCGAAAAGAAAGAATATAATTATCGATAGTTCTTGTCGTTGGAAACTGATCTTTTCCCCAAACAACATCAAGTATCTCATCCCTAGAAAGCACAATATTTTCTTTTTCAGAAAACAACTTTAACAATTCAATTTCCTTTTTTGATAAGGTAAAAGAATCATTTGAAACAGCATCTTCTACCTCAAATGTTTCAAAATTAATTTCTTTACTGCCAATTTTCAAAAGAGAAGTTTCCTTAATAAGCACAGGTTTACCAATTAGTACTGATACTCTTAACAGTAATTCCTCTAAATCAAATGGTTTGCTCAAATAATCATTTGCTCCCAACTTCAATCCAGCAATCCGGTCTTCGGTTGTTCCTTTGGCAGAAAGAAATAAAATGGGAACAGCAGAATATTTTCTGATTTCTTTACAAATGTCTAAACCACTAACTTCAGGAAGCATGACATCCAAAATAACCAATTGGTACGTGTTTATTTTGTTACCAATCTTAAATGCATCAAGCCCATTTTGAAAGGAATCAACATCGTATCCCTCCATTTCTAGATTCATTTGAATTAAGTCAGAAAGACTTTTCTCATCTTCAACAAGGCAAATGGTCGACATATTTTTTTTGTTTCCTAGATTTAATTGTTAAAGTTAAAGTTTTTACTAAACACGTTTAATTATTTTTTATTTTATAAGTGCTGAAGGTCAGAAAAATTAGACTAATTTTGCACTTTCTTATATTTTCAGGAGATGAGTACATCAAAAAAAATTAAATCAGCGTTAATTTCTGTTTTTGACAAAACCGGTTTAGCACCAATTGTTCAAGAATTACATAAAAATGGCGTTGTTCTTTATTCAACTGGAGGAACACAATCCTTTATTGAGGAATTGAAAATTCCGGTTGAACGTGTTGAGGATTTGACATCATATCCTTCAATTTTGGGTGGTCGTGTAAAAACATTGCACCCAAAAGTTTTTGGTGGAATTCTGAATCGACGTGATTTAGAAGAAGATCAAGCACAAATCGCTGAGTTTGAAATTCCTGAAATTGATTTAGTAATTGTTGATTTATATCCGTTTGAAGCAACTGTTGCTGCTGGATCTGGTCATGACGAAATAATTGAAAAAATTGATATCGGCGGTGTTTCTTTGATTCGTGCCGCTGCAAAAAATTACAAAGACGTTGTTATTCTTCCTTGTCAAGCGGAATATGCTCCTTTTTTAGAGTTATTAATTGCTCAAAATGGAGAAACTACTTTGGGTCAGAGAAAAACTTTTGCTCAAGAAGCGTTCAACGTTACGTCGCATTACGATTCTCAAATTTTCAAGTATTTTAACCAAGGAAAAAAAGAAGTCTTCAAAGAAAGCATTCAAGAATCACATGTTTTACGTTATGGCGAAAATCCCCACCAACGTGGAATTTTTTACGGTAATTTGGAGGGAATGTTTGACAAATTGCACGGGAAAGAACTTTCGTATAACAACTTGTTAGACGTTGATGCAGCTGTAAATTTAATGGCAGATTTTAAAGATGACGAACCAACATTCGCAATTTTAAAGCACAACAATGCATGTGGAATTGCTTCACGTTCAACGTTACGAAAAGCATATATTGACGCATTAGCTGGCGATCCAGTAAGTGCTTTTGGAGGAATATTAATTGCAAATACAACGATTGATAAAAAAACTGCTGAATTAGTGGATGATTTATTTTGTGAAGTAATTATCGCCCCGGCATTTACAGATGAGTCTTTAGAGATTTTAAAGTCAAAAAAGAACAGAATAATTTTGGCTCAAAAAGAGGTTGTTTTGCCGAATCGTCAGTTTAGAACAATCTTAAATGGCGTTTTAGTTCAAGGAAAAGATTTAATTACCGAAACGGCAAAAAATCTTGAATCTAAAACAAAAAAACAACCAACAGCTTCTGAAATTGAAGACATGTTGTTTGCTAATAAATTAGTGAAGCACACGAAATCAAACACGATCGTTTTAGCTAAAAACAAGCAATTGTTGGCAAGTGGCACAGGTCAAACATCTCGTGTTGATGCGTTAGTTCACGCAATTCACAAAGCGAAATCGTTTAATTTTGACATGCATGGAGCGGTAATGGCATCTGATGCTTTTTTCCCTTTTCCTGACTGTGTTGAAATAGCGGATAAAGCTGGAATCTCTGCGGTTATTCAACCAGGTGGCTCTATAAAAGACCAATTATCAATCGATTACTGTAACGCCAACAAAATGGCGATGGTATTTACAGGAAATCGTCATTTTAAACATTAAAAAAATAAGTTTGGTCGAAAAGTGAAACAAAAAGTCGATTTTTACGAACAAACTAACTATCATTATAAGTAACTATTAAGAAAGCGAACTGGAAAATGGGATTATTTAGCTTTTTAACGCAAGAAATTGCAATTGATTTGGGCACAGCAAATACACTTATCATCATGAATGATAAAGTGGTTGTTGACGAACCATCAATTGTTGCGAGAGACATTCAAACAGGAAAAATTGTTGCTATTGGGAAGAAGGCACAACAAATGCATGGTAAAACCCATAAGTTAATTGAAACTGTTCGACCATTAAAAGATGGTGTAATTGCTGATTTCCAAAGTGCGGAACAAATGATTCGTGGAATGATTAAAATGATCAATCCAGGTAGAAGCTTGTTCAACCCAACTTTAAGAATGGTGATTTGTATTCCTTCTGGTATTACAGAAGTTGAAAAACGTGCCGTTCGAGATTCAGCAGAACACGCTGGTGCAAAAGAAGTTTACTTGATTCACGAGCCAATGGCTGCCGCTATCGGAATCGGGATTGATGTTGAAGAACCAATGGGAAATATGATTATTGATATCGGCGGTGGAACTTCTGAGATTGCTGTCATTGCCCTTGGAGGTATCGTTTGTGATAAATCTATTCGTATTGCTGGTGATGATTTCACAAGTGATATTGAAGAATATATGAGACGTCAACACAACATTCTTGTTGGTGAACGTACAGCAGAACAAATTAAAATTGAAGTTGGTGCAGCTATTCCTGAATTGGATAATCCACCACCCGATTATGCAGTTCGTGGACGTGATTTAATGACAGGTATTCCAAAAGAAATTATTATTACTTATTCGGAAGTTGCTCATGCGTTAGACAAAACAATTTCAAAAATTGAAGAAGCGATTCTAAGTGCATTGGAAATGACGCCACCAGAACTTTCAGCAGATATCTACAAAACTGGAATCTACCTTGCAGGAGGTGGTTCAATGTTGAGAGGTTTGGATAAAAGAATTTCAGCTAAAACGAAATTACCAGTTCATATCGCTGAAGACCCATTAAGAGCAGTTGCAAGAGGAACAAGCATCGCTTTGAAAAATATTGATAAATTCCAATTCTTGATAAGAGATTAAATTAAAAGTCCTGGTAATTAATTATCGGGACTTTTTTATCTTTGTGCATGCGCAACTTGATAGCCTTCTTTAGGCGCTTCCGTGTATTCTTAATTTTCGTGCTGTTACAGGTGTTTTCCCTGTCCGTTTATTTCACGTTTCTAAACTTCCCGCGATCGCAATATTTAACAAGCGCATCAAAGGTTTCAGGACTTATTCTTACCGTTCAAAACGATATTACAAAGCATTTTAACTTAAGCTTGAATAACGATAAACTCCAAAAAGAGAATATACGTTTACGTAATCGATTGCCTCAAAGCTTCCAAAGAATGCAAAATGGATGGGCAAAAATTAACGATACACTTTTTCATCAACAATACGAATATATTCCGGCTTCCGTTATCAACTCAACGAGCACAAAAAGAAATAACTATTTTACCTTGAATATTGGATCTGACCAAGGAGTTGTGAGAGGAATGGGAGTTTTTTCTGATAAAGGAATTGTTGGAATAGTTCATACATCAAGCACGCACTTTGCTGTTGTAAAAACGGTGCTTACAGAAAACATCAATATCGACGTGATGATTGAACCAATTGGACTTTTTGGTTTGATGAAATGGGACGGTAGAGATCCAAGACGCGGTTCCATAACAGGAATTTCGAATGACCTTAAAATTAAACGTTGGTCGAAAGTGGTAACAAGAGGTGGATCTGGAATTTTTCCACGAGGATTAAATGTTGGAAAAGTTGAAAAATTAAATCCAGTTGAAGGGAAACCTCTTTGGGATGTAGTAATTCGTTTTTCTGAAGATTATAGAACCATTCAACGCGTATATGTTATAAAAAATCTGTTCAAAGAAGAACAAAATAAATTAGAATTGCTCATACCAGAAGATAAAGAAGAATGAATATAGTTGTTAAACATATCATACGATTCATCGTTTTAGTAGCAGCGCAAGTTTTAGTGTTGAACCAATTGGAAATTGGGTTTGGTATTCAATTCATGGTTTATCCTTTGTTAATTGTTTTGTTGCCATTTGATTTAGGAATCATTTACATGTTATTGATTGCGTTTGTAATGGGTATTTCAATTGATTCCATTTCAAATACGTATGGTTTACATACTTCTTCTTTGCTGTTGGTAACCTATTTGCGTCCAGCAATTTTTAAACTCTTCGGGCCGAGAGATGGATACGATGTGCTAAAAGAGGGAAACATGTATGATATGGGCACAAGATGGTTCATCTCCGTTTTTGGTCTCATGCTCCTCATTCATCATTTGTGGTTTTTTACACTTGAAATTTTCCGATTTGATGATATGTTATATGTATTCCAAAAAACACTGTTTAGCGTCCCATTATCATTCTTATTTTGCCTACTTTTTCAAGCAATGTTCGTCACTAAGCCGAATACACGATGAATCTTGATGGAAGAAAATATGTAATTATAATAGTTACGCTATTAGTCGGAATTATCTATTCTATTAGACTTTTCTACATGCAGGTAGTGGATGAAACTTGGACGTTGAGAGCCCAAGAAATCGCTGAAAAAAGAAAAGAAATTACCCCACCTCGAGGAGTCCTTTTTGACCGAAATAAAAAGAAAATAGTATCCAATCGAACGTATTTCAATCTCATGATGAAAGAGTCTGAAATGAAAAATTTTGATACAGTTGCTTTTGCGAAATTGATTGGTTGGACAAGAGAAGAAGTGCGTGAACGATTCAAAGAAATTGTAAAAGGAGAAGGGACTTATCGGAATAAACATACTGGCAAACGCTCATCGAATTATCAAAAAATTAGAGCGTATCCTTTTCTGAAAGAAATGACCTTAGAAGAAATTGCTACGATCGCTGCTCATTTAGAAGATTTCCCTGGTTTTTATGAAGAAGTGACAAGTATGAGGAGTTATCCTTATGCCAACGGAGCCAATATTGTTGGATATTTATCAGAAGTTTATCGAGAAGAGATTGACGAAGACCCATTTTATAAACCTGGTAATAACATGGGTCGAGCTGGACTTGAACGATTTTATGAAAAAGAATTACGTGGAAGAAAAGGAATAAAATACATCGTAACATCAGCTTTAAATAATGCCATTGAATCATATGCTGATGGAAAATATGATACAATTGCCAAACAAGGTCCACCATTGAATTTGGGGATTGATATTATTCTTCAAGCATACGGGGAGAAATTATTAGCGAATAAAAGAGGGTGTATTGTTGCAATTGAACCAGCAACTGGAGAAATTCTAGCGTTGGTTTCAGCTCCTACTTATGATCCCAATCTTTTTATTGGTAAACGAAATATTTCTAAAAATTATCCGAAGCTTTTATTGGACCCAAGTAAACCATTATACCCAAGACCTTTGGCTGCTGAATATCCGCCTGGTTCAACATTCAAATTGTTGAATTCATTGATTGGATTGCAAGAAGGTGTTATCACTCCAGAATCTGGATTTCCATGTAATAAATCTGTTGTTGGCTGTCATAATCATCCGAGCGCAGGTAATTTGGCGGATGCCATCAAGCATTCGTGCAATCCTTATTTCTATGCCGTAACTCGAAGAATTATTCAGCAAAATAAAGAAAAAAGCGTTTTTGTAGATGCAGAAATTGGGCTGAATCTTTGGGCAAAATACATGCACAGTTTTGGGTTGGGTCAAAATCTCGAAACAGATATTACGGGTTTACGGCCAGGCTCAATTCCTGATGCAAATTATTACGATAAGTGGTATGGTCATCACCGTTGGGCATTTTCTACAATTCGATCAATTTCAATTGGACAAGGAGAGGTCATGTTGACACCGTTGCAAATGGCAAATGTTGCTGCAATTATTGCGAATAGGGGTTGGTATTATACGCCACATTTTGTCAAATCAATCGGTCAAGATGGCCCACTCGAGCAATTCAAGAAAAAGCATTATTCATTGGTTGATGCCAAACATTATTCCATTATTGTTGAGGGAATGCGTCGCGTTGTTCACGAAGCTGGAGGAACAGGAAGAAGAGCTAAGTTAAAAGATATTATCGTTTGTGGTAAAACAGGAACCGTTCAAAACCCACATGGAGAAGATCATTCTGTCTTTGTAGCATTCGCGCCAATGTATAAACCGAAAATTGCTATCGCAGTATTTATTGAAAACGCAAAAGGAGGCGGGGGATTATGGGCTGCACCAACTGCTGGACTCATGATCGAGAAGTATTTGACACGAAAAATCATGGAAAAAGACAGAGAAAAGATAATTCTTGAGGCAAATTTTTCTGGTATAAAATGAGAAAAGGAGAATCAATAGTAGCTCATTTTGATTGGACATTGTTCGTCATCTACATTATTTTAATGATAATGGGCTTATCTACTGTATATTCCACAGCTTATAATGAAGATCATCCCAATTTTTTTGATTTTTCTCAAAAATATGGGAAACAAGTAATTTGGGTAGGTTTCTCTTTATTTCTTGGTTTACTGGTCTTTCTAATTGATTCAGATATTTACCGAAAATTCTCAATCCCAATCTACTTATTTACACTTGTTTTACTTGTTATCGTTTTGTTTATGCCACCTGTAAATGGCGCTCGGGCATGGCTAGGTATAGGAACATTGGGAATTCAACCAGCCGAATTTGCAAAAATTGGTACGGCGCTTTTACTTTCTAGAGTTATTAGTTCGGTCAATATTAAACAACAAACGGTTAAAACAGTTTTATTGGCAAATTCAATCATTCTAATTCCAATGGCTTTGGTTTTACTGCAGCCGGATGCTGGAACATTTGTTGTTTTTACTTCTTTTCTATTTGTAATGTATCGAGAAGGAATTACGTATGACCCAATTATATTAAAATTATTAAATGGCATTCCAGGTTTTAAATTTAAAGAAACATGGGTTGGAACGCACTTTATTCCTTTGTTGTTTGTAGTTGTTTTTTTAAGTCTTGTTACACTATTAATGAGCAATGAAATACTAACCTTTGATGCTTTTCCTGATTTGCAAATTGCTGGATTTTGGGTGGTCATGTTATCCTTATCAATACTTGCTATTTTAATCTTTCTTATTTTACGTTTCATGTCTTCGCGGCGCGATAGAAATAGAGTGGTTTTAATAGTTATTATTGGTTACATTCTTGCCGCTGGATTAGTGTCTACCGTTAATTTTGGCTTTCAAGGTTTGGCTAAACACCAAAAAGATAGAATTGAATTATTTCTTGGGTTAAAGGAAGATCCAGATGGAGAAGATTACAATAGAAACCGGGCGATGGCGGCTGTTGGATCAGGCGGTTTTTTAGGGAAAGGATACAATAAAGCTTCTGTTTCAAGTGTCGAAAGTAACCATGTTCCTGAAAGTGAGACGGATTTTATTTTTTGTCCCTTTGCTGAAGAATGGGGTTTTTTAGGCACAATCATTCTAGTGTTTTTATATATGTTTATGTTGCTCCGAATAATATTTATCGCAGAGCGTCAACGATCATCCTTTAATAGGATTTATGCTTATAGCGTCGCCATGATTTTATTTTATCATTTCGCAATCAATATTGGAATGAATATCGGTTTTGCTCCAGTAATCGGAATACCTTTACCTTTCTTTAGTTATGGTGGTTCTTCAATGATGTCTTTTTCAATGATGATGTTTATATTATTAAAATTAGATAGTCAAAGAAGAGAAGACCTTCAATAACTAAAAAGCACACAATGAATGAAAGAAATCTTTATTTTTACAAAAAATAATCTGACATGAAGGATAGAAAAGAAACTAAAGTTGCTTTTTCTGAAGTAGGCAAGAAAAAAATGACATACGCCTTTTGGGGTGTTGCCATGTTTCCTTTTGTAATAGTGAGTTTTTTATTTTTATTTCAATCTGAGGATGATCTTCCTCCAGTTGAAATGCTTGATAATCCGCCAGAATTATTAGCATCCGTTGTCTATGCAGATGATGGTGAAACCGAACTTGGAAGATATTGGAAAGTGAATAGAACGAGTGTTGAGTACAAGGAAATCTCACCATTTGTAACGGACGCATTAATTTCAACGGAAGACGAACGATTTATTGAACATTCAGGGGTCGATTTTAAAGCAATTGGCCGTGCGATTATAAATGTTGGTGGAGCAGGAGGAGCGTCAACAATTTCTCAACAATTAGCGAAATTGTTATTCACCTTACAACAACGAGAACGAGAAGAACAAGCGCGTGCAAATGGAGAATCTATCGGTGGAAGTGGAGGAGGAAGAATTGGTAGAATGTTTAGAAGAATAAACGAGAAAGTCCGTGAAAACATCATCGCTACACGTTTAGAAAAGCGCTTTACAAAAGAGGAAATAATCACGATGTACTTGAATCAATTCGACTTCTTGTACAATGCCGTTGGAATTGAAAATGCAGCAAAGGTATATTTCAATAAAAAACCAATAAATCTTACACGAGAAGAAGCAGCAATGTTAGTTGGTATGTGTAAAAACCCTTCTTTGTTTAATCCTTATTCTCACAAGATTAAGAACTATCGCCGTTCTATTGCTGCGGACAAAGAAGTAGCTTTAGACGCTGTTACAGAAGTTGAAATTGCTGAAAGTCGCGCCGCTGATTCATTGAGAGCTGTTTCAAGAAGAAATCAAGTATTGTTTCAATGGTTGAAAAATAGTAATTCAAATAATGAAGCACTGCGTAATAAATTGACGCAAGAAGAATTTGATCTTCTAAAACTGAAGCCATTGGTAATAGATTATCAAGTTGTAGATCACAAACAAGGAATGGCTCCTTATTTTAGAGAAAATGTTAGAAAAGAATTGACCGCCTTATTCAAAGAAAAAAACACGGACGGTTCTTGGAAATACAAACGTCAGGACGGAACGACCTATGATATTTACCGCGATGGCTTGAAAATTTATACAACGATTGACGCAAATCTTCAGAAATATGCGGAAGAAGCTGTAGAAAGACATTTGAAAGATGAATTACAAAAAGCATTTGATCAAAACAATCGAAATTTGCGTAATTATCCTTTCACGAATTCTATTAATGATACCGAAGCTGAATCAATCATGAATTCAGCAAGAAAAAATTCTCCTAGATATAGTTCTCTGAAAGCACAAGGGTTATCGGATAGTGAAATAAGTTCAAACTTCAACACTGCAATTTCGATGAGAGTTTTCTCATGGAAAGGAGAAGCTGATACTACAATGTCCCCAAATGATTCAATTCGCTATTATAAATCATTTTTACATGCAGGTTTAATTTCAATTGAACCTCAAACTGGGTTTGTAAAAGCATGGGTTGGTGGAGCAAATTTTAATCATTTCGCTTTTGATCACGTAAAACAAGGACGCAGACAAGTTGGTTCAACAATTAAACCGTTCGTTTACGGAACGGCAATCGCTATGGGTGTTGTGAAGCCGTGTACACAGTTTGCAAATACGGCTTATTGTGTTGACTTACAAAATTCAGATGGTGATGTTGATGGACGTTGGTGTCCAAGAAATGCAGGTGGATCTGAAGCAGGAGTTGTATCAGCTGAGACAGGTTTGGCAATGTCGATGAACAATATTACAGTTGGTGTGATGTCAAAAATGGGCGGTTATGCTGGACCAAAGACCATTTCAAAATTGCTGAAACAAATGGATATCAATATGCGTCCAGAAGATGAGGTTCCAGCAATGTGTCTCGGAATTATGGATCTTTCCTTATTTGAAATGGTCGGTGCACAAGCAATTTTTGCCAACAATGGAATTTATAACCGTCCAACAACTATTCTTCGAATTGAAGATAGAAATGGAAATGTCATCTACAACGCTAAACCATATTCTAAGGAAGTATTGAATGAGAATGTGGCCTATGAAACCTTAAAAATGATGAAGCAAGTTGTTACGAGAGGAACGGCTGGAAGTTTAAGAGGAGGTAGATCTTGGGGGAATATTTTAGCTCCAACTGCGGGTAAAACTGGCACAACACAAAGTAATGCTGATGGTTGGTTCGTTGGTTTAACGCCTGAATTGGTTACAGGAGTTTGGGTTGGTGCAGAAGATAGATCCGTTCGTTTTAAAACAATGGAATGGGGACAAGGAGGAAGAATGGCGCTGCCAATTTATGGGTATTATATGCAAAAAGTCTATAAAGATCCTGTGATTGCGCTTTCAACAACAGATTTTGCGCAACCAGAATCGTACGACCCACAAATGTTCTCCTGTTCGGGAGGTGATATTTTGGATATTCCAGCGGAGGAAGAAAATTTTGGAGGACTATAGAAATTATGAACAAAGTAGTAAAGAACGTAGAAGAAGCATTAACAGGAATCGAAAGTGGAATGACTTTGATGCTTGGTGGTTTTGGTTTGTGTGGAATACCAGAAAATTCCATTGCACAATTGGTAAAAATGAAGGTCAAGGATTTGACATGCATTTCGAACAATGCAGGAGTTGATGATTTTGGACTGGGATTATTATTGCAAGAGAAGCAAATCAAAAAAATGATTAGTTCTTATGTAGGAGAAAACGCTGAATTCGAAAGACAAATGCTTTCTGGTGAATTAGAAGTAGATCTGATTCCACAAGGTAGTTTAGCTGAAAGATGCAGGGCCGGGGGAGCTGGAATTCCAGCATTTTTTACACCAGCTGGATTCGGAACTGAAGTAGCAGAAGGAAAAGAAGTTCGTGTGTTTAATGGCAAACCACATATTCTGGAAAGTGCGTTGACAGCAGATTTCGCTATCGTAAAAGCATGGAAAGGAGATACAGAAGGAAACCTTGTTTTTAAAGCAACAGCGTGTAATTTTAATCCAATGATGGCAATGGCAGGAAAAATTACTATTGCTGAGGTGGAAGAATTAGTTCCGGCAGGAGAATTAGACCCAAACTTCATTCATACTCCAGGAATTTTTGTTCAACGCATCTTTAAAGGAGAAAAGTTTGAAAAACGCATAGAGCAACGAACTGTGCGACCTAAAAAGTAATGAAACAATGTAACAAATTATCAATGTAACAATTGGATGGAACCTGTAAAACAAAATGTAATTCTTGAAAAGACCATTGATTTTTCGTTAAAAATTATAACCTATTGTGATCTTTTAGAATCCAATAAAAAATACATCGTTGCACGACAACTTTTAAAATCAGGCACTTCAATTGGCGCAAATATTCATGAAGCTCAAAATGCGGAATCGAAGAATGATTTTATACATAAGTTTAAAATTGCTGCAAAAGAAATTGAAGAAACAAAATATTGGTTGATTTTGTGTAATCGTTCCGAATTGTACCCGACAAATGAAACTTTATTTAAAGAGCTTCAGGAAATTGGGTTAATTGTTTTTAAAATAATATCAAGCTCAAAAAAGTGATTGCTTGAGTTCTACAAGAATTGATAAATTGGTACATTAAAAAATTGATACATTAATAGTATGGCACTGGATAAAATAGGTATCGCAAAACGAATTGCTCAAGAATTGAGAGACGGTTGGTATGTAAATTTGGGAATTGGAATTCCTACGTTGGTTGCTAATTATATTCCAGAAGGAATTGAAGTTGAATTTCAATCAGAAAATGGTGTTTTAGGGATGGGTCCGTTTCCTTTTGAAGGAGAAGAAGACGCAGACCTTATCAATGCGGGAAAACAGACAATAACTACTTTAAAAGGAGCTGCGTTCTTTGATTCAGCTACATCTTTTGCAATGATTCGTGGTCAACACGTTCAATTGACTGTTCTTGGTGCAATGGAAGTTTCTCAAAATGGAGATATTGCCAATTGGAAAATTCCTGGGAAGATGGTTAAAGGAATGGGTGGCGCAATGGATCTTGTTGCTTCAGCAGAGAATATTATTGTTGCAATGATGCATTCAAACCGCGAAGGAGAATCGAAAATCTTAAAGAAATGTAGCTTGCCTTTAACGGGCGTTGGTTGCGTTAAGAAAGTCGTAACTGAATTGGCAGTTTTGGAAATCAAAGACAATAAGTTCTATCTACTTGAACGAGCTCCTGGAGTTTCTGTCGAAGAAATAATTTCAAAAACAGAAGGAGATTTAGTTGTTCCAGATTTTGTTCCAGAAATGAAGTTGTAAATTACAATTCAAATAACTAGCAACTTGTAATTCGCAATTAATAACTCTTTTTAATTACTTATAAAAGTGCATTTCTTCAATATATTCATGCACTGGCTCCGTCAATAGATAGCGAACGTCCTTTCCATCTTTAATAGCATTTCTCACAAAAGTCGCAGACACTTTCATAACGGGTGCATCCTCACAGAAAATAACATTTGCATTTTGCGAAAAGTCATTGCCAATTTTAGAATTGATATCTGATATTTCTGCTTCTTCTTGCGTTGTTAAAACCCTCGGATAAACATAAATCTTATGATTCTTTAAGATTGTTTCATGGTTTTTCCATTTGTGTAACGTGCGCAAGTTGTCTTCACCCATAATCAAAGCGAACTCATTTTCTGGATATTTTTCCTTTAAATAGGCGAGTGTTGTAGAAGTATAACTTGGTTTTGGAAGATTAAACTCTATATCACTTGCACGAAGTTTTGAGTTATCCTCAATTGCAACTTTTACCAATGCCAAACGGTGCATATCAGTTAATAATGTTGCTTTTTCTTTTAATGGATTATGTGGCGAAACGACCATCCAAACTTGATCCAATTCAGTGAAGTCAGCCATGTAATTGGCGATTACCAAATGTCCTACATGGATAGGATTAAATGTCCCGAAATATAATCCGATTTTCATTTTGAAATAAATTCTTGAACCAATTCTTTTGCTTTTAGTATTGCTTTGTCTAAATCATCGTTGATCAAAATAAAATCAAATTCTGGCGCACTACTCAATTCTTTATGTGCTTTGCTCATGCGTTGCAAAATCTTATCTTCTGTTTCTGTACTTCTGTGACGCAACCGCTTTTCAAGTTCTTCATAGCTTGGTGGCTGAACAAATATGGCTAAAGCATTTTCTTTAAATACTTTTTTTAAGTTCAATCCTCCAATAACATCAACATCAAAAATAACGGTTTTTCCGTGTGACCAAATTTGTTCAATTTCCGATTTTAAAGTACCATAAAAGTTATTCGTGTACACCTCTTCCCATTCAACAAACGCTTGATCCTCAATGTGTTTTTTGAATCCTTCAATTCCTAAAAAATGGTAATCTTTTCCGTCAATTTCATTTCCTCTTGGTTCTCTACTGCATGCAGAAACCGAAAATTCTAGTCCAATATTTGCATCCAACAACGCATGAACAATTGTTGTTTTACCAGCTCCAGATGGCGCAGAAAAGATAATACATTTACCTCCTTTTGGCATAAAATTCATTTTTTACTTAATGCTAATTTTGCAATCAGCTTAAAGTGTATTTAATATTTGTTCTTTAATCTTTTCCAAGTTGTCTTTCATGTCAACAACTAATTTTTGCATTTCCGCGTGGTTACTTTTGCTTCCTAAGGTATTTACTTCACGACCAATTTCTTGAGAAATGAATCCTAATTTTTTCCCAGAAAGTGGAAGAACCATCGTTTCTAAATAATAGTCTAAATGATTACTTAAACGCATTTTTTCTTCGGAAACATCTAATTTCTCAATGTAAAAAATCATTTCTTGCTCCAAACGGTTATCATCGTGCTTGCTATTTTCTAATTCTTCCAATCCTTTTTTGATCCGTGCACGAACGATTTCTACACGTTCATTTTCGTATTTTGGAACTTCATTAAGCAAGCGACGAATATCTTCAATGCGCTCAGTAAATTCAACTTCCAATGCTCGTCCTTCTTGTCGTCTGAATTCATTCATGTTTTCACACGCTTCTTTCGTCAATTCCAGAATCCAATCTTTTTCTTCCTGACCAATTTCCTCTCTTTCATTGATTAGAATATCCGGCATTTTCAAAATCATGGCTAAATAATCTTCAGATTTTTCACCAATTAATTCATTCACTTCTTTCAAATCGGCATAATATGCTTTTGCCAAATCTTTATTTAACGTAAAGTTTTTAGTGTCTCCAGTATTGTCCACATTGATGTTAACGTCTACTTTTCCACGATCCATTGATGCACTAATCATTTTGCGAATCTCAGCTTCAATTTCTCTATAAGCGGAAGACATGCGAACATTTAAGTCCAATGTTTTACTATTCAGAGAACGAATTTCAATTGTTACTTTTTTACCATTCGACGAGCTCAGTGCATCGCTTTGAAAGTTTCCGGTCGCTTTTCCAAAACCGGTCATGGACATTAACATAGTACGTGTTTTTGTCAAAAATAGGAATTTTCGCGGAAAGAGGGTTTTATTAGGGATGAGTTGATTTAAATAGTGAACTAAATTAAATTCCCAATTCCTAATTCCTAATGCATCATTCTACGTAACTTTGCACTATGATTTTATACAATGTTACCGTTAGTATTGACCCATCTGTTTCTGAAGAGTGGCTTTCTTGGATGCGAACAATTCATATTCCTGAAGTGATGGCAACAGGTTGTTTTGTTGAAAGTAGACTTTCACGTGTTCAAGGAGAAGAAGAGGGAGGAGTGACGTTTGCAATCACATATTTATCTCCAAATCAAGAGCTGTTAGATGAGTATCAATCAAAACATGCGCCTTTACTTCAGAAAAGTCATTCAGAAAAATATATCGGTAAATTCGCAGCGTTTCGTACATTTTTACACGTCATAGAAGAATTTAAATAGAATGAAAGTAAGAGCAAAGAAACACCTCGGGCAACATTTTTTGATTGATAAAAACATCTGTCAAAAAATCGCAGATCAATATAGAAATCACCAAGGTTGCAATAAAGTATTGGAAATTGGTCCTGGAACTGGAGCGCTTACAGAATATTTAGTGAAGCGCGAAGAGTTGGATTTGTATGTTATCGAAATCGACAGAGATTCAATCGCCTATTTGAATGAGCATTACCCAATGCTGGAAAACAAAATAATTGAACAAGACTTTTTGAAAATGGATTTGAAGAAAATCATGGGAGATGAGCCTTTTGGAGTTGTTGGAAATTTTCCTTACAATATTTCTACTCAGATTCTTTTCAAATGTTTGGATTATAGAAACCAGATTCCTGAAATAATGGGAATGTTTCAAAAAGAGGTTGCAGAGCGCATTGCAGAAAAGCCTGGATCTAAAAAATACGGTATTATGAGTGTTATTTTTCAGGCATTCTATGATATTGAATATTGCTTTACGGTTGATGAACATGTGTTTAATCCACCACCAAAAGTAAAATCGGGCGTAATTCGTTGCACACGTAACGAAAGAGGCGCTTTACCATGCGATGAAAAACTGTTCATTCAATTGGTGAAAATGAGTTTTAATCAACGCAGAAAGACAATTAGAAATTCGATAAAACAGTTAATTAGCGGTACAGATTTCGATCATCCATTTCTTACTTTGCGTCCCGAAAGACTATCTGTCGATGATTTTATTGAATTGACATTAGCAGTTACAGCATTAAATAAATCAGGACAAATAATCGAATAAGGCATAGAATGATTTCAAATAAGTGATTTTCTAGGTGAAAAAGCTTTTTTTTTAATAAAAATCACTTTCTTTGTCATAATATAAAAACAAACAAGATGAGTTCTTCACCATTTTTTTACGGAATAGCAGATTTTTTAACTTGGACATTTGGGTTCTTTGATGTAGTTGGAAACAAGTTCAATTATTCAGTGATTGTGCTTGGTTTTATAGGTTTATTCTATTGGTTGAATACACAACGTAAACTTTCTGCAAAAGCAGAGAAAGAAGGAAAATTAAAATAATTTCATTCATTTAAGATAGTTAAAGGTTGTTGATCTGTAGGTCAGCAACCTTTTTTGTTTTGGTGTAAAAGATATTCAATGAGCAACTATTCTATCATAATAACAGCAGGAGGAATTGGTAAGAGAATGGGAGGAGATCTTCCCAAACAATTTATTGAAATAGCTGGGAAACCAATATTAATTCGCACACTTGAACTGTTTAATACACTTGAACCAACTGCACAATTTATTATAACGCTACCAATTGAATGGAAAGAATATTGGCAGGAATTACTGTTAAAACACCATTGTACAATTTCACACACTATTAGCGATGGCGGGTCAGAAAGATACCATTCAATCAAAAATGCGTTGAAAATTTGTACGGGAGATTTTATTGCTGTCCATGATGGTGTGCGACCTCTCGTAAGTATTGAAACTATCTCGTTGTGTTTGAGGGAAGTTGAAAAACTAGGTCAAGTTATCCCTGTTGTTCCAATTAATGAATCTTTGCGACAAGTTTTTGATGATACATCACGAGCGGTTAACAGAACGGAATTTTGCATTGTTCAAACGCCGCAATGTTTCAAAAAAAGTGTTTTGGAAAAAGCATATACTATTCCTTTCCATGCTGGAATTACCGACGATGCGAGCCTTGTTGAAGAGGCAGGTTTTCCAATTCATTTAATTGAAGGTAATATTGAAAATATAAAAATTACGAATAAAATGGATTTGGCGATTGCAACATATTATATGTCTCTAGTGAATTAATTAACAATTCTTAATTCTTAATTCCTAATTCTAAGGTATCTTTGCACCTCAATAATTGATACAATGAAAGTTACAGAACACCTTAAAGCAGCAAAAGACACCTTATTTTCATTCGAAATATTACCTCCTTTGAAAGGCAAAAGTATTCAATCAATTTATGATGGAATTGATCCCTTGATGGAGTTTAAGCCACGTTTTGTAAATGTAACCTATCACAGAGAAGAATTTATTTACAAGGAACGTGAAAATGGGCTTTTAGAAAAAATTGCTATCAGAAAACGTCCTGGAACGGTTGGTATTTGTGCTGCAATTATGAATAAATACCAAGTTGATGCAGTTCCTCATTTGATTTGTGGTGGTTTCAGTAAAGAAGAAACTGAAAATGCGTTAATTGATTTGCAATTTTTAGGAATTGATAATGTTTTAGCTTTGAGAGGAGATTCTATTAAAACAGAATCAACCTTTAAGCCACACAAAGACGGTCATCGTTTTGCGGTTGAATTGATTGAACAAGTTGTTGAAATCAATAAAGGAAATTATATGATGGATGACGTACAACTTGAACCGACAGACTTTTGTATTGGTACAGCTGGTTATCCTGAAAAGCATTTCGAAGCAATGAATTTAACGACAGATTTACAATTTTTAAAAGCAAAAGTGGACGCTGGAGCGGAATACATCGTTACTCAAATGTTCTTTGATAATGAAAAGTATTTCTCTTTTGTAAAAGCATGTCGTGAAATTGGTATTACAGTTCCTATTATTCCTGGATTGAAACCAATTAAAACGTTAGAACATATTACCTTTTTGCCAAAATTCTTTAAAATTGATTATCCAGAAGCCCTTTCTTCTGAATTATTGAAATGCAAAGACAATAAGCAAGTAGAGCAATTAGGTATTGAATGGGGAATTCAACAATCGAAAGAATTGAAAGAAGCTGGAGTTCCTTGTATTCATTATTATACAATGTCAAACTCAACAATGGTAAAGGCGATAGCCAAAGAAATTTTTTAACTTTATACAATGAAAAAATACGCGCTGATTCTTTTGCTTTTTCTTTCAAATTTGGCATTTGGACAAACAAAGAACCTTCATTTAACAAATGCATTGGTAATTGGTCAAATGGACAAGGAAGAAGACCGTTATGCGTTGGAAATTAATTTAACTGAGTTGTTGACGGATGCTGGCATAAAAGCGATTCCTTCCTTAAACATGATGAAACTCGGAAGTGACGCCGCGATATTAGCAACAGATTCGATACAGAAAGTTGTTGCAGCGAAAGGAGTTGACACCTATGTTTTAATTTCAATTCGTGGGTATGATAAAAAATACAGAATTTCAGAACGAAACGATGATATTGCAACAGCATTGAATGCCGGAAATTTATTCCCACTATATAGAGATGAAGTTACATCCGTAAGTTTTGAATTCCTTTTTTATAGAAATGGAAAATTTGTAGGGAGCGATATTGTAAAATGTGGAAACATCTCAAACAGAGATTCAGTCATTAAGCGCTTTAGAAAAATTTTAGTGAAGCATATTGTTAAGAAATGGAAGTAGAAAATAATAAGATTTAATTTTTATCTTCCCATCAACTTCGCAACGTATTTCCCAATAATATCAAATTCTAAATTTACAGTATCTCCAATTTCTAGTTGATGAAAATTGGTGTGGTCGTATGTGTATGGGATGATACAAACAGAGAATTGATTGTCTTTGGAATCCACAACGGTTAAACTTGTTCCGTTCACTGTAATAGATCCTTTTTCAACGGTAACATTTCCCCCAACGTAGTTAAATGTATATTTCCAACTGCCTTGTTGATCTTCAATTTGAATGCATGCTGCTTTGGTGTCAACATGACCTTGTACAATATGACCGTCTAATCTACCATTCATTTGCATACAGCGTTCAAGATTTACTTTCGTTCCAACTTTCCATGTGCCCAAGTTCGTTTTCTCTAACGTTTCTTTAATTGCGGTTACCGTATATTCATTGTCATTTAATGACACAACGGTCAAACAGCAGCCATTATGAGCAACGCTTTGATCAATTTTTAACTCAGAAACAAACAAAGCACCAATTGTAAACTCAATATTTTCTTTCTCTTTTTTGATGTGTTTCACCACACCTAATTGTTCTATAATACCTGTAAACATTATTGTTGATTGGGAGTTTATTTTATGAATTAAACGTCTAAATTACTTAAAGAAATACAATATTCTGTTCCATTTTCTGAAGTTTGAACTGATTTAGTCCCTTCCAGTTGTTCAATTAATGTTTCAATCAATTGTAAACCAAATGAGTTATTATTGGCTTGTTCTTTCCAAATACCATTGTCTTTATACGTCAGTTCAAATACGTTATTTATTTCGGCACTCAGATGAACAACAATTTTACCACTATTGTCAAAAGCATGTTTAATTGAATTGGAAACAAGTTCAGCAATCATTAATGCCAGCGGAACAATCGTTTTAGATCCAACTTTTTCTAAATGAGAGTTTATCGAAATTTCAATTGGAATCTTAACAGACGACGAACGAATTAAATCTTTTATTAATGTCTCGAAGTAATCTGAAACATCCAATTGAGAAAGATTTTTGGATTCATACATTTTTTGATGAATCAAGGACATTGTCATTACTCTATTGATGGCATCAGTAAAATGGATTTTCGTTTCTTTGGATTTAATATCTGCAGATTGTAACCGCAATAAGCTTGTAATAACTTGCAAATTGTTTTTAACGCGATGGTGAATTTCTTGCAATAAAACGGTCTTTTCTTCATTTTGAAGATTGATCATTTTATTTTGTTCGTTTAAAGCTTCATTTGCCTCACGGAATTTTTTCTCAGCATTCGTTGTGGTTTCAATGAAATTGAAAATAAAGTATCCAACTACAAAAAAACAAATCGAAAATTCTATGATTAATCCAATTAATTCATTGAAAGTAAGAATCCGTTTTAATGAGAGATTATCGTTGAGATTGAAAAATAAGTAATATGAAACAGCAATGCCAACAATTCCAAGTATGACATGTCCAGTTCGTTTCCCTAAGTTAAAATAGGAAAAAATAGCAATAATTATCAACCAAAGTGGTTCTACTAGATGCGTAACATCAAGCGTGAATAACATGGTGGTTATTACTAAAATCATGGAGCTTATTACCATGAAATAAGAAACCAAGATATATTTCTTCGTGACAACTAGGTAGATTACCCCGATGATAGCAATAATAAAAGCTGAAAAATATTGAATTGCTGTAATTGGATTATTAAAAAAATAAAAGGTTGTTGCACCGAATAAAGTAAAGGTTAGAATTATATTTATTCGCCACGCCAAACGAAAACGAGCGATATCGTAAAAATCTTTATATGAATGATTTGGAGTGTCTAATAAACCCATGATACAAATGATTATCTTACTATTATTTTACAACAAATTGATTTGCTTTCCATTTCCCTTTTTGTATAATGCCGTTCTCAAACCACATTGTTCCTTTCCCTTCAAGTAAACCATCTTTGAACTTACCTTCATAATAATCGCCACTTTTCCAAGTCATTTTTCCAACACCATTTTGAACGCCCATTACCCAATCTCCATCATATACGTCACCAGTTTCCCAAATCATTATACCGTGCCCATTTTGAAAATTGTTTCGCCAACTTCCAATATAACTAGATCCACTTATCCAGGTCATTTTTCCAGTGCCATTTGGCATACCATTCTCGATTTGTCCCTCATATACGTCACCTCCTGCATAATTAATTGTTTCAATTGTTTTCTGTGAATAACCTGAAAAAGAAACTAAAAGTGTACTACTGAGAAAAAACAAAAGTATTCGAGCCATGATAAAAATATGAACGGTTTAACTCAAAGATAATTAATTGATTTATTAATGTTTGACATTCTTTCATAGAAAATCAATTTTTATTAGAATTTATTTTTTCTTCATAAAACCATGAACAGAAAAGCTTTAACCGATAATAACCGTTTATAAACGAAAGACAATCGAAAGAAAACGACAAATAACCGAATGTGCTTTTGATAGTGCCCCAATTTTGCAGTGTCGAATACAGAAAATGACTTCTGATAGGGTTACAAATCAATTTTTTCAAACTTTTAAAAATTACAACATGAACACATTAAGAAACAAAGTGAGTTTGATTGGCCGCCTTGGGGCACAACCGGAAGTAACAACTTTCGAAACAGGTAAAACGTTGGCACGCTTCACAATGGCAACCAATGAAAGTTACAAAGACAAAGAAGGTCAATGGCATGACAACACCCAATGGCATACCATAAATGCTTGGGGGAAAATAGCTGAACGAGCTAAAAAAGCGCTCAATAAAGGGCAAGAGGTAATCCTGGAAGGAAAGCTTATTCATCAATCGTATGAAACGAAAACTGGCGAAAAACGCTATGCTACAATCATTGAAGCAACAGAGTTTTTAGTCTTGAATCAGAAAAGCGAACCAGCAGTAAAATAATTTTAATTCACCAACTCGGAGTCGAGAAATCGGCTCCTTTTAAAACCTCAAACATGAATCACGTAAATTTAATAGGAAAAGTAAGTTCAATCCCGAAAGTTGTTGAATTGGCAAATGGAAGAAAAATAGCACAGTTTACAATGTCGACAAAAGAAATGTATTTAGACGAAACTGGTAAAACAAAAACAAGAAGTAATTGGCACCGCCTTACAGCTTGGGGACGATGGGTGCAAGTTTTGGAAGAATTGGGTATTGTTGGAATGGATTTAGCCGTTGAAGGCAAGCTTGTCACTCGATTTTATAAAGACAACGGCGCACGAAAATGCATCTCAGAAGTTGAAGTAAACGACTTAATAATCTTATAAATTCAAATCATTCAAATTATGACAGCAATACGAAATCATATTACATTAATTGGGAACATCGGATCTCAAACAGAAATCACAAAGTTTGACAACGGCAGCAAAGTTGCTCGCTTCAGTTTGGCAACAGATAAAACCTTTCGAGCAAATAACGGAAAAATAAAATCCGATACAGAATGGCACCGCATTTTTGCCTGGGGAAACATGGCACAATTCGTTGAAGAATATGCAGAAAAAGGTAAAAAAGTTGCCATTCATGGTCGCTTGGTGAACAGAACCTATCTCAATCAAGAAGGTAAAAAAAGGAGTGTCACCGAAGTGGAATTACGCCACATTATAGGACTTTAACAATCTAATCAAACAATACGATGTGCAGTTAGATATAGGCGGTTGACTAGTAAGTTAACCGCCTTTTTTAATAATTCCGATAATCATTCCACAACTGACTGCGTAAACCAATCATCGGAATGTAACTCGATTTATTAAAAGCACTGTCATAGCGGTATTGGTTTTCAAAGAAGGCTTGAAGATTACCGAATTTCATTACTTGGTAAGATACTGTTATTATAGCCCTAAATCCGTTATTTCCTTTCCCTTGTCCAATGTAATGGCCATATTCATACGGTCTATTATTGTATGGTTGGTATACATTTCCTCCATAGCTGAAGCCATCTTTATCTAATCCTTGAAGGAAATAACTGAAAAATGATTTTAATGCCCATTTTCCTTTTTGAATTTTAAATTCTCCCAAAAGTTCCATGAAATTTGATCCATACGGATGCGCTAATGTCATTCCTTGATTTCCGTAATTTTGCCCTGAACCAATATGTGAATAGGTATAAGGTCTAACTGAATTATATTCTATGCGGTAAAAACTAGCGGTCTTTCCCAAGTTAAATCTTCCTTTTACCCCAATTTGCCCACCGTATTTATTTGCCCACCAACCAGATTTTTTCTTGATTTCTGTTAATGAAAACTCATCTAAAATCAGTTGTCCATAGAGCACATGGCTTTTATATTTAGCAGAAAAACTTGCGCCAATCAAAACATTGTCTGATGACCCGAGCGCATATTCTTGGGGACGATAAAAGATTACGGGGTTCAAATATTCAACATCATAACCGCGATTAAGCATCGTGTCTTTTGGTTGAAAGATGACTGATTCAAATACTCCAAAATTCAACCATTTTGTAGCGTTGAAACTAATATGGTGAGTGGCACCGTTTTTAGCTTGCCAATTTGAATTAACTTTTTCTCTAAAAAACTGATACATGATGGAATACTCAATTCTCCAAAATTTGGCACGAATTAATCCAAAAGGGGAGGGCGTTCCGTAATCACTCAATAATAAGGAGCGATTTCCTTCGCCAATAAAATTTTGATCTAACCCAATTTGAAAATTGAATATAGAATTTGGCGTATATGAGATGCGTCCGCGTGCATCAAGGTAGGAATAGTTGGAAGAAGTACCTTTCATAAAATAACCGCGAGAAGAAAAAGAGGAATCGCCAAATCCACTGCCACCTATAATATTTGCTCGGTAATAGATTTTTTTATTTGAAATACTTTCGAGACTTATTCCTGCACCTAATCTATAGTGAGATTGACTTGTATAGCGATAATTTAAATCAGATACTGGTGTAATGAAACAAAAAGGAGAGGATTTTGATTTTAATGGAATCAAACCAATTGTTGGCTTCTGAATTCTTATTTCTGGCTTTAAAGAAGTGTGTATTTCTTTACTTAATGGTAAAACGGAATCATTTGGCATTTCTTCATAAAGCACACCAACTCCACCTTGACCATAAACACCCAATTGAATAAATAAAAATATGCAGGTTAATTTACCCATCAAAAATCGTTGTAGTGATTATTAATCCCCGTTCTTAAACCAATTGAAAACTGATTGGTAAGTTGAGTTTTCGAAAGATTCTCTGAGCGAAATTGCCAACTACCGTATACATTCCAATTCATTTTTTTATTAAAGCGATATCCCAGTTCTATTTGCTGTAAAAAGATTGTACCTGATTGTTGGGTAAGGTTTTTATTAACTGGCAACAAATCCAATGGAGCGTAATCTTTAAGAAGATATAGTATACTTTTCACATCAAGATAAACGCGTTTGATTTCATAATTAGATCTAATTATTACTTCTTGAAAAGCATTGCCTTTAACGGGACCTAATGGTAAATTGTAATGGCTGTAATTTAACCTTGGGTTATTTGACGAATACATTTCTTTAGAAACATTGTTGTATTCCAATTGAAGTATGAAATTCTTTACACCAAAATAATTGTACCCTCTGTATCCAAGTTGAAAAGCAATTTGATCGGTATTTAAATTTCCAATGGCAAACTGACCATATAATCTATGTGATTGAAATGGAGAATAAGATAAATTCAATCCCAGAACGGAATTGATTTCTTTTTCGGCTAATGCAAATTCAGCAACAAAAGGCACAGGATTATAAAATAACGGATTGACTGATTTTGAAACAATGGAATCTCCTTTCGACCAAATTATTCCTTCAAAAAGACTTATTGCAATTTTTTTTGTCGGTTGATATGTCAAATAATTGGCTGAAAATCCTTTGGTTTCATAATAAGATTCAACGGACGAACTCACAGGTCTGCGCATTAAGTTGATCAACCGCATTCGGAAGTAGTTGAATTGCCATTTCTTTGAAAGTTGGAAAACGCCTCTTAAAAACGGAGCTGGTGCACCATTATCTGATAAAAAAAGTGAGCGATAGCCATCTCCAATGAATTGACTCGTGTTTCCAGCAGTTAGCAAAATGGAACGATGAGGTTTGTAAACAATATTTCCAACAGCATAACCATAATCGAAACCGTCTGCTTTAAACGCTTTTGTTCTTCCACTTCCAGGGATAACTGCATTTTGAGTGGTATAAATTCCTGTTGATTGGTTCGGGTACAATTCGCCTACTGAAGAATAATAATTGCTTTCGTAATTAGACAAACGACTTTGATTTTCATAAATCGCTGTCGTGAAAGAAAAATTCTTAAAAAGATCTCCTTCTATAAAAAGACCTCGTGTATTCTGAAACAAACGTCGATTAGTTGTGTCTTTTCGGTCTTTACCAATTGAAAAATCAACAATAGGAGAAATTGTTAGGTAATAATTATTTCCCTTTACTTCAAATAAATGCTTTTTATATAGAACTTCTAATGCTTCATAATACTGAATACTTGAATCTCTATTAGTATAATTTAAATTATAATCACTTTCGAAAGCTGGTAAAAAGGAGGACCCTTGAAACGACGTAGCTTTTGAGTTATCAAAAAGCCGATCTTTAAAATAAGACTGAATGAAGAGTGAATTTTGCTGAGAAAGCGCATTTGAAACACAAGCGAATAATAAATATATGATTACAATTGATTTCAATAATAGCAAATAAATTAGTACTTATTTAGTTTCAAAGATAAGAAAAGAAGGAAATAAAAGGCATAAAAAAAGACCGTCCGAAAACGATCTTTTAAATATGAAATAGAGAAAATTAATGTCTAATAATTAATTTTCTATTAAATGATTTAATACCTGGTGCTTCAACCAAAACAAAGTAAACTCCGTTTTTGAAATTTGAAACATCAATGCTTTTAGTACCATTATTGATTGATTCATTGTATACAACATTTCCTAATACATCAATAATCTTTACTGAAGAATTCTCTATTCCTCCTAATGCAATTGTTACATTGTTATCTGCTGGATTTGGAATAATTGTCAAAGATGTAGTTTGCTTTAAAGATGTTACTCCTAAAGTGAAATTAATACTCAAATCAATAGAGTCAACATATGCTCCTAAAGTATTTGTGATGTAATATCTATACAAAGCAGAACTTGTTGATGTTAGATCTGGCGTTATTGTCATGTGTAAATCAGCAACCTCACCTGTTGAAAACAATTCAGTTCCATTGGTTACAATTGGTGCAGCACCTGGAGTTGTATATAAATCTCCACTTGCTGGGTAACAATTTGGCCCCCAACATAAAACATCTGTCCAAGTAGCCGGAACACTTATTTTTCTACGTGTAATCTTCCATCCTTCATCAGCACCAGTGTTATTAGTTACATGCATATTAGCATCATAATTACCTGTACTTAAATTGATTATAACTTCAGTGCCAGAAAGATCAGCACCCAAACCATCTAATCTTATTTCGATTCCATTGCTTTGAGCAATCACACCTGAAAGTGATAAAGTAATAATTGCAGAAAAAGAAAGTATAAATTTTTTCATATAAAATATGTTAGTAACACAAATATAGAAGAATAATTGATCAAAAAAAATCTTATTTAAGCTTGTTTCTTGAAATCCTAATTTCTAATAAAAAACAATTACTTAAAACAGGAGTTATTATTCTTCAATAGTTATTTTGATTTACAAAAAACATTCCAAGATCAAACAGCCGAAAATTTTCAATAAATACCTAAAAATCAATGTTATATTGGAAGATTCCATTTCCATTTAGAAGTAAATTACTAAAGTATTGTTTTATTTTGGAGATATTTTGTCATTAAAAATAGCAAAATAGGATTTCAAGAATAAAGTTGCATGTTTGAAATTATGATTAATGAAATGATGTATCTTTGAATTCGGCAAGGTTTTTGAAAATGCAAAAGCCAAAAAATATTAAAATTTATGAAAATGAAAAAAATAGCTTTGTTTGTGGTTGGATTAACTCTTGTTTGCAACGTATTTGCTCAAGATACAACTGAAACGCATGTATCAAATTTGAAAGAATTACCTTCGGTACAATTGAAAGACATGGATGGAAATTCTGTGAATACTGCAGACCTTGGGTTTAAGGGACCTGTTATAATTAGCTTTTGGGCAACTTGGTGTTCACCATGTAAAAGAGAATTAAATACAATACATGAACTTTATACAGATTGGCAAGAAGAAACAGGAGTAAATTTGGTTGCTGTTTCTATCGATGATACAAAAACAATGAATTCAGTTGCTGTGTATGTTGATGGTAAAGGATGGGAATATTTAGTTCTAATGGACCCAAATGGAGATTTCAAAAGAGCGATGGGTGTAAATAATGTTCCTCATACATTTTTAGTCGACACTGATGGTAAAATTGTGTACTCTCACAACAATTATGCTCCAGGAGATGAAGAGCATTTATACGAAGAGATAAAAAAAATAAGTAAAAAGACAGTTACAGAATAAATTAAAACAAGTTAGCAGAACAATAATTAAATGAAAAAACTACTTTTCTTCACCCTATCATTAGCAAGTGTCTATTCTGGATTTTCACAAGTTAATACTGGTAATTTCACAGGAAATATTGAAACTACATTTCAATATTTACGCACAGATACGTTAATTGATGCCACTCAACCAGCATCAAAAGGACTCTTGAATTCTTACATGAATGTATTCTATACTCAAGGAAATTTCAAAGCTGGAATGCGAATGGAATCATACCTCCCAAGAATTCAAGGATATCCTTCTACATTTGATGGAACTGGAATTGGAATGCGTTATATCGGTTATGCCAACGATTTTATAGATGTAACTTTAGGTTCCATTTATGAGCAATTCGGTGCTGGACTTTCACTGCGAGCATATGAAAACATGGGCTTAGGTTACGATAGTCAATTAGATGGAGTACGTTTAATTGTTCGCCCCAAAAAAGGGTTAGTTTTTAAAGGCGTTTATGGCTATCAACGTTATGCTTTTTTAGAAGGAAGAATAGTGCACAGTGATGGTGTTACACGAGGTTTTGATGGTGAATTGCATTTGAATGAAATGATCAAAAAACTGGCAAATCAAAAATTGGATATTACTATAGGTGGGTCATTTGTGAGTAAATATCAAAAAGACGATAATACCGATCTTATTTTGCCAGAAAATGTGGGATGTTACGGTGGTCGTGTAAAATTACGTTATGGTAAATTTGTCTTAGATGGAGAATATGTCATAAAAGGACAAGATCCAAGTCAAGACAATGGTTATATATACAATACGGGTCATGCGGCCATTGCAAATTTTGGATATTCTCAAAAAGGATTAGGCATTTTAATTTCAGCAAAATCGGTTGATAACATGAGTTACCGTTCTGACAGAACAAAACAATTACAAAATGTTATTATCAATTACCTTCCTTCAATGAATAAAACGCACACATATAATTTAGTTGCTTCTTTGTATCCATATGCTACTCAGCCAATTGGTGAAACTGCATTTCAAGCAGAAGTTTTATACACTATCAAAAAAGGATCAAAATTAGGAGGGAAATACGGGATGTCTGTTAACGGAAATGTATCTATTGCAATGCGCCCTATGCAACATACAGATTCTTACGACCCATTAGATTCAACAGGTGTAACATATACAAGTGGTTTGTTTGACATGAGTGATAGTTTGTATTGGAGAGATATCAACTTCAATATAACACGAAAATTCAGTAAGAAACTTAGTGCAATCTTTAGTTATTATAATATCACCTTAAATAACGATGTAGCAACTGTTACAAAAGAAAAAGGGATGATTAAATCAAATGTTTTTGTCTTAGAATTGGGATATAAGTTTGCTAAAAAACAATCTATAAGAGCAGAATTTCAAACATTATTCGTTAATCGAAGAGATAGTTTAGGGAATGAAGTTGGTTTTTCTGAAGGAACACCGGTAGACAAAGGTGATTGGGCAACAGTATTATTAGAATATACAATTAACTCAAACTTGTTTGTGAGTGTAATGGATCAGTATAATTTTGGAAATCCACATCTTGATCATAGAGCACATCATCCTTATTTAACTGTAGGATACATTCATGAAGCAACTAGATTAACTTTGTCATATGGTCGTCAAAGAGCAGGATTGTTTTGTGTGGGTGGAGTCTGCAGACCTGTACCAGCATCAAATGGTTTAACGTTTTCATTTACTCATAGTTTTTAATAAGAAGAATATGAAAAAATTACTTTTTATAATGGTTGCAATTGGCGGCTTTATGATGAATTCATGCGACAAAGTTGAGAATCCATTTCCTCCTGTTGTTAGTAATGAACTTGACACAACGATTTATAATGGAGCTTGGAGCGATTATGTTGCTAACGAATGGCCAGATTTTTCTGTTTTGCCAAATGATGATCCAAATAGAAATGCCTTAATTGAAGATATGACAGGTCATAATTGTAGTAATTGTCCAGCTGCAGGAGCAATTGCGCATGGAATACATTTAGCAAATCCAACACGCGTTTTTATAGCAAGTATTCATGCTGCTGCTACTTCAACTGGAACGTCTACTTTTCAAGATGTCAATAATGGTTTGGGAGTCACAGTAGATTTTACAAATAGCCAAAGTAAAGAAATGGGTTCTTTTTTTGGAACAACCTTGGTAAATTCAGGATTTTTTGCAAATCCATCTGGTACAGTAAGCCGAACAAATGTTGCTGGAGAATATTTTGTTGCTCAAGGATCTTGGCAAACAAAAGTGGATGCAGTTTTAGCAACACCTCTTCAAATAGCAATTAAAGCAAAAGTTAACTATTTTGAAACACCTAAACATGGCTTTTTCTTGCACACAGAAGTAGAAAAATTGGATGCAGCAATTACAAATGAGCTTGGAATGATTGTTTATTTGATGGAAGATACTTTGGTTGCGCCACAAAATGTATCTGGAACTATAATACCAACGTATGTCCACCGTGATATTTTCAGAGGATGTATTGATGGGCAAACTTGGGGTAGAACTTTAACTGCTGATATGATGACGGGAACAAAATATTATTTGAACTACAGTTATATTTTACCAGATCAATTGGTTCCGGCTGGAAACACTTCAACGCATAATGCGGATAATATGCATTTATTGATTTATGTGTATGATAAAGTAACACTGGAGATTTATCAAATTATTGAAAAAGAGATTATCCCTTAGTTATTCTGCCATTTAGAAATTCGAAAAGGTCATCCGTCAGTTGTCGGATGACCTTTTTTATTTTTTAACATATTAATATATACGAGATCCAAAAAATTTTCGTTAAATTGCTTTGACTTAAAACTATATTCTATGCTGGAACTAACAAAAAAGATTCTTACTAAAGTGAGTTTTGATGCTCATCTGTTTCAAAAGGAACTGTATAAAGCATTGAACTGGATTACTTCTGCGGAAGAAATCAAGAAATTTCAGGAATGGTGTATTGTTGAATTCGGGGCAAAGTATCCCATTATTATCAAAAAAGCTTTTGCGCTAGAAGTAGCGAAATAAAAAAAAGGGAGAATCAAGTGATTCTCCCTTTTCATAACTGTATATTTTTTATTCAAACTCGATTAATACAAATCCCTTTTCTACAACTTGGTTTGCTTCAGCAAAAATTGCTTTAACTGTTCCAACTCCTTCTGCTTTAAGAATGTTTTCCATTTTCATCGCTTCCAACGATAAGATTTCGTCACCAATATTTAATTCTTGGCCCACTTCAACTGAAACTTGAACGATTCGTCCTGGCATCGGAGCTTGTAATTCCTTTAATTTTCGAACTTTTGGGATGTCTAAGCCTAAAGCAGAAATCAAATCATCCAATTCACCTTTTTTCTTCACTTCGAAAACACGCTGATTGATTTTAATTTTTAATGAATTGTCTTCAGAGTTATCTTCTAATAATTCACCAAAAAATTTCTGCCCTTTATAGGTTAATGTAAAGAATTGATGATCGTCCCATTTTAAAACAGAACCTTGTGACCCAATTACTTCCTTCCCATCAAAACTCCAAGTGTTGCTTACCATTTATCATGTATTTTATACAAAAATAACACAAAGAGATTCCCTTGCTGTATTTTCCTGTAAAGAATTAAAAATATTTGTTCAGTTTTGTATAAAGAATCTACAAATCATGAGAAAAAGTATTTATATCGCCATCCTATTTTTAGTTGCCGCTTGTGCATCAAATAAACCAACCGATACCGGGGATTTAGGAAGTTCTGAAGACAAAGGTTGGGAACAAGATACTTTGAGTGAGGAAATTAATCAACAACGACCAGTTTATCAAGCAACAGAAACGGTTCTTACTGATTTGATTCATACAAAATTGGAAGTGAATTTCGATTGGTCAACGTCGCGAATGAATGGTATTGCAACAATTACAGCGAAACCACATTTTTACGCATCTGACAGTTTAATCCTTGATGCAAAAGGAATGGACATTCTAAAAGTCCAAATGGATGGTGCTGATTTGAGTTATGCCTCTGATTCGATGTATTTGAAAATTAAATTGAATAAAACATACACACGTGCGGATAAATATACGGTTGTCATTGCTTACGTTGCAAAACCTGACGAACGAATGACAGGTGGAAGTGCTGCTATAACTTCAGATAAAGGCTTGTATTTTATCAACCCAAAGAGTGAAGATAAAAACAAAATGCCACAAATCTGGACTCAAGGTGAAACAGAATCGAGCTCTGTTTGGTTCCCAACAATTGATTCCCCAAATAGTAAGACATCTCAAGAAACATATATTACAGTAGAAAATAAGTACACGACTTTATCCAATGGGAAATTGGTTTCTTCAAAAGTAAATGCAGATGGTACGCGAACTGATTACTGGAAGCAAGATTTGCCACATGCTCCTTATTTATTTATGATGGGTGTTGGAGAGTTTAAAGTAGTAAAGGATTTTTATACACGTGCGGACGGTACAAAAATGGAAGTTAATTATTTCGTTGAGAAAGAATGGGAGGCGTATGCAAAATCAATTTTTGGAGAGACGCCAGCGATGATAAAGCATTTTTCTGAATTATTAGGTGTAGAATATGCTTGGGATAAATACCACCAAATTGTGGTGAGAGATTACGTTTCTGGGGCAATGGAAAATACAGGAGCAGTAGTTTTTGGAGATTATGTTTACAAGACCGACAGAGAATTACTGGATGAAAATGATCAATCGACTATTGCTCATGAGTTGTTTCACCATTGGTTTGGTGATTTGGTAACATGTGAATCTTGGTCGAATTTAACATTGAACGAATCATTTGCGAATTATTCACAGTATTTGTGGGATGAGCACCGATTCGGGCTGGATGAAGCAGATTACCAAGCAGATGTTGAAGCAGATGGTTATTATCAAACAGGTCAAATGCAAGGATACCATGATTTAGTTTGGTTTGATTTCGATGATAAAGAACAAATGTTTGATGGCCACTCGTACAATAAAGGAGGTCGAATTTTACACATGTTGCGCAATTATTTAGGCGATGAGGCTTTTTTCAAAGGAATCAGTAATTATTTAAATACAAATAAATTCAAGGCAGCTGAGTTTCATCAATTGCGTTTGGCTTTTGAAGAGGTGAGTGGCGAGGATTTGAATTGGTTTTTTAATCAATGGTATTTGGGTTCTGGTCACCCAGTTTTGGAGGTGAATCAACAAATTGATGCTGCAACAAATACCGTAACAGTTTCAGTAAAGCAAAATCAAAGTTTGGAATTGTCACCTATTTTTAAATTACCACTTGAAATAGCAGTTTTTGATTCAAATGGGAAACATATTCATAAAGTTGTAGTTGACAAATTAACCCAATCTTTTGTATTGCCATTTAGCGGAACTTTAAACAATGTGATTTTTGACAACCAACAAATGTTACTTGCAAAGATTAACGAAACGAAACCAACGGAGCAATACATTTTCCAGTTTTATATTGGACAACGTTATAGAGCAAGAAAAGAAGGGTTAATGTTTGGGTCAAGAAATAAGGAGCAAAAGGGGCAACAGTTGATTTTAGATGCATTGAATGATCCTTTTTGGAATATTCGTTTATTGGCAATTGAAAAAGCGGTAAAATTGAATGTTGATAATAAAGACAAAGGAATTTCATTGATAAAGGATTTAGCATTGAACGATTCAAAGTCGCAAGTAAGATCAGCTGCATTGAATTTCTTGTCGAATAATTTAGGAGCTGATGCAATTACTGAAGTTTATATTGATCGCATCGAAAAAGATCAATCTTATTTGGTTATTTCAAATGCCCTAAAGAATCTTGGGAAGGCAAATCCAACAATTGCATTGACAAAAGCAAAAGGATTAGAAGCTGAAAAATCATCAAAAATGATAACTGGTGTTGCACAATTATATGGATCATATGGAGAAAAAGAGAATTATGAATTTTTCAATACCGTATTAAAAGGAACGATATTGCAAGGTTTTGATCAATTAAGTGTCATGAATTCATTGACCTATTTTATTACGCGACAAGAACCAGAAATGATGGATCAGTCATTTGAATTGTATTCACACTTGAATGCTGAAGGCGGCTATTATACCAAGATGTTCATCCCGCAAAATATTAACTATTTACTTTCGATGTTTGATTCTAAAATTGAAGAGTTGGAGACCGAAATTGCACTTCATGAAAAAAACAAAGATGCCGTTTATGCAGATCAAGCAAGAAAAAAGCAAAAATTGTTTAACGCTATGAAAGTTAAATTTGAAACTTTAGCTGTAAAAGGCGAAGAATAATTAGATTCAAACTCAATTAGAAAGCCTTTCAAATCAACGAAAGGCTTTTTTGTTTCTCCTTTTTTGACGAATTTCTAAACATTTTTTCATTTTATTTTTTGTTTATATGAAAATTCGATTTATATTTGATTAATAAATCGTCAAAATAATGTTTAAATAGTCAGCAAAATAATGAAGCATTTAAAAGTAGGAGATCAAGCACCAAATTTTAGTGGAATAGATCAAAATGATAAGTTAAACACCTTATTGGATTTCAAAGGAAAGAAGTTAGCAATTTACTTTTATCCGAAAGACAATACTCCTGGGTGCACTGTTCAAGCATGCAATCTGCGTGATAATTATGAAGGTATAGAGAAAGCAGGAATTAAGATCCTTGGAATAAGTGCAGATTCGATTGTTTCACATCAGAAATTTGCAGATAAATTTTCTTTGCCTTTTCCGTTGATTGCCGACGAAGATAGAACCATAATTGATCTATTTGGTGTTTGGGGGCCTAAGAAATTTATGGGTAAGGAGTATGATGGGATTCACCGTACAACCTTTTTAATCAATGAAAATCAACAAATTGTTGGCATCATTGAAAAACCAAAAACAAAGGATCATACAACAGAAATTTTAGAAATTTTTAATAAGTAAATAGAACGTAAATACTTTACGATGTACTCAATGTATTTTTGTAAAACAATAATCAATAACAATTCTGACTTTTTAGTTTACGAGTAAAAAGAAAGAGCAATAAAAAACGATATGGCAGTTAAAGAAGTAAATGCAGAAAAATTAAAAGCGCTCCAATTAACAATGGAAAAGCTAGACAAAACTTATGGTAAAGGAACCGTAATGAAAATGGGAGATGCTCCAGTAGAAAAAATGGAAGTAATTCCTTCTGGATCATTAACCTTAGATATTGCTTTAGGAATCAATGGATATCCTAAAGGAAGAATAGTTGAAATCTATGGTCCTGAATCATCAGGTAAAACAACATTGGCGATTCATGCGATTGCTGAAGTACAAAAACAAGGTGGAATTGCTGCATTTATTGATGCGGAACATGCTTTTGACCCAACTTATGCTAGAAATTTAGGTGTTGATATTGATAATTTATTAATATCTCAACCAGACAATGGTGAACAAGCGTTGGAAATTGCTGATAATTTGATTCGTTCCGGTGCGATTGATTTAATTGTTGTCGATTCAGTTGCGGCATTAACGCCAAAAGCAGAAATCGAAGGCGAAATGGGTGATTCTCAAATGGGACTTCAAGCACGTTTGATGTCGAAGGCGTTGCGTAAGTTGACAGGTTCAATCAATAAAGCTGGATGTTGCTGTATTTTCATCAACCAATTGCGTGAAAAAATCGGTGTGATGTTCGGAAATCCTGAAACAACAACGGGTGGAAATGCATTGAAGTTTTATTCATCAATTCGAATTGATATCAGAAGATCAAGCCAGTTAAAAGACGGAGAAGAGATTATTGGAAATAGAGTAAAAGTGAAAGTGGTGAAAAACAAAGTTGCACCTCCTTTCCGAAAAGCTGAATTCGATGTAATGTATGGAGAAGGAATTTCTAAAGTTGGTGAAATCATCGATTTAGGAGTGGATTTAAATATTTTGAAGAAAAGTGGATCTTGGTTTTCCTACGGTGAAACGCGTTTAGGTCAAGGCCGTGATGCTGTGAAGGCATTGATCAAAGACAATCCAGAATTAATGGAAGAATTAGAAGAGAAAATTAAAAAGGCTCTTGTAAGTCCTGGTGCAGATGTTCCAGTACTGCAAGACTAACTGCATATCGTAAACGAAAACGGCACCTCAAAAGGGTGCCGTTTTTGGTTTCAGGCTTTTTTAATACTTTTACTTCAATGGTTCGAGTTGCTTTTATAATAAATGGGTCAAAAAAATTGACAGTTCAAGTTCAAGAGATTTTGAAGCTAAGTGAAGAACATCCAGAAATTGAAGCAGTAAATATCCTTACCAAAATACCAAAGGAAGCTATTGAAGAAGCAAAATTGTGTGTGCATCAATTATTCGATGTTATTGTTGCCGTTGGTGGTGATGGAACAATGAATGAAGTGTTAAACGGTATAATGCCGCTAAACAAAACGGTTGTTCCGATACTAGCCATATTACCGAATGGAACAGGAAATGATTTTGTTAAAAGTGCAAAAATGAAATTCAAATCTGTTGATTTTTTGAATGCTATTCTTGAAAAAAGATGCACGCCTATTGATGTCGGGAAAATTAACACGATGGGCAAAACACATTATTTTTTGAACATTGCAGATGTTGGTTTCGGAGGAAAAGTGGTGGAAATATTGAATAAACAAAGAAAATTCCTAAAAGGAAAAACCTCCTATTCAATTGCTATTTTAAGAACGTTTTTTGGATTTAGAAAACCGACGCTTTCCATTATTACGGATAATTTTGAATTTCAAGGAAAAATATTGATGGTGGCTATTTGCAATGGCGGTGTTTTTGCAAATGGTTTGATAATCAATCCGTATGCTAAAATAAATGACGGGATATTGAATATCACCTACCTAGGAAATGTTACTATAATAGATTACATAATGAATTTACGGAAATTGAAAAAAGGATTACCTATTCAACACCCAGAAGTACATTATTTAGAAACTAAATCTATTGAAATTAAGCGAATCAAGGGAAAAGTATCTTCGGAAATGGATGGCGAATACTTAGCTATTGAAGATCAAGTAATTTCCATTGTAAAAGGAGGTATTAAAATACTTGACTTTTAAAAATTCAACCTTGAAAAGAGTTCTAAGATTGAATCAATTAATTATTAATATTCTTCTTCAGAGAATGACGCTCCTTTACTTTCAAAATGGAGATACTTTTCTCTAATGATTTTCATGAATTACTGCTTCCTCTTTCAATTGGAGTGTAAATCGGTCTGCATCCATTGTCACCTCTTCACCAATTGGAACAGAATATTTGTTTTTCACATGTCCCAAAGCAAAACCACTAAAAACCGGAATCTTAAGCGATTTAAAATGCTGTTGAAAAACTTCATTTAATGTAAACGACCATTCAGGTTCTTCCGGGACACATTTTCGAAATTGACAAAGAATAATTCCAGCAACTTTATCAAAAACACCGTTCAATTTCCATTGAGTCAACATGCGATCAATACTATACGGTTCTTCTAGAACATCTTCAAAAAAGAGTATTTTCCCTGACCAATCTGGCAGATAAGCACTTCCTAATAATCCTGTCATTACTGTTAGGTTTCCGCCAAACAATTCACCAGATGCTTTTCCAGAAACGAGTGTTTCAGGTTTTGCTTCAACTAGATCCAAACTAGGAAAAGGATATTTTACAACTGTACTTTTAACAATTAAATCTTCAATAGATTTCCAACTGAATTCATTCCAACTTGCATTTCCGTTGGGACCATGAAATGTTGTAAGACCTGTTTTAACTGTAATAGCATTCAACAGTGAACAAATGTCACTAAATCCCATTATTATTTTTGGATTGTTGCGAATTGCATCAAAATCGAGAAATTCTAAGATTCGTGCGCATCCCCAACCACCGCGAGTAAAGAAGATCGCTTTTACATTTGTATCTAAAATAAAAGCCATGAATTCTGTTGCTCTATCCTGATCAGAAGCAGAAAAATAACCCAATTTTTTTCGAATATTTTTCCCTTCTTTCACCAAAAATCCATGACCTTGGAGCACTGAAATAAATCCATCAACTTCTGCCAAATCATGAGAAGCACCGGCTGAAGCACAGAGGCCAACGGTGTCTCCAATGTTTAATGCTTTTGGGCGAATCCGTGTTTTAACTTCCGTTAATTCACTAGATGCAGATATCAACATTGGTGTTACCATCAACGCACCGATAGCAGGAATAAAATTGCGTCTAGAGATTTTTTTCACGATTGAAAGGTAAGGAATTTTGGCAAGATTAGAAAAAGAGGAAATTAGGAAATGAAATATTTAAGTTGTTTTTGAGTTATATAATAATTAGATTAGTTCAAACTATAAAATCTCTCCATTATGAAAAATTTATTTTTAGCAGCAGCTCTTGTTGGAATGAGTATGACTTCATTCAGTTCTCCATTCATGGATTCTTCAGTCAAAACTGTAAAGTTTGATAAAAAGAAAAATCACAAGAAGGGACATAAAAAATCAAATCACAGAAAGTGCGAAGCATTTCAAGGATAACAAAAACGCCCCAATTAGGGGCGTTTTTAGTTAATACCAATATTCTGTATTGAATATAATTCTAAGGAATCTATAACGGTATTTTCAGAATCTGACCAATCTGAATCATATCAGATTTCATATGGTTGATTCGCTTGATCGTAGAAATACTGGTATGGTACTTTCTTGCGATTACAGACAATGTATCCCCTGACTTTACTTTGTATTTTTTATAACTCGAGGTAGTTACTTTTTTGGCAATTTGTTTTTGTTGCACTTCATCACTCTTAAAAGTATCTTGACCCGTATTATTATATTGCAATTGCACCAATACTGAATCGGCAGCTGTATTATAACAATTGGTTGCATACTTGTAAAATTTCTGGCGAATATTAACATAGGTACAAAAGGATGATAAAGGTGTTCCATTTCCTTCATAACATTGTATTACATCTTCATTAAAATCCAACAATAAAACAGGATCCATCCCCGAATAAAGGGAATGCATTCTAGGAATCTGACCATTTACAGCTCCTAGACCACCATTCGCTGAGCCCCGACTATCCATGCAAGCGTAGCAATTACCATCTTCGCTTGGACCTACAACCGCAATCCAATAAACTGTCAATGTTAGTGGATCAATCTGGATGTACAACTTTTTAATATCCGAACGAAATCCATTACTTCTCACCCGTTCTAAAGCAGCGTTAATTTTGACGTTTAAATATCCACCAAAATAATCCATTCTTCTGCGGTTGAACGAATGTAAAGCATCATAAACGTGAGGTTTCCCTAAGGCGGTATATGAATCACAGATTAATTCGTCATTCTCTCCCAATTGTATGGTATCTGAATCGATAAGTGTAAAATCAGGAACTGAAATAGTTTTCTTCACCGCAGTTGAATCGATAGGCATGATGCTATCAACCTCCTCCTGAGCAAAGATTCCACAGAAATTGATCAACAATACGAATATCAGAAATATTCCCTTCATTTTCACGGATGACTATTAGTATAACGCCTCAAAGATAACAAGCAAATAACGGAATGTCAATAAAAGGTTAAAGGATAACAAAAGTTAACAGTGCATGGATAGGATCATTAAGACGATTAATTACTCAATTTCAATTACTCTCTTACTACTTCCGTCTTCATAGATGTAAAGCATCATGGTGTTTTTATAAATGAAATTTATCCTTCGCCCAAGCGGCTGGGTTTTGAATAATGTAATTGGATATTTTATCGAAATCATTTTGTGACCGAATAATATGGTCGTAAAAAAGAGGTTGCCATCCAAAATCAATTCCATTTTTTCGGGCATATGTGGTTACCACAGATTTATATCCCCTAATAATCGATGAGAGGTTTTTAGATTGTGGTGCGAATTGGTTTTTATATTCGGAATGGGTTTTATTGTCATTTTCATTATCAATGGTAGAGGCGCAATGCATTGCGCCTCTACCATTGATGACCAATGAACCCGATAATCCCGCATTAAAATCATTTTCACCAATAATAATTATTCCATGAATATGATTCGGCATAACAACAAATTCTCCTAATATTAAATTCATATCAGGACGAATATCAATAGCGTTAAACCATTCAGAATAAGCGATTTTTCCAATTTCGGTTGGTTTAAAAATTCCTTTGGAATCAATATTTCCGAAATAATTTTCTCTGTTTTTGGTGCAAATTGTCACAAAATACATTCCTTCATTTGCATAATTCCAATTTTGCAATCGAGCAGAAGCAATTCTATATTTGTTCTTGAATAATTTTGACATTTTGATTTAGAGCAGTAAACGTTTTAATCTAACCAAAAAACAAAATGAATTTCGGGTAATCACGTTTACTAAATATAAGGATAAAATTTGGGCAATAAAAAAAATCCTCAAACAATGTCTGAGGATTTTAAGTTTTCAGTACCTCGGGCCGGAATCGAACCGGCACACCCGAAAGTACAGGATTTTGAATCCAGCGCGTCTACCAGTTCCGCCACCGAGGCATTTTTCGCTTTGGACACCCAACGAATCAGGTAAAGCGGATGCGAAGTTACTACTTTTCTTGAAATCTACAAGAGAGAGCATAAAAGAAAATATTAAATCGAATATTTTGACATGAGACTTAATCCTAATTCAGGCGATTCTTTCAGATCCAAGATATATTTCCTTGATTTCATTCGTTTAATGTGCCTTTCAATACGGATTGCCGTGGTAATATTATCTACTTCAAGAGAGTAGAAGATAACCCAATCATCTGCTTTTGCCGTGTAACTGTTTGGATATGTTTTATCTAAATGATTTTTATATCTGAAGTTTAAATCTTGGCAGCTTCCGATGTAAAATCGATTAATTGAAGAAGAAAAAAGGATGTAACAAAAGGCCATTTTTTTATCGTGTCTACCATCCCGATGCATCGGGACCGCCACCGAGGCATTTTTCGCTTTGGACACCCAACAAATCAGGTAAAGCGGATGCGAAGTTACTACTTTTCTTGAAATCTACAAGAGAGAGCATAAAAGAAAATATTAAATCGAATATTTTGTCATGAGACTTAATCCTAATTCAGGCGATTCTTTCAGTTCCAATATATATTTCCTTGATTTCATTCGTTTAATGTGCCTTTCAATACGGATTGCCGTGGTAATATTATCTACTTCAAGAGAGTAGAATATAACCCAATCATCTGCTTTTGTCGTGTAACTGTTTGGATATGTTTTATCTAAATGATTTTTATATCTGAAGTTTAAATCTTGACAGCTTCCGATGTAAAATCGAGCTCATTATTATCAATAATTAGTAATAAATTTGTCTAAACTTTTGGGTTCAGTCTACAAAAGGCCATTTTTTTATCGTGTCTACCATCCCGATGCATCGGGACCGCCACCGAGGCATTTTTCGCTTTGGACACCCAACGAATCAGGTAAAGCGGATGCGAAGTTACTACTTTTCTTTAAATCTCAAATAGTAATTAGCATTTTATATAAGAATCTTTATTTAACCAATTTCTGAACGGCCTTTTTAGAACCCATTTCAACTTCTATGAAATAAATACCTGCATTTAAATCATTCAAGCCTGAAAGTTCAATTGTTTCGTTACTTGAATTTCCTGTAAACTCTTGAAAACGAATAATTCTGCCTGCAGCATCTAATAAGGTAATCTTTCCATTTTCATTCAAAGAATTACTCAAATTAATTGATATTGTTGACTCAAACGGATTCGGATAGACATTGAATATCACTTCAGAAATTTCTTGCACACCTGTCATACTACAACCATTCAACGTTCCTGGCATGTTGATGTCTAACCAAGTTATTCGGCGCGTCAACCAATCTTTTAACCGTTGAACTTCTTCTGCATAGGTTTGGGATGGTGCTTGAACTTCAGGTGTACCAGTTGAAGCACCCATGTGTCCCCAAACAAGGTAATGCCAGTCCTGAGATTCATTAACAACTGATGCAATCGAATCCACCTTTTGATGCATATACGATTCGCTCAAGATTGTTCGGCGTAAATCGTCATAACGACAACGCAATTCATTTGCAAATAAAGTATCTTGCAGCAAACGAATGTACCAACCTGGCGCATTCACGTCCTGCCCATTCAAATTATTATACATCCATTGAGATCCATCTTCTGATCCTCCCCACATATCTTTTAATGCCCAATCAAAATCCCAAACTGGTCCAGCATGTAGTTTTCTATAAGTGCCATCTGCGTGATCTTTGTCTTTGTATAGAAAACGACTTTTTTTGTATCCGTCACCATTTCTTGTTACTTCACTTATAATGAAATAGTCAATGAAACTTTCGGTATGGATAAATCGGCGATAACCAACAGCTGTATCTGCAAAATTAGGGGAATACAAAGCAGTTTCAAATTGATTCATGAAATTCTGAATGTACGTTTGTTGCTGCAAAACGATTAATTCTGGCTTTGGATAATAATAGACAAAATGAACATCAAGTCCAGGGAAACCAATTGGCGAGAAATTAGATTGCCAAGAATTTGAATTGTCCCAGTAATCAATTTTAATAATATATCCACCAGTCACATCTTGACCTACGATTTCCAACGGTTCTAATTTTGAAATATCAACCCTATTTGAATCTCGTTTAATTTTTTCGGCCAACATATAGATTCCTTGGTATTCTCCGTTCATTACAACATCAACAAAATGGCTTCTTACAGAATAATGACCCATGGAATCAAACAAGTTAAAAGGCAACGTATTTCTTGCAAAAGATTTGTCGTTGTAATTTGCTAACAATAGCCAATCACTTTCCGCAGGCATTCCTAGAATAGAAGAATCAATAGCTAATCCTGCATTGTCTTGTAGCTCGAAATTATACGGTTTTTGAGGAAGAGAAAGCGAATAGTTTCCGCGGTATTCAATTCCAATTTTCCCATTGTACTCGTTGTATGGATCCACCAAATAATTTCTGTTGCCCACACCGTTGTAAATGATTCCCATATCAGCAACAATTTTTACATCCACATCTATCGCTTGACTATTTGTGTTGATTACCACAATCGGTAAATCAGATTCTGAAAATTGAAAATAAGTCGCTGGCGTTGAACCAAAAGTAATCGTCCAATCAATTACAACGCCTTCATCAGCACCATAATTGTCGGCAATTCTAAGATACCAAATGCCATTCGGATTCTGGCCATTATTTACAGCGCCCATTTGCCCCATTGGCATGAATGTTCCTGTAAAAGGAGCCGTTCCAGTTTGAATACTTGTTGGAGCCGTCACATTAAAACACGTGTTTGTCATGTTATCATCTCCACCACCAATGCCCGAAGAAAGGTTTCTAACTGTTCCATCTGGCGCAACTATTTGAATAGTGATATCCGCAAGATACGTATGCGTTAAATTCAAACAAATTGTCTCCACCCCAAATGTTGTGGTATTAATAGTCGTTTGTGGAACTGTAACAGTTAACGGAATATCGATTGTTTGATTATCCAAAATTGGACCAGTCCCACCTGTAAAGGTTTGAGCGTAATTAACACTAAATAACAGAAGTGAATATAGAAGAGCAGTAATTTTCATTAAAATGATATTAGTTTTGTAGGACTAAAATAGCTTATTTTCAAAAGAAATCATGAAAAAACTGCTGATTAAAAATATCAAAGGTCTTGTCCAAGTAGGAGAAAATATTCCTAAAATGATAAAAGGACTAGAAATGAAGAACGTTCCAATTCTAGAAAATGCATTTTTAGCATTGGAAGATGGTGAAGTTGTGGCCTATGGTTTAATGGAAGATTGGGAAGGAATTGATGATTGGAGAGATCTTGAAATTATTGATGCTTCTGGTAAATATGTACTTCCAGCATTTTGTGATTCACACACGCATGTCGTTTTTGCCAAAAGCCGTGAAGAGGAGTTTGTTGACAGAATCAATGGTTTGAGTTACGAAGAAATTGCACTAAAAGGTGGAGGGATTTTAAATTCTGCTCGAAGATTAAATGAAATGTCAGAGGCTGAATTATTTGATCAAGCAAAAGTGCGCATTGAAAAAATGAAAACTTACGGAACTGGAGCGATTGAAATAAAATCTGGTTATGGATTATCTGTTGAAGGAGAATTAAAAATGCTGCGTGTAATTCAACGCTTGAAAGAGGAATGTGATATCGCAATTAAAGCAACTTTTTTAGGAGCTCATGCTTTCCCAAAAGAATTTAAAGAAAATCACCGTGGCTATATTGATATGATCATCAACGAAATGTTACCACAAATCGCAGCTGAAAAATTGGCAGATTACATCGATGTTTTTTGTGAGCGCAATTATTTTTCTGTTGAAGAAATGGAAGAAATTTTGCTTGCCGGCGCAAAATATGGTTTAATTCCAAAAGTACATGTGAATCAATTTTCAATTTTAGGGGCCGTTAAAAAAGCTGTTGAGATGGGTGCATTGTCAGTGGACCATTTAGAAGAAATTGACGAACAAGATATCGCTGCTTTGAAAAATTCGGAGTGCATGCCAACGATTTTACCAAGCTGTTCACATTTTATAAGTATTCCTTTTGGCAATGCACGGTTAATGATGGAAAATGGTTTGCCAGTTGCACTCGCAAGTGATTTTAATCCTGGTACAACTCCAACAGGAAATTTAGGCGTTGTTTGGTCTTTGGCGTGTGCTAAAATGAAAATGACTCCGGAAGAAGCATTGAATGCATTAACTGTAAACGCTGCTTATGCTATGGGATTGAGTGAAACACATGGGAAAATTGCTTTAGGGAGAAAATCGCCAATATTGATCACAAAAGAAATTCCTTCGTTGGCATATATTCCTTATGCTTTTGGAGATCAGCACATCGAACAAATAATTGTATGATTATTGTTCGAGAAGCGTTACTTTTAATTTACGAATGAAGAATATGTGTAATACTATACTGGTAAAAAGCCACTTTTATTCAAATAGGTGTATTATGCCGAACGACTATTTGTTGGTAAAGTTTATTTTGCCATACAAGATAGCGATTCGGTGTAAGAGATTAATTGGTTTTGTTTTTTTTATGGTGCTAACGATGAATGCATCTTTGGCTCAATCAAACCAAAGTGAAAACGAACTTTTGTGGGAAATATCAGGGAATGGCTTGAAACAAAAAAGCTATTTATATGGAAATTACCATTCGAACGACAAACGTATTTTTCGTCTCTCAGATTCAACTTATTTCGCTTTAGATAAAAGTCAAGCTATTGTGCTTGAAACAGATGTTTTTGCCATGTTCGAAGATTGGGACACACGCAAAGAAGAGGTGCTCATGTTATTCGACAATAAAGGAACACCATACACTTCCTCTGACAATGCTTCCAAAACAATTTATGGCGATGAAGATGGGATGCCTCAATTTTTAGATGCTTATTTTTTAGAATATTGCCATAATTCAAACAAACAATTTTATCCATTAGAAGATGTACAAGATCAATTAGACCTTGGCTCTGGTTGGGTCAATACAGATAATACTGTTATTGGAAAAAACACGCAGAATCTTACGCAAGATAAAATGCTTGAAATCTATCTCACAGGAGATATTAGTACGATAGATCGAGTGATGAGAGCAAATATGTCGATGTATCCTGGTTTATATGAAGATATTATTGTCAATAGAAATCATATAATGGCTAAAGGAATTGATACATTGATTAAAAAGAACGCTGTATTTTGTGCAGTCGGCGCCGGTCACTTGGCAGGAGAAACAGGCATTATTAATTTGCTTCGAAAAAAAGGATATCATTTGAGAATTATTCCTGCAACATTTGCGGATGACATGATTCCAGAAAAGAAAAATGTGCGTTCAAAAAGAAACTATTTCTACGTAAATGATTCCATTGGAATTGAAGCAGTTTTTCCTGGTAAACCATTGGAATTAAAAATTTGGGACAATCATCCATATTTAGTTTACAGAGAAATGGGACAAGGAAATACGTACTCAATTGAAATGATTCCAATCGATGGATCTCTGACATTAGAAGAGCAAGCTGCAATTTATATTGCGAGTCCAGATGCAACAACTTTTAAGCACACCTATTCAGATGATGGAACTGATTTTTATGAAGGTTTATCTGATACGTATCCAGAAGGAATGCAATGGGTTCGGTTGTTACAAAGTGACAAATATTTGCTTATCGTCAAAGCGTATGGCGGTAATAAATTCATGAATTCCAACCGACCAAAATTATTCTTCAGCAAGGTTTGGTTTGAGTAAAAACGCAAAAATCAAGAAATAAAAGCGAATAATAGCAATTTTCTGTTAGATTTGTTTAAATTCTAACAGTATGATTACCCGCATTCAATTCCTCCAATTAAAAGAAAATATTGCAAACAATCGGATTATTTTATTGACTGGTCCACGTAAAGTTGGTAAGCGGACAGCAGTTTTAAATTCCTTGGATGAACTCAATTATTCGGCTATTGAATTCAATGTTTCTGACAAGAAAATCAAGAAACAATTTGAACAAATTTCTGTAGAATCGTTAAAAGATATATTTCAAAATAGTCGTTTTGTGGTGATTCATGAAGCGCAATATTTGGAAAAATTACAAGATATAATTGAGATTTTACTATCAGGAGAAATCAATACAACACTTATTTTATGTTGTTCTTACGAGCCATTGATTGATGAGGTTTTGAGAGAAGTTTTGCAAATGCAAGGATTAGAAATTAATTTGTTGCCAACAACTTTTTACGAATTAGCGCAGAAAAACTCCTTGCCAGAAGAAGAAAAATTATTAGAACAACGCTTGATTTATGGAAATTATCCTGCAGTAACAGAAGATTTAGAACATGCAGAATTGACGCTTCGTGATATGGTCAATGAAGTCATTTTCACAAATCTTGGCGTCACAGATCGAATCAATAAAGGAGACAAATTGCTACGCATGTTGCAAATCATTTCCTTCAATATTGGTGAACCAATTTCGTACAATGAAATAGGAGAAAAGTGCGATTTGGACAACGAAACGGTTGAACGCTATATTGATTTATTGGAACGATCATTTATTTTAATTCGTATTCCAACTTACTATAATGAACACCGATACGAATTGAAAAAAAGTCACGTAATCTATTTTGTAGATAACGGAATTAGAAATGTTTTAATCAGCAATTTTAATCCTCTTTTTTTAAGAAACGACATCGATCAACTTTGGCGAAATTGGCTGATTTCTGAACGAATAAAATGGAATAAACTGAATGGCAAAGTAGCTGATTACCGCTTTTGGCGAACACATACCAAACAAACAATGGATTTCATAGAAATCTATGAAGATAAAATTGCTGCGTATAAATCCTCGTGGGAAAAAAAGAAGAAAATAAAATTCCCTGCATCCTTTTTAGAAGCGTATCCAACAATTACTGCACACACCTTGAATCGTTCAACATATTGGGGCTTTTTGACAAAAAAATAAATGTTTTTGGAGTTGCGCCTAAAATTTGTTTGAGTTCTAATGCCACAGATGCACAGATTATGTTCCAATGGATTTATTCAAAGCTAAATCCAACAATAGTTTATCCAATTAATCGGGATATAATCAAATTTTTCTGTGCATCTGTGGCTGACTGTTTCAAATTATAAATACTATTAACCAATAAAAACAGTGTAATGGTTATTCGTTTTGGTTCCGCATAAAACTCCTTAGGAGTGAAATGTTTGTAACGACGGATGAAATCCGTCGGGAATAATGATCGAAATTTTGTTTTGGCATGTGTTTTTGATAAAAACCATGACAAAAGAAAACTAGGGGAAACAAACGGATAAGCATTAATCGTTTTAAACTATATTTGAGACTAATAAATGCATATGACTTTCACAGACCAAATTGCCGAATATATTCATGAAAAGAACTTGGATTTAAAACACCTAACGATTGTTTTACCTTCAGAACGTGCTAAAAAATACATTGCTGCTTCGTTATTTAAAACGTATCAAAAGCCAATTCTTGCTCCTGAAATGATTACAATCGATCGATGGGTTAGAAACCTTTCTGATAAAACCGTCATCGATAAAACACGTGTTCTTGTCAAATTATTCAAAGTTCAATTGGAAAATTTAACCAATGAGAAAGACAAGTCCTTTGACGAATTCATGTCGTGGGGTACCATTTTACTTTCCGATTACGATGAAATTGATCGGTATTTATTGTCATCTGAAAAAGTATTTAAAAACCTTGCAGACATTAAAGAAATTGAAAACTGGAGTTTTGGCGATGAAACCTTGAGTGAAGGTCAAAAGCGTTTCATGGAATTTTGGGATCGTTTACCAGATTACTATAAACGACTAAATGAAGTTTTGGACAAGGAGAATTCCTGTTATATGGGAAAAGCATACCGTTTTCTTTCTGAAAATTTAGATGTTGTTTTTAAAGCTGATAAAGAACGCCATTTTTTGTTTGCCGGTTTCAATGCGCTTTCACCAGCGGAAATGTCCATCATGAAGCAATTGGAGCGCATGGGTCGCGCACATATTCTCATCAATGCGGATAACTATTATTTGGACAATCCAAGTCATGAAGCTGGAAGGTTTTTGAGGGATTTTAAAAAGGAATTGGACATGAAAGAGTTACCTTTTGTAGAAGACAATTTGAAAAATGCTAAAAAGCACATTGAAATTATTGAGTGCGCTCAGCAAACGGGACAAGTAAAAGTTGCAGCAACAATTCTATCGGAGTTTTCAAAAGAAGAGATTGATGAAACGCTTGTCCTTTTAGCGGATGAAAGTTTAATTGCACCGCTTTTACGGAACCTTCCAAAGAAAATTGGTCAGGCAAATATTACCCTTGGATTGCCATTAAAAAACACTTCTTTGCGCACGTGGGTTGATTTAATCTTCTCCATTCAAGAAAATAAAACACGGTTTAAATCGGAAGCAATTTACATTCATGATTTACAAAAAATGTGGAATCATCCTTTTCTAACAGCTGTTTTAAAAAAGGAAGAAAAAGTTGCGATTACACAATTGGAAACGGAACTTATTCGGAAAAATAGTATTTTCCAAACGGTGACAAAAATCAAAATAGGAGCTGTTCCTGATGCTATTTTAGCGCAATTAACTCAAAATTGGGCAGGGAATTGGGAAATTGCAATGCAGGCAATTCGGTCTTTGAATGAACTATTATTCAGTAATCTGTCTGATGAAGATGCATTTGAAAAAGCAATTGTTCAAGGATTTGATCAAGCATTATTGGATTTTGAAAACCTGGTAAAAGAAGGTTTACCAGTAATGTCACTTAAAAGTTTTAGGCATTTGTTTCAACAACATTGGAACACGAAATCAATTGCTTATCACGGAAATCCGTTGGACGGTTTACAAATCATGGGACTTTTAGAAACCCGTTTACTTGATTTCAAAAAAATCATTGTTTTAGGATTAAACGAAGGAAAAATGCCTCCAACAAATCCAATTCAAACAATGATTCCAATGGATTTAAGAGGGTATTTTAATTTGCCAACGCCAAGAGACAAACAAGGACTTTTTGCACACCATTTTTACCGATTATTACACCATTGCTCGGAAATGTGGGTTACCTACACCAGCGCACAAGAAAGTATAGGGAGCAATGAAGCGAGCCGCTATTTATTGCAATTAGAGTTAGAATTGAGTCGAATCAATCCGCTGATTACAATCGGTAAGCAATTTTATACCATTCCAAATGAAACGAGTGAAACAGAATCCGTTCAAGAAATTCATAAAACGGATGAAATTTTAAAGCGAATTGACGACATGTTCGATAAGTCGGTTTCGGCCTCTACGCTTAATAAATATTTGAGTTGTCCACTCGCTTTTTATTACCGATATGTGATGGAATTTGGAGAAGAAACTGAAATCGAGGAAGAAGTGGAAAGCAATACGTTTGGAACATTTATTCATAATGTTTTGGAAGAAATGTACACGCCTTTTGCACGACATGACAAGCAAGGAGTATTAAAAGCTGCGAAACCCAAGAACCTAACTTCAATGGATATTGACAAGATGTTGAAGCAGTATGAAGGGTTGATCAACAAGGAGTTTTTGAAATACTTCAACGAGGACAAAGATGCTTTTTCATCCGGAAAGAACTTATTGAGTTACCAAATGGCGCTTGAATTGACGAAAAGGATTTTAGAGCAAGAAAAGAAGTTCATTGCAGCGCAAACAGAAATGGTATTCATAGAATATTTAGAGCTGGAGCTAAAAGCGGATATGGAAATTGAGGTTTTAGGTGAAAAGAAAACTTTGCGTTTTAAAGGATTCATTGACCGAATAGATTCCATTGGAGGTAAAATTCGAATCATTGATTACAAATCGGGAAAAGTAAAAGAAGATGATGTTGTCGTTAAAAAAATCAATGAGGATTTAATCAAAACGTTTAGCGGAACCAAACATGCTTTGCAGCTTGCATTATACTGTTATCTCTACCGAGAAAATTATGGTGAACTTCCAGCCGAAGCCAGTATTTATTCCTTGATTAATATCAAAGATGGAACTTTTCCCTTGTCTTCAAAAACTTCATCAGTAGAAGAACTCATCAATCTCTTTCCTGATTTTGTAGCACAATTATGCGTGCAAATTTATGACAAAGAATTACCTTTTACCCACGATACTAAAGCGCAGTTTAATTATTGCTTGTATTGTGATTGAAAGGAGGGAGGAAGGTTAAGTAATGTTTGATAAAAAACAAATTGGGCTTTACCTTTGCAGTGCCTAATGCCAAAATGGTCATAATCAACAACATCTGTTTCTAAAAACTCCGGAGGAGTTTAATCTTCGCAACGATAGCTGTAATCCCATGTCCGTTTTGGCGTGTGTTTTTGATAAAAACCATGACAAAACAAATCCCAGGTAAATAAACACCGTATAAAAAAACCTGAAAAGAACTTCTGGAAGACTAAAACCCAATAAAGGATAGTAGAGAATGAAATTCTTTTCAGGTACCTGCAAGGAAATAAAACCAGTGTTGAACAATCGTTATTGTGTCAACAATTATATAGACGCAAGGGTTTATTAAAAGGTTGGGTGTCAATGAAAAAAATTATTATTATTTCCTTTTATCTAAATTTTTGAAAAATAATTTTAGGTCTTGGTCTTTCGCATAATCAGCTGGAGTCTTACCGAATGCATCTTCTTGATCAGCTTTACCACCTTTGTTCACAACCAAAATTGAATATTCAACATATTTATTTTTTACTGAAATATGTAAAATTGATTGCTCTTCGAAGTTCACTGATTGATTAATATCCCATTTAAATTTTTCTAAACAGATTTGAAGCAACTCAATTGATCCTGTCTGGCCCGAAACAAGCGCTAAAGATTTAATTTCTTCTTTTGAGAAAGTTGCCTCTGGATATTTTTTGATGAATGCGAGTAGGCTCGAAGCATTTTTTGATTTAACCAATTCAGCAAATACTTGCATTTCCTTTGCTCGTTCAACTTCACGTTTATTGATTTCATCCTTTGTCAATGCTCCTTTCATTCTTAAATAGGCAATGATTTCTTCATTTTTTTCCTCCAATGCAATTTCCATGATATTATTGGACCAGCGATTTTTAACGTATAAATCTGCTTTGTTTTCTACTAATAATTGAACAAAAAGAAGGTTGTCTTTTTTCACGGCTTCAACCAATAACAACTCGTCCATAAAACAAGATGGTATATTTGGATTAGCATTGTGCTTTAAAAGATAACCTGCTAATTCTAAATCATTTGATTCTAATGCAGAACACAAATAAGTTCGATACCATGAATCTCGAGCGTCTGGATCTCCTCCATTTTCAAGTACATAATGCACCATTTCAATGTCCTTTATTGTTGGACGTTGATTGGAACTATTTCTACCATCAATAGAAAAGCCCATAGATTTTAATCTGTCCAACATGACATAATCCAAGGTCTCAATAGAATAAAAAGCAATCGTTTTTGCATCTGAATCGGTCGGTTTAATTCCCTTATCCATCATTTCTAGGATCAATTTCTTACTACCTGCATTTCCATTAATCAAATAACTAATGATATTTTTTCCATAACTATTTGTTGTTTGAATATCTGCACCCGCTGCAATCAATTTAGACACATTTTCTAATTGACCTTCTGAAGCTGCTGTCATCAATACAGTGTTACCTACTTTATTTTTGTGATCAATTTTCGGGTGTTTGGAAAGAATTAAATCAAAGATGTCTTTTGCTGGACTTCTTTCTGCGTAGAAAAGAACAGTTTCACCTTCAGTGTTGGCCCATTCCAAGTTTGGATTGATAGCCATTAATTCCGTGATAAGCACTCCATTATTCGATTTTAAAGAAAGCATCAATGCGTTTTCGTTTTCAAGTGACAAAGAATTTGTTGAAAGATTCAATTGATTCATGCAGTACATAAACATTTCTCTTCTTCCATTTTGAGCTGAAATCAATAGGGCATTTTTTCCTAATTTATCTTTTGTATTAGGCTCAGCACCTTTTTGAATGCAATATTTTAACAAGGTAATATTGTCTGTTTCAGCACAACTCAAAAACAAATCGTTTGTTTGTCGGCCTAAATCAATGAGCTTCATTCCAAGGTCATTGTTGTCATAATTTGCAGCTCGATAAAATGCTTCAAGTAGCGGTGCTCCAGCTTTAACCAATTCAATCACAATTTCATTGGCGCCCTTATCTAATGCTGTTTCTAAGGGAGAGACATAATATTTTCTAAAAAGTCCTTTGCGCCTTTTTTGTTCAAAATCCACTGGAAATCCTTGAGAAATAAGGTACTTTACAATTTCTATTTTCCCAGATTCAACTGCTGGAATCATTGCTTCTGAATCATAAAACTTATAACCAACAAGTGTTTTTATCCAATTCAAATCACCAGTACTTACTGCAGAATAAAAATTCTCTCTTGAAGTTGCTCCTTTCGAAAGCAAATACAATGTTATTTCTCTGTAATCTTTTTGAACAGCAATATCAATTGGGTCATCTCCATAACCATTTTCATTTTGAATAGGTTCACCAGCTTCGACAAGTCGTTTTACTTCTTTCAAATTATTGGCTTCAACTGCTGCGATTAAAGGAGAAACAGGTTCATCATCAAATTGACCAAAACTCAAATTTGATTGCAAACATGAAAAGCAAATAAGAAGAAATGAGAATAATAATTTCATGCTTTCTAGTAATAATAAAGTTGATGCAAAAAAAAACACCTACTAAAAGTAGGTGTTTCAAATATAAGCAATTTTAGAATTAATATAATTCCAATTTCAATGCTGTTCTATAATCTTTAATTTCTTCACGGTTAATTTTGTGATCTGCATTTTTTAACAAATTCAAAATATAAAGTAAATTTTCTTTCGCATCAATTTCGATAGGATATTCATTTCCTTCTTCATCCTCTTCGTATTGTGCTTGCACATCAAAACCGTCTTTTTCACCAATATATTCGTAAGTCAAACGAAGAACTTTTGTTACTAAAGGATCTTGCTCTTTCAAAGCATATTCTCTCAATTCTTTTAAATCATCAATCAATTTAGGGGCTTTCAAACCTTTTTTCTCGACTTTACCGATGATCTCGTCTAATTTAATATTTGCTGCAGCAATTTTCATAATTCACCAATTTTCAAAAACAATAAACACGCTAAATAGTGCCGTTTTCGTGAACAAAGTTAAACATCTTTCGAAACTTTTCAGCCAATTTTAAAGAAAACCTCAATAATTTTTCGAATATTTGAATAGAAAGTTGATTTTGTATCGGTTTTCCAACTTTGAAAAGCTATTTTTGTATAAAGACTAAAAGTTTTG
>CAMDNE010000006.1 GCA_945902745.1 Chitinophaga pinensis | reverse complement strand
ATTTAAACCTTACATCAATTCTTTCAAATTTGTAGCAAACAACTTCACCGCTATTGCAAGAAGTATAATTCCAAATACTTTCTTAAGAATAGCTATTCCACCTTCTCCAAGCAATAGTTCAATTTTCTTCGTTAATTTCAAAACAATGTAAACAATTATCACATTGATAATTATCGCAATGATGATGTTAATGTTTTCAAATTCTGCTTTCAAAGAAACGAGTGTAGTCATTGTTCCAGCTCCTGCTATTATAGGGAACGCTAAAGGCACAATACTTGCCGTTTTACCGCTTACTTCATCTCTAAACAAACGAACTCCCAGAATCATCTCTAAAGCCATAGCAAATAAAATCAATGCACCCGCTACAGCAAATGCTTCAATAGAAACACCAAAAAGTTTCAAGATGCTTTCTCCTAAAATTAAAAAGCCAAGCATGATAAAGAATGAAACTGTACTTGTACGAGCTTCATGAATCATTCCTGAAGATTCTTTCAATTTGATAATAATTGGAACCGATCCAACAATATCAATTACAGCAAAAAGAACTGTTGTAGCCTTAAAGATTTCTCCCCAACTAAAACCATTAAAATAATCATACATAATTTTCGGATAAAATGGTTTTTTCTATAACTGCTGGGAAATATGAATGTTCTAAATAAGCTATTTTTTTCTTTAACGAAGCAAGAGAATCCTCATTCGACAAAAGACAATGAAATTGCGCCAAAAGTCTTCCCTCGTCAAATTTTTCGTTTACAAGATGAATACTGATTCCCGATTCAGTTTCATTTGCCGCTAAAACAGCATTATGCACATTTTCACCATACATTCCTTTTCCGCCATATTTTGGCAAAAGTGAAGGGTGAACGTTGATTATTCGACCCGAGTAACGTTGAATAAATTCACCAGGAATTAGTTTCAAATATCCAGCAAGAATGATGTAATCGATAGCGTGATCTTGACACAAGTCAATTAAATATTTACCGTCCAAAACTTCATTATTTGAACAAACAAAAACGTCGATTGACTTTGATTGACTTACCGCAATAGCTGGTGAATTTTCATTGTTTGACAGCACAAAACCAACTTCAATTTGTGAATGATTTTGAAAATAATCGATAATATTCAAGGCATTGCTGCCTGTTCCAGAAATAAAGAGTGCCAATCGCTTTTTAACCATGGTGCAAATTTAGAAAGTATCTATTACATTTAGCTTATTAAAGAATAAAATTACGTGGCATACGCATTTAGATATTAACTTAGAATAAAAAACTCCGTAGGAGTGAAATGTTTTTAACGACGGATGTAGTCCGTCGTGTAATGAGATAACAAAAATATTTAATCTTTTTTGGCGTGAGTTTTTGAACAAAAACCATGACAAAAAAAGTAATTAAGGAAAAATTTATTTCAAATACGTGTGCCCTAACTTAAATTAAAGGATGGAAAAAGAGCAGAATTTTGTTCCTTTTGAAGGAGAAAACTTTATGGAAGACGAGATGCTTAAAAAATCTCAAGACTTTTATAATTGGGCAGATAAAAGAAGATCTGTTCGAGATTTTTCTTCAAAAGAAGTGCCTTTAGAAATCATGGAAAATTTAATTATGACAGCCTCAACAGCTCCGTCTGGCGCACACAAACAACCATGGACCTTTTGCCTTATTTCAAATAAAGAATTAAAATCTACTTTGAGAAAATTAGCAGAAGAAGAGGAATTCATTTCCTACAATGGAAGAATGTCGGAAGAATGGAAAAATGATTTGGCTCCCTTAGGTACAAATTGGGAAAAAGAATTTATTGATATTGCTCCTTGGATTGTTGTGGTCATGAAAAAGGTTTATGACATTGTAGAATCAGAGGAAAAACAAACCAATTATTATGTGTCTGAATCGGTTGGAATTGCTGTCGGAATGTTCCTTTTAGCCATTCACAACGTTGGTTTAGTAGCACTTACACATACACCAAGCCCAATGAATTTTATCTCCAAGGCATTAAATCGCCCAATAAACGAACGGCCTTTTTTATTGATTCCAATAGGTTATCCAGCCGAAAATGCTCGTATTCCCAACCTAAAAAGAAAAGGAAAAAAGCAAGTAATTGAATTATATGAGTAAATAATTTTGTTTTCTAGTGCATTGTTTTTTTCTTTGCACCCTGATTAACCCTTAAATTAATAAGTAATGTCTGATATCAAAGCAAAAGTAATTTCTATTATCGTAGATAAATTAGGAGTTGAAGAGACCGAAGTAACAAACGAAGCGTCTTTTACAAATGATCTAGGAGCTGACTCTCTAGACACAGTAGAATTGATTATGGAATTCGAAAAGGAATTCAATATCGCAATTCCTGACGATCAAGCTGAAAACATTCAAACAGTAGGTGACGCAGTTTCTTATATCGAAGAGAACGCTAACTAATTGAAATAGTTATTGGTTTAACAAAGAATTCTCTATGGAATTAAAAAGAGTTGTTGTAACAGGTATGGGTGCACTTACGCCTATTGGAAACACATTAGGTGAATACTGGGATGCGTTACTAAAAGGAACAAGTGGTGCTGCACCAATTAAACAATTCGATGCAACTTTGTTTAAAACACAATTTGCTTGCGAATTAAAAAATTTCGATGTCGAAGAGTTCATCGAGAGGAAAGAAGCAAGGAAATTAGACCAATTTTCGCAGTACGCTATGGTTTCCGCAACGGAGGCTATGGCGGATTCTGCACTATTAGATTCAAACCCAAATTTAGACCGTATTGGTGTTATTTGGGGTTCTGGAATTGGTGGGCTTAAAACTTTCCAAGATGAAGCTCAAAACTTCTTCTCTGGAGATGGAACGCCTCGTTTTAATCCATTCTTTATTCCGAAAATGATTGCAGATATCGCTTCTGGTCATATTTCAATTAAATATGGATTACGTGGACCAAATTTCGTAACTGTTTCGGCATGTGCATCTGCAACAAATGCCATTATTGATGCATTCAATTACATTCGTTTAGGAAAGGCTGATGCTTTTGTTACTGGAGGTTCTGAAGCAGCAGTGAATGAAATGGGAATGGGTGGATTCAATGCTTTAAGAGCACTTTCAACAAGAAATGAATCACCAGAAACAGCTTCTCGTCCTTTTGATTTAGACCGCGATGGTTTTGTTTTAGGTGAAGGTAGTGGCGCATTGATTTTAGAGGAATACGAGCACGCTATGAAACGTGGTGCGAAGATTTATGCTGAAATGATCGGTGGTGGAATGTCGGGTGATGCTTATCACATGACTGCTCCACATCCAGATGGTTTAGGTGCAAAAAATACAATGCTTGCAGCTTTAGAAGATGCCAATATTGAACCATCAGCAATTGATTATGTGAACGTTCATGGTACATCTACTCCACTAGGAGATATTGCTGAAGTAAAAGCGATTCAAGCAGTATTCGGTGAGCATGCTTACAATTTGAACATTAGTTCTACAAAATCAATGACTGGTCACCTTCTTGGTGCAGCAGGTGCAATTGAAGCAATAGCTTGTATCATGGCTGTAAAACATGATATCGTTCCTCCTACAATTAATCATTTTACAGATGATCCGGAATTTGACCCAAGGTTGAATTTCACATTTAATGAAGCTCAAAAACGCACTGTAAATGTTGCAATTTCAAATACGTTTGGATTTGGTGGACATAATACAAGTGTAATTATGAAGAAATTTATCGGATAATTGAATCTGAAATTCTCATTCTTTCAAAAGAAACGCTCACAAAGTGAGTTGGAGTTAATTCGATTCATTTTGCAACGGTTTGGTTACCGCCCAAAAGACATATCTTTTTTTCAGCAAGCTGTTACACATAAATCTTTGAGTAATACGACCGAAGACACTTCCAATGAACGTCTTGAATTTTTAGGCGATGCCATTCTCGATGCCGTAATAGCGGAATATTTGTATCAACGATTTCCATCTGAAGATGAAGGTTACTTGACAAAAATTAAGTCAAAAGTCGTGAGTCGTAAAACGCTTGGAGAAATTGCTGAAACAATGGAACTAAGAACAATCATTAACTATCACAAGGGCAGATCTATAAATCTTGCAACTATCGAAGGAAATGCATTTGAAGCGTTAATGGGAGCAATTTATTTAGATGGGGGATACGAAGCTGTAAAAAACAGTATTCAGCATCACATATTTAGAAAGTATGTTGATCTAAACAGAATCTTAGAGGAAGAAATAGATTTTAAGTCCAAGTTATTCATTTGGAGTCAGAAGAAAAGATTAAAATTAGATTTTATCATCTTGTCAGAAGAAAATATTGGTGGGAATTGGGAATATTCAGTTATTGCGAATATCAATAATACAAATTATGGTAGAGGAAAAGGAAGTTCTAAAAAAATGGCTGAACAAGCTGCTGCCAAAGAAACGTTGGAATTAATGGGGGAAATTTAATTGCGTTAAGGCGTTGTTAAAAAGTCAATAAATTGATTCAACATAAAATTATTGTTTCCACCTTTTTCAATATTGCAATAAAATCTTGAATAGCCTCCATCAATAATAATTTTACCTTTATAATACTCCCCAGACAATATCAAAGGTTCGTCATTTACCCAAGCTTCAACTTTTAATCTATAATCTAAAGGAAATGCTACAGTGGTTGTTCCAGCTGGAATTGATGCTGATTCTTTAAAAATTCCTTTTTCTGCAAGTTGTGCGTTAGGTTCATTAAAATCTCCCCAAGCGTTTTTAGAAAAAAGTAAATTGGTCATTACATTACTTTCAGCTTGTAATGGCCAGTTTTCAGAACCTAAATAAAGGCCATTTCCGCCATTTAGAAATTGTAAAAGTTGTTCTACTTTTTTCTCATTCAAAATAGATTGTGCAGAAGAAAATAAAAAAATTGCTGAATAGGATGATAAAGTGTCAGGCAAATCTGAAGACAATTCTATCATTGAATTCGTGTCTTCAAAACAGATTTGAGAAATATTTCCAATAAACAGAATTTTATTTTGACTGAACAAAGTTGTTGAAAGCAATAAACTATAAAGGATTAAAAATCTATTCATGCGCCAAAGTACATGTGTGAACTAGATACGTTCAGTTTTTATAGCAAACTCAAATATTGTTAAGTCCAAATAACAGTTTTATAATGCCGATATAGTTTGAAAATAGGTCAATCTTTTTGCACTTTATTGAAAACATAATCGGGTTTAATCTCAGAAAATTTTCTTAACTTCAAATAAATCACAAATCACAAATCACAAATCATGAATCATGTTGAATTAGGAATTTTTGGAGAAACATTGGCGGAACATTTTTTAAGCAAAAAAGGGTATCAAATTCTTGACAAAAATTATCGCTTTAAAAAATTGGAAGTAGATATTATTGCAAAGGATGGGGATAAAATAGTAATTGTAGAAGTGAAAACGAGACAAACTGCAGAAATAGGTGAGCCTTGGCGGGCCGTTACGCGATCCAAACAACGACAAATAATTCAAGTTGCCAATCAATATATTTGTAAAAATGAGATTGACAAAGAAACACGATTTGACATTGTTTCAATCGTACACAATTCTTATCGTACTCAAATTGAGCACATTGAAGATGCTTTTTATCCTATAGTTTAACCAATAGTTTTTTAAACTACCTTTGTCGAATAATTCTGCTCGTGATGAACACAAAAAATACCGGAAGAGATAAATCTCGTACTTCGAGATCAAATTCCACAAAAACTACAAAGGATTCTTTCAAACCAAAAAAGAAAGAAGCATCTCCATTTAGCAAAGGCGCTAAAAAAGAAGCACCAAAAAACGCTAAAAAGGATTTTCCAAAAGGTTTTAAAAAAGAAGATCCTAGCGAAATAGCTAGTGAATCTGCAAAACCTAAGAAGGAAGTTTCTGCTAGAGATAAGCGAAAATACATTGAGTTTAAAGACAAAGCGAAGAAGGGTGATCCTCTTCCATCTTTTAATGAGCTTGAAATTCGTTTGAATAAATATTTGGCTAATGCTGGTATCTGTTCTCGTCGTGAAGCGGACGTTCTAATTGAAACTGGAGTAGTTTCAATTAATGGACAAATCGTTTTAGAATTGGGTTATAAAATAAAACCTGGTGATGTTGTGCAATACGATGGCGAAACAATTAATGCGGAAAAGAAAAGATATGTGTTACTAAACAAACCAAAAGGATTTATAACAACAATGGACGATCCTTTAGGAAGAAAAACTGTTATGTCTCTTGTAAATAAAGCGTGTAGAGAAAGAATTTATCCAGTTGGAAGATTGGATAGAGAAACTACGGGACTTTTATTGTTTACAAACGATGGTGATCTAGCAAAAAAATTGACACATCCACGATACAAAGCATCGAAAATTTACCATGTTGAATTAAATAAACCAGTTAAAAAAGAGGATTTAGATAAATTCGTTTCAGGTGTTGATTTAGAAGATGGCAAAACGAATTTCGATGTAGCTAAATTTGTTAAAGAAGGAAGAGAAGGAAATTCAAGAGAAATAGGCGTAGAACTTCACTCTGGAAAAAACAGAGTTGTTCGAAGAATGTGCGAAGCTTTAGGATATGAAGTGGTAAAATTGGATCGTGTTCAATTTTCCAGCTTAACGAAAAAGGATTTACCGCGCGGAATGTTCCGTCATTTAACAGAAAAGGAAGTTGCATTTTTAAAAATGTCTTGATGAGATTTTTTATTATCTTATTATTTATTCCAATAGGTTTATTTGCTCAAAAAAGTAAAGGGAAAGCCAAAATTTCCAATGGTCAAGGAACGCTTTTTGCCTACTGGGGAAATAATAGGAGTTCTTATTCAAAAAGTACGATTCACTTTGTTGGAACAGGATATGATTTTACTTTAAAAGGGTCTAAAGCAACAGATCATAAAACACCATTTAACCCGTCGATTTATTTCAATCCTACTAAATTAACTTTACCACAATATAATGTTAGAGTAGGATATTATATAAGAAAAGGATATGCTATTGCAATTGGTTTTGACCATATGAAATATGCATTTACAGATAAGAATGAGGTTTTGTTGTCTGGAACAATTGATCCAGGTATCGACACTGTGAATAATTGGAATGGCTCTTATTCAAGCTTTCCAATCGTTACTGACCGAAATTCGTTTAATTATGATCAAATAAAAGGGTTGAATTATTTAAAATTCGAATTTATTAAAACGGATAGATGGTTTGAAGCAGGCAAAAATAATTGGTTCGTTGCAAGTACAAATCTTGGTTTGGGATTAGGAGGGATATTATCTACAACTAATTTCACTTTTGCTGGAAAAACAAATACGACAAGTTCTTCATATATGACAGGACTTGCTTTTTCTGCGCAAGCAGGAGTGAGGTTAGAGTTTTTTAAGCATCTATTTATACAATCTACTTTTAGTGGCGGTTACATGCAGCAAATTCATGTGCCAACGAGAAACAATGAACCCAATGCTATAGCAAAACAAAAGTTTGGATATACTTCGTTCGATAATGCATTGGGAATCTTGTTATATATTCGTCCAACCAATGATTGCAACAGTTGCCCGCATTGGTAAAAGTTATTTTTTCTTGTTGATACTAAAGTCAATTTTATAATAAAATAGCGGAAGGAATCCTAATTGAGTCTTTTGAGTTGTAGGCTCATAACCTGGAGAGCTTGTAACTGTTGGATCCAAACTCGGAGCGTATGCCAATCCAAGTAAATTTTTCTGTCCAGTTAAATTCACTAAATCTATACCAATTTCATGTGTTACTTTAGCGGCATTGTATTTCCAGTTTATCTTTAAGTCAAATCTAAAATAATCATTGAATTGTCTTTCGTTGAAAGCAGAATCACGAAAAATAACGTCATTTAACAAGGTAGATTTTGCAACATCAACATATCCATATCTTTTTCCTCCAGCTACGGTTATTTTCATTCCTAGAGAAATAGATTGTTTTGCATTTAATTTAAATTCTTTGCCACCAAGTAAATTTGCAACATAGGTACCATTGTAGGAAGTATTGCGCTCAACACCATCACTTCCTTTGTATTTTGAATCATACAAAGAACCTGAGAATAAAAGAAAGAACGACTTGTCAAAATATTTTTGAACAGTTAATTCAATTCCATAGTTGGTTCCAGTTCCAGTATTTTGCAATGAATCCGGAAAGAATCTTGAAAACCCACTACCCATATTAATCAAAGAAAATGCAGATGGAGCTACTGTAACAGGGATATTATATAGTTGTTGATAATATACTTCTGTACGAATATTAAATCCTTTTTTAATGGATTTTTCATACCCTAAAGCGTAATGAATACTTTTCGAAAAACCCATATTGATGTTGTGATATATTTTGTTCCCACTTGCATCAAATTTATTGTAAGTGTATGTATATAAAGGTTGAGTTGAACTGTGCATTCCTGCTCCTGCGAAAACAGATTGATTTCCTTTCATTCTGTATTTCCATCCAAGACGAGGCTCAACTGGACTCAAACTATTACTAAGTGAAAAATATTGACTGTGCAAACCTGCTGTGAAATCCATCGCTGCAGAAATTTTATATTTCCATTGAAGAAATGGTTGGATTAATGCAGCTGTTCCTTTATAATCCCAACGCTTTACAAATATACTATCAGTAACTAATGTTTTTGCGGTATCGATTTGATTCATTTGGAAAACATCGATATTAAAACCTGCTTTAATAAAATGTTTGCTATTTATTTTATGATTAATCGCAACATAACCAGAGGTCTTGATAGTTTGGAACTTGAAGCCCATTATGCTTCCTAAGTGGTCATAAACAATTGAATCTTTTGTTGCATTCAATGCTCTGCCATAAATGTATTCATGATGTGAATTTTGTTGCTCATATGAAAAAGAAACAGTTGAAGTTATAAATGTTTTTTCGGAAAGAGTTTTCTTATAATTGAATCCACTAACTCCCATTTGTGTTCCAAAATGTTGATCCCTATCTCCTTCACCATATAGATCTTCTGTTACTGTGGTTTTATCTGAAACCATAATATCTATGTTACTTGCTCCTCCCATACCGTAAAAAGACAGAGATCCACCTTTTTTCAATAACCAATTGAATTTAAATGCAGCATCACCATAAACAGGAACAGCATCAGTGCCAATGTTTATTCCCAATTTGTTAAATAAGCTAAGCGTTGAATAACGGCCCATTATTAGATAACTCGAACGATTGTTTTTGCTCATAGGTCCCTCTGCCATAAATTCAGTTCCAAGAAAGCCAAACTGTCCTGAGAACTCATGCTTATTCATATTTCCACTTCTTAATTTCAGGTCAAAAACGCCAGATGTACTATTGCCATATTCAGCAGGAAAAGCACTCATGAAAAAGTCTGAATTACCTAGAATTTTATTGTTTAAAATAGACACAGGTCCCCCAGTACTTCCTGAAACAGCAAAGTGAGATGGGTTAGGAATGTCCACGCCTTCAATTTTATACACTACACCCAAAGGTGAATTCCCACGAATAATAATATCATTACGCGAATCGTCAGCACCTTGCACCCCTGCAAAATTTGATGCCATACGCGCGGGATCACCTCTTGAACCAGCATAACGATTTGTTTCTGAAACACTGAATTGCAGAGCTGAAACTGTGGCAAGTTCATTGATTACTTCACCTTTTTTTCGAGCAGTAACTTTCACTTCCTCAGTTGTAATAATGCGTTCGCTCATTGGTATATTGACAATTGTTTCTTTACCAGAGTTTACTTCAATAGTTACCGTTTTTGTATCATAAGAAGCGTATTTAACTTCCATTTGATATTTTCCAACAGGAACATTTTCTATTGCAAATTTCCCGTCAAGGTCTGAAATAGCCCGATATCTATTAATAGTGTCTACAAAAATTTCAATTTTTGCACCGGAAAATTGAAAATTTGTTTCAGAATCAAATACATTTCCACGAACTGTTTGGGTCCCTTGGGAAAACAGATTCAAAGACAATGTTAAGATGATAAAAAGTATTAGTGTTTTCATAATAGTAGTTTTTTATTTCAGTGTGAAGTTCTTCTTTTATTTCTAAAAAAGATTAATGAATTTCGCCACAATCAAAATTTGTGTTGCGAATATCGCAACAAGCGAATTATAAAATTTAAGCTATTTAATGATTAACTTTTTGATACTCTTCTTCAGTCCATTCTTTCTTGTATACTTCTTTAAACATGAACATATTCAATGCGTTGAAATGTAAATTTCTCACATTCGAGTAAACAATTTGAATATCGCCATTATACCATAATGGTATTATTGGAGGATTTTGCATAAGTGCTTTTTCAGCTTTAGAATATAATGCTAGAGCATCAGTTTTTTTAACACTGTTTTTTGCTTGTTCAAAGAGATTGTCAAAAATAGAATTAACATATCTTGATTGATTAATTCGAGATAATTGTGTCTTATCAACAGGAACACTTTTACCATAAAAATTACTTAAAAAAGTTTCTGGATTTGCATAATCACCTGCCCATGCACTTCTAAATATATCACCATTTGCTTCCGATGCATCTTGATCTTTTTGTTCGAAAGTAGAACCATCAATATTTACATTAATGTTTAAGACTTGGAAAATTTGTTGAGCAAATTCATCGGCAACTGCAGAGTGAATATCATCAATATTGAAGCGCAAATTCACAGATCCAAATCCTTTTCCATTTGGATAGCCAGCTTCAGCAAGTAATTTTCGAGCTTTTTCTGGATCAAATGAATATGAAACATCCTTTATACTTTTAAAATTATAACCTTTGAAGTTTTTAGAAATCGGAGGTACAATCCCATAATAACCAAGCTCATAGTACTGATTTCTTAAAACGTCTCGGCCTAATTTTTCTTTGTCGATTGCATAATTAAATGCTTGACGAACTTTAATATTACTGAAACGTTGATCAGTCATATTGAAAAAATAGTAATTTGTTAAAAGCAGAGGGTTATTATACATTACTAATAAAGGCGGTTTTGAATTGGCAGAATTGAAATCATTTATTCTACCCTCTAGCATTTTTGTGATTCTACTGGTTGGTAATCCTGTAATTAAATCAGTTTGATGATTTTCAAACATTTCTAATTGATCTAATTTTCTGTTTTGAAAAATAAAAATTACACTGTCTAAATATGGTAATGAATTGCCATCATCATCATTTAAATAGTAGTCTTCATTTTTAAGTAAAACCATCGAAGGAGGGTTGCCTTGTTTATTTTCAGAAAAAAGAAATGGTCCGGTGCCAATAAGGTCATTTTCAGCATCTCCTTTATAAATGACTTCTGAAGTTATGGCCGCACAAATGTTACTCAGCTTATTTAGAAAATTGTCGTCTTTTTGTGTTAATTTCAATGTGATTTTAGAATCTGAAATTTTAACGCCTTTAATAGATTTACTTCGTCCTTCGTTAAAATCATTTGCTCCAACTAAATTATCCTTATATAGAAATGAATATGCATGAGGTGATTCACCTTTACTGTTATTACTGCAAGCCAATTCAATTGAAAGCTCTACATCTCTTGGTTTTAATTCTCTTGATGATTCTGACGTAAATAGTTTATGTTGATGAAAAAGAATTCCCTTTCTTATTTCAAATTCATAGGTTAATCCATCATCACTAATTTTCCACGATGAAGCTATTTGTGGTTTAATTTTCAGATCTTTTGGATCTAATGAAACCAGTCCTTCCATTATCTGATTTATTACTGATGCTGAGTAATAATCGTTAATTTCTCTTGATATAAAGGTTGTTGGTTGATTATCAATTGCCATAGTAATTGAACCCCCAGCAAATTCAAATTTTTTTGAATCTGAAGAACAAGAAATCAAAAGCGACAATAAAAAGAGGGTTAAGCAAATTTTTTTCATAATGGATAGCAATTCTCTATTCTACAAGGATAATAAAAATTCTCTAATCTTTTGTTGAATTTCAAAGGTTTACTCTTTTTTTCACTACTTTTCACTGAAGCTGAAAGCAAAAAGTGTCAAATTATAGCGCCATATTCAAGGTTATTTTCCTTTATAATTTCATTTTATCTTTTGAAAAGGATGAATTTGTTTGTTTTATTGAAAAAATGACCTTAATATTGCGTAGTCAATTTAAAAGAAACCACTGTTTATACTGCAGTTCATGAGAATATTTTTAAGTGTATTAGTTTTCAACTTATTAGGTTCGTTCGTTTTTGGAGCAACATTATCCATAGAAGGAACATATCAAGGAAAAAATCTTTATGTTCAGAATCCAATGGATGATGAAGGATTTGGATATTGTGCAACAAAAGTTACAGTTAATGGTGATATTATGCCGGGTGGCACTAATATGGGAGCATTTGAAATTGACTTTGCAAATTTTAATATTGCAATTGGAGAACCTGTTTTTATTGTTATTGAGCACAATGAAGGGTGTAAACCAAAAATTTTGAATCCTGAAGTATTATTGCCTAGAAGTACATTTGTAATTAAATCAATCACTGTTTCTCCAACTGGAAAATTAAATTGGATATCTACAGGTGAACAAGGAAAATTGCCTTATATAATAGAGCAATATCGTTGGAATAAATGGGTTACTGTTGGTGAAGTGCAAGGTAAAGGAGTTGCAGGAGATAATGCTTACGAATTTGCAGTGAATCCACATTCAGGAGAAAATACTGTGAGGGTAATTCAAGTTGATCATTCTGGAACGAAAAGAACTTCTAAAGAAGTAAAATTCACCTCCAATGTTGCTGTTGTGATGAAAAGCCCTGTAAAAGTGAAAGATATTATCAATTTTACGGCAAATGGAGCGCCTGTTGAAACGCGTTATGAAATATATGACGCATATGGAAACATTGTGAAGAAAGGAGTTGGGACTTCAGTTAACTGTTCTAATTTATTAAGTGGTGCTTATTACATTAACTTTGATAATGTTAATGAAAAGTTTATTAAAAATTAAAATCATTAATAACCTATAAATTATTAACCTGAAGTCCGCTTCAGGTTTTTTTTTGCTATGATAAAGAAAATTGAACATTTAGGAATTGCTGTCGCGAACATTGACGAGTCTTTAAGAGTGTTTGAAACACTTTTAGGCACACAATGTTACAAGATTGAAGAAGTAGAATCAGAAGGTGTTAAAACAGCTTTTCTTCAAGTTGGAGAATCAAAGATTGAATTGCTAGAAGCTACTAATCCGGATTCACCTATCGCAAAATATTTGGAGAAGCGAGGACAAGGTATTCATCATATTGCTTTTGAAGTAGACAATATTCAGACTGAAATTGAAAGGTTGTTAAATGAAGGATTTGTTTTAATACACGAATCACCAAAAAATGGCGCAGATAATAAGTTAATAGCATTCCTTCACCCGAAATCAACAGAAAGCATCTTAATTGAATTGTGTCAAGAAAAAAACTGAATCAAATCTGTAGATTTTTTTAAATGATATGTTTGCAAGCCAATTGAAGCTGCTCCCTCAATATGTTGAAGTGAGTCATCAATAAACAGTGTTGCTTTAGGGTCTAAATTTTCTCTCTCACAGACATTTTCAAAAATGATTGCATCTGGTTTTCTTTGATGAAGTTCATGAGAAAAATAGATTGTTTTGAAATATGATTCCATTGGTTTTTCGGTAACTTTTGCCCACTCTTTTCTAACTTCAGGTACATGCAAATCATTTGTATTACTCAATAAATATAAAGGATAGTTACTTTTTAAGTTTTCTAACAATGCTATCTTTTCTTTGGGAACGGATAAAATCATCGCATTCCAAGCTTCAACAACTTTGTTTGGACTTGTTCCTGGTTTTAAAAATGGAATTAGCTGATTGATAAAGTATTGTGTAGAAATTTGCCCCGTTTCATAATCGCTGAATAGTTTTTGTTGTGAGGCTTGGTTATAAATAGAATTAAAATCAACCATACCCAATTGAACAAAAGCATCGATTGTTTTTTGATAATCTATATCAATTAGTACTCCACCTAGATCAAATATTATTGCGTTATATTTCATAGTGCAAATAAATAAAAAAAGGGTGAGATAAACCCTCACCCTTATAATCAAAGTTGATTTTAAATTATTTTCCTTTCAATACAAGATTCAAATCAAATGAAAAAACTGGTGAGATGAATTCTTTTTCTCCATCAATTGGTTGCGTCCCTGGGATTTTAGCAGCTGAAAAATCAACATCAAATTTCCCTTTGATTGTAATTATTCCTTTTGAAGCAATTATTTCAACTGGGATGTCTTTCTTCACTTCAACTCCCAATAAGGTGATAGTTGTTGCTAACTTTCCATCTTTATATGCGCCGATTGTAACTGTTGAAGTAGCAAATTTTGCAACGTTAAAGAAATCTTCTGTTTTTAAATGATTCGCTAATCCTTCTTGTTTTTCTGCTGGTAAGTTAGCATCCACAACAGCTATAGAACCAAGATCCACTGTGAAATTTCCTGAAGAAATTGCACCTTTTTCTAACAATACTGAACCTTCACTGAACTTAACATTTCCTGTGTGATAATAAGCGTCAGATTTACCACCTTTCCATCCTAAAACAGAAGCTGATTTGTCTAGTTTATATGCGCTTTTTGGTTTGATCGTTTGATCTGTTTTTACCAATTGAAATGATGCTAATGCTGCTGTAGCTGCTGTAATTGCAATAAAATTTATTATTTTCATTTATTTATTTTTTAAAGTTGGTGCAAATATAGGATAATTATATTAACCATGGTAAATAATACCATGAATAATAGAATATTTTTGTAAATGTGTCTCTTTTGATATTTTCACTTTAAATTTGATACATGAAGTTTTATTTAAATAATAGCCAATTCATTGATACAAATCTTCCATTAGATATGTCAATTCCATTGTCCAATACCGCAGAAAATCCGAGAGCATGGTATGTTGATTTACCAGTTTTTGAACCGGTTATGGAAAATGGTTTCGTTGGTTCTGTAGCAAAAGGAGGGAGCGTGAATTTTAGAAATATATATTTCAATCCACATGGCCATGGTACACATACCGAATGTCTAGGACACATTACTCCAGAAGTATATTCAGTAAATAATTCAATGAAAAACTATTTTTTTATTGCTAAAGTTATTACGATAGAGCCGACAATTCAAATTAACCTTAATGATCAAAAGGAAGATCGAATTATTTTAAAAGAGGATTTAATCGCTGCTTTAAAAGGTGAAACATGTGAAGCCTTAGTTTTGAGAACTTCTCCAAATGATCTTCAAAAAAAGCATATTAATTATACACAATCGAATCCCGTTTATTTACATGTTGATTGTGTCGACGTTCTAAATCAAGCTGGGGTAAAACATTTTTTATTGGACCTCCCATCGGTCGATAGAGAAGAAGATGGCGGAGCGTTGTTGTTTCATCATGCTTTTTGGCAAGTTCCAGGAAATCTACAATTTGATAAAACAATAACAGAAATGATTTTTGTTGATAACGCAATTTTGGATGGAAATTATATCTTAGAAATGCAAATCGCTCCTTTTGAAAATGACGCTTCTCCTTCAAGACCAGTTCTTTACGAAATATTTGGATAAAAAAAAAGGTTGATGGAAGTCAACCTTTTTAACTTTAGTAGTAAGTTAATTTGTTAGTAGTAAATTAATTTTTTAGTAGTAAAACAACCTTTCAAAGTAGTAAAATGAAAAGAATTTCAAAATTTAAAATCAAATTCCGGGCACTTCTTAGAAGTAATAAATTACAAAACGTAAAATAAAGAAAGATTAAGAACTGTTATACTCTTTTATCAAACTAGAAAATGAAAACTGCCTCTCCAAGCAGCGTAACTTTCTTTATTTCAAATTTTCTAAGAAGAACCCTGAATTATCTCCTTATTTCTGAAATAAACTTACCTAGTTTTTTTGAATGTAATTCGATAGATGAATATTTATCCCTTATTAATGAACAAATGCTATCTATGAATTAATTTTCAGTTATAGATTTTCTATAATCTTGAAAAAGACTTCGCGTTTTGCAGGAGACAAAGGTACTTCCGATCCATCTTTCATAACAACTGAACCACCATTTCCTTTGTCATACCTGTCGACATAATCTAAGTTCACTAAATGGGATTGTTGAACCCTTAAAAAATTATGAGTCGATAATAAGGTTTCGTACTCTTTAAGTGTCTTTGAAACAAGTATTTTCTTGCCACTGCTTAGAAAAAAAGAAGTGTAATTGCGGTCTGCTTCACAACGAATTATTTCGTGTAATTCAACTACATAAACACTTTCCTGTGTTTTTAATACGAGTCTTTTTTTCTGGTTTGGTTGAATATTGTTTTGTAAAGCCTCAAATTGACTTTCCTCTTTTTTATCATCTACAGCTTTGATTGCTTTTTCAACCGCTGCTTTTAATTCTTCTGGATCAATTGGTTTTAAAAGGTAATCAAGCGCACTAAATTTTATTGCTTTTATCGCAAATTCTTCATGTGCCGTAATGAAAATCACTTCGAAGTTTTTGTTTTTGACAGATTTTAGGACGTCAAAACCTGTTCCGTCCGGCATTTGAATATCTAGAAATACTATGTCTGGTTTTAATTCCTCAATTGCTTGAATTCCAGACTGTACGTTTTCTCCTGCTGGAATTGCAAGAATATCAAGTCCAAAAGAATTGATCATTTTCGCAATTAAATCACGTGTTCTGTTTTCATCATCTATGATTACGGCTTTTTTCATGAGTCAATTGGTTTGGTTTTTTCTTCTTTGTATGGTAACGAAATTAACACTTTTGTTCCAGTATGCAATTCTTTGTTGAAATCTTCAATTAAAAGGAAACCAGCAGTTTTATATTTTTTATTTAAATTATCTATCCGCTCCTTCGTAATATTCATTGCCATACTTTTATGATCCTTACTTTTTTTATTGGCCTCAGCGCCTGTTCGACCGACACCATTATCCTCAATTAATATTTGAAGTAAATTATTCACCTTTTGAAATGAGATATAAATAAATCCTCCTTCAATCGTGTGAAGTTGCCCATGTTCAATAGCGTTCTCAATAAAAGGTTGAGTAATCATTGGCGGTATAACTGTATGTTCCATTATAATTTCAGACGATACTTCAATTTTGAATTCAAAACGATCCTCAAAGCGCAATTTTTGTGTTTCTAAATACTTTTGTAAAATCTCAACTTCAGTTTCAATTGGAATATATTCCTTTGGCGAATTTTCTAAAATCAAACGCATTAAACGGGAGAAATTAACAAGAAACTTGGTCGAATTTATCGTGTCATTTTCGTAAATATAACTTTGGATCACAGACATCGCATTAAACACAAAATGGGGATTCATTTGAGCCCTCAATAGCGTTTGAGACATTTCTGCTTCCTTTTGCTGTTGTTTAATTTTAGTCTGATTCCAGCGGTAAAATCCAATGATTCCAGCAAGTATTATTATGATTAAAAATCCAAAAATGATGTACGTCTGAAAATTATTCCGGAGTTGACTATTCTCGAATTTTGTTGACGTAATAGTTCGTTCTTGCTTTTGTCTTTCAAGTGAATCCGCTTGTAATACAATTAGTCTCTCTCGCTGCTCAGAACGGTACAACTCACTCAATTCAGCTATTTTAGTGGCTGCCTGAAGCGTAGTATTGCTATCTAGATAATCTAAATACAATTGCAAATACGATAAAGATTCTTTGGTTTTACCAATGTCTTTATATACGCTCGACATAACACGATAGGTATTGTATATTTGATTTTTTGAACCAAATTGTTGCCGAATCTCAATGGAACGCTCAAGATAATTTAAAGCATTTTTATATTTTTTCTGTTTCTGAAAAACTGTTCCTACATTGTGATATACCCCAGCAATTTTTTCCTTGTTACTAGTCGATTCATAGAAAACCAAAGCTTGATTAAAATTACTCGCTGCCTGGGTATAATCTTTTTGCTCTCGGTAAATCATGCCTAAATTATCATGTGCTTCGCCCAATCCATTAAAATCATTTAAAGCTGTTAATATGACAATTGCTTTTCTTGTGTTATCGATGGCTTTTTTAAATTCTTTGCGCTTATAATAAATCGTCCCAAGATTGGAAAGTGCAAGGCCCATTTGTCGACGGTCAACAATCTGTTGCGAATATTCATATGATTTCTTGAAGTAATATTCAGCATCCTCCAAATTCAGAATTGATCGTTGAGAAATACCTAACTCACGGTTATATTTGGCTAGTAGGAAAATGTCATTTGCTTCAGTTGCTAAATTCAAGGCAACAATATTCTTTGCAACACTTAATTCAAGTTGCCCGAAATAATCATAAATTCTGGCTTGATTATTAAAACACTCTGATAGAATTGATTTGTCGGAGGAGCGGCGGGCATATTGAATCGCTTCATCTGCATAATACAAAGCAGAATCCTTCTTGTTTTGAAACATGAAATTCAATGCCAAATAATTGTCTGCTTCTGCAACTTTTGAGTTGTTTCGTTTTTTTATTGAAGTTTTTTTAATGTATTTTAAATAAAAATCAGCAGCATCAAATTCTAAAGAATAACTATGGTAATAACCAAGATGTCTGTATATTTTAAATTTTGCTTCGTCAGAATTCAACTTATTTAAAAAAGATTGACACGCCAAAACATCCTTAAAATATTCTTCTTGATTTCCTTGAATTTCATTGATCTCCGCGCTATACATCAATGCACTAAAGCGCAAAGAATCATTAAAAACACGACTTTTTTGCAATAACACATGCGACATCGAGTCGGCACGGTAAATGTTATTGTGTTTGTAAAATTCTCCCAACGAAAGCATACGAAGAAATTTCTTCGTGTCATTTTTTTCCCTTTTAATTGATTCAATGAGTTGCTTTTCACGGGAAGTTTGGGCATGCAATAAACTTGGACAAAGAAAAATCAATGTCAGAAGAAGAACTTGAAAAGATTTAATACCTCGACTCATTTATGGTCTAAAAATACGATTTTGAATGCAAAACAAATCAATAGAATAAACTTTTATTCTCTCTTCAAATCTGTATCTTTGGCTTTCGTAAAAAAGCAAATCAACAATGGAATACAATTTTCGGGAAATAGAACCAAAATGGAGAAAAATTTGGGCGGATGAAAAAACGTTCAAAGCAGAAGAAAATAGTGCTAAACCGAAGTACTACGTTTTAGATATGTTTCCTTATCCATCTGGTGCTGGTTTGCACGTTGGACACCCATTAGGTTATATCGCCTCTGATATTTATGCGCGCTACAAACGCTTGAAAGGATTCAATGTTTTGCACCCAATGGGATACGATTCATTTGGATTGCCAGCTGAACAATATGCTATTCAAACTGGTCAACATCCGGCAATAACAACTGCGGAAAACGTTGAGCGCTACCGTGATCAATTGGATAAAATTGGTTTTTCATTCGATTGGGACAGAGAAGTTCGAACTTCTTCTCCAGAATATTACAAATGGACACAATGGATTTTTAAGCAGTTATTCGATTGCTACTATGATAATACTACCAACAAAGCAGAACGCATTTCTAAATTAGTTGCCGAATTTGAAGAAAACGGAAACGCCAATGTAAATGCTTGTTCTGATTGCGAAACGCTTTTTACAGCTGTAGAATGGAAAACATTCGATGAGAAAGAACAAGATACAATACTACAAGCATATCGATTGACGTTTTTAGCTGATTCTTGGGTAAATTGGTGTCCAGCATTGGGAACAGTTTTGGCAAATGACGAAATTGTAAACGGTGTATCTGAACGTGGCGGACATCCTGTCGAACAAAAATTAATGCGTCAATGGTCGATGCGAATCAAAGCATACGCAGAAAGATTATTGACTGGTTTGGAAGGTTTAGATTGGACAGAATCCATAAAAGATATTCAACGCAACTGGATCGGGAAATCTGTCGGTTCAATGGTCCGCTTCCCCCTTTGGAGGGGGATTGAGGGGGAGGGCAATTCACCTGATCAATTTATTGAAGTGTTCACCACCCGTCCCGATACCATTTTCGGTGTTTCATTCATGGTTCTAGCACCAGAACACGATTTGGTAGATCAAATTACAACACCTGAATTTGCAGCTCAAATAGCTGAGTACAAGAAAAGTGCTTCATTGAAATCTGCTCGTGACCGTGAAGCTGATGTAAAAAATATTACTGGTCAAAATACCGGAGCTTTTGCAATTCATCCATTTACAGGTGAAAAAATCCAAATTTGGATTGGTGATTATGTCTTGGTTTCTTATGGAACTGGAGCCGTGATGTCGGTCCCTTGTGGCGATCAACGTGATTACGATTTCGCAAAACATTTTGGAATTGAAATCAAAAACATCTTTGAAAACGTAGATATTTCAGAAGCTGCGTATACTGAAAAAGCTGGAACAATTGCCGATTCTGATTTCTTGAGCGGCTTGGAAGTGAAAGCTGCCATGAAAACTGCGATTGAAGCAATTGAAGCAAAAGGTATTGGAACAGGAAAAACAAATTACCGTTTGCGTGATGCTGTTTTCTCTAGACAACGTTATTGGGGAGAGCCATTTCCAGTTTTCTACAAAGACGGACTTCCGCATTTAGTCGAGGATAAATTCTTGCCAATTACCTTACCGGAAGTAGATAAATATTTACCAACTGAAGATGGTGCACCACCGTTGGCTCGAGCTGAAAAGTCGGCGTGGAATCATTTTGAAGGAGATCACATGGAATTCAATACGATGCCTGGTTGGGCAGGAAGTTCTTGGTATTTCTTGCGTTATATGGATCCAAAGAATGAACACGAATTTGTAAACCGCAAAAAAGCGGATTATTGGAAACAAGTAGATTTATACATTGGTGGCTCGGAACACGCAACAGGACATTTATTGTATGCACGTTTCTGGACAAAATTCTTATACGATCAAGGCTTTATAGGCTTTGACGAGCCATTCCAGAAAATGATCAACCAAGGGATGATTTTGGGAAGAAGTAGTTTTGTATATAGATTGGAATACTCAATTACTGATAATAGTGGACAATTAAAATACTATTCAGGAAACGCACCAACAATTTTTATTTCTAAAAAAGCTTTTGAGTGCTCAACTAAAAATGAATTTGAAATTGAATTTTCATCTGAAGTTAAGGATCAAATAGATAGAATAATAAATAATAAAAATGGTTTTGTAATGATGGATTGTAGTGCAATCCATGTGGATATCTCCCTAGTAGACAGCGACAAATTGGACATTGAAGCCTTCAAAAATTCAAGAGAGGAATATAAAAATGCAGAATTCATTTGTGAAGAAAACGGAGATTACATCTGTGGTTCAGAAATCGAAAAAATGTCTAAATCCAAATACAATGTACAAACGCCAGATGAACTCGTAGAAAAATTTGGAGCTGATACCTTGAGAATGTATGAAATGTTTTTAGGTCCGTTAGAGCAATTCAAACCGTGGGATACAAAAGGAATCAATGGTGTACATAATTTCTTACGCAAACTATGGCGTTTGTTCCACGATGCTGACGGGAATGTATCGCTTTCAATGGAAGAACCTTCAAAAGAAGCTTTGAAAACAGTGCACAGAACTATCAAAAAATTGACAGATGATTTGGACCGTTTTTCATTCAATACGGGCGTTTCGAATTTCATGATATGTGTCAACGAATTGACAGAACAAAAATGCAACAACAAAGCAATTCTAACTGATTTAGTGATTTTACTTTCACCTTATGCTCCGCACATTTCCGAAGAGTTGTGGGAGAAATTGGGTCATAAAAAAGGAACAATTAGTTATGCGCATTTCCCACAATTTGATGAAAGTTTATTGGTAGAAGCAAATCACGCTTACCCAATTTCGTTTAATGGAAAAATGCGTTTGAAAATAGAATTGCCGATGTCTTTGAATCCAAAAGAAGTGGAAGAAGCTGTTCTTGCAAATGCAGATGCGCAGAAATGGTTGGAAGGCAATACTCCTAAGAAAGTGATTGTTGTTCCAGGAAAGATTGTGAATATTGTAATGTAATTTGCACCTTTATAACATGTTAAATCCGTTTCATTTGAGGCGGATTTTTTTGTGTATTATAATTCTACTGAAAAAATGTATTTACCCTCAAACTATAAACAGATATATTACGTTATATAAATGTCAAATTTTTTGGCACATCCTTTGCCAAGAGGCTCTTAACTTAAATTAAATGTTATGAAAAAGTTAGTATATTTTGTTGGATTGGTTGGTGTATTTTTCACTATGACAAGTACTACGGAAGTTACATATCCTGCGGTGACAAATAAAGCATTTCAAGTAGGAGAAAAACTGAGATACCGTGTAACGTATGGTTTTATTGATGCTGGAGAAGCAGTAATGGAAGTTAAGGCGACAACCAAAAAAGGTTCGAACAGAGAATTATTGAATGCTGTTGGAACAGGTAAAACACTTGGTGGATTCAATGCTTTTTTCAAAGTGAATGATAAATATGAAACGTACATGGATAAAAAAGGGCTTTTCCCATGGTTCTTTGTTCGCAGAGTAGATGAAGGAGGATATAAAGTCAACCAAGATTACACATTCAAACAAGACAAGTATCAAGTAAACAATGGTAAGAAAGACTTTAAAGCTCCTCTAGGAATTCAAGACATGGTTTCATCATTTTATTATGCTCGAACATTGAATTTCAAAGACATGAAAAAAGGAAAAACATTTGAATTCAAATGCTTCATGGACGATGAAATCTACAACTTGAAAATTAAATATGTAGGCGACGAAGTCATCACTATTCGAAAAGGGAAATTTAATTGCCACAAGTTTGTTCCTGTGGTTCAAACTGGACGCTATTTCAAAAGTGAAGAAGACGTGAATTTTTGGGTAACCAACGATGACAACAAAATTCCAATCATGGTGAAAGCAAAAATTCCAGTAGGAGTAGTTAAAATGCACTTAGTTGAGTGGAGTGGCTTGAAAAATGATTTAAAAAGCAAGGTAAAATAAAACAAAAACAACAACAAGAAAGGCGTCTAATTAGATGCCTTTCTTGCTTTAATTGAATTCAGCAATTGTAATTTGTCTATCTTAAATTGAGAAACAAATTAGTTATGAATAATCGACTTTTAATAAAAAAAAGAATCATATTTTTGTAAAAATTAGTTTAGTTTGTGTTTTCATTTAATTTTGCTCAAAAATTGATTGATGGAGAGTGAGTTTGTCCTTGTTGATAAGGAAGATATTGCTGGTTGTAATTTTCCAATAGAGGAAGTGTTAAAATCAGAAAAAGAAAAAAAAGCATTGAAAACGGAACTGGATCGTGCAATTTCTTTAGGTAATTTAGAACATCATAAAGTAAAAATTTACTTTGAGGATTCAAAAAAGAAGAAAGTGGTGAACACGACAATTTGGGCAGTAACGGATAATTCAATCGTTTTGAAGCAAAATGTTGTAATACCGACAAGAAGAATATATAAATTAGAAATTTAACAAATTAATCATGTCTACTAAGAGAAGAGCCATAATTAGTTATTCAAAATTAACTATAGAACAAAAGAAGCAAATCCTACGGGATTTTCCAGACGGTTACATTAACCATTTAACGACTATTAAAATCCCAACTGGCGAAGTCCTAGATGCTTTGATTTGGGAAACAGATGAGGTTATTTATTTGGTTAAAATCAATAAAATTAGTCCGAAAGTAGTTGCCGCTTCAGATGATGATGACGAAGAAGATGACTTCGAAGACGATTTGGACAAAGTTGATGACATCAAGGATGATGACATGGAAGCTGACACAGATACAAACGAAGAAGAAGATTACGACAAGCCAGATGCAGATGATGGCGAAGACGACGATAGCGAATAAAAAAAGCCCCGATTAAAAATTTAATCGGGGCTTTTTTGTGAAAGTTTTTTATTTATTAATCATTCAATTTCAATACTGCCATGAATGCTTCTTGTGGAATTTCTACTCTTCCGATTTGACGCATTCTCTTTTTACCTTCTTTTTGCTTTTCAAGTAATTTACGTTTACGGGAAATATCCCCACCATAACATTTCGCAGTAACATCTTTTCTCAATGCTTTGATTGTTTCACGAGCAATTACCTTTGCTCCAATTGCTGCTTGAATTGGAATTTCGAATTGTTGTCTTGGAATTAATTCTTTTAATTTCAAACAAATTCTTTTCCCTAAATCATACGCATTGCTTCTGTGAACTAAAGCAGACAAGGCATCAACACATTCACTGTTCAACAACAAATCCATTCGTATTAAATCGGATTGCTTATATCCAATTGGATGATAATCAAACGATGCATAACCTCTAGAAACTGATTTTAAACGGTCATAAAAATCAAATACAATTTCTGCTAATGGCATTTCAAATGTTATTTCAACACGATCTTGCGTTAAATAAACTTGATTTTGAAGTTCACCTCTTTTTTCAATACACAAAGTCATTATTTGTCCTACATATTCTGATTTCGTAATAACTTGTGCTTTAATATAAGGTTCTTCAATTCTTTCCATTCCTGAAGGATCTGGTAAATCAGAAGGATTATTAACGATTAATGCAACCGTTGGGTCTTTTCGCATGTACGCATTGTAAGAAACGTTCGGAACAGTAGTAATAACAGTCATGTTGAATTCTCTTTCCAATCGTTCTTGGATAATTTCCATGTGCAACATTCCTAAGAAACCACATCTAAATCCAAATCCTAAGGCTGCTGATGATTCAGGCTCAAAAACTAAAGAAGAATCATTTAATTGCAATTTTTCCATTGAATAACGCAATTCCTCGTAATCTTCAGTGTCGACAGGATAGATTCCAGCAAAAACCATTGGTTTCACATTTTCAAATCCTTTAATTGCTGTTTCACACGGATTCGCAAAAGTGGTAATCGTATCTCCAACTTTAACTTCATTTGCTTGCTTGATTCCCGAAATAATATAACCAACATCTCCAGCTCTTACCTCATTTTTGGGACTTAAAGTCATTTTTAGAATCCCAATTTCATCTGCATTATAAGAACGGCCTGTATTGAAGAATTTTATTTTCTCACCCTTTTTGATTACACCATTTCTAATTCTGAAATAAGCGATAATTCCTCTAAAAGGATTGAAAACAGAATCAAAAATCATCGCTTGCAATGGCGCATTTTCATCACCTGTTGGAGCTGGAACACGATTGATAACAGCACTTAAAATTGCATCAACACCAAGTCCAGTTTTCCCTGACGCTTGAATAATATCTTCTAAATCACAACCAATAAGTTCCATTATTTGATCTGAAACTTCTTCTGGCATAGCACCTGGAAGATCCATTTTATTCAAAATCGGAATAATTTCTAAATTGTGTTCTAATGCTAAATATAAATTAGAAATTGTTTGCGCTTCGATTCCTTGAGAGGCATCTACAATTAATAAAGCGCCTTCACACGCTGCAATAGATCTTGAAACTTCATAAGAAAAATCAACGTGTCCGGGAGTGTCAATCAAATTTAAAATATAATCTTGCCCTTCGAATTTGTAATTCATCTGGATAGCATGACTTTTAATTGTGATTCCTCTTTCACGTTCCAAATCCATATCATCTAGTGCCTGACTTTGCATATCACGGTCAGAAATAGTTCCAGTTGCCTGCAATAATCTATCTGCTAAAGTGCTTTTACCATGATCAATGTGAGCGATGATGCAAAAATTGCGAATGTTCTTCATAAATGTATTTGACTTTGATATAATCCAATTTTGGAATTATGGAGAGCAAAAGTACATCAAAAAATCCATAAAACAGTGGAATCTAACTAACATAATGTGCTTATTGATATTCGTTTGGGCTATAAAACATGAAAGGAGGAAATTGGCATTTCCCCCTCTCAAAACCTAAACTACTACTACTTATGAAAACTAACTTTTACTTCGATTTAAGCAATTCCAAATTGTGTGCCAACTTTTACTTTTTAAATCTTAAGCAATTGCTATATCTCTTTAACGGTAAACGTTTCGAAAAATTACAGTTTAATTTTATTTTAACGTTTTTTGGTAAAAAACACAAATTGTCATACCAATCTTGACAGTTTTTATAGGGTACTTTTTCAGTTATTAACAATTGCTTTTTTCTAAATTCTACGCTACACTTTTTCTATCGTAAGAATTATTTCTAACTTCGTAACCGATGAGTTCAAATTCAGATAAATACAGTAAACGTGGCGTTCGTGCTAGTTATGTTTCTACAGTTGTAGGAATTTCCTTGGTTTTGTTTATGATTGGCCTCGTTTTAGGAGGAGTTTTCGGCTTAGACAATGTACAAAAACAAGCCAGAGAAAGTTTACAAGGTGATTTGTTTTTTAAACCAGAATTAAATGATGCCGACATTAAACAAATTGAACAAGAACTAAAAACATGGAATGAATTCAGCGAAGTTTATTTTGTTTCTCCTGAAAGAGCAATTGAAGAATTTAGCGGAACTGATCAAAATGCAGATCAAATTCTTTCCATTTTTGAAGGAGAAAATCCTTTGCCTTCAACAATTGGATTCAAACCAAAAGCTGAATTTGCTACCAAATCTGGAATGGAAAAAATCAAACAAGATTTATTAAAAGCATATCCAGATCAAATAGATGAGGTAAATTACGATAAAGCAAGTGTGGAGTCTGTAAATTTAGGGTTCAAACAATTTGTTTTTCTGTTTTTATCTGTTGCTTTATTATTAATCGTGATTGCTGTGGCAATGATTAATAATACAATTAGAATGGCATTATACTCCAAGCGCTTTACAATCAAAACAATGCAACTCGTTGGAGCTACATCATCTCATATTCGCAAACCGTTTTTAGTGCAATCGATTTTTCAAGGAACAGTTTCGGCTATTATTGGTCTTGCATTATTAATGACGTTATTTTATGCAATGAATAATATTTTAGATTCTATTGAAATAAGTTATTCATTAATCACCTTTAGTTTATTGGCAGGTTCACTAATAGTAATAGGAATTGTTATCACATTTGTTTCAACTTGGTTTGCTCTTAACAAATATTTGCGCACCAAATTGGATGATTTATATTAAATTTGACTCATGGAGGACAAAAAGTCACAATTCGGGTTTCAACCGGAAAATTATAAGTTATTATTAATTGGTTTAGCAATTAATATATTGGGATTTTTATTAATGATTGGTGGAGCAGCTACTGAAGCTAATGAGTTCAATGAATCTGAATTGTTTAGTATGAGACGTATTACGATTGCGCCAATGTTAATTGTTGCAGGATACATCGTTATCCTTTATGCAATCATGAAAAAAAACAAAGTCAAAAAAGACTAATTACTTTTTCTTATGGATTTAATTCAAGCCCTCATTCTTTCGATTATTGAAGGCCTTACAGAGTTTTTGCCAATTTCATCAACGGCTCATATGATTTTCGCGAGTTCAATTTACGGAACTCAAGATGATGAGTTTGTGAAAATGTTTCAAGTTTCAATTCAATTCGGTGCAATATTATCTGTCGTTGCGTTATATTGGAAAAAGTTCTTCAATTTTAAATCATTCAATTTTTATATCAAATTAGCACTGGCTGTTATTCCAGCTTTAATTCTAGGTAAATTATTTGATGATAAGATTGAAGCCGTTTTAGAAAGTCCAATTCCAATTGCAATTGTATTAATTGTAGGGGGTGTTATTTTATTATTTGTTGACCGGCTTTTCAAAAATCCTACAATTAAAAAAGAAGAGAATATAAGTATTGGAAAAGCAATAACCATTGGTTTTTGGCAATGTTTGGCAATGATGCCAGGAACAAGTAGATCGGCTGCATCAATCATTGGTGGAATGCAACAAGGATTAAGTCGCAAATTGGCAGCGGAATTTAGTTTTTTCTTAGCCGTTCCAACTATGTTGGCTGTTACAATGTATTCCGTTTTTCTAAAGGATTGGAAATATAAGGGAATCGAACAAAAAGGATACGAAATGATTCTTTCTTCAAGTCAAAACATAAGTAATTTCATTATTGGTAACATCATTGCATTTGTTGTTGCTGCATTGGCAATAAAATTATTTATTGGCATCCTTGAAAAATACGGTTTCAAAATTTGGGGTTGGTACAGAATTGTGGTTGGAATTATCTTAATCACTTATTTTTCTCTTCAATAGATGAATTTTATCGAAGGAGAAACAATTTTGGTTGACAAGCCACTTGGTTGGACATCTTTTGATGTGGTCAATAAAATTCGTTGGAATCTTAAACAAGCGTTGAATGTAAAGAACATTAAAGTTGGTCATGCAGGAACATTAGATCCATTGGCGACAGGTTTGTTAATTCTTTGTACAGGAAAACACACGAAGAAAATAGACCAAATAATGGTTGGGATGAAAACCTACACAGGTACGATTCTTCTAGGGAAAACAACTGTTTCGTATGATTTGGAAAATGAATACAATGAGGAGTTTCCAGTGGATCATATTACACCAGAATTACTTGAAACTACTCGAAAATCTTTTATTGGTGTTATTCAACAAGTACCACCAATTTTCTCAGCAAAACAAGTTGATGGAAAAAGAGCATATGATTTAGCCAGAGCTGGAAAAGAATTTGAATTGAAATCAAATACAATTGAGATTGTTGATTTTAAAATTTCTGCAGAGCGATTTCCAGAAATAGATTTTGAAATCTCCTGTTCAAAAGGAACTTATATTCGTTCTATTGCGCACGATTTTGGGAAATTAGTTGAATCGGGAGGAACACTAATTGCTTTACGCAGAACCCAATCTGGTGATTCTTCAATCGAAAATGCGATGACGGTTGATGATTGGATTTTAAAAATCCGAGGCCCTCAAACAGAAACCACTTGACATCGGCTTTAAAATGTTGTATCTTTGCGCTCCTTTTCGTTTAAAAGGAAAATAAAAATTGCCCTATGAGTAAAATGAAACTTTCAGATTTTAGTTTTGATCTTCCAGACGAATTAATTGCTGAATATCCAAGTGAACACCGTGATGAAGCCAAAATGATGGTTATCAACCGTGAAAAAGGAACTATCGAACACAAGTTTTTCAAAGACATTATCAATTATTTCTCTGAAGGAGATGTGATGATTATGAATAACACGAAAGTTTTTCCTGCACGAATGTATGGTAATAAAGAAAAAACTGGAGCGAAAATCGAAGTTTTCTTGCTGAGAGAATTGAACCGTGAAAGTTTATTGTGGGATGTTTTAGTTGATCCAGCTAGAAAGATTCGTATCGGAAATAAATTATATTTCGGAGATGATGATTCTTTAGTTGCTGAGGTTATTGACAATACAACATCAAGAGGTAGAACATTACGTTTTCTTTTTGATGGCCCTTATGAAGAATTTAAGGCGAAAATCACTGAACTAGGTGAAACACCGCTTCCAAAATATATTAAAAGAGCAGTTGAAGCTTCGGATGAAGACCGTTATCAAACAATTTTTGCAAAAGAAGAGGGTGCTGTAGCGGCTCCAACTGCAGGGTTGCATTTCTCAAGACAGTTGATGAAAAGATTGGAATTGAAAGGAATTAATTTTGCTGAAGTTACACTTCACGTGGGACTAGGAACGTTTAGATCAGTTGAAGTTGAAGACCTTACAAAACACAAAATGGACTCTGAGCAAGTGATTGTGAATGAGAAATGTGTTAAAATAGTGAATGAAGGGAAATTGAAGAAAAAACGTATTTGTGCTATTGGTACAACTGCAATGCGCTCAATTGAATCTTCTGTTTCTACAGATGGTTTATTGAAACCATACGACGGTTGGACGAATAAATTTATTTTTCCTCCGTATGATTTTAGTATTGCGAATTGTATGGTGACTAATTTCCATACACCTCTTTCTACTTTATTGATGATGATTTCTGCTTTTTGTGGACATGACTTGATGATCGAAGCATACAAACAAGCTGTTGAGAATAAATACAAATTTTATTCTTACGGTGACGCAATGCTTATTATATAAATTGCTTATTGAAATAAAAAAAGGAACTTCGGTTCCTTTTTTTATGCATAATTTATTGAGAAATAACACAATCCTTCCAAAGAGAACTTTTGAAACATTAATCTTTTAAGGAATATTAAATTAATCTTATTCAACCGTATATTAATCATTACATTTGTGCCGCAATTCAGTCTATGGAGGTACAAGTCAACAATATGTCAATCGGTAAAAAAATACACATTTATATTGTATTTACGAAGTTTAGATTGGCTTCATTGGTTGTCTTATCAGCATTATCTGGATATCTTTTTGCTGACGGATCAAATGGCCTTCATATCTGTTATCTTCTAATTGGAGGAACGTTAGTTACAGCAGCCTCGAATGGTTCTAATCAAATCTGGGAAAGGGATCTTGATAAACTAATGAAACGTACTGAAAAAAGGCCAATACCAATGGGGTTAATGTCCTTAACAGAGGCATATTCTATAGTGATCTTTTGTTTAATCATTGGCACCTATTTACTTTATTTAATTAATTTAAATTCGGCAATTTTAGGGCTCTTTGCATATGCTTCATATGTATTTATTTATACGCCGTTAAAAAGGGTTACACCATGGGCAGTATTGGTTGGAGCTGTTCCTGGCGCTATTCCGCCAATGTTGGGAGCAATTGCTGCTACAAATGAGTTTGGATTATTACCAGGAGTTTTGTTTTTCGTACAATTTATGTGGCAATTTCCACATTTTTGGGCCATTGCTTGGGTACTTTACGATGATTATAAAGCAGGAGGATTCTCATTACTGCCATCCAGCACAGGAAGGTCAAAAGAATCTGCATCTCAAATAATGTTGTATTCACTTGCATTAATTCCATTTAGTTTACTTCCTTGGTTATTGGGTTGGGCTGGAACAGCAACACTGATTATTGGGACGATTGCTAGTGGAACCTTCTTTTTGTATTCGTACAAACTTTTTATAACATGCGATACAAAAGATGCAAGAAAGTTAATGTTTGCCTCGTTTATCTATTTACCGATTATTCAATTTTTATATGTCTTTGACAAAGTCGAAGGGATAATTCCAAAATAAATGTATTATGAAAAGAGATTTTAGCCAAGAGTTGAGTCCGGAAATACGTGAAAAAACAAAGAAGAACCTTGTTTACGTAGGAATTTTCAGTATTGTTATGATGTTTGGGGGGTTAACATCTGCCTATATTGTTTCAATGGGAGATACGTTTTGGATGAAATATCCTTTACCGAAAGCATTCTTTATAAGTACAGCAATAATTATTTTGAGTAGTATCTTTTTAGAATTAGCAATTCGCTTTGTTAAAAAAGGAAATCAAAGAATGTTGAAGTTATTTGTTTCACTGACTTTAATCGGTGGAATTGGATTCGTTTATTTTCAATTTCAAGGATACAAACAACTTACTGAAAATGGAATTCATGCTGTCAATAACCACATTATTGTTACTGATGGTAAATATGGTGATTATTATGAAGTGAAGTATAAAGGTGATTTTATTGAAGTTGATGGAAATCGTTTTATTGTTAACAGCAAAGATTTATCAGAAACAGAAATGAAGTCTTACCAAGATTTCATGAGTCAATTTTTGAACGTAACGAGAAATAAATCAATGCGGGTTGCTAATTATGGTTCAAACTTTATTTTGTATTATGAAAATCAACCGCTTGCTTTAATAAATGGTAAATTATGTAAATCTGATGGTCAAGAAATACAGTATGTTGATCAATTAAGATTACAAGCCCTTGCTATTAATGTTAGAGATGGCAGAGGAGATTTCTTCGCTAAAGGTGAGATTGGAAAAGATTTTCATATTTATTTCAAAGGAAAAGAATTACAATACAAGAATAGAGATTTGTTATTTAATGGAAAAAAACTTTCAAAATATCTTCAAATCAAAGCGATGGAAACCGCAGATACAGGTACAACATATTTATACCTAATAACCTTCCTTCATTTGCTACATATTTTAGTAACCTTAATTTATATGTCAAAAATGACAATTGCTTCATTTTCAGGGCGTTTTAGCTCGGAAGACCATCTACGCCTAAAGGTTGGTGCTATTTTCTGGCATTTTTTAGGATTATTATGGATTTATTTGTTGCTTTTTTTACTTTTTATTCATTAAACTTGCATAAAAAATTGTTGTAATGGCTGGACACGCTTCTAAAGAAATTGACTCAAGTGCACTTTGGGGAGGAAAGATTTCTCCGTTTAGTACGAGTTATGGTAAGTTGATGATGTGGTTTTTCTTAGTGTCAGATGCTCTGACATTTAGTGGACTATTGGTTGCATACGGATTTACGAGACATGCTTGTCTCGACGCATGGCCTATCGGTGAAGAAACTTTTAATTCGATGCCATTTCTTGGTCACGGATATCCTTTGCTATACGTAGCATTGATGACATTTATCCTTATTGTCTCTTCAGTAACTATGGTTTTAGCTGTTGAAGCTGGGCATAGAATGGATAGAAAAGGCGTTACAAAATGGTTAATTGCAACTATAATTGGTGGATTTTTCTTCGTTGGTTCTCAAGCATGGGAATGGAGTCACTTTATTCACGGTTCTGAATTTGGTAAAGTTGAATTAACAGACGGATCTCAAGCAATTGTTAAAGGTCATTTTGGAGAAATTGAAAACTTTAAAGTATTAGAAGCAGGAAAACACCACAAAAAAGGTGATGTTATAACTGAAGATCTTTTACATGAATTTCACCATGCTGTTGTAGCTGGAAATGTTGAAAATGGAATTATCACTTTACACGATGGCTCAAAAGCAAAAGTGAATAAGAAAGCTGACCATGGAATGACATTAGTTATTAAAAAAGACGGTGGCACTCATAAAGTTGGTGATGTAATACCTGAATCTAAAGCATGCGATATGTATTATGAGGCTATAAATAGTGGTACTCCAAATCGTGTTGTTTATGGAGCTGACTTACAGCAAAATGAATATGGCCCTCAACAATACGGACAGTTCTTTTTCTTTATTACAGGTTTCCACGGTTTCCACGTATTCTCAGGAGTAATTATAAATATCATTATTCTTATGGGAGTTATTTCAGGAACTTACCATAAAAGAGGTCATTATGAAATGATTGAAAAAACTGGACTATATTGGCATTTTGTCGATTTAGTATGGGTTTTTGTATTTACATTCTTCTATTTAGTATAATTAATTTAAAACATTCTCGATCATGGAAAGAGACGATATTATAGAATATTCTTTAGATGTTCACCACAGTGAAGAACATGGTAAATTGCTTAGAAAAAAAATCTGGAAAGTAACTGCGTTACTAACTGCGATAACAGCTTTAGAAGTTATATTAGGTTCTCAAATAAAGCAATCTTCAGATTATTGGCAAGTAATTAAATGGTTGTTTATTGGACTTACAATAATTAAAGCGGCTTATATTGTTTTGATTTTTATGCACTTAGGAGACGAAAAGAAAACATTGAAATATATGATTCTTGTTCCTTATTTCATTTTTATCTTATATCTTATTTATATTATTATTGTTGAAGCACTCGCTGTTAGTGAAGTTTGGACACAAAATGCACCTTAAAAAATAGCATTTATGGCTAGTAAAAATTGGGCCGGTCGACGAAAAGTAATATTTGCATTTTTACTTTTATTCGGACCGGCCTCTTTATTGATATTCATTTCAACGAAAGGTTGTGAGCATAAGTTCAAAACATTAGATGATTTTGGCCCTGCAATAGATTATAAGTTTACCGATTCAAGAGGCAAAAAATTTACTTCTAAAGATTTTGAAGGCGATATTGTTTTAATTTCTACGATTCAAGAACGATGTCCAGATAGTTGTGCCGTGGCATTTTGGCAATTAGATCAAGCAATTTATCAATACATCAGAAAGAATAATAAGAAAATCATGAAGCGGGTTCGGATTATTTCTTTTGCTACAGATGGACAAGGAAAACCGTTAAATGACTTGTCACTTCTTTCTCAATTCATGAAAGATAATGTGGAAGGTTATAACCCTGATATATGGATGATTGCTAAAGGAAATGTCCGAGATATTTATGATATCAAAAGCAATAATAAATCTCTTTTACAAAAAGGTAATGAGTATTATGGTGGTGAAGCCTTTCAAGAATTGATATTATTGCTTGACAAACAAAATCATTTAAGAATGGTATTGTCTGGTAAAACGGAAGGTATGATTCGTAGAATGAAAGAACACATTGCTTTGTTGCAAAAACAATATGACAAAGCAGCAGCCAAGAAAACAATTCAGCAATAACATTGTTTTAATCCTAATGAAGGTAATTGCATTTTTCATCGGTTTTGTATGCTTACTCTCTTGTAATTCAGAAGAAAAAACACAACGTGTTTTGCCAATTGTTGGAAATTTTGATTTGGAATATAAGTTGGTAGACGGGAAAGAGGTTGTTGATACGATCTATCCGAAAATTCCTTTTTTCTATTTTCGAAATGAAGATTCTCTTCTTGTAAAGTCAACGGATATGAAGGGTAAAATATGGATTGCTGATTTCTTTTTTACAACCTGCTCTTCAATTTGTCCTAAAATGACAGGAAACATGAAGAAATTGAATGCAGCTACTCAAGATCTTAAAGACCATATTCAATTCATGTCAATTTCAATTAATCCGAACCACGATACACCATCACAATTGAAAAGGTATAAAAATCACCATAAAATTACTGCTTCAAATTGGCAGTTTTTTACTGGAAAAGAAGAGGAAACGCATCAATTAGGTATCGAGAATTTTATGATTTTCGCTGGCCGTGATGATGAGGCTGAAGATGGGTATGCTCATTCTGGCGCATTTACGTTGGTGGACAAAGAAGGTTATGTAAGAGGAGTTTATTTGGGAACAGACTTCAAACAAGTTGAAAAATTAGAATTAGAATTACGTAAATTATTAAAATATGAGTATGATATTGTTGGATCAAAATAAAGCAAAAAAAGCAAAACAATTAATTGTTGCATTGTCAATTGTAATTCCAGTAGTGGTTGCGATACTTTTTAAAGTAAAAATTGAGGGATTTGATTTTTCAATTTTACCATCAATTTATGCGACTATTAATGGAATAACTGCAATCGTTTTGATTGGCGCTTTATTGGCAATTAAGAAAGATAAACGGGAATTGCACAGAGGATTAATTCGATTTGCACTATTGCTTTCTTTGCTTTTTTTAGTTCTTTATGTGGCTTACCATATGACATCTGATTCAACAATGTATGGAGATTCAAATCATAATCATAAGTTAGATATTCTTGAAAAAGGAAAGATTGGTGCAATGGCTTATTTTTACTACGTACTATTAATTTCTCATATTCTTTTAAGTATAGCAGTTATTCCCTTAGTACTTTTTACGTATTTATTTGCGTGGCAAGGGAATTTCGTAAAACACAAGAAATTTACTAGAATCGCCTTTCCAATTTGGATGTTCGTTGCTGTTTCTGGTGTTGTAGTTTATCTGATGATTTCTCCTTATTATGGATAAAAAAAAAGCACTGATGAAAATCACCAGTGCTTTTTAAACTATTTTTTGAAGACTATTTGTTTAATGTTATTTTGATATTGGCATCTTCTTTATCTTTCTTATAGACTTCTAATAAGAAAGTTTTACTAGCAATACCAAGAATACGAGTTACTTGAAACTGATAAGCCTTAATTCCATCCATATTTTCTAACTCAGCAATTGTATGTCTTTCAACCGTTCCATCTGCATCATTTACTTTAAAAGCAGTCAGAAATCCTCCAGCACCATTTTTATGTTCTATTGGAGCTTTATTTAAGCCAAGTTCACCATTTTTTGGATTGTCAACACATAAAATATAATGAGCATCATCACCAGCGGCATACTTTATACTCATCTGACCTTCAAAATATGGTAAATAGCTATCACCTGTAACACCGGCTTGATTTTTAGGTAATTTTTTCGACCAAACAACCTTTCCATCATTCGAAATTTTTGTTATCACAACATGACCAAATCTGTTCACATTTGACATAGATGTTATTACCATTTCAGATCGAATATACTGTTGTTCACCGATAATAATATAACTACCATCTTTTTGAGCAACGAATTCTAACATTTTAAGATCTGCAATTCCAGCTTTACCTGCTGCTTCACGTGATTCATTTTTTGCTTGTTCTTTTTCGGTATTGTATTGTTGAATTAACTCAAGAGGAAATTCCAAATCCCATAAATCGGAAACAACTCCTTTTGTTGTCATTTTGAAGCAGTAAATACCATTTGTATTGAAGCTTAAAGCAGAAGAACCTGTCCAGTTTACTTTGAAGTCGATACCATTTGCATAATAACCAGCACACATGATTTGACCTTTATTGTCTTCTAATAAATTAAAACGTTGGAATACAAGTTTTCCATTTATCGCGAGTGGATATTGTTCTATTTCTTTTGGGCTTTTAATATTTAATAATTCAAACTTTTTTGTTTCGTTCATGTACAATAACATAAAAGCTGTTCCATCAGAACCAACAGTATAGGCTAAATTATTCATTTCTTTTTCTGTATGTGGCATTTTAACTTCTCCACCCCAAATTTTTGACATTTTACTATCAAATACGAAAAACCCAATTTCATCTTTGTTAATAGCATCAGATTTTTCAGCTGGTTTAACTTTAAATTGAATTAATACTTTCGATTTGTCAAATGATTGAAAAACATCAAATTTGGTTCCTTCCATTTTTAATAATCTTGCGTCAGATTCTCCTATAGGAGTTTTTCCGTCAGCATCTTTTCCTGCGTTAACTACTGGTCTACTTGTAGTCAAAAGAACTTTTTCTTTTTCAAAAGCGCCACTTTCAGTATTAACTTCTCTTGAATAAACAGTAAATGTTTTTTCGCCTTTGTTATAGGCTTCAAAAATATAAACTAGTGCATCTTTCGTTTGTATTATTCTCTGAACTTTAGTGTATTTTGGAAAATCTTCGTACACTTTTCTAGAAACTTCTTTCATAGCAGTTCCGTCGAATTTTTGAACTGTTACAATTTCGCCATCAGTTTTGATTGAAATTGAATTATTATTACCAATTGAAAAGTACTGTTTGTTTTGAGCATCAACAACTGGAAAAGGTTTACTCGCTTCAAGTGTAAAATCTTTAGATAATTTTACTTGAGTGGTTGAATACAGCGAAATTGCTGTAAAAAGTAGTGCTAGTGTTTTTTTCATCTTTTTATAATTTATTTCAAATATAATCATTCACCCAATTGAAATAGGATAAATAATCCTCTAAATAGTGAGTCATAAAGTTGATTTTATTTCAACTAATGTATTCCAAACGATTTCTGCTGCTTTCTCCCAACTAAATAATTCACTTCTTTTAAGACCATTTTGTTTTAGATTTTCTCGTAAACTTTCTGAAGTTGAAATTTCTTGCATTTTCAGGGCGATGTCATTCACATCAAATGGGTCACAATACAAAGCTGCGTCGCCTGCAACTTCAGGAAGCGAAGTTTTGTTACCAGATAATATAGGAATACCACATTTCATTGCTTCAACTAACGGAATTCCGAATCCTTCAAAATAAGGAACATACGTAAAAGCAAATGCTGAACCCATAATTTTTGCTAATTCCTCTATTGGTAAATGTCCTGTAAAATGTATTTGTGATGATATGTCATCCGAAATGGAAATATTCAGTGAGTTGTTTTTCCAAAGCGATTCACCAACAATCACCAATTGAATTTCTGATTGCGATGTTTTTTTGAATTGAATAAATGCTTCAATTAGTCGCTTGACATTTTTTCGAGGGTGAATTGCGCCAACAAACAGAAAATAAGGTTTCCCATTACTATAGTAATTTAAAATTGCTTGTTTTGTTTCATCATCAACTGGCTTAAAATGTTCCGATGCACCATTCCAAGCTACCCGAATTTTTGAAGCATCTATTTTATAAGTTGTTGCAATATCTAATTTACTGGCTTCTGAAACAGTGATAATTTTGCTTGCTTTTTTCGCAAACTTAGGAAAATAATGTCGCAAATAAATGCGCGGTGTGAATGGAATATCTTCCGGAAAATGTTCGAAATTAATATCGTGTATAGTAGCGATTTGAGGGACTTTTGAACGAAGTGACAAATAACCATCAGGGGAGAAAAAGACATCGATTTTTTGCTTTTTCAATGCTTTTTTCAGTGCAAATTCAAACCAATAAATAAAGAGTAAAGGATGTCTGGCTGGCGGTGAAAGAACGATTGGTGTCACATTTTTCGCAAAGATAAATTTCTCATCATAAGCGCGATCGAAGAAGAATACAAATTCATGTTCTGGATGATTTAAAACTAATCTTTTTGTTATTTCAAACGTGTACCAGCCGAACCCTTCCATTTTAGAAGAAAGCAAAAAACGCGTGTTGATACCAATTCGCATGAAACAATTAGAAATTTAAAATGTAATTAGAACGCTTTTCTTTTCCGATTGTTGTTGAAGGACCATGCCCACAATACACAACTGTTTCTTCCGGTAATTGAAACATGATTTCGTGAATCGATTTTTTTAAAATTTCAATATCACCTCCTGGTAAATCAACACGTCCAAAGCTCCCGTTAAACAAGACATCGCCATTAATTACAAATTCATTTTCAGCATTATAAAAAACGACATGACCCGGCGCATGACCTGGCGTAAAGAAGACATTTAATTGAATATCTCCGAATTGCAGCTCTTCTCCTCCTTGAATAATATGACTTGGCTCAGGCGACACTTCATAACCTTGAAAACCATAGACATGCGCATAACTTTCGACTGCACGCAATGTTGTTAAATCTTCAATGTGCAAATAATGGTCAATATCAAAGTTTCGCAATACAAAAGCATTTCCTAAAATATGATCAATGTGCGCGTGTGTATTTAATAAAGCTAAAGGTGTCAACTTATTGTCTGAAATATATTGAAGCAATTGTTGTTGCTCATTTCGCTCATAACAACCTGGATCAATGATGACACAATTGTTTTGCTCATCACTAAGGATATACGTGTTTTCTTGAAATTGATTAAATGTAAATACGTCAACTTTGATTTTCATGCTTTTATTTTAAAAAAGTAAAGTTAAAGGTTATACCGATTAGTATTTGATAATACCAGAATTAAAATCTAACATAAACACTAAAGGACTTAGCAGCGAAGCTAAATACAGAACGGCATTATACTTCAATTTAGCCTAGGAAAATTTAAATTTTAAATGGAATTATTGAATTGTTCCTTTTATACTACTGTAATATTTTTTGCTGATTGACATTTTTTTATTAATGATTTTAGAGTTGAAAATATAATATTAGGAAAAGCAATAGAGCTAATGACCAACAAAAATAGTTCATACTGTATAGTTCAGAATATTTTGGAAATGTATCTGTGGGTCTCAGCGATATCTGCGGGAGGAAAGACATTAAAAACAGATCACGCAGAAATCGCAGACCAATAATAAAGGATTCAGAGCTGTATATTAATTCAGTCCATTTTATGATAAATTTGGGTCCATTCAAATGGTATTATTTTGAAGAAACAGTTATTCCCTGCAATTTTGAATTTTCATTCGGCATTGTTTTTGTTTGGCTTTAACTATATTTGTCAAAAATTAGAAAACATGAAATACGCACTTTTATTTATCGTTGGAATTATACTTGTAAGTTGTGGGGTTAAGGTACCTTATACAAATGAAATTAGAGATGAATTTAGTTTGGATACTGATAAACAATTAAGAAAAGTTCAATTCTTTACTTCTGCAACAATTATTTTTGAAAACAGTACGTCTTCTGGTAATCAAGGAACTGGAGACGACGGTTCTTTAGTTGTGAATTCTAACAAAGAATCAGATCGAATCATTATTCCTATCAATACAAAATGTGTTTTTGATGGCTTTGGACCAAATGGTGAGTTAATGTTGCGTTTTGAAGTAGGAGTAGGAAAAAACATTTCTTTCGCTGTTAGACCAAATCAATCTTCTGGAAAGTATTATTTAGTAGCTGATTGGACACAAGAAAAAGGTGGTAAATTGACTTATGGAAACGAAACATATTACGCAAATTCATCAAGTGGTAATGCTTACTTAATGGTTATTTTGAAAAAACTTCAAAAGACTAAACGTAAAGATCGAGTTGTAAAAGGGATGAAAATATAAGAATTTCAAAGATTCAAAAAGGGCTGCATGATTGATGCGGCCTTTTTTATTCATAAATATTTAACATTGAATTCATATGTTATCTTTTAAAATAAAGAACTTTGTTATATGAATCTAATTAATCGTGAATTAAGTTGGCTTGCATTTAATGAAAGGGTATTGCAAGAGGCAATGGATCCGAAAGTGCCAATTGTTGAACGAATGCGTTTTTTAGGAATCTATTCCAATAATTTAGATGAATTTTTTCGTGTGCGTGTGGCAAACATCAGAAGAATGATAGGCGTCAATAAGAAACGAATTGATGGCTTTGAAGGCACACCAAATGAATTGTATAATGAAATCCGTAAAACGGTTTTAAAACAACAGATCAAATTCGAAAAAACATATTTAGAGATAAAGAATGAATTGGCCGAGCAACATATTTTTCACATTGACGATGCCACTACGGACCAAAACAAACTAATTGAACTGTCCACTTACTTCAATCAAGAATTAAAACACTCAATTATCCCAATCATATTAGACAAAAAAACACCTTTTCCAAGACTAAAAGATTCTAGTATTTATTTGGCAATTAGAATGATTTCTGAGGATTTTCAAAAGGTGAAATTTGCACTGATACAAATTCCATCTGAATTCCCACGGTTTTATAGAATGAAAGAAGGATCAAATGAATTTGTTATTCTTTTGGATGATATTATCCGATTAAATTTAAAAAATATCTTTCAGATTTTCCCATTTGATACCATTGAAGCGTACACGTTTAAATTTACGCGAGATGCAGAATTAGATTTAGACGATGATATTTCAGTTTCATTTTTTGATAAAATTGAAAAAAGCTTAAAACAACGAAAAAAAGGCAAGCCTGTTCGGTTCGTTTATGACGAGAGAATGCCAAAAGATTTGTTAGACCATTTACTTCATTCGTTGAATCTGAAATTTGGCGTGAATACAATTCCTGGAGGGAAATACCATAATTTTAAAGACTTTAGTTCATTTCCATCATTTGAAAAGCCAGCGTTTTTATATGATAAACAAAGCCCATTAGCTCATCCACAGCTAGAGAATAAACGAAGCTTGATTAAAACAATTTTACTGCAAGATGTATTGCTTCATTTTCCCTATCAAAAGTTTGATTATGTTGTAGATCTTTTGCGAGAGGCTGCAATTGATCCAAAAGTTGTGTCGATAAAAATAAATGTTTATCGGGTAGCAAGAAATTCGCAAGTGATGAATGCCTTGATGGCTGCTATTTACAATGGTAAAAATGTCACCGTAGTTCTAGAATTACAAGCTCGATTTGACGAAGAAAACAACATGTATTGGTCGAACCGATTAAAAGAAAGCGGTGCAAGAGTTATCTATGGTTTACAAGATTTAAAAGTTCATTCAAAGCTCTTACAAATTGCTCGAATCAGTAACCGACAAGAACAATTAATCACGTATGTTGGTACTGGAAATTTCAATGAAAAAACGGCGCGAGTTTATGGTGATTTATCATTGTTGACGGCTAATTTAGCCATTTCAAGAGAAGTAAAAAAAGTCTTTAGGTTACTTGAAAACAACATGGAGAGAGGATTATTTAAACAATTACTGGTTTCTCCATTCAATTCAAGAAGAAAAATTACAGCTTGTATTGATACTGAGATTAAGAACGCAAAAAATGGATTACCATCTTTCATAAGGTTGAAATTGAATAATTTGACAGATCGAAAAATGATTGAAAAATTATATGAAGCAAGTCAAGCTGGTGTGAAAATTGAAATGATTATCCGAGGAATCTGTTGTCTAATTCCTGGAGTGAAGGGTCAAAGTGAAAATATTACAGCTATTAGTATTGTTGACAGGTATTTGGAACATGCCCGTTTCATGATTTTTTGCAATAACCAAAAACCAGCTTATTACATAAGCAGTGCAGATTGGATGGAACGAAATTTAGATAAGAGAATCGAAGTTGCATGCCCAATATTGAGTCCAGAATTACAAGCAGAAATTGATACAATTTTTAATTATCAATGGCGTGGAAGTGTAAAATCTCGCCTAGTGCGGAAGGATTTAAAAAATGTTTATCGCAAGGCGGTTGGTCAACCATTTCATGCACAGTTGGAACTGTATAATTATTATAAAAATTTAAGTGAATCTATTTCACAAAAATAGCTATTGACTTATTTTTGTCTAGATTGATTGCCGCACTTTCAAAGGATGGTGCACTGAACGTTTCTCGTGCATTATTAGAAAACCCATATTTCTCAAGGGGAATTCCAAACATGTTTTTATCCAAAATTCCGTTTTTATTTTTGTCATGGAAAATGGCTACTGCATATTTTGTTTTAGGAAGGTTTTCAAAAATCACAATTGCCTTTTTGTGCTCGATAGAAACAATTTTTCCTTTATACTGTGTTTTTTCGCCTGGAAAATGATCCGAAACTCGGTAAAGAGCAATTGATGCCTTACCATCATTGGATGAAAACCCAGTGATTGTTATTGTCAAAGAAAAATTCGTTTGAACAAATAATGATGAGCTTGTTCCGAGAAGCACTAAAACAAGAATTAATATTTTCATGACAGAAAAACAAACTAGCAACCGTTTGGTTCGTTTTTAAATTAATCCCAAATTCCATTTATCTCAATTCATAATTATTCAATTTATGCTACCTTTGAGTTGAATGAAAAACGACAATACAATTTTAATTACTGGAGGCGCTGGCTACATTGGTTCACATACCGTTGTAGAGCTTGTTAAAGCTGGGTATCACCCAATAATTGTCGATGACTTTAGAAATTCAAATAAATCCGTAATCAAAGGTCTGACTGAATTAATTGGTGAAAGTCCGATTTTTTATGAAATAGATGTTTGCGATAAGATTGCATTAGAAGAACTTTTCGAACGGTATTCTTTTAAAGGAATTATTCATTTTGCGGCTTACAAAGCAGTTGGAGAATCAGTTGCTGAACCATTAAAGTATTATAGAAATAATATTTTGGGACTTGTAACAATATGTGAATTAGCATTGAAATACAACGTCCATAATTTTGTGTTTTCTTCCTCATGTACTGTTTATGGCGAACCAAAAGGATTAAAAGAAGTTTCTGAAAGTACGCCTAAAAGTGAACCGAATTCTCCTTATGGAAACACGAAATTAATCGGAGAACAACTTTTATCTGATGTTCAAAAAAGCAACAAAGATTTTAAAATAATCAATTTACGCTATTTCAATCCCGTTGGGGCGCACCCATCAAGTTTGATTGGAGAATTTCCAATTGGGAAACCGAATAATTTATTGCCTTTTGTAACGCAAACTGCAATCGGCAAACAAGACTCACTTTTGGTTTTCGGAAATGATTATCCTACAAAAGACGGTACATGTATTCGCGATTATATTCATGTGTGTGATTTAGCAGAAGCACATGTAAAAGCAATGCATTTTCTAGAAAATAAGTCAGCTGAATGTTTAGAGGCCGTTAATATTGGAACTGGACAAGGAACGAGTATTTTGGAAGTCATTCATCTTTTTGAAAAAATTGCTGGATTGAAGTTGAATTGGCAATTTGCAGACCGAAGAAATGGTGATGTAATTGAAATTTATGCCAATGCGGAAAAGGCAAATCAACTTTTAAATTGGGGAGCAAAATATACAGTTGCCGATGCAATTAATGATGCATGGAACTGGGAAAAAAAATTAAATGAACATGTTTAAAGTATTATTTTTTTCATTCATTCTACTGGTTGCAAATAAATCAATTTCACAATATTCAAGTGAAGGTGATTTGATTTCGCGTTTCAGACCAGGTTTAATGTGGTTCAATACAGGAATTCGACCTGCAATTCCTGAAAAAGTACCCAAATATGACCGTTTGATTTTTGATTTAACCTATAACACATGGAATGGTGATCAAAAAGCTTTCAAGAATAATTGGAATTCAATCGGTTTAAATACCAATATTATATTTGATATTCCAATAACGAAAGGGAATACTGTTTCTTTTGGAACAGGTATTACACATTCATTGTTTCGAATTCAACACAATAATTTATTCGTTACTGATTCCACAAATTCATTCACAACGTATCAACTAAAGGATTCAACAACCACTTTTGACAAGAACTATTTGGGTGGAAATTCATTTTCTGTTCCATTAGAATTTCGGTTTAGAACAAAAGGATGGAAACATTTCAAAGTCCATATTGGTGGAAAAGTTGGTTATCAGTTAAACCTATTTTCTAAAACTATTTCTACAGGCGAAAACGGAAAGATAATTCATAAGAATTATGATTTTACAGATATCAATCGCTTAATTTATTCTGCTCACGTGCGAATCGGAATGAGAAATTGGGCGTTATATGGTTCTTATAATTTGAATGGACTTTTTTCACATCGTTCAAGTTCTCAATTGAATTTATTTCAACTGGGTTTGAGCATTTCACTCTATTAAGCATGTTTTTTATAGATACGCATACACACCTTTTCTCAACTTCGTTTGATGAAGATAGAACTGCTGTCGTTGAACGTGCGGTAAAAGCTGGAGTTGAAACCCTTTTGCTCCCAAACATTGATCTCGAATCAATCGAACCAATGTATGAGTTGTGCAATCAATTTCCACAAAATTGTTTCCCAATGATGGGTTTACATCCAGGCTCTGTGGATGCTAATTGGGAAATGAATCTCGAAATTATTCGCAAGAATCTATTTGAGCGAAAAAATTATGCTGTTGGAGAAATCGGTATGGATTTGTATTGGGATAAAACCTTCCAAAATGAACAAGCGGAAGCGTTTAGAAAACAAATTGCGTGGGCGAAAGAATTAGAATTGCCAATTGTCATTCATGCGCGTGAGGCATTTGACGAGATATTTGAAATAGTAGATGAATTGAATGATGAACGTTTAACAGGTGTTTTTCATTGCTTTACAGGTACTGTCGAACAAGCAAAAAGAATTCAAAATTATGGTGGTTTTAAAATCGGAATCGGCGGGGTTTTAACGTATAAAAAAGCAGAATTGGATCTTGTTTTGAAAGAAATCGAATTAAGTGAAATGATTTTGGAAACGGATTCACCTTACTTGCCACCAACGCCTCACCGTGGAAAACGAAATGAAAGCGCTTATTTATTGCACATTGCAGAAAAATTAGCAGATGTGAAGGAATGTACCTTGAAAGTAATTGCGGACACAACGACTGCGACTGCAAAAGAACTTTTTAAATTGAGTTGAAATGACACCATCAAAACCAAAAATACTGATCATTTATACTGGAGGAACTATCGGGATGATTAAAGATCCTGAATCTGGACAGTTAAAAAGTTTTGATTTTAATCATATTCATAAGCACGTTCCAGAAATTCACCGGTTGAATGTTGAATTGACAACGTTCAGTTTTCAAGAACCGATTGATTCTTCTGAAATGAATCCGTTGTATTGGGTTCAAATGGCCCAAATGGTTAAAGACAATTATGAAAAATTTGACGGTTTTGTAATTTTACATGGTTCTGACACAATGGCTTTTTCCGCTTCAGCATTGAGTTTCATGTTGCAAGGATTGAAGAAACCAGTCATTTTTACAGGTTCTCAATTACCAATTGGAACAATTCGTACTGACGGTAAAGAAAACTTAATTACAGCGATTGAAATTGCGGCCGATAAGGATGGACAAGGTCAGCCAATTGTGCAAGAAGTGGCAGTTTACTTTGAATATTCTTTGTACCGTGGAAATAGAAGTTCGAAAATTTCAGCCAATCAATTTGAAGCGTTTAGTTCTCCTAATTATTCAGAACTTGCAAAAGCGGGAATCAATATTGAATACAATCACGATAAATTGTTACGCACGAAATTGAGCGAATTGACTTATTTGCCAAATATGAGTCAACGAGTTGGGTTATTGAAAATTTACCCTGGATTTCCTGTAGAAGCCTACAAAAGTTTATTTGATCGTTCTTTAACGGATGCTATTATTTTGGAAACATTTGGTGCTGGAAATGCTCCGAGTGATAATGCATTTAGAAAATTAGTGGGTCACTATATTGAAGCTGGAGGAATTGTATTGAACATTACACAATGCAGTTCTGGTGCCGTGCAACAAGGAAAATACGAAACGAGTTCGTTCTTTAGTAAAATTGGTGTTATCAGCGGAAACGATTTAACAACTGAAGCAGCATTGACCAAATTGATGTTTTTGTTGGCGAATGAAGCTGATAAAAAGAAATTGGCAAAAGAACTTGAAAATAGTATTTGTGGTGAATTGACTGAGTGATTAAATAATTTCATTAATTATTGCGCAGAGAGGGGGAGTATTTTCATGAACCCCAAAACGAGGAACCTTGAACATTGATAAATCCAATTTTTGCAGTTTTGAATATTCAATAATTAAGTGTCAATCGTCAGTATAAAGTGGACCGGTCATAAGTTAAAACTAAGAGGTGCCAATGGACAAATTGATGTTAACAGATGAAAATGAAATAATTATTAATTTTTAAAAGATTCATTAATAAGTTAGTTTAATTTCGAAAAAATTAAATTTTGGATCGTTTTGAAAAAAGTTTTTTTAAATTTGAAATGAATCATTAATTCTAACTACTACAATCTAACCATATTATTATTAGTGGCTTACAACTATTAATAATATGTTAACCTAATTAACCATGAGTGAAAACAATCAAGGCCCGCCTCCAGTGCCGAATAATAAGCCGAAAGGAACGACCAATGAATCAAAGACACCACCACCTTTGCCAAAAGCTAAAATTATAGCTATCACTTCACCACAAGATGAAACGGGAAGCGCTAAAAGTGATACTAAAACTGGTAAAAAACTTCCACCAAAGTTACCGGGAAAGCAAAGTAATACTCCTCCGTCTTTAGTTCCAACGATGGATCAAAAAGAAACGGCAAGCGCTATAATTGATGCTACATCAGGTAAAAAATTACCACCAAAATTACCAAATAGGAAAAGTAAAACTCCTCCGCCATTAGCACCAAGTATACCTCAAAATGCGCGTCAAACTAAATTTTCACCAAATTCCCAAACATCTAACACTGCAACCACGCAAACTGGGAATAAAGGAAAAGGAAAATTATTTCTTTTTGTTATTGGTGTAGCTGCGGCTTTAATTGCAATTATTTCAATTAGTAATGGCAGTGGAAACGATGTTCCATTAGACAGAGGGCATGCTTTTGATCATTCTGATGATGAGGAAGATAATTCAGAAGATAGTGATGTTGGTTCTTCAGAACCAGAAGCACAGCCAACTCCAGAACCTGAAACTTATGCATATGACGAGAGTGATAATTATCAACAAGGTGATAATTCTGAAGAAAATGAGGATGATGTGAATCGTGTTTCTAATGCTGTAATTGGGGCAATGTTAGGCACTCCTAAAGAAACTAAAACGTGTTCTATTTGTCCTAAGACTTTCAGGGTGGGAGAAGGATTTGCACATCTGAGTCCTGATTATTGTAGTAATCAAAATTATGGTGAATATTGCAGTGAAACTTGTTGTGACGAAGATAATTAATTATAAATAAAAAAATGGAAAATTGGTATTACGTAAGTCCCAAAACAGAAGAGTCTGTTGGTCCAGTTTCGATAGGGAAATTAGTCGCTGAAGCGACACCTGAAACAATGGTGTGGAAAGAAGAAAGTTTGCCTGAGTGGGTTGCGGCAAAAGAACATCCCGATTTAGCCGATTTCCAAGAAGTGCTTGCAAATAATAGCCAAGAATTGTCGGGGACGAAGTCTGTGCCTAGTGTTCCTGTAAAAGAAGAAGATACGTCAACGTATAATATTATTATCAATACGGAGATTGCGGATAAACTTGCGGCTGTTAAAGTATTGCAAGATGAGTTGGCCTGCAGTTTGACAGAAGCTGCGCAATTAGTTGAAACTATTCCTGCATTAGTGAAAAGTGGCCAAAGTTTATCGGAAGCAGAAACGTTGAGTAAGCGTTTAGCGACGAATGGAATAATTACTCAAACTGTAAAAGTGGAGAATGCTGCGGAAGAAATTCCTTTGGCGCCAATACTAGAAAAAGAGAGTGTAATAAAATCAGTTCCACCACCCCGAATTAAAACGCCTGAAGTCGTTAATGCAACTATTGTTCAACAGGAACAAAAACCGAGTGCATCGATAGAAAAAGAAAAGGTGGAACCTGTTGCGGAGAGCGGCCAAAGAGAAAGTAGAAATAATTCGCAAAACGAAACTGTTAGGAAAGAGATTATTCACCCCAAAAAATCGAATTCAGAACTGCTTGCTTGGGCTAAAAAAGCTTTTCTGATTGAAATAATCGGGTATAGTGTTCTTACTTTTCTCTTCTATTTAGCTTTTAATAACTATTCTTATGACAATGAACCTGCACTTTTTATTGCTTTTTTGGTTTTAGGGGTTCTCGGGGCAACAATTGCATTAATTTTATTTATCCGAACAAAAAATCTGTTAGCTTATTACCAAAACAATAGCAGCGCGATCGCAGAATCTTCACCCACAATAATGGGAAAACCAAAAGGATTGTATATTTGGAGCTGGGTGGGATTAGTACCACTTATTTTATTTACCCTCTTAATTTTCATTTCATTCTTTACAAACTAATATTACCGAGGAATTATTTGGGGGGTGATTCTGTCATTTAGAAATTTGGTTTTCTAAAAATTAAAAGCACATTATTTATTAAAAAAATGGAAAATTGGTATTACGTAAGTCCTAAAACAGAAGAGTCTGTTGGGCCAGTTTCAATAGGAAAATTAATAGCTGAAGCAACTCCTGAAACGATGGTGTGGAAAGAAGAAAGTTTGCCTGAGTGGGTTGCAGCAAAAGCGCACCCAGATTTAGCCGATTTCCAAGAAGTGCTTGCAAATAATAGCCAAGAATTGTCGGGAACGAAATCTGTGCCTAGTGTTCCTGTAAAAGAAGAAGACACGTCAACATATAATATTATTACCAATACGGAGATTGCGGATAAACTTGCGGCTGTTAAAGTATTACAAGATGAATTAGCCTGCAGTTTGACAGAAGCAGCCCAATTAGTTGAAACGATTCCTGCCTTAGTGAAAAGCGGCCTAAGTTTATCGGATGCAGAAACGTTGAGTAAGCGTTTAGCGACGAATGGAATTATTACTCATACTGTAAAAGTGGAGAATGGTGAGAAAAATAATACGACACATACAGAGAATATTACCAATCATGCTACTCCTGAGAATCAACCTGCTTCAGAAACGTTAAAGAGTGTTACTGGTATTGTTGTTACAACAAATTACAATCCAATGGCATTTCTATTTGCTTTGTGCACACCAATCGTAGAAATTGATGGGGAACCATATAGAACAAAATGGGGGTACAATTTTTTTGATCGTCCACCAGGGAAATATAATGTAAAAGTATATTGTAAGTACTTGTTTTATAGTCAATGTGGCGCAAATGACATGACAATAAATTTAGATGCTAACGAGGTAATAAAAATCAAATTCAATATGCCGTTAACTGTTTTTTCAAGAGGAGATATTCGAATGGAACCTTAGTGTGAAAGTTCGCCTTTTAGGAATATCATTCTTTTAATCACCGAACAGATTCTCATTAACAAGCTAAGAAATGGTTTTAAATAAAAGTAAATAGGATTTTTAATTATAGAAAAAATGGAAAATTGGTATTACGTTAGCCCCAAAACAGATAAATCTATCGGGCCAGTTTCGATAGGTAAATTAATAGACGAGGCGACTTCCGAAACTATGGTGTGGAAAGAAGAAAGTTTGCCTGAGTGGGTTGCGGCAAAAGAACATCCCGATTTAATTGATTTTTTGGATAATCTTGCCGAGAATAAAAATGCTAATATTTCTACTTTAGTTGAAGAAAATCAAGAAGGTGTTATTCAAAATGAAATAAATTCAGTTGAGAAAAGGGGGAACCTTTTGATACAAATGCCAACATTGGAAATTAATTTTGGACCGTCTGATCTTAAATATGAATTATATTTTGACAATATATATTATACAACGCTAAATGCTTTAGGAACTAAAGATGAACTCTTGGTTAATTTTGATACGAGTAATTCAAATTTAGTATTCAAGATTGTCATTAAAGGTATAATACGGAATACCGTTTGGCCAAGTAAGTATAGCTCTGAATTTCCCTTTGAAGAAACCCGTGAAATAACATTTAGGATTCTAATATTAGAAAATGTTACTAAAATAACATTAACTGCAACTAAATTAATTCCAGTATTCGCTTGGTTTAAAATTACTAAATTCAAAGATGTAGAATTCACAACCCTTTTCCGGGATGATAATTTTATAGAGATATAAACCAGTTGTGATTCACCACTTAAAAATAGATAAAAGCATGAAGAATTTAATTAAATTATCTCTAATCTTATTTCCTTTCTTTGTTAATGCAAGTTCTTCTGAAAATAAAGGAAATGATACGCCAGTGTCGGCTGCTAATAAATCAGATAGTCTAAGCATTATTATAGATGCAGTTTCTAAATCACTGAAAGAAAAATTTGGATACGAATTAACGATAGATCCGGGAATGGATAAAGGGTGCTACAACTATTTGGAATCTTACCTGAGTAAAAAAGAAAATAATTCTGTAGAGGGTCAAGGTTATTTACACGATCTTTATTCTACTGAAACGGACATATTACAATTATCCCCTGAATATTTTGCTAATGGAATTATTGAAACTATAGAGGAATCTGAATTTGCAAAGCATATGGAATTGTTTCATCCAACTAAATTTTGGGTTACAAGTAAAAAAATAGGAAACAACTATTATTTAATTATTTCTTTCTTTAGCTTAATTTTAAATAAAAGCAAAAATCATGAAAGATTTTATTTTAACCATCAGTCTAATCTTATTACCGATTATAGGAGCACATGCTCAAAAAGCTAATAATTTCAGCGTAGAGAAATTTGAAAAAGAGCTTATAAAAGAAATGTCAGTGCAATTTTCAGGCATGACATTAGACACCACTTTAAATTTTGTGGCAAGGGCTAAATCTCAAGAAGAAGCAAAATTTCATGAATCCTATGCAGCTGGAAAAGGAGGTATGGTTAATACCGCAAATGAGGAAAAAGAAGAAGCTGTTCGACTTGTAACTGAATATAAACGTTACTTAAAAAACACCTTATCTTTTGATGATGCTGCATTAAAAAGATGCAGATTTACCGAATTTTGCGCAACTGCTACTAAAGAAAACGGAATGGTACGGTATGGACTTCTAATAGATAATAACATCACGAGAGAATCTATCATTCAAGGGAGTAAAGAAATAAGTGGGGAAGAATAATTTTCTTCATTTCATTTTGGAGTGAGGTGGATTATTTCATGAACCCCAAAACGAGGAACCTTGAACAATAATAATTAGATGAATCCAATTCTTCATTCTTCAGAATTGCTTCGCTTTTAATAATAAAGAATTAAGCGAGCTTATTCTTTATTATTATTTGCTCAGCTTAATTCATCAAATTATATTGCGGAGAGAGGGGGATTCGAACCCCCGTTACGTTGCCGTAAACACGCTTTCCAGGCGTGCGCGTTCAGCCACTCTGCCACCTCTCCTTTTTAAGGGAAGCGAAAATACTAAAAATAAATAACATTCACTTGGCTTTATAAGCGTCAATCAAAGCAAAATTCAATAACTTCGTAATACCGATTAGTATTTGATAATACTGGAATAAAAATCCAGTATAACCAAATCCAGATTGGCATTATACCTGATTTATTAGCAGGAAAATTCAAATAGTCATAATATGTTAAATTTCGAAGTTATCAACCCGACGAGAATCGTTTTTGGAAAAGACCAATTAGAACGATTACCACAATTAATTACTGAATTTTCTAGTAAGAAAAGAATCCTTTTAGCCTATGGTGGCGGAAGTATAAAAACTACTGGGATTCTAAATAAAATCCTGACTCATTTGACCGATTTTGAAGTAATCGAATTTGGAGGAATTGAAGCGAATCCTCAGTATACAACCTTGATGAAAGGAGTTGAATTGGCGCGAGAAAAAGACATTGATTTTATTCTTGCAGTTGGCGGTGGATCGGTGATCGATGGAGTAAAATTCATGACAGGTGCTTTTTATTATGAAGGTGATACGTACGAAGTTTTGCAACGCAAAGAAGGGAAAGTATTTACCCAAGCTTTACCATTCGGAACATACTTGACATTACCAGCAACTGGTTCAGAGGCAAACTCTGGTGCTGTGATAAGTCGTGATGAATTAAAAGAAAAGTTAACAATGGGAGGACCCTTATTCTTTCCAAAATTTTCGTTTTGTGATCCAACTGTTGTTGCTTCATTGCCTAAAAAACAAATTGCAAACGGTATTACAGATGCATTCATGCACACCTTGGAGCAATATTTAACGTTCCCAACTGCCAATCTTTTACAAGAACGACAAGCTGAAGCAATTCTTCAAACCTTGATTGAAATTGGATCCGAAGTAATCGAACATCCGAATAATTATAAATTAGCTTCCAACTTAATGTTATGTGCTACACATGCCTTGAATGGAAATTTACGATGCGGCGTTCCAACAGATTGGACGACCCATATGATTGGACATGAATTAACTGCAATTTATGGGATAGATCATGCGCGCACGTTGGCAATTATTGCTCCTCGCTTGTACGAAAATCAGTTTGAAAACAAAAAAGAGAAATTGGTTCAATATGGTAAACGTGTATGGAATTTAGAAGGTAGTAATGAAGAAATTGCCGAACAAGCAATAGTGAAAACAGAAGCATTTTTTCAATCTTTGGGGATTCATACTAAAATTTCAGATTATTCAGCTGATACAGATCACATTGCCGAAATCATCAAAACGAGATTTGTTGATAGAGGATGGCTAGCAATGGGGGAAAGACAAGCGATTACTCCAACAGATGTTGAATCAATTGTGTTGAATGCTATTTAATGGCTTTAAGTTCGATATTCAAAATTAGGAAAAAAGCAACTCCAGCATTATTGGAATTGCTCAACAATACAACGCTTGGAACAAATGGCGCGAAATACCGTCATTTGGATACCACTGAACGAATTTTAGAAGCTGATAATCCTCTTTTTTTATCAATGGAGCGCACTGATAAAGTAATCGGAAATGTTACTTTTTGTCAACGCGATAAATTTTGGTATATCCGTTATTTTGCTTTTCATTCTTTTGCTCAAGCTGGGATCAAGAAGAAGAATGCTGACAAAGGCAATTCATTTTTAAAACGAGAATTGAATCAATTTTTTGATGAGGTATTTGAAGGCAAACATTCTGATGAACCAGTGGAATCATTGTATGCCTATATTGATCCGAGAAACGATCGAAGTAAATGGATGAGTGAGAATTTCGGATTCAACGTTATTAGTCAATTAGCCACGCAAAGTTTTAGCCGGTTTTATCCAAAACGTTCATCTCGTGTTGAGCTTTCTAAAGATTGGGATGCACTTAAAGAAATCGTTGAAAAACAATATGGTGAGCACAACTATTTCTTTACAACACATGCAGAAAAAGCGCCGTTTTATATTTTAAAAGACGGGAATGGTGAAATAGTAGCTTTTACACGGGTAACAAAAGTGAATTGGGAAATCGTCCGATTACCTGGAAAATTCGGAGGATTATTAACTAATATAATTCCTTTCATCCCATTCTTAAATAAGCTTATCAAACCCAAAAATCATATTTTTTTAGTTCCTGAAATTGTGTTCTCAAAAGACAATAACCCCATTCTTCTTGAAGAACTATTTTCGTCAATTTTAGCACAAGAAAAATGTAATTTGATGCTTTGGTGGATAGATGAACAGGACCCATTTTACACATCTATAAAAGACAAAATGCATTGGGGATTTTTTAATAAACTCATAGGCGCAAATCCTGTCGATGTTGTAGAACGAAGAAATCCAACTTCAAAAGCTATTTCTAAAGGGCCCGTTTTTGTGACTGCATTTGATATGGTTTAGAAATTAGAGGTTAGAGTTAGATGATAGAGGCTAGATCATTGACTGTTTACCTAGAACCAATCTATTACTTTGATTTTTATAAAGTAATTGTTCAGAATGGAGATCATTTTAAGTTCTCGAGAAACAATCCATGCTCTATGCTCAATATTCCATGATCTTTAAAGAACATAGACCGCTATCGCTGATAGAGTATGGAACATGGATTTGATTTTTAGAACCATTCAATTTTTTAGGTTTTTTACAATGGTTAATGTTTAGAACGGGGATTATTTTAAGTTCAAGAGAAACAATCCATGCTCTATGTTCCATGTTCTATGCTCCATATTCCACCTTCTAATTATATTTGCATCATGAAGTACTTAATCATTGGTCTTGGGAATCCTGGTTTAAAATATGCCGAAACGCGTCACAACATAGGATTCAAAGTAGTTGAAGCCTTTGCTAAAGAGCGTGAAGGACAATTTGCTTTAAATAAACAAGCGGAAGTTGCTGAGGTGAAATTTAAAGGAAGAACCATCATTTTGATTAAACCGACAACCTTCATGAATCTTTCAGGAAAGGCGGTTAATTATTGGATGCAGGCTGAAAAAATTCCAAGAGAGAATATTTTGGTTATAACAGATGATTTGGCTTTGCCATTTGGTAAATTGCGCATGAAAGGCAAGGGAAGTGATGGTGGCCACAACGGTTTGAAAGATATTCAAGCAACATTAAATTCGCAAGAATATGCGCGCTTGCGTTTTGGTGTAGGAAGCGAGTTCAACAAAGGTCAACAAGTGGATTATGTTTTGGGTGAATGGTCAACCGAAGAGAAAGAAACACTAACTGAACGCATAAAAATTGCGACAGAATTTATCAAAGGGTTTACGACAATTGGCTTGGGAATGACGATGACGAATTGGAATAATAAATAGAATTCTAGTCGTTATTCAGAAATCCTTCTGAGAATTGAATTTGTTTGTAAAACATCTATTTTTTAGGCTCTTAATTAATTTTTATGGGTTTATTTCATCTTTGATTTATACAAAAATTTGTTATATACACATTAAAATGTGTACTTTTGTCCCGAATTTTATTAGAATTAGTTTGAAATCCACATAAAACTAAATGCTATCTAATTTACAATTCTTGTTTTCATTGCACTACTCCTAAACTCTATATAATTTGTTTTAGAACGACTTAATTATATGAAGTATTTAAATTTAGGGATACTATTACTAGTATCATTCACCCAGCTTTCAGCTCAAACAATTGAGTCAGAAAATAACTCATCTGAAACTTTATACCAAATAGGTTTTGGAGAAACACTTCCTGAAAATCTATTGAAAAAAGAGTTTATTAATCAAACTATTTGGACAATAACAAATTCAGCTGATTCAATTCTATTTAAATCAGTAAATGGAAATACATTGAGCAGTATAAAATTTGATTTTCCAGGCGAATATCATTTATCAATGCACTTTGATGAGTCAATTCATTCAAGTCATGTTGGTGAATGTTTTCATCCAAGTATTCCTGAAACAATTAAACTTGTGGTTTCACCTCACCGAATCGTATTTGATTTTGAAAAACTTTCTTTTTCAACGGATATAGTAGGCGGAAAGGATATGACCGGAGCAACTTTGGTTGTGCCAGTTGAATATTCAAGTTATTCGGGTAATACAATTGAATTACCATCTTTAAAAATGATGAGTGCAGGAGTTAACACAACTATTCAAGGTGTTTTGAAGAATGAAAAAACAACTTTATCGCCAGGATTAAACCAATTAACATATTCCCTTAAAGGTTCTGCCTCAAAGAATACATACATCATGTTTGATTTTTATGATTTGACAGGTGCTATCCAAAGTTATTCATTTCCTACTCTAATAAAATAATTACTAATGATATTTTACAAATCAACATTCAAAAAAGGGTTATCAGTATGTCTGATATTTCTTACTGGTTCGTTGTTCTATTCCAATTCTTTGGATGCTCAATGTGGGTTTTTACCAACCTGTTCTTCAACTGATTACCTGAACTTTGGTATGGGTTCAAATACAAATGCAACTACCTTGGAATATGATAATTTCCTATCTGCATATCACTGTACTGTGGTTCGAACGTCTTCAGGAAATTATAAAACATGGGGACAAGACATGGGGAATGATGGTCTTGCCGATGTTTTGTCACCTATGATTATAAATAGCACAAATTTCCCTGCCCTAACAGGAAACGTGTTAAAAGCGCATTTAGGTTCACTTGGGTCGACAGCGCAAGGCATAGTTTTAGCAACTGACGGTTTGTATGCTTGGTCAACTGAAGGAATGATGTTACACGCAAATATTACTGCATCAACTGCATTTCAAAAGTTAACTATAAATGGAAATACGCAAGGTTTACCTGCTGGAGTAACTCCTACAGATGTTAAAATGATGTTTTCTACAAATCAAACATTAGGGATAGTAACATGTACAGGAAATGTTTGGGTTATAACTCAACAAGGTGAAAATACTGGTACCGGTTTAACTGGGGTTTTGAGTGCTGCAGCAGCTGTTCAATGGTATCAAGTAACTGAAAGTACGGGTGGAAATCCAGTTTTATCTAATGTTATTCAATTAAGAGGTCAAAAAAACACCTTGTTTGCGTTGAAATCAGATGGAACTTTATGGACTTGGGGAACTGAAACTTACCTTGCAAACGGAACAGCACAAGCTAGCCTTAACCGTGCTACACAAATGACATTGCCAAGTGTAAATCCTATTAAAATGATTGGGGCAACACGGAATAATACCGGAAATGTTGCCAGTTATTATGTGTTGAATGCAGATGGTAACATGTATTCTTTAGGTAATAATGCTTCAAACCAACTTGGCGATTGGACAACAACTGAAAGAAGAGTTTGGGTGCAACCAAGGTTCACTTCTACAGTTGGACCTATCATGAATAACATACATTGGATTTCTCCCCAAGAGCATGATAGAAATACACCTTCTGTAAATATAATAACTACTGATTCAACTAATTATAACTGGGGCAGTGCTGCTGGACAAATGTTAGGACGAGGTGGTACAGGAAATTTTAATCCAGGAATACCTAATGGAATCTTGATTACTGATAAAGTTTTGGCTGTTGAAACAGGAGGGCATACTTCTATGCTAGCGAAAAAATGCGAAGATTTCTTCGGTTATGTAGGACATAGAATTGGAGGAAGTATGGGCGATGGAACAACAACCGATTTTTTTGAACCAACTTATACCTTTGCTACAGCAATTGTATATATCTGTGGAGCAACTACAGCAACTGTTGAGGTTTCTGGAACGCCAACTTTAAGTCCAGGTGGATTATATTGTAATGGAACATCAACGGATCTTTTGCCTTCGCCTGTGGGAGGAACTTTATCCATATTGTCTGGGCCTGCTACTTTAGCTGGTACTGTTATCACATTTAATGGAACTGGTAATACAACTGTTGTTGTTCAATATTCGATAACAGTTCCTGGTTGTCCAATTGCTAAAGTAGCTACAACAACTTTACTTACGGAAGATTGTATTTTACCAACCGTGACATTAACAGGTACAACAACAATTGCAGAAAATGCAGTAGGAACTACTACTTTAACAGCAACATTATCGGCTGTTTCACCTTCAGCAACTACGGTTACATTAACATATACCGGAACAGCAACAGGTGGAGATTATGTTGCAAGTTCAGTTACAATCATTATTCCAGCTGGTTCGCTTACAGGCACAGTAACTATCGATCCAACAGATGATATTATTTTTGAAGGTTCAGAAACGGTAATTGCTGATATCACTTCTGTAACAAGCTCAAGTGGTGTTACAGAATCAGGAACACAAACAGCAACGGTTACTATTACAGATAATGAAGTTGCTCCAACTGTTACCTTAACAGGTACAACCTCAATTGCCGAAAATGCAGCTGGTGTTGCTACCTTAACTGCAACTTTATCTGTTGCAGCATCAACTGCAACAACTGTTACATTAACGTATACAGGAACTACAGCTGCAGGAGATTATGTAGCAAGTTCAGTTACAATCATTATTCCAGCTGGTTCGCTTACAGGCACAGTAACTATCGACCCAACAGATGATGTTATTTTTGAAGGATCAGAAACCGTTATTGCAGATATTACATCCGTTACAGGAGGAAATGGCGCTACTGAGTCTGGAACACAAACCGCAACTGTAACTATATTAGATGTTAACAATCCTCCAATTGCAATTGATAATTCAATTTCAACAAATGAAGATGTTACTGTTGTTTTACCAACAATTCAAATAAATGATTTAGATTTAGATGGAACTGTAATTGTTGGAACCATAGATTTAGACCCTTCTACTGCTGGCCAGCAAACAAGTTTTACTAATGCCCAAGGTTTATGGACCGTGAATACTTCAACTGGTGATGTGACTTTTAATCCAATTCTTAATTATAACGGAATAGCAACAATCACTTATACTATTCAAGATAATTCAGGTGCAACTTCCAATCAAGCAAATCTTACAATTACAGTAGCACCAATTAATGATTCACCAATAGTTGACAATGATGTTAATACAACAACAGAAGATACACCAACAGTTGGAGGAGATTTAACAGATGTTGGAGATATCGATCCAGATGGAACACTTTTAGTTGTAACTACTACACCTGTTGATGGACCAAACAATGGAACTATAGTAATCAATACAGATGGTACTTATGTTTATACACCTAATCCAAACTTTAATGGAATTGACACTATTGTTGTTTCAGTATGTGATCAAGGTCTGCCATTGCCAGGGATTTGCGTAAACGATACGTTATTTATAACGGTAACCCCAGTTAATGATTCTCCTTTAGTTGACAATGATGTTAATACAACAACAGAAGATACACCAACAGTTGGAGGAGATTTAACAGATGTTGGAGATATCGATCCAGATGGAACACTTTTAGTTGTAACTACTACACCTGTTGACGGACCAAACAATGGAACGATTGTTATCAATACAGATGGGACGTATGTTTATACGCCGAATTCAAATTTCAATGGTACAGACACAATTGTTATTTCCGTTTGCGACCAAGGACTTCCTTTACCAGCAATTTGTGTAAATGATACTTTATTTATAACCGTGACCCCAGTTAATGATTCTCCTGTAGTTGACAATGACGTCAATACAACAACGGAGGATAATCCAACTGTTGGAGGAGATTTAACAGATAGTGGTGATTTTGATGTTGACGGCAATTTAGTTGTTACTACTGCTCCAATTTCAGGACCAAGTAATGGAACTATTGTAATCAATTCTAATGGAACTTATACGTATACACCAACCACTGGATTTACAGGTTTAGATACGATAATTATACAAATTTGTGATGATGGTACTCCTTTACCTGTTATTTGTGTAAATGATACATTGTTTATTAATGTTCTTCCTTGTAGTATTTTAACTTTAACAGCAGACTGTGACGGTGATGGTGTTACTAATGGTGATGAAGTTGATCCAGATGGTGACGGTATTCCTGGTCCAAATGGAACAAATCCTAACGATCCATGTGATTTAAACATAGCAGATCAAGTATTTGCAAGTACAAGCGCAGCTTGGTTAGCAGCAGATTGCGATGGTGATGGAGTATCGAATGAAGAAGAAGTTGATCCTGACGGCGATGGAACTCCTGGACCTAACGGTACAAATCCTGTGGACCCATGTGATTATGATGCAGCTTCTCAAATTTTCGCTTCAGTAACATTAGCATGGTTAACAGCAGATTGCGATGGTGATGGCGAGGATAATGGAGATGAAGTTGATCCTGATGGTGATGGCACCCCTGGTCCAAACGGCAGTAATCCAACCAATCCATGTGATTATACAAATCAAATATTTGTAAATGCATCACCAGTATGGTTGGTAGGAGATTGTGATGGTGATGGCGTTAACAATGGTGACGAAGTAGATCCGGATGGTGATGGCTTGGAAGGTCCAAATGGAACAAATCCATCTGATTCGTGTGATTTTAATAGTTTAGATCAAAACTTTGCAAATGTAAGTGCAGCATGGTTGTTAGCAGATTGTGATGGAGATGGAGTTACAAATGGAGATGAGGTTGATCCAGATGGAGATGGCACACCAGGGCCTAATGGTACCGACCCTTCAAATCCTTGTGATTTAAACATCACGGATCAAAATTTTGCAATTGTAAATGCTGCTTGGTTGGTGTTAGATTGTGACGGAGATGGAGAGGAAAATGGAGATGAAGTTGATCCTGATGGTGATGGTACACCTGGACCAAATGGAAGTAACCCAACAAATCCGTGCGATTATACAACTCAATTTTTTGCAAATGTAACGCCAGCATGGTTGACAGCAGACTGCGATGGAGATGGAGTTACAAATGGAGACGAAGTTGATCCTGATGGCGATGGCACTCCAGGTCCAAATGGGACAAATCCATCAGATCCTTGTGATTTGAATATAGCAGATCAAGTTTTCGCTAATGCCAATCTAGCATGGTTAGCAGCAGATTGCGATGGTGATGGTGTTGACAATGGAGATGAAGTTGATCCAGACGGCGATGGGACACCTGGTCCAAATGGAACAAACCCAGCTGATTCTTGTGAGTATAATTCAATAGATCAAATCTTTGCAAATGCAAGTGCAGCATGGTTAGCAGCAGATTGTGATGGAGATGGAGTTACAAATGGAGACGAAGTTGATCCAGACGGCGATGGGACACCTGGTCCAAATGGAACAAACCCAGCTGATTCTTGTGATTATAATTCAATAGATCAAATCTTTGCAAATGTAAGTGCAGCATGGTTAGCAGCAGATTGCGATGGTGATGGAGTTGACAATGGAGACGAAGTTGATCCTGATGGCGATGGTTCTCCTGGTCCAAATGGGACGAATCCATCAGATCCATGTGATTTGAATATAGCAGATCAAGTTTTCGCTAATGCAAGTGCAGCATGGTTAGCAGCCGATTGTGATGGAGATGGAATTCCAAATGGAGAGGAAGTTATGAATGGAAGTGATCCTTTCAATCCTTGTAGTCCAAATCTTTGTGATATTAATGTTCCAGAAGCATTTACACCGGACGGTGATGGTATTAATGAATTCTTTGTTATTGAAGGAATTGAACTAATTCCAGATAATACTATAATAATCTTCAACAGATGGGGCAGTGTTGTCTATTCAGTTAGTAAATATCAAAATGATTGGAATGGTACAACAAATGTTACATTAACAGTTGACGGAGATGTCCTACCAACAGGAACTTATTACTATGTATTTGATACAGGTGTAGACAAATATGGAGTAATTAAAGGTTACGTATATATACAACGATAAAAATAAATTCCCCTTCTTTTTTAGAGAAGGGGAATAAATACAAAAAAATATGAAAAATTTATTTCACATTCTAACGTTAATGTTTTTGAGCATAAGCTCAATGACAGTGTTTGGGCAACAAGACCCACACTTTACACAATATTTCGACAACACTCTTTTTGTGAATCCAGCATATGCAGGGAGCAAAGGTTTATTGAATGTAACAGGAATTCACCGTGAACAATGGGTTGGTTTTGATGGTCGTCCTCGATCAACTACCTTAAGTGTTCATTCACCTTTGAGTTATGAGTCAGTTGGACTTGGTTTTACAATGGTAAATGACGAAGCTGGACCAGTTAAGCAAACGATGTTTTATGGTGATTTTTCTTACACATTGAAGTTTAAAAACAAAAACAGAAAACTTTCATTTGGATTAAAAGCAGGGATGAATCTCATCAATGTTGGAACTTCAACCCTTGAAACCACTGAAATTGGTGACCCAAAATTATTGCAAAATGTTAGAAATCATATAAACCCAAATTTTGGTGTAGGAGTTTATTACCATACACCAAAATTTTTTATTGGGGTGAGTACACCAAAAATATTGGAAAACAGTTATGATGGAGTGAGTTCAACAAATATAGAGAAGAGACACTATTTCGGGATTGTTGGAGGTGTATTTACTTTAAATGATTACTGGAAATTGCGTCCAACTGCTCAGATTAAAATTACACAAGGCGCACCATTAAGTATAGACGCAAGTATTGCTGCAATTTATAGAGAACGCTTTTGGATTGGAACAATGTATCGTTTGAATGCTGCTTTTGGGGCTTTTGTACAATATCAAATTACACCTCAATTTAAACTTGGCCTTGCAACAGATTTTGGAACTCAAGCAATTCGAAACTATAATTCAGGAACCTTTGAATTGATGGCTTCTTATGATTTCATATTTAAAAAACAAGGTATTCGTTCACCAAGATATTTCTAAGATAAAACAATCAAATTAAAATGAAAGCACTATTATTAATATTAGGAATTACAATTTTTACACTGAATATTTTTGCTCAATCAGGTAAATTAAAAAAAGCAGATAATTACTATGAAAAACTATCCTATTCTTACGCTGCAGGATTATATCTTGAGCTTATTGGTTCGGAGGTAGACAGTCCATCAATGAAATCTAAACTTGCTACTAGCTATTATAATATGGGAGACATGAAAAATGCTGAAAAGTATTTTTCTCAAATGATAAATAGTACCGAAGCGAGTAAAGAAAATTACTTTTATTATTCTCAAGCCTTAAAGCAAAATGGCAATTATACTGAAAGTGATATATGGATGCAAAAATTTCATGCTAATTCACAAGCAGATTTAAGAGGGATTTCTTACATTGAGAATACAAGTTATGTAGATCAGATTGAAAAACAAGGAATTCGTTTTACGATTAATAATTTGAATATTAACACCCCATCAGCAGATTTTGGAGGTTACCCATCATCAGATGGGAAATCATCTTATTTTGTTTCATCACGAAGAAAAAGAATTGCTGTACAAAATGAATGGTCTTGGAACAGTAAACGTTTTTTAGATTTATATCAAGCATCGGTAGAAGCAGATAATCAAATGAAAAATGCTCAACTGATAACAAAAAAAGTAAACACGCGTTTTCATGAGGGTCCTTTGTGTTTTACGGCTGACGGAAAAACGGTTTTCTTTACAAGAAATAACATCTCAAAAGGAAAAAAGCGAAAAGATCAAAAAGGAATTCAAAACTTAAAATTATTCCGTTCAACCATCGACAGTAAAGGAAAATGGATCAATGAAGAAGTGTTGAATTTTAACTCGAAAGATTATTCTGTTGGACATCCTTCGTTGAGTTCAGATGGTAAAACGTTATATTTTGCATCTGATATGCCAGGAGGTTTTGGTGGGGCAGATATTTATAAAGTCGACTTGAATACTGATATGACTTATGGTAAACCTGTTAATTTGGGTAAAGAAATAAATACTGAAGGTCAAGAAATGTTTCCATGGATTAGTTCTGATGGTAACTTATTCTTTTCTTCTAATGGTCATGTAGGACTTGGGGGACTTGATGTTTTTGTAATGTTGCCGACAAAAAACAATGAATTTGGTAAAATGTTGAATGTTGGAAAACCAGTTAATGGTCAAAATGATGATTTCGCTTTTACAATGAATTTGGATAATAAAACTGGTTATTTCTCTTCAAATCGTGAAGGAGGAAAGGGTGATGATGATATTTATTCTTACAACCTTTTGAAACCATTTAAGACGTTATTAAGTGTTCAAGGGATTATTGTTGATTTGAAAACAAAACTAATTTTATCTGGTGCGACAGTCAATCTTTTAGATGTTAATGGAGCTATTATTCAAACTACAATTGCAGATATCAACGGAGTGTATTCTTTTGATTTGGAGCCAGAATTAGATTATAAGTTAAGCGCTTCTAAAGAAGAATATTTTGACAATCAAGGTGCCTTTTCAACAAAAGATTTGGATCCAAATATTGAAGTGATTAATAAAAACTTGGACTTAGAAAAAGATCCAGGATTGTCCTTATATGCTTTGGTTACTGATAGAAAAACAGGTTTACCTTTAGAAGGTGTTAAGTTGACCGTTACTGATAATATTTCGGGTGATGTAATTTCATATTCTACTTTAGAAACAGGGGATTACAGAAGACCCCTTGGAGATAAGAAATTAAATGATCAAGGGAGTTATACCTTTGTTTTAGAAAAAGATAGGTATTTTTCTAAAACGATTTTTTACAAAACACAATTCACAAAACCTGGTCAATATAATGTTCATGATGCTTTAGATTTAGGTCTTGATGCTGAAGTAAAAGATTTGTCTGAATTGGTGCAAATTAACCCAATTAACTTCGATTTAAATAAGTTTAATATTCGTCCAGATGCTCAAAAAGAACTAGATAAAATTGTTGAAGTGATGAATAAATATCCTAATATGGTTGTCGAACTTGGTTCACATACGGATTGTAGAGCATCAATTAAATACAACGAGCAATTGTCAGATAAAAGAGCGAAAGCATCTGCTGCATATATTAAATTGAAAATCACCAACCCTGCAAGAATCTATGGCAAAGGTTATGGCGAATCTATCTTATTAAATGGTTGTGAATGCGAAGGCACAGTAAAATCGACATGTTCCGAAGAAGAGCATGAAAAAAATAGAAGAACGGAATTTAAAGTTATTTCTACCGGAAACGATAAAGTGAAAGTGACTAACACAAGCACAGATTCATTTAAAAAGAATTAAGAAATTGGCTTAATATTGAATCCATATTAAGCCAATTTTTAAAACACTATTAGTAAAGCTGTTTTTTTCTCGAAAGTTTAGACATCCTCTCTTAAGATTAAAGGTTCAACTTATTGATTCTTCAGGTTTCTTAACTACTTTTGTGCTTCAATTCAAATTAGTATGAAAAGAGTAAAAATTGTTGACGTTTTAAATCAACCACAAGTTGGACAAGAAATCCTTATTAAAGGATGGGTAAGGGCTTTTAGAAGTAACCGTTTTATTCAAATTAATGACGGTTCAACTATAAACACCTTGCAGGCCGTTGTTGATTTTGAGAAGTTCGATGAAGCAATTTTAAAAAAAATCACTACTGCTGCAGCGGTTGGATTGAAGGGAATATTAATTGAATCTCAAGGTTCTGGTCAAGCAGTTGAATTACAAGTAACAGAAATTGAAATTATCGGTGAAGCAAATCCTGATGATGTTCAACGAACTGTAATGCAACCAAAAAAACACAGCTTAGAATTTTTACGTGAACAAGCACATTTGAGGTTTAGAACAAATACGTTTGGTGCAGTTTTTAGAATTCGACATGCAGTAGCTTATTCAATCCATAAATACTTCAACGATAAAGGTTTTTTCTATTTACATACACCCATTATCACAGGATCAGATGCTGAAGGTGCCGGTGAAATGTTTAGAGTAACGAATTTAGATCCTAAAAACCCACCTTTGAATGAAGATGGAACAGTAAATTACAAAGAAGATTTCTTTGGAAAAGGAGTTAATTTAACTGTTTCTGGACAATTAGAAGCAGAATTAGCAGCCTTAGCTTTGGGACAAGTATATACGTTCGGACCAACATTCCGTGCTGAAAATTCAAATACTTCGCGTCATTTAGCTGAATTTTGGATGATAGAACCAGAAGTCGCTTTCAATGATTTGTTGGATAACATGAATTTGACAGAAGATTTCTTGAAATATATTTGTCAATATGTGATGGACAATTGTGCGGATGATTTAAGCTTTTTGAATGACCGAGAAGTGCAAGAACAAGCGCAAAAACCACAAAATGAGCGAAATGAATTAACGTTAATCGAACGCTTGAAATTTGTTGTGAATAATGAATTCAAACGATTGACTTACACAGAAGCGATTGATGTGCTTCGAAATTCGAACCACTATAAAAAGAAGAAATTTCAATATGAAGTTTCTTGGGGAATTGATTTACAAAGTGAACACGAACGTTATTTAGTAGAAAAAGAATATAAGTGTCCAGTGATTTTAACGAATTATCCAGCTGAAATTAAAGCGTTTTACATGCGTCAAAATGATGATGGAAAAACTGTTGCAGCGATGGATGTTTTGTTTCCTGGGATAGGTGAAATTGTAGGTGGTTCGCAGCGTGAAGAGAGAATGGACATTCTAAAAAAGAAATGTGCTGATTTTAATATCGACGAAGAAGAATTATGGTGGTACATGGATACGCGAAAGTTTGGTTCTGTTCCACATGCTGGATTTGGTCTAGGTTTCGAAAGAATGATCATGTTTGTTACCGGGATGACAAATATTAGAGATGTAATACCATTTCCAAGAACACCTCAAAATGCTGAATTTTAAAAGATTTTTGTATATTTAGTCAAGATTGATAGCTTAAACACGAATGGCCTTAAAACAATATCTCGCTCAGAAACTCGAACAACGACTTTCTCCACAACAAATTCAATTAATGAAATTGTTGCAGGTTCCGACCATGGAATTGGATCAACGAATCAAACAAGAAATTGAGGAAAATCCAGCATTGGAAGAAGGAGCTGAGGAAAAGGATGAGGATGAATTCGATAATGAAGATGATTACGATAAAGACGAGGACAACGACAAAGATGACGATGCCGATTTCGATATTTCAGCATACATAGACGAAGACGGTTCCGATTATAAGACAAAGGCAAATAATACAAGTAAGGATGATGAAGAACGCGTCATTCCTTTATCTGGTGAACAATCATTTCAAGAGAAAATGACCGAGCAATTGCATTTGCTTGACATGGATGACATACAATTCATGATTGCAGATACCATTATTGGAAACATCGATGAATCAGGATATTTGAACCGTGAAATTGAAGCAATCGTTGATGATTTGGCTTTTTCTGCAAATATTACAACCACTGAGAAAGAGGTTGAAGAGGTTTTGATAATTATTCAAGATTTGGATCCTGCGGGTGTTGGAGCTCGTGATTTGAAGGAATGCTTGTTGATTCAAATAAACCGCAAACAAGACGGGGATATTACAAAATATACAGCCAAAATAATTTTGGAGCAATTCTTTGATGAATTCACAAAGAAACATTATGACAAGATTGCAAAAAAATTAGAAATTGAAGATCAAGATTTGAAGGAGGCAGTTGCTGAAATTCTTAAATTGAATCCAAAACCAGGCGGTTCAATGAAGGAATCTTCTAAAAATCACCAGCAAATTATTCCTGATTTCATGATCACTGAATTTGAAGGGCGATTAGAATTGACATTAAACGGAAGAAATGCTCCTGAATTAAAGGTTAGCAGAGATTACGAGCAAATGCTTAGAACCTATGCTGAAGGAGCTAAAACTTCCAGATCTGATAAAGATGCTTTGCAATTTGTAAAACAAAAATTGGATGGAGCAAAATGGTTCATTGATGCAATTAAACAACGTCAAAACACGCTGTTATTGACAATGAATGCCATAATGGAGTATCAAAAAGATTATTTCTTAACGGGCGATGAAACGAATTTTAAACCAATGATTTTGAAAGACATTGCTGAAATCGTTAGTTTGGATATTTCTACAATTTCTCGTGTTGCAAACAGTAAATATGTTCAAACAGGATACGGAATTTTCTCTTTGAAATACTTTTTTTCTGAGTCGTTATCTACTGATTCCGGAGAAGAAGTTTCTACACGCGAAGTGAAGAAAATATTGTCTGAAGCTATTGAAGGGGAGAAAAAGAAACGGCCACTTACGGATGAAAAATTGGCTGATTTATTAAGAGAAAAAGGGTATAATATTGCTCGCCGTACAGTTGCAAAATACCGAGAACAATTGAATATTCCTGTAGCCCGTTTAAGAAAAGAGTTATGAAAATTTTAGCAGAAATTCTTTCTTGGGTATTCCTCCCATTATTAACGCCTGTTTATGGTTTGTTAATCGCAATGTACGTGATTTCACAACCTTTTCCTGTTGATGCCCAAGAATCACTTTATTTATTGCCTGATACAGCGAAAGTGGCGATTTTTTATATGTTTTTAATTTTTAGTATTCTTGCTCCGGCCATTTCTTTTGTGATTCTTCGAAAGCAAAATATTATTACAACAATCGATATGGAGAATCAGAAGGAAAGAAGTATTCCTATGTTCATTACGCTCGCTTATTGTTTGATTTTATACGCAGTTTTTTTATACATTTCTAAAGAAAACGTTCTGCCAAAATATGTTTATGCCTTGCCATTTTCAGGAATTTGTGTGACGGTAATTTATACAATTATTAATCGTTGGATTAAAATAAGCCTTCATGGTGGTGGAGTTGGAATAATGAGTGGTTTTCTATTTGCATATGCAGTGGAACAAGCAGAATTTCAATTTTGGATTTTAATTTTTGCAATTATAGCTTCCGGATTAACGATTTCAGCACGTTTGTTTCTTAAGAAGCACACACAATTAGAAGTTTACACGGGCTGGTCATTGGCTGTAATAATGACATTTTTAGTAAATTATTTTTACCCTATGGGGTAATTCAAAATCAGATCAGAATGAAATCTCCTATTTTCAAAATCACATTCATTTTTACATTCGTCATCATTTTAGCTTCTTGCGGTGGAGCAAGTAAAGGGAAAGGCATAAACCTTTTCACAATTGACCAAGATAGAAACCTTGGAGCACAAGTAGCGCATGAAATAGATAGTAATACTTCTCAGTATCCACTCTTAGATTCAGTTCAATACAAACAAGTTTATCAGTATTTGTATAAAGTCCGAGATAATATATTGAACTCTGGGAAAGTCGATTTAAAAGATGAATTCACTTGGAGATTGCGAATTATTCATGACGATAGTACGTTAAATGCGTTTTGTACTCCAGGAGGTTATATCTATGTTTATACTGGAATTTTGAAATTTTTAGAATCTGAAGATCAATTGGCTGGAGTCTTAGGTCATGAAATCGGACATGCAGATATGCGTCATTCTACTAGGCAAATGTCAACAATGTTTGGGATACAATTATTAGAAGATGTTTTATTGGGAAAACATGATGCTATAAAGCAAATTACAGGTGCTCTTATTGGGTTGAAATTTTCACGTAAACACGAAGAAGAAGCCGATGAAAAATCTGTTGTTTATTTATGTTCAACGCAATACAATGCCGATGGAGGCGCTGGATTTTTTGAAAAGATTCAAGCATTGGGCGGAGCGCGTCAACCAGAATTTTTAAGTACTCACCCAGATCCCGGAAATAGAATTGAGCATTTCCATAATTCTAAAGTTGTATTGGGTTGTAAAGGCGACAAAAAATTTGAGGTAGAATACGCAGCAATGGTTGCGAAATTGCCAAAATAATATTCACGGTTCATCAAATAAAATGAAAGAAAAAAGGACTTCTTTAGCGGATATTGCACAAAGTATAGGTGTTTCTAAAGCCACTGTTTCGTTTGTTTTGAATGACAAAGGAGATGAATTTAATATCAGCAAAGAGAAGCAACGACTAATAAGAGAGAAGGCAAAGGAGCTACTTTATGTACCTAATTATTTTGCGAAAAGCTTACGTCAAGGAAAAACAAAAACCATTGGATTAGTATTGGCTGATATTTCAAATCCTTTTTATGCTGAGTTATGTAAGACAATTCAGGAAGGATTATATAAAAACGGATACAATGCACTTATCGTAAATACAAATGACGACAAAGAATTGGAAAAGACGTTGATGCGTGAATTATTGCAACGTTCTATTGATGGAATGATTATTTCGCCTAGCAATGATATTCAGGAACTTATTCCAATTTTACACGAAACACATATCCCAGTCGTTTTTGCAGATAGACCTGGCGATGATGAGGCTGATTTTGTTGGAATTGATAATAAAAAAGAAGTAAAAAAAGTAATTAAAGCGTTCTCTATTAAACCAAAGAAATTAGTTGTTTTAAGTCAACATTCTGAATCAATACCCACAATTGAAAAACGGATTGAAGGAACGAGAATTGCTTGTGCTGCAGAAAAAATTGAATTGGTTGTTATTAATTTGCCGGAAAATCAAGATGAAATAGATGCAATGATCAAACGTGAATTAGATAATGGGGCAGACTCTTTTCTTCCATTGAATAATCAAGTCGTATTTAAAACCTTAGCTGCTTTAAAAAAATTCAATATAAAAATCCCACAAGAAGTTCGTTTAATATCATTTGATGACAATGAAGCTTTCGCTTATATGGAACCCGCAATTTCTGCATTGAGACAGCCGGTAAAACACATCGGGACAGAAAGTGTAGATCGTATTTTAGATCGTTTGAAAGAGACTAAAGTTCCTGGGAAACATTTATTACTTGCCTGCGAGTTTATAGCTCGAGGATCTCATTAATTTTCTGAACAAAATATTCTATACGTTTTGGATTTGCCTGAAACAGGATTGGTGAGTTGAAGTAAATAAATTCCTTGGGCAACGTTAATTTGTTGAAAATCAATATTTGAGTTGTTAAAGGTTTTTGTTGAAAGAAGTTCTTGGCCCGTTGTCGTAATTAATTTTAAATCTAAATTTGCTTCATTCAATTGTATATTTAAATTGTTTTTTGTGAACATATACCCCTCCAAAAGTTCACTATTTGACTCAAAACATTTTTTACTTGAAATTAAATCAGACGTCTCAAATTGGCCATCAATATCAACTGAATTAATTCTATAATAAATATTACCTATATAATCCAACGTGTTGTCTACCGAATAAAATTGCGTTTGGGTGGACGTACCGGATGCTTTAACTTGAGCTAGAGAATAAAATAGTGTTCCGTCATACGTATATTCTATTTCGAAATAATCAACCCTGTCTTCGGAAGCTGTTGTCCAAGCAATCTTTTCGCTTTCACCATCACACTCGGTTGTAAACGAACTTAATTCAGTTGGTAATATTACTATTGTTTGTGGACAAAAATATTGTTGGTTGTTCAATCCACCAGTAGCAGCTGTCGCCCCCCATCTTACCGTATTATCTCCACCAAATACAAGTGCCACGAAATCGTATACAGTTGTTAATCTCAAGTTACCATCAAAATATACTTTTAACGTTTTTGTTGCTGATGTCCATTGGATGTTGACGGCATGCATTGCGCCATCGTCAATAGCGGCTGAACTTGGCAGTGCGGCAATAGGTCCAGCCAAATGGGAAGCATTTTGTAAATCTCCATCGATTTCTATAGCAATGTGATCTTCAGCAATATCGACAACATGAGTTGGATAATCATTATCGTAGGTGTCAAATTCTATTATTAATGAATTGGCAATTCCTCCAGCACCTAACTGTCCTCCATTAGTTCCACATGCGTTTGGGTTCGGTTGAAACGTAAAGGTTGTTCCATCTGCCCCATTTATATTGTTGCCAAAGTAATAATTCAATGCAAGGCTAAAATTGGAGTTGAAATCAATAATATTATCATCCCAGGCGCAACCCGTTTGATTATTTAGTTCTGGTGTTAATTGAATACATTGTTGAGCTCCATTTGGAATGTATGAGGCGTTTCCATTCAATACCCAGCAATTGGTTGAATTGAGTGTTACAGAAACAGTAGCTGATACACCACAGATAGTATATTGGACTGTGTAGGTAGCTCCAGCAGTTCCATTTGTTATTTGACCGGTAGAAGTGTTCAAGATTACTCCTCCACCTGGATTTGGAGAAAAGCCAAAAACTCCGTCATAATTTCCTGTTATTGTTGCAGTTGCTCCTGTACAAGTTGGCAGATAAGTAAATGTTGCTGTAGAAGCTGGAAATGCTGGCTTACCACCAACCCAATTTGAAGTGGCCCCATTTAAAGCACTATTTGTAAGGGTCCCATTATTTACTCCAGTTTGATCAATAACAGATGTGATTCCAACATTGTTAGCACCTGCGACGCCTTGGTTGAAACGATAATATGCTTTTAGGCCTGTAGGATATGGTGAGCAAGGACTAGTATTCATGTCATTAACCACTTGTGCCGCTGTTCTTGCCACGTTCCAAATTTTAACTTCTTCAATTCTTCCAGGAAAATAACGACCAATATTACCTGGGTCATCACCCAAAAATAAACTATTTGATGCAGTGACAATATTGGTACCTAAAGCACTACTAACAACTTGCACACCATTGACATAAAGTCTCATTGTTACACCATCATAGGTTCCTGCAATATGATGCCAATTGTTTAATGTAACAGCGCCTGTGGCAGAATTTATTTCATTCCAGAACCCAGTCCCTAAATTGAAATTTACTTGACCACTATTCCCAACTCTTATCATATAACCATTATCACCAGCTCCACTTTTGTTTATAACATTTCCTTGCCAAACGTTTGCTTGAAAACTAGTAGGATAAATCCAAGCTTCTAAAGTTATTTTCGTTCCTGTAATATTTAATGATGCATTATTACCACAGTTAACATAATCATTCGTACCATCTAAATGAAGAGAATTTTCTTGTGAAAACAAACCGAAAATACTAGTTAAAAATAGAATAGGGAATAATAGTAGTTTTTTCATAAAGCGTTAAAAAAGGTTTAGGTCGCCGCAAATGTACGCTGAACTAAAGCGGTTTATCAAATCAAAATATCTCTACTCTTGGAATCCTACTAAAACGATTAAGTGGATTTGCTTATATTTATTGTTTTAACAATTAACGCAGCATAAATGAACGACAATTAAATCCCCAGAATTATAAAATTCTGTATCTTTCTAAAATTATCGTCAAAGGAATTTACATGAGAATCGACCACCAAGCCGAAATATTTGAAATTATAAAACGCAAAATTAAAGGAAATGATTCTTTAGGAAATGCTGTTGGAGAGGTTCTTAGTATCAGTCAAGATGCTGTTTATCGAAGATTTCGAGGAGATACGTTATTAACGATTTATGAAATTGAAAAATTGGCCAAGCATTTCGATTTTTCTATTGATTCACTTTTCGAAATGAATAAGAACAAAATTGTGTTTGACTTTCAAGCTTTTTCGGGATATGATTTCAGCATGGACTCCTATTTACAAAATATGTTGGACAGTGTAGTTCATTTGAAAAAACAGAAAAATCCAAAACTTACACTAGCAATCAATAATACGCCATTTCTGCAATTATTGAATTTCCCTCACTTGGTGCGCTTCAAATTGTTCTTTTGGGCAAAAACACATTTGCAATTAGAAGAATTGAAAAATCAACTTTTTCAGCATGAGAAGGTTTCAGATCAAACGTTCGCAATAGGAAAAGAAGTTTTACGCGTTTATAATTCAATACCGTCAAAAGAGGTTTATGATCCTGAATTGTTAAGAGGTTTTACACGAGAAATCTATTATTACTTTAATGCGCAACATTTTCAAGAGCCAGAATATGCATTATTCCTTTTAGATAACTTAGATAAATTTGTTGACCATTTAAAAGATCAAGCTGCACAAGGAAAAAAATTTTTATACACCACGCAGGCACCAGCTTCGGGAAATGATTTTGAAATGTATCACAATGAAACCTTGAATGCAACAACCACTATCCATTACAAAACTGATGACTATTCAGGACTCTTTATTGCGCATAATATCATGAATACACTGCATACAACAGATGAGGTTTACGTGACAGACAGTGAAAGTGTTCTTTTGAAACAAATAGCCAATTCAAGTATGATTAGCACTGTAAATGAGAAGGATAGAAACAATTACTTTGCACAAGTAAAAAGTATGATTAACGGTTATAGGAAAAAAATTGAAGCCGATTTAGAAGTACGCGAATAGTTAATTCCCCCTTTATTCTTCCCGTATTTATTATTTGCGTTTTTCGCAAGTAGTAAAATTTTGCTTACGCTATTCAGTTAACATCTTGCCTTCATCTGCATGTACATTTGTCTTAACGAAAAGCAAATGTTATGAAAAATGTAAGTGTTAATTTCCAGATTCAAAAAGTATTCAAAGCTATTTTATTAGTTATTTCTTGTTCAAGTTGTACCGTTCAAGTTTTCGCACAAACGAATCCATGGGAGAAGAATTCTAAAGAAAATCCTTGGGAAACAACTAAAAAAGAACAACCAAAACCAATCACATCGAGCATAGATTCAACTGAGATTATTTTAAATTCTGAAATCCCAATAGTAAACGTTGATTCGACGTTGAATAGCGTCAATCAAGTAGTAAATGAAGCCGACACCAGCTCTAATGTAATCGTTACAAAAACTGAAAAGATAGATTCAGAAATAATAATAATAGAAAAAAGTAATCCACTTTATTTAGGAGTCGTACAACATTTGGCTAAAACAGAATATAAAGCTCCTGCAGCATTTGTTGGGTCATTTGTAACAGGAGCAGTTTTTCTAATATTCGCTTTACCTGTGAACATGATATTCTCCGTTCTTCCAATCCCAGGGTCGAAATCATATGTTGCTAATTATATTACTGAACACCCTAAAGCTTCCAAATCAGAAATCAAAGCTGTAAAAAAGGGAATACAAAAGAAAAGATCCTTAAAAAGTTTAGGAGGTTCATTGGCAGGAATGGGAGCTGGAATAACTGTATGGATTGCAATAGCATTAAGCAACTTTTAAAAATCACGTTAAATCATAAAAGCATTAAAAATCTAAAAAACAAAAATCATGAAAAAAGTAATTTACAATTTAGCCTTAATTATCGGTTGTGTGAGCACAACTTTCGCACAAACAAAATCATCAATTGCAGTAACAAATCCAAGTGTTAATGGGTTATTTGCAACCCCAACAATTGCATCAAAATTGATTCGCTTAGAATTAATTAAACTGAATCTTTATAATGTCTATGACGAATTTGACATGGCCGATGCGTTCAAAAAAAATCCTGAGTTCATAAACAATTGTGTTAGTAAAACGTGCTTAGTAGAATTAGGCAAGGAATTGAATGTTGATTATACTGTTTCTGGAAGTTATGATGCTTTAGGAGATAAAATTGTCTTAACAATTAAAATAATTGATGTTAAAAACAATTCAATTTTTAAAACGGGAACGAAGGAATTCGATAACCAAGAGCCAGAACTTCAACGCATGACGGAAATATTATTGAATGAAATGCATGGAATTGAATCCTCAAAAGAACTTGTTGATCGCTTGAAATTTAAAAATGAATTAATTACCTCCAATAATGTTGGAAAAGTAAAAAATTCTGGACCTCGAGTTGGATACGCATACATGGTTGGAAGCATGGCAGAATTTGCAACCCGTTCAACAGATCGTGGTGGTTTAGATATTTTCCCTGGAATCAGTATGATTGGGTATCAAATCGAAGGACAATATGTTGGAACGGAGAATTTTTCTGCATTGGTTGAAGGTGTTTTTAATGTTTCAGGCTTAGAACAAGGGCAATTTATTCCAACTGCAACAATTATGAATGGCTTTAGATTCGGTAAGGCAGGCTGGGAATTTGGTTTCGGACCAGGTTTTGGTTTGAAAAAGGTATCAAATGGATTTTTTGATACGGATGGTACATTTGGGGAAAAGGACACTTATTTTAATTCTAGTGATTGGGACACGCGTGCAGTAATAGAAAATGCTGATCCAACTCAAAACCCTTCATTTTTTAAGGCGGATGGGACTATGAAAACTTTGACAGAAATAAATTCAAAATATAACTTAGAAAGTAAACATGCTGATACAAGAGGGAGTTTAGCAATAAGCACAATGTTCGTAATGGCAATCGGAAGAACCTTTAGAGCTGGATCGTTAAATATTCCTGTAAATGTATTTTATTCTTCAAGAAAAGGTGGAGGAATGGTAGGATTAAGTGTTGGTTTCAACGTTTTAAAAAGTAAGAAACCAATAAACTCGAAAAAATAGAATCTAGATTTTAAGCTTAATAAAGGAGTGATTTTTTCACTCCTTTTGTTTTTTAAAAGTGTTAAACCAAATCCACCATTATCTCATCATTTATTTTAACCACCTTAACCAGGTTTTGCTTTGTAAGACCTTTAAAACTCGAATCCCATTGCTTTCCAACCAAACCTGCACTGGTTTTTAATGCAGTCAAAAACACTCCTTTCTTGTTTATGTTATGCCATCTTAAATATGTCAAAAAGTTTTCAATTCAGTGCGGAGGAAGTAATTGAATTATTAACTTGAATTCTTCCTTTTAGTTGAAGCGTGTAGTATGATTAAATGTAATATTGCTATTTTTGAATTCTAGTGAAGAACTTTTTACTTTTAATATTTTTAATATTTTTTTGCAATAGAATTGTTGCACAAGATCCTGCTTATTTTTCATATAGCATTGAAAATGGTGCCCCTTCCAATGAAATATATTGCATTCTTCAAGACAAACAAGGATATATCTGGATTGGCTGTGATGTAGGTGTTTATCGCTTTAATGGAGTGACATACGAACATTTTTCTTCTTCCGAACTTAATTCTCAGTCTGCCACAGGACTCTGTCAATCTCCTGGGGGAAGAATTTATGGGTATAATTTTAACAAGCAAATATTTTACATTGAAGGTGGTATCCTGCGAACTATCGATAATTGGAATTTTCCTGTAAACGGTATTGCGAGTGTCGGAAATGGAACCATTTGGATTTCTAGCAGCGAAGGAGTATTTGAACTGAATGAAAAATCATTGAAATGGAAATTAGTCAATTCGTCTCTTCATTCTTCCAATGGATCAAAGGTTTTCACAAACAATATTCGCTCTGATTCTGAAGGGAGAATTTACTACCACAATTATGAAAAGATAATTGAATGGAAGGATGGGAATGTGAATTCACATTTTATTGATAAGAAGTATAAGGAAACTCCTCTGATCATCTCTCGTTCGGTTTCAAATCCATGGTTGTTTGACATTCTTGGTGCTGCAGTTTTTCAAAAAACTAAAAATGGCTGGTCAGAATACAAAAACCCTAAATTAATTGAAATCTTAAAAGGGAGAAAGCTCACATCAGTCGTTGAAACTAATCAAGGGAATATTTGGATCAATACCTATTCAGGATTAGTGCACTTCAATAAATTCAATGGAAAGGTTGAATTGTTGTATTCCGACATTGCATTTTCAGATTGCTTGAAAGATGCTGAAGGAAATTATTGGTTTAGCACCTTACACAATGGGATATTTCGTATTCCTCAATTTGATGTTCGGGTGTGGAATGTTGAATCTGGCGCATTCACATACGATCCTTTTAGTCATATCGCGACGGATGGTGAATTTATTTACTTTGCGGGAACTACTGGAATTATTCGTGAATTGAGCGCTGCAGGAGATCGATTAAAGAATTACGAGCACAAGCCAAATTCTGATCTTGGTATGTTTTATTTTGACGCGCTAGATCAATGTATCTACTTCAATAAAATGAATCAAATTTTCCGATTGAAGGATGGACGTATTGATGAGGTGAATAGCCAAGCTCGATCAATTAAATCTATGTTGCACATAAAAAATGACTATTTCCTATTGTCTTCGCAGGGATTATTTTGTGTAAACTCGATAACCGATCCACTTGATGGAACCAACTTAATAGTGGAGGATTGGTGCCGAGATATTGAAAGTTCACCATTTTCTGGGAGTAAATTCGTCGCAGCAAACGGAGGTCTTTATGAACTTCAATTTGAAAACGGCAAATGGAAGAACAAAAGTATTCTTCTTAAGAATCAACAAATAATATCAATTACGGTTGATCAGAAAAAGCAAATCGTCTATATTTTAAGCTTTGAAGGTTTAATTTATTCCATCGATAAAAACCGAAAAATTACAGAGTTTAAAAAACTTGATAGCTCTATTAAGGCCGTAGAGTTGGATTTTCACAAAGGTAAAATCTATTTGGCAACCAATAAAGGAATTATGGGGTTAGACATTGATAATGGCAGTTCATTTCAACTTGGATTTTATGAAGGCTTGAGTTCAAACAATGTCAGAGCGTTAACATTTACTGATAAATATTGTTGGGCAGCCACAGGAAAAGGAATACAGCGCATTCCCCTCAATTTGTTTAGAACGAAAAAAGGAAGTGCTAAAATTATTTTTCGTGAATTCAGATTGAATAATAATCCAAAAGGTTTCAAAGCCATAAAAGAAATGCGTTATGATGATGAATTAACGATCGTCGCGGATGGAATTTCGTTTTTCTCAAATGGAAATTTTGACTTTGCCTACCGTATAATCGGTTATAACGAAAATTGGATCAAAGTTCCGGGTTCGGCAGGGAAAATTATTATTCCTCAGTTGCCAACAGGAAATATTACGATAGAATTAAAAATGATCGATCACAATGGAATGTCCTCCATTAATAGTTTAAAATTCGAATTGAGGGTTTTGCCTCCTTTTTGGCAGCGCTGGTGGTTCTATCTTTTACTTGCAGTTTCTGTCGGACTTAGTGCATATGCAATCTTCAAACGGCGTGAATCAATCCTTCAAAAGAAACAACAGGCTGAACTTAAAAATCTACGGCTTGAAAATGAACTTCGTTTAACCCAACAAAATGCACTGAAAGCTCAAATGAATCCACATTTTTTGTTCAATGTTTTGAATTCAATAAAAGGTTTTATCTATGAAAATGACAAGAAAAATGCAGCAAAATATTTGAGTGATTTCTCCAGTCTTGTGCGAAAAATACTAGAAATGAGTTCGCTGCCAGTCGTAACTTTGGAGAAAGAATTGGAAACATTAAAACTTTACATTGATTTAGAAGCTATGTTGCTCCAAATGGATTTTAGTTATGAGATTGTAATAGATGAAAATGTTGATGAATCGGCAATTAATATTCCTGCACTACTCATTCAACCTTATGTTGAAAATGCATTCAAACATGGATTGAGACACAAATCGGGTGAAAAGAAATTGAACATTTCAATAAACTATTTGGAGTCTGAAGAATTATTATTAATCACAATAACAGACAATGGAATTGGCAGAAAAGCTGCAGACGAAATAAACAAGAAAACACAAGCAGAGCATCAATCTTTCGCTTCACATGCGATGGAAAGGCGACTAGATTTACTTAATCATGAAAAAGAAGGAATTGTAGGTGTTGAAATAGTTGATAATTTTAACCTAAATGGTGAACCAGAAGGCACTATTGTTTACATTCGCATTCATGTCTGAATCAAATAAAATAAAAGCCGTTGTAATTGATGATTCTGCACAAGCAAGAAAATTATTACGACTCATGTTGTTGGAACTTGCACCAGAGGTACAGGTCGTAAGTGAAGCTGAAAATGCCGAAGATGGACTTCGAATAATTGAAAAACATCAGCCAGATGCTATTTTTTTGGATATTGAAATGCCGGGAAAATCTGGTCTGCAACTTGCAGAATCGCTCATAGGTAAAAACATCAAAGGAAAAGTTGTATTTACAACAGCCTATAATGCCCATGCATTAAAAGCATTTCGATTATCAGCCATTGATTATATCCTCAAACCAATTCAAGAAGAGCAGTTGGTAGAAGCTGTTGAAAAATTGAAAGAAGATAAAAAGAATCGCGATAATGAAGTAAGGCTAAAAGCACTTTCCGAAAATTTACAGGAAGATAGAAAGGATGTTTTGTGTATTCCATTTCAAGGAGGATATGAATACCTTTCATTGGATGATATCGAATACTTTGAGGCTGAAGGATCATATGTTCGTATTGTAAGTACTAACCAAAAACCCAAAATCGTTTCAAAAAATCTGAAATACTTTGAGAACGCTCTCGAATCTACTCCAAAATTTCTCAGATCACATCGCTCATTCCTTGTCAATATGGACCATGTCACATCCTATTTTAAATCTGAAGGTGGAAATCTACAACTTAAATCAGGACAAGTAATTCCGGTTTCCCGTGAACGCAAACAAGATGTTCAGAATTATTTGAGTTAAACAGAAAATTGGTTTTTTCTTTTGCCGTTTTCAGCTCGTTGAGAACGGCTTTTTTGCTGTTTACAAAGTCAAACGTGTTGTTTACAAATTGGTTTTTTTAAAAGGTAATTAGTTAAATATATTTACACAATATTTAAAAATCTATGAAAAAGATAACCGCCTTTTTAACCTTCCTCGTCCTTTCTTTGGTGACGAATGCTCAATTGAATTATCAGTGGCATAAAAGAATTGGAGCAGTAAGCTCAAATGAACTAATTTATAATGTTGTTAGCGATAATGCCGGTAATGTCTATGTATGTGGAAAACATGGAGCAGCTGTATCAAACGATGTTAATATCGATTATGCAAGCCAAATTGGTGGATTAAACGCTTTTATTGCAAAATTCGATCCGGTTGGAAATGTAATATGGACAAAAAATTTCCCGGTCAATACTGCAAGCAATGCAGATATGCAAATATCTGGTTTGGCAATAGGAAATGATGGTAGAGTTTTTTTCAGTGGAAGACAAGCAACAGGAAATGGTGATATTGATCCGGGCCCGGGAGTAACTAATGTTTACGGAGGTTGGGGAATTCTTGGGTGTCTTGACAAGGATGGAAATTTCTTATGGGGAGGTAGTTTACAGAATATTCCATTTATTCCACGAGTTGAGGTTCAATCCAATGGTGACCCTGTTTTTGCATGTAGTTTCTTTAATAATTCTGGAACGATCGATTTGGACTATGGTGCAGCAAATGTTGGGCTTAGCGTTTCGAATACTGGTGTTAGATATGGAGTTATCTTACTTAAATACTCGGCAGCAGGAGCTTATCAAAGCTATATGTGGCCAACTACCACACCGCCCCAATTGACACCACTTATAAAAGGATTGCCAACAAATTATTCTGAGGATGCTATTGTATCTGATTTCGAGATTGACAATACCGGAAATTATTTTGTTTCAGTCAATATGCCTTGGTATAGTGGAAATATTTATAGCGGCAAGGAAATGATTATTCTTAAATGGAATAGTGCTGGTGTTTATGAGAATATTGCTGCATCTACAAATACCTTATTGTCTAGTTTCAATATAGAAAATATAGCGACAGATGTCAATGGAAACATCTATGGAGTGGGAACAATGGTTGGGAGTATGGATTTTGACCCAGGTACTGGAACCGCAACACTAAATGCCTGTTTCAATTCAACCACAGCAGCTTTTGTATGGAAATTGGATGGAAACTTAAATTATTTAAATGCCATAAAAGTTCAAAATAATACCCCATGTGCCTCAATAACTGCAGGCGAAAAGAGTAATGCCTTTGATATTTCGATCAATGGCAACGATATTTTTGTTGTTGGTAACTGGATAGGGACAATTGATTTTGACCCGGGTGCAGGTGTTCAGAATGTGGTATCTGCAGGTTATGATCAATACCTGTTGAAGTTGAACAATAATCTCGCTTATCAAAATGTGCATACATTCGGCGGGGCCCTAACAACCGGTGTTGAATATCCACGCGCCGTGCATGTAAACAGTAGTAAGGAAATTATTGTTGGGTCAATGTTTGACGATAACATAACTGATCTGGATCCTCAAACTGGGGTTGTGGGAGTTTCTTTAATAGGAGCTCAGGATGCTTTGTTAACTAAATTCTACGAATGTGGAGTTGACCAAGTAATTATCACCCAACCATCAACACAGACAGTGTGTGTTGGTAATTCAGCAACTTATAGCGTTGCAGCAAGTGGAACAGCGACGACTTATCAATGGAAAAAAGATGGTGTTGACATTGTAGGAGCCAATTCATATATTTTAACTCTTGCTAATGTTACGAGTGTGAATATTGCAAACTATACGGTAGTGATTGGTAATCTTTGCAATTCAGTAACGATAACATCAAATGCCGCAACTTTAGTTGTGAATGAAACAGCACCGCCCACAGGTTCGACAACACAATCCTTCTGCAATAGCGGAACTGTTGCGAATCTTGTAGCAACCGGAACAAGTGTTCAATGGTATTCCGTTGCTACAGGTGGAACATCATTGGTAGGTACAACCGCACTTGTAAATGGAAATACTTATTATGCTTCTCAGACGTTAAACGGCTGCCCAAGTTCAGTTAGATTAGCAGTTGTTGTTACCGTGATTTCATCACCTGCTCCTGGGGGTTCAGCCTCACAAGCACTTTGTTATGGTGACAACCTTTCAGATATCGTTGTGACAGGAACGAATATTCAGTGGTATGCTGCAGCCTCGGGAGGAATTCCATTACCTTTATTAACCGCATTAGTTCACAATACATTTTATTACGCTACACAAACTGTTGCTGGATGTGAAAGTACGAGAAAACAAGTTTTAGTCACACTTTCAACTACTGCTGCTCCTACAGGTTCAGCGACTCAAAATTTCTGTGGAAGCGCAACAATTTCGAATCTAGTCGTTACGGGAACAACCATTCAATGGTACACAGCTTCAATAGGCGGTACACCTATATCTGGAACTACATCGATTATCAGTGGAACAACTTATTATGCATCTCAAACAGGTGCTAATGGTTGTGAAAGTACTACAAGACTTGCTGTAACCGCCAATATATTCAGTTGTGAGAACGGATTGAATTTTGATGGTCTCAATGACCAAGTAGGCCTTGCTTCGACCATCAACAGTTCGATCACTTCTGCCGGCACCTTCGAGGCATGGATCAAAACCACCAATGCAGGTTCTGGATTCAGGGCCCTGATTGTGAGACCCAATTATTATGGTTTGTTTTTGAATGGCAACCAACTGATGTCCTACAACTGGACAGTCAACGGTTCGGTGGGTGCTACTACCTATACGGTTGCCACCCTGAATGACAACCAATGGCACCATGTGGCATTGACTTTCCAAGAAAGTATGCCCAACGGATCCCAATTGTATTTGGACGGACAAGCGGTCGGCGCTCCGTTCACACATTTCATTTCTTATGTGCCTGCAAATTTTGCTCTTGGAGCCAATACTAATACTCAGTATTACGGAGGACTCATGGATCGGGTCAAAATTTGGGGACGTGCGCTAAGCGCGCAAGAACTGAATGATAGTTACAACTGTATTAATGTAACATCAACCAATCTCATTGCTAACTACAATTTTAATCAGGGATTTCCCGCACAAAATAATGCCGGAGTTACAACCCTGACCGATGCAGCAGGTGCTGCTGACAGCGGTACCTTGACCGGTTTTGGATTGAACGGCACCACCTCCAATTGGGTAAACGGATATTCTTGTACGCCCAATTTATGCAATACTCCAACTGGCCCAACTTCACAAACTTTTTGCAATAGTGCAACGGTAAGTAATTTGGTTGCTAATGGTACAAATATCCAATGGTACACTGCTGCGACTGGTGGGTCTCCACTTTCAATAGGAACAGCACTCGTTACGGGTTCAACTTATTATGCGACTCAGACAACAAGTTGCGAAAGCCCTGGCCGTCTTGCTGTAACAGTAACCGTAAATTCAACATCAGCTCCAATAGGGTCAGCATCGCAATCATTCTGTAATTCTGCTATGGTGTCAAATCTAACTGCAACAGGTATAGGGATCTTATGGTACACAACACCAACAGGGGGAACAGCTCTTTCTGTAGGAACGGCACTTGTAAATGGAACAACCTATTATGCATCTCAAACAGTGAGTGGTTGTCAAAGTGTCAGCCGTCTAGCAGTGACAGTAACGATCACCTCTCCTGCAGCACCTACAGGAAATGCAACACAAGAGATTTGCACAGGCGGTAATACAATCACCGTTAACAGTCTTTCAGCGACAGGTTCAAATATTAAATGGTACGCAAATCCATCGGGAGGAACATTCCTCGCTTCAAATACTCCGGTTACGAATGGATCGACCTATTATGCATCTCAAACAATTAATGGGTGTGAAAGTATAAATCGTCTTGCGGTGACGGTAATTCTCCATAATTTCACAACGAATGTCACTGCACCGAATCCACAGTCATTCTGTACTGGAGCTACAATTGCTGATTTAGTTGCAAACATTACTCCTGGAGCACAATTGAATTGGTACACATCTTCAATGGGATGGTCTTTTGGAACACCTTTACCAACTAACACCGTACTTACAAATGGTACGATTTATTATGCGGGACAAAGTTTAGGATCAACGAATCAGTGTGTTTATGCTGGATCATTTGGCGTAACAGTTTCTCTCAACTCAACTTCAACCCCAACCGGCTCTGCTGCTCAAACATTCTGTAACTCCGCAACAGTAGCTAACTTGACCGCAACAGGAACGGCGATTCAGTGGTATACAACTTCAACCGGTGGAACGTCTCTTACTTCAGGGACGTCGTTAACAAACGGAACGACGTATTATGCATCCCAAACCGTAAGTGGTTGTCAAAGTGCAAACCGTTTGGCGGTGGTTGTAACGATCAATACACCAAGTGTTCCGTCAGGAATTGCAACTCAGACTTTTTGCAGTGGTGCTAATATTGGTTCATTGAGTGCTACCGGTACGAATATTCAATGGTATGCAGCAGCATCGGGTGGATCACCTTTATCACCTTCAACGCTCCTATCAAATGGCATTATCTATTATGCATCACAAACTGTGAACGGATGTGAAAGTACTGGAAGATTTGCGGTGACAGCGGTATTTGGAATTCCATCTGCTCCAACCGGATCTGCTGCGCAGACAGTCTGTAATTCAGGAACTGTTGCGAATCTAACAGCTGTTGGTTCAAATATTCAATGGTACGCTGCCCCAACAGGCGGAACTCCACTTTCAGCAGGAACAGCGCTAGTTAATGGAACGACATATTACGCATCCCAAACATCAGGAGGATGCGAAAGCACCAACAGATTAGCTGTAACTGTAACGATAAACGCACCAGCGACTCCAACAGGAACAGGATCTCAAACATTCTGTAACTCAGGAACAGTTGCAAACCTTGTTGCTACAGGAACAGGAATTCAATGGTATGCAGCATCAACAGGAGGAACAGCTCTTACATCTGGAACAACTCTTACATCTGGAACAGCATACTACGCTTCTCAAACGATCAGTGGATGTGAAAGTGCCAATCGTTTTGCAGTGACAGTAACAATCAATGCTCCGGCAACACCAACAGGTGCAGCCGCTCAGACCTTCTGTAATTCCGCAACTGTAGCGAATCTAACGGCAACAGGAACAGGTATTCAATGGTATGCAGCCTCAACAGGCGGAACAGCTCTTAGCACCGGAACTGCTTTGACAAACGGAACAACCTATTACGCTTCACAAACGATCAGCAGTTGTCAAAGTGTAAACCGTTTTGCAGTAACTGCAACAATCAACGCGCCAGCAGCCCCAACAGGAACAGCGGCACAAACATTCTGTAACTCAGGAACAGTTGCCAATTTAACAGCAACAGGAACAGGAATTCAATGGTACGCAGCATCAACTGGAGGATCAGCATTGGCGACAGGAACAACATTGGTAAACGGTACGACTTATTACGCTTCACAAACCATCAGCGGATGCGAAAGTGCAACTCGCTTTGCAGTAACAGCAACAATCAACTCGCCAGCAGCCCCAACAGGAATAGTGGCACAAACATTCTGTAACTCAGGAACAGTTGCCAATTTAGTGGCAACAGGAACAGGAATTCAATGGTACGCTGCTTCAACTGGAGGTTCAGCATTAGCAATAGGAACTGCATTGGTAAACGGTACGACTTATTATGCTTCACAAACAATCACAGGATGCGAAAGTGTAAACCGTTTTGCAGTAACAGCAACAATCAACACACCAGCGGCTCCAACAGGAACAGCATCTCAAACATTCTGTAACTTAGGAACAGTTGCCAACTTAACTGCAACTGGAACAGGAATCCAGTGGTATGCAGCATCAACGGGAGGAACAGCACTTACAACAGGAACAGTATTAGCAACAGGAACTACGTATTATGCGTCCCAAACAATTAGCGGATGTCAAAGTGCAACTCGCTTAGCAGTGGCAGTAACTGTGAATGTTACATCGAGCCCAACAGGTTCAACGACACAAACTGTTTGTAGTGGAGCGATCGTTGGTGATTTGTCTGTTTCGGGAACCAATATTCAATGGTATTCAACCGCATCAGGAGGCTCACCGCTTTTGACATCAACAGCTTTGGTCAATGGAGTAACCTACTATGCATCTCAAACTATTAGTAGTTGCGAAAGTGCAACAAGACTTGGTGTAACGGTAGCCTTTGGAATTCCATCGGCTCCGACCGGATCTGCTTCCCAGACTATCTGTAATAGTGGTACTGTAGCAAACCTTGCTACTACAGGTTCCAACATTCAGTGGTACACTGCTGCGACTGGTGGGTCTCCACTTTCAATAGGAACAGCACTAGTTAATGGGACAACATACTATGCATCCCAAACATCGGGAGGTTGCGAAAGTACTAGCAGGCTAGCAGTATCAGTAACGATCAATGCACCGGCAGCTCCAACCGGAACTGCAGCTCAGGAATTCTGTAATGCAGCGACGGTAGCTGATTTTGCAGCAACTGGATCGGGTATCCAGTGGTATACAGCAGCGACAGGTGGATCTGCTTTGAATTCAACTACTCCGTTGGTAAATGGAACGTACTATGCTTCACAAACGGTGAGCGGATGTGAAAGTGCAAGCCGCTTTGCCGTAGCCGTGACAATGAACATTCCTGCGGCACCTGCAGCTACTGCGAACCAGAATTTCTGTGGATCAGGACTTGTTTCAGACATCCCTGTCAGTGGATCAAACATTACCTGGTATGACGCTGCAAGTGCAGGAAACGTTTTGACTCCGACTACTTCGCTTGTAGATGGTTCAACGTATTACGCTACGCAAACGATCAACGGTTGTACAAGTTTGAACCAGTTGGCTGTGACCGTTTCGATCAATGCGATACCGTCTGCTCCAACAGGAACAGCTACTCAGGAATTCTGCAACAGTGCAACGATCGCAGATCTGGCAGTAACAGGTACAACTGTGACGTGGTACGCAAGTGCAGGAAGTTCAAGCCCATTGACACCTGCGACAGCATTGAGTGATGGTGCTTCTTATTTTGCAACACAGACGGTGAACGGATGTGAAAGCACAGATCGCTTGGAGGTAGCTGTAACCATCAATGCGCCGGCAACTCCGACAGGAAACACTACTCAGTCATTCTGTTCAGCTGCAGTTGTGGATGATCTTTCTGCAACAGGAACATCAATTGCTTGGTATTCAAACGCAACAGGAGGAACACCGTTGGCAGGAACTGCAGCATTGTCGAACGGAACATATTATGCTTCCCAGACGATCAATGGATGTGAAAGCGCGAACCGACTGGCGGTTGCTGTAACGGTAACTATTCTGAATGCCAACGTAACGCAAACAGGAATTACCTTAACGGCTACTCAAACAGGAGCGAACTACACATGGGTAGATTGCAACAACGGTAACCAACCGATCGCAGGTGCAAACGGACAATCATTTACGCCGACAGCGAATGGAAGTTATGCGGTTGAAATCGAATTGAATGGTTGCACTGTAATTAGCTCTTGTGTTCAGATTAGTTCTGTCGGTTTGGAAGAGGATAAGACACTTGTTCTTGGGGTCCAGCCAAATCCTACATTCGGAGTTTTGAATATCTCTGTTTCATATCCAACTTCAGCTGTGATCACAGCATCGAACGGAACAGTTGTGAAGACGCTAGCACTTGAAGGAGTGAAGACGATCGATGTCAGTTCATTCGCAACAGGTGTGTATTATATCCGCACTTCCGAAGGACAAACAGTGAAGTTTATTAAAGAGTAACAGTTAATTTTTTCATAGGTTGAAAGCCACTTTCGGGAAACTGAGAGTGGCTTTTTTGTTGCTTACAAAGTCAAATGAGCTGTTAACAAAGTCTTCATAGTGCTTCTAACGAAAAGTTTGTTTATTCGATCCAAACTAACTAATAGAACATTTTATGAAAAAACACTTACTTCTTTATTTATCAATTCTATTTTCATCATCATTGTTTGCCGGTGGAGGTGAATTCTTAACTTGGTGGCAATTGCCAGCTGCACAAACAAGCATCACTTTCAATGTTGAAGTTGCATCCGGTGGGGATCTATATTATTGGTGGTATGACGATATTTCTGCAACTAGTGGAAATGGAACTTTTGCTGCATCTACAAGTGGATCTGTTACAGTTTCTGGTGTACCGGCAGGTGGACATGTCCAACTTGGTTTAGGTCCATCCAATCTTAATCATTTTTATATTTCGAATGGCCCAGATAGATTACTCCTTGAACAAGTTGCATCATGGGGAGTGGCTCAATGGACATCTATGGATGAAGCCTTTTATGGCTGTTCTAATCTTCAAATAACATCAACTGCCTCACCCAATTTATCCAATTGTATGACGGCTCAAAAAATGTTTAAAGATTGCTCTTCGATTAGTAATATTACAAATGTAGAAAATTGGGATGTTTCATCAATAAACGATATGCTTGGAATGTTTCAAGGAGCAACTCAATACAATCAAAATATTAGTTCTTGGGATGTTTCCAATGTAACAAGCATGTCAAATATGTTTACGAGCGCAAGTCTATTTAACCAGCCAATTGGAATTTGGAATACTTCTTCAGTCAATAGTTTTAGAGCTATGTTTGCATCTGCTACAAGTTTCAATCAGGATATTAGTTCTTGGAACACCTCAAATGCATTTGATTTTGGATATATGTTTCAAAATGCGAGCGCCTTTAATCAACCAATTGGAATTTGGAATACTGTAAATGCCACAGATATGGGGTATATGTTTAATATAGCAACTTCTTTTAATCAAAATATAGGTAATTGGAATACTTCAAATGTGGTTATTATGTATAGCATGTTCGATGGTGCAACTAACTTTAATGGAAATATTGGCAACTGGAATACATCTTTTGTAACTTCAATGCAATATGTTTTTTCTGGTGCAACGGTATTTAATCAAGATATTAATAATTGGAATACATCTAGCGTGATTACAATGATTGGTATGTTTGAAAACGCAACTGCATTTAATCAGAATTTAGGTTCGTGGGATTTGACCGATTTAACAATTGCACCAGGAATGTTTGCTGGCTCTGGAATGAGTTGTGAAAACTACTCGAACACATTGATTGGTTGGAATGGTCTAGTAACAACACCAGACAACATAGATTTTTCCATTAACAACGGGATGTTCTATGGCACTAATGCAGTTTCTGCCAGAGATAACCTCATCAACACTAAAAACTGGACAATTGACGGCGATGCAGCAAGCGGAACTGATTGTAGCTTAAGTGTAAATGAAGGAGAAAATATCTCTCTTTTAACTGTATCACCAAATCCTGCAACTCAAAACATTTTTATTCAATCTGAAATCGAAATATCATTCGTTATTTTAGATAACAATGGGAGAGAGTTGTTCAAAAATAGCGTGAATGGTAAACAGAATATAGATGTTTCGACTTTCGCTCAAGGTATGTACTTCATCCATACTTCTGAAGGTGAAACGGTAAAGTTTATTAAAGAATAAAAGCACATTTATTTTTATTTATCAAAAAGCCACGGTCCCTGAGCTTGTCGAAGGGAAAGTGGCTTTTTTGTTGTTTACAAAGTCAGATACGCTGTTTACAAACTAGCCCTGCTCATCTATAGATAATATTCGTTCATTTGAAGAAAAATAACCAAAACACACATTTTATGAATAAACTTTTCACATTAGGCCTTACAATTTTTTCTGCAACTAGCCTTCTTTCACAAACCTACGAATTTGGCCTAAACAAAGCTCTTACTGTTGGCTGCTACAATGCCAACCCACTTACAGACATGACAAAAAAAGTAGATGTAAAGATTGATGGGCAAATAGGAACTTTAACTACTGCAAGTTTAAATTGTAAAAAAGAAATCGTTGGAATCAGCCTAGGTGTTGTCAATGAAAGTACTCAAGGTACCATGTATTTTGATGAAAAAGAGAAAAAAGGATTCATTATTGAAAAAGGTGAGAAAATTGTCTTGTTTGACAATGTAGATAACGCCTACAAAGTTACTGTAATTGGTCACATCGATAAAAAATTGGCTAAAACATTAAATTCAGATAGTGATCAAGCTAACTATGCAAGCGCTTTTGAGAAAATTGAATCTATCCTTGCCGACGCAAAGAAAAAAGGTAATTTGGAAAAAATGAAAGCAAATACATTACCAGTTCCAGCAGGTAATTATTCAGATAAATATGGGATATCAGGTTTATATTATTTATCTGAACCTGTTGAAATATTGGAAAACTCATCTTACACTGGAGAGACTAAATACGCTCAAGCTGTTCAGTTGGAATTTATTGTGTCTGAAAAGACATTGAAAATTCATTATGCGGAAGGGAAATTTGATGTTGCATATATCAACAGTCCGCGAATAGCGAAAGGAATTGAAGATGGATCGGTAAACAAAGTGATGGTTTTTAGTGGAAACAACATGAATAAACTAACGTGTTTTGACGATAGAACTATGACTTTTCTTGAGGATGGATCATGGTTTTTGTCAACAAGTTCTAGTTATTACATAAAACTTGATTGCTCAGGATTTAAATTTCAATCGCCATCGGATCAATCAGGAAAACCAATAATCAAATATATGATTATGAGTAAGACTCAAGAAAAAGCGAATGAATTGGTAAAGAATACAGAAAAAACGGTAGGTATGCTCCAAACAGCTGTAATAAATAATTGTGAATTGGATAATGCGTTAGAAGCAGCACTAAAACCTATGCCTAGTCCTGGTCTAAAAGATGCAAAACTCAACGCAGAAGCAACAGCTGCGATAAAAGAATATGCAGCAGGTAAATGGGCGCAAGAAGTTGTTTACGTTTATATTACAGGGACTGAATGGTATACAATCCGAAATAGTTTTACAGGACTTATTACTGGTAGATCAATCAGAGCGGTGGCTGTTTTGAAAACTACAACTGGAAAATGTCAATGGGAAGAAGTGTCGATAAAACAAGATTACGACGGTGCTGAATATGGTAAATCGCACTCCTATGGGAATACTTCTGTAATTGTCCCTGTAGACTGCAATGCTGCCATGAAATACAAACTATAATTCCTTTTTTACATAATAAAAGCCTGTTCTTATTCAAAGAAGCAGGCTTTTTTGTTGTTTACAAATTCAAGTAGGCTGTTCACAAAGTGTCACGCTTGATAATAATGTTATTGTTTCATCTTTGTAAAAAATTTAAAACAAATTCACATGAAAAAAATTACTCTTTTAGGAACAACTCTTTTATCCACTGTCTGTTTTTTAACATCAACGACTTCTTTTGGTCAAGCTGGATCTTTGGATCTTACATTTGGTACAAGTGGAATTAATATTACATCTGTTGAAGCGTTTAATGATGAAGCTAGGTCTGTTGCCTTGCAAAGTGACGGGAAAATTATTGTTGTGGGACACAGTTCCGATGGTGCGCAAACTGATTTTGCTGTAGTACGTTATAACACAGATGGCAGCTTGGATAATAGTTTTGACACCGATGGTAAATTAATTACTGATATTAATGGAGACAAGAATGATGAGGCATATTCGGTTGCAATCCAAAGTGATGGAAAAATTGTAGTAGCTGGATTTACTTTTGTAGGTGGCTCCGATTATAATTTTGCTTTGGTCCGATATAATTCAGATGGCACCTTAGACAATAGTTTTGATACTGATGGATTAGTAATGACAGATATCTGGGGCAGTATTGATATTGCCTATTCAATAGCGATACAACCAGATGGAAAAATTATTGCAGCGGGATATAGTTTTAATGGCGGTGCTAATGATTTTGCTGTTGTACGTTATAACACAGATGGCAGTTTGGACACTAGTTTTGATACTGATGGAATGGTAACAACCCAAATTGGTTCTTCAGTTGACATGGGATATTCAATTGCCTTGCAAAGTGATGGTAAAATTGTAGTTGCAGGAAACAGTTTAACTAGTGGCTCCGATTATAATTTTGCTGTTGTACGTTATAATTCCGATGGAAGTTTAGATACTAGTTTTGACGCAGATGGGAAAGTTGTTACACCAATAACTGGGGGTAGTGAAGAAGATAAAGGGTATGCTGTCGCTATACAAAGTGATGGAAAAATTGTAGTAGCAGGATCTACTCTAGCTGGCACCAATTATTCTTATGCATTAATACGATACAATCCCAATGGTAGCTTAGACAATAGCTTTGATTCAGATGGAATTGTTATAACATCTATTGGTGGAAGTTCTGGAATGGCATATTCTATTGCTATTCAAACAGATGGAAGAATAGTTACTGCAGGTTATAGCTTCAATGGCAGCTCTGATGCTTTTACCATATTACGCTACAATACTGATGGCAACTTAGACAATAGTTTTAATTCTAACGGGATAGTTGCCACTCAAGTTGGTTTATCCACTGAAACAGGATATGCAGTAACTATTCAAAACGATGGACAGATTTTAGTAGCTGGTTCTAGTTTAAACGGATCTTATAATGATTTCGCTGTTGTGAGATACAATGGTGACGGTGTAGGATTAACCTCTATAAATACTGAGAACACAGACATAATGCTTTACCCAAATCCTGTAACTTATAATTTGACAATTTCAACGACAGAATCAACCGAAATTAGTATTTGTACAATTAACGGGATTGAAATTTTGAATACAAAAGTTGACAAAGAACAATTAATTGATTTAACAAATTTTGCTTCAGGTGTTTATTTCGTTATAACATCCGGAGGACAAACAGTGAAGTTTATTAAAGAATAAACTATTGTAAGTAAACTTTTTACACTACCACAATTCACAGAAAAGAGAAAGGGACATCAATTTGATGTCCCTTCTTTATTTCCTTTAGTCAAGTTGAATTTAAACCAAGTCAACAATCAATTCCTCGTTGATTTTCGCAACTTTCACCAAATTTTGTTTTGTAAGACCTTTAATACTCACATCCCATTGCTTTCCGCTCAAACCAGCTTGCATTTTTAACGCATTCAAATCCATCGATTTTTCCTTTTGAATAATGTCAAAAATAACTTTTTCATTATCGCTTAATTCGATTTTCACAGTATGAACCTCAGGTCGCATTTGAGGAAAAAATAACACTTCTTGAATCGATGGATTATTTGTCAAATACATAATCAAACGGTCCATTCCAATTCCTAAACCAGAGGTTGGCGGCATGCCATATTCTAAAGAGCGTAAGAAATCGTAATCAATAAACTGTCCTGCTTCATCATCACCTTTCTCTGCCAAACGAACTTGTTCTTCAAAACGTTCTCTTTGATCAATTGGGTCATTTAATTCCGAATAAGCATTCGCAACTTCCTTTCCACAAACCATCAATTCAAAACGTTCTGTCAATTCTGGATTATCTCGGTGTTCTTTACACAAAGGCGACATTTCTTTTGGGTAATCTGTGATAAATGTCGGTTGAATGTAATTCCCTTCACATTTTTCACCGAAAATCTCATCTATCAATTTTCCTTTCCCCATGGTATTATCCACAGCGATACCCATTCCTTTTGCAGCATTGAATAATTCCTCTTCTGATTTCCCACCAATATCAAATCCTGTAAAGTCAATGATCGATTGGCGCATCGTAACTCTTTTATAAGGTGCCTTGAAATTGATTGTGTGTTCACCAAATGTTGACTCAGGTGAACCGTTTACTTCCACCGCGCAATGTTCTAAAAGGCGTTCCGTAAATTCCATCATCCAATTGTAATCTTTGTATGAAATATAGATTTCCATTGCTGTAAATTCAGGATTATGCGTTCTGTCCATTCCCTCATTTCTGAAGTTTTTGGAAAACTCATACACACCATCAAAACCACCAACAATCAATCTTTTCAGATACAATTCATTGGCAATACGCATGTACAAAGGAATATCCAATGCATTGTGATGCGTCATGAAAGGTCGAGCAGCTGCGCCACCAGGAATTGATTGCAAAACAGGCGTTTCAACTTCCATATATCCAGCATCATTGAAAAATTGACGCATGGCAGTGAACAATTTTGTTCGTTTGATGAATATTTCTTTCACATGTGGATTAACGACCAAATCAGCATATCGCTGACGATAGCGCATTTCAGGATCCGTAAAAGCATCGTGAATTCTGCCTTCAGCATCTGTTTTTGGCAACGGTAATGGTTTCAATGATTTACTTAACAGCGTAAATTCTTGCACATGAACAGATGTTTCTCCAACTTTCGTTGTAAACATGTATCCTTTTACTCCAATGAAATCTCCTAAATCTAATAACTTCTTAAAAACTTGATTGTACATGGTTTTGTCTTCACCTGGACAAATTTCATCCCGGTTGAAATACAGTTGTATACGTCCCGAAGAATCTTGTAATTCAGCAAAAGACGCTTTTCCCATATCACGTTGACTCATCATTCGACCTGCCAAACAAACCTGTTTACCTTCTTCGAACTTATCCTTTATAACTGTCGCATAGTCAGTTACTGGATATAAATCTGCAGGATAGGGATTAATTCCCATTTCACGCAATTTATTCAACGATTCTCTACGTTGGATTTCTTGTTCAGAAAGTTCGAAAGCACTCATGTTATTCATTTTATGGGCACAAAGATACTTAACAATTTGGAATTTGGAATTTGGAATTGTTGACTCCCTATCACATTTGGGTTGGAATTAGATTCGGTAGATGTTTCCAAACTCATAATTCATGCTTACATTTGAAGAATGGAATTCGAAACATATCAAACAATAAAATCGCTACACATTATCTTTATGGTGAGTTGGTTTGCAGGTTTATTCTACATCGTACGGTTGTATATCTACCATACAGAAGCGCAGAAAAAACCGGAAATGGAACGAGCTATTCTGTCTACACAATTCATTGAAATGGAAAAAAAATTGTGGTGGATTATCACTACACCGGCAATGATTCTAACGGTTGTATTTGGAACATGGATGCTCATCGCGAATCCCGGATTTTTGAAAATGCCATGGATGCACATTAAATTGGCTTTTGTTGTTTTGTTATTAGTCTATCATTTTGTTTGTCAGAAGATACTTTTTGATTTAAAAAAAGGAATTTTTAAATGGAAATCGAATGGATTAAGAATTTGGAATGAAGTAGCAACATTAGCACTCGTTGCAATCGTTTTTTTAGTGGAAATGCAAGGTTCGTTAAATTGGATTAAAGGAACAGTCGGTTTCTTTGCAGTTGCAATAGGATTAATGATTGGGATTAAAATTTATAAAAAAACAAAAAAATAAATATGGTAGCGTTGAATTGCAATTCAACGCGATTATATTTACAAAACATAATTAATAGTTTACCATGTACAACAATCTTCTCACTGAACAAAAAGGACAAATTTTAATTATCACGATTAATCGTCCCGCACAATTAAATGCGTTAAACAAAGAAACAATCGAAGAATTGCACCGAGCTTTAGCAAGTGGTGATGAAGATTCGAATACAGGTGTAATCATTTTGACTGGTTCTGGTGAAAAGGCTTTTGTTGCTGGAGCAGATATTAAAGAATTTGCAGATTTCTCCATTTCACAAGGAGGAGAATTAGCATTTGAAGGTCAAAAAATCTTATTTAATTTCTTAGAAAATCTTTCAACTCCTGTTATTGCTGCAGTTAATGGTTTTGCTCTAGGTGGAGGTTTAGAATTAGCGATGGCTTCGCACATTAGAATTGCATCAACCAATGCACGAATGGGTTTGCCTGAAGTTTCATTAGGAGTTATTCCTGGATATGGTGGAACACAACGTTTAACACAATTGGTTGGAAAAGGCAAAGCCAACGAAATGGTTTTCACTGCTGGAATGATAAAAGCAGATGAAGCGCTTGTCTGGGGATTGGTTAATCATGTTGTTGAACCAGAAGAATTATTGGCAAAAGCAGAAGAAATTGCCAATAAAATTTTGAATAATTCGCCTACAGCTATTGCATCTGCAATTCGTGCCATCAATGCCAATTTCGAAGATGGAGTGAACGGATTTAATGTTGAAATTGAAGAATTCGGAAAATGCTTTGGGACGGAAGATTTTAAAGAAGGAACAACCGCATTTTTAGAAAAACGTAAACCAAACTTTAGAAATTAATGTCGAACCCAATAAAAAAATTATTGGGTCAAACTGCTGTTTACGGACTTTCAAGTATCGTAGGCAGGCTATTGAATTATTTATTAGTTCCACTTTATACTTCTGTTTTTGCAAACCCATCAGATTATGGAGTTGTATCCGAATTGTATGCTTGGGTGGCTTTTTTGGTCGTTTTTCTAACGTTTGGAATGGAAACGGCTTTCTTTCGCTTTCTGCAAGATAAAGAAGATAAAGACAAAGTATTCTTAAACGGTTTTTTAACCGTAATCGGAGTGAATGTCATTTTCTTCGTTGTACTCTTATTTTTTAATCAGGATATTGCCGATGTAATGCTCTATTCAGATCATCCGGAGTACATTATTTTACTTGGAGCTATTGTTTGTATTGATGCAATAACTGCATTGCCATTAGCAAAACTAAGAGCGGAAAACAAGGCAAAACAATTTGCGTCCATTCAATTTGCATCAATAGGAGTTAACATAGGATTGAATTTATTTTTAATGCTAGGCGCTTTTGATCCAGCAAGACCTGAAGAAGGAGTTTTGTTCATTCTTTTTGCCAATTTATTTGCTTCTCTTGTTAAACCAATTTTACTCTATAAACATTTCTTGAACCTGCGTTTAAATTTCGATTTCGCATTAGCCAAAGAAATGGGAATTTATGCTATACCACTTGTAATTGCTGGATTTGCTGGAATTGTCAACGAAACAATTGATAGAATTTTATTGAAACACATGTTATATGATGGTTCAACCGTTGAATCGCTCACTTATGCTGAAGGGCAAGTTGGAATTTACAGCGCTTGTTACAAATTAGCCATGTTAGTAACGATTTTATTGCAAGCATATCGTTATGCAGCGGAACCATTTTTCTTCGCGCAAATGAAAAATGAGGAAAAAAACAAAGTCTATGCGAAAGTGATGAATTTCTTCGTCGCAATGGTCTGTTTGGTATTTCTTGTCGTTTCTTTGAATATTGATATTTTCAAATTATTTATTCGCAATGAAGCGTATTATGTTGGACTTGGAGTAGTGCCAATTTTGCTGCTGGCAAACGTCTTTTTAGGGATTTATTACAACCAAAGTATATGGTATAAGTTAAGTGGACAAACAAAATTTGGAGCTTTTATTGCAATTGCTGGAGCTGGATTAACGCTTATAATAAATATGATTTTTATCCCAATTTATGGATTCATGGCATGCGCGTGGGCAACGTTAATCGTATATGCTTTCCAAATGGTTGCATCCTACTTATTGGGACAAAAATATTATCCAATCAAATATAATTTGCGAAAATTTGGTTTGTATTTGGGAGTAGCATTGTTCTTCTATTTTATTGCGCGAATGCTTGATATTCAAGGTTCAATGGGAAAACTATTTGTCCACAATGCACTCATTTTACTTTATATAGCAATGGTTTATTCTTTCGAAAAATCATCCTTTAAAAAAGCATAGATTCTTTTGAATAAACTGTTGTTGATTTCTAAGTAATCTAGCGCATTTCATCCCCTTTCTTTTTTGTATTTTTGAAATCTATTAAATGCACATGCTAGTTAAAATAATTAATCAGTCAAAACACAGTTTGCCAGCGTATGAAACTTCTTCATCTGCAGGCTTAGACGTTAGAGCAAATTTGTCTGAACCGATTGAATTAAAACCGATGAATAGAGCTTTGGTTAAAACCGGTCTTTTTATGGAAATTCCAACAGGATATGAATGTCAAGTGCGACCACGAAGTGGTTTGGCTTTCAAAAACGGGATTACTGTTTTAAATTCCCCGGGCACGATTGATGCAGATTATCGTGGTGAAGTTGGGGTGATATTAATCAACCTTTCTAATGAGACATTTGTGATTGAAGACGGAGAGCGAATAGCTCAATTGGTTTTTGCAAAAGTTGAACAAGCTGAATGGAAAGCTTCAATCGAATTATCAGAAACCGAAAGAGGAGCTGGTGGATTTGGTAGCACAGGAGTTAAGTAATTGAGAATTCGGAATTGAGAATTCGGAATTTTTGAAAAAATAATCTAGGGAATAAGAGTTTAGGATAAATTCTGAATTGCAAATCCCAAATAAATAAGTGTAAGAGCATGAATATTATTGTTCCAATGGCGGGACGCGGAAGTCGTCTTCGTCCACATACATTAACAGTTCCAAAACCACTAGTTCCAGTGGGTGGCAAACCGATTGTTCACAGATTAGTGGAGGATATCGCAGCAGTTTGTACAGAAAAAATAGATGAAATTGCATTCGTGATTGGTGTTGATTTTGGGGATGATGTGGAAAAAGAATTAATCGCTGTTGCAGCAAGTTTAGGAGCAAAAGGGTCAATTCATTACCAAGAGAAACCACTCGGAACGGCACACGCTGTTTTGTGTGCAAAAGAAAAATTGACTGGACCAGTAGTTGTTGCCTTCGCGGACACTCTGTTTAAAGCGAATTTCAAAATTGATCCAAACGATGACGGAATTTTATGGGTAAAGCAAATTGAAGATCCTAGTGCTTTTGGGGTGATTAAAATGAACGACAAAGGTGAAATTATTGATTTCGTTGAAAAACCAAAAGAATTCGTTTCTGATTTGGCAATGATTGGAATTTATTATTTCAAAGATGGAGAACGCTTGCGCACTGAATTGGAATATTTAATTGATAACAACATTATTAAAGGCGGGGAATATCAATTGCCTGATGCTTTAAGAAGATTAACTGAGGCGGGATATAAATTTAAACCAGGAGAAGTTATTGAATGGTTAGATTGTGGAAACAAAGAAGTAACTGTGCACACCAATCAGCGCGTGTTGGAATATGATTTTGAAAAAAACAAAATGATGGTTGCTGAATCAGCAGATATTATTGATTCAGTCATCATTCCTCCTTGTTTTATCGGTGATGGAGTTGTGATTGAAAATTCGGTTGTTGGACCTCACGTTTCTTTAGGAAAAGGCACACGAATAATCAATTCTATTATAACAAATTCCAATATTCAGCAAAATTCTGAAGTTACAAATGCTATTTTAAAAGATTCAATGATAGGGTCTAATGCAAATTATGTCGGTTCGGCACGTGATTTGAGCCTTGGCGATTTCTCAACTGTGAACGAATGAGGTTTTATAGCTATTTAACAATTTTATTGACATTACTTCTTTCTTCCTGCGGATCAATGAAGAAATCAAAGGAAGTTCCCGGATTCTCAGCTGCGGAATATCCGTACATTGAAAAATTCCATGAGGGTGTTCGCTTAAAAGCACGGGGTCAAATCGATGAATCAATTGCTATGTTTGAGCAATGTCTTCTTATCAAACAAACAGATGATGCTGTTTATTATGCTTTGTCGGAATTAAATTTGATGAAAGATAATCAAGCAAAATCAGCAGAATACATATTAAAAGCTTCTAATCTGGATCCAAATAACATTTGGTATACCCAAGAATTGGCTTATATGCAATTTGAACAAAGTAATTTTTCTGAAGCAGTAAAGAATTTCCAGAAATTGGTTAAACATACACCACAAAATGTGGAATGGTTATATGGCTATGCAGAATGTTTGGTTAAGCTTGGAAAAACTACTGAAGCGATAAAAATGTTTGATAAAATGGAAGATCAAATAGGTGTTAACCCTGAACTTTCTATCCAAAAATTCAAAATGTACGTTGAGATAAAGCAGCCTGAAAAAGGAATTCTCGAATTAGAAAAAGCACGCAAATTGTATCCTGAAGATCCGCAATTGTTGGCTACTTTGGTTGATTATTATTTTCAAACAAATCAGGCTGAAAAAGCACTTTCTTTTTTAGAAGAATTGGTTAAAGCAACTCCAAATAATGGGAGAGCTCATTTGGCATTAGCGGATATTTACCGTCAACAAGGAAAACAAGCAATCGCTTATGTAGAATTGAAAAAAGCATTTCAATGTGACGATGTTGATATCGACACGAAAATGAAAATCCTAATTAATATTCACGAAGCCAGCCAGAAGATAGATCCTGAAGTGTATGAATTAGTAGAAATTTTGGTAACGCAATATCCAATTGATGCAAAAGTTCATTCGATCAAAGGAGATTACATGCTGCGTGCGGAGAAAGAAGATGAAGCGCTTAAATCCTACAAAGAAGCATTGAAATATGATAAATCGCAATATCCAATATGGAATCAAGTGATGATTATGGAATACCAAAAATCAAAATTTGAGGATTTATACGATGATAGTAAAGTATGTTTAGAATATTTTCCAACGATTGCTGCAGTTTATCTTTTAAACGGTTTAAGTGCTGTTCAATTGAAAAAATTCGATGAAGCAATCACTACCTTAGAAACAGGAAAAGACCTTGTTGCAAACGATAAAGCAATGGAATCGGAACTATATAGCCAATTGGGTGAAGCTTATTTTGGAAAGGCAGATTTCAAATCAGGTATTGAATATTATGAAAAAGCAATTGTGTTAGATCCAAAAAGTTTATTGATAAAAAATAATTACGCTTACCGATTAGCTTTGGCGAAAATTGATTTACCACGTGCAATGATTTTAGCTTTTGAAATTGCACCAGAAAATTGTGAAGTTGCTCATTTTATTGATACGAAAGGTTTTGTCCATTTTCAAGCGCAAAAATATGTCGACGCAATGCGTTATTTTGAAAAAGCCTATAAATTACAACCTTCTGATAAAATTATCGTTGAACACATGGGAGACGGTTATTTTAAAACAGATAATAAAGATAAAGCTGTTGAATATTGGATTAAAGCCAAAGTATTAGGTTCAACCAATAAAAATCTTGATAAGAAAATTGAACGAAAAGAATATTATGAACCGTTGTATTAAATATTTCACTTTTATTGGAACAATGGTTCTTTTGTTTTCGTGTGCAAAACAAATGACTGATTTGCAACAAGAAAAATTGCCACGTAAAAAAACACAGGATTTACTTACAACGATGGACAGTTTATCCCACATTAAACCAACATTTTTTTACACTAAAATTGCAACTGATTTTTCGGATACTAATCGCAATATAAGTTTCAAAACTTCTATTCGAATGGTAAAGGATAGTGCCATAAATACAACAATTACTTACGCTAAAATCCCAATTATCAATTCAATTATTACAGCTGATACCGTAAAAGTTGTCAATAAAAGAGATAAATGTTACATCATTCAAAGTTTGAGTTATATCAAAGAAAACTTTGGGATAGATTTTAATTATAGAAACTTAGAAGAATTGATTTTGGGAATGCCGTTGGATTATGACACAACACAAAAGTACTTTCAAATTCACGATCCGTATAATTATATTATTTCTTCCCACAAAAAAAGAGAGATGAAACGATTGGATAGAAATGGCAGGCAAATTGAACGAAATGATATTTTGGTTAAATATTTCCTAACGGATGATGCAACAAATTTGAAGGCCATGTTTATTGAAAGTCCGTCTGATTCAACAACGATTCAAGTTGATTATTTGACGAGGGAATTGGTACAAGGATATAATCTACCAAAAGAGGTATTTATAAAAATTACTTCACCACGAAATCAGATTCAAATCAACTTAAATTACGATAAAGCTGAAATAGATCAGCCTCAACCATTGTTTTTTGTAATACCTGAAGGTTATGAAAAGTGCGAATAAAATATCAATAGTCTTATTCTTTTTTTGTGCAACTTCCTTGTTTGCTCAAACTACAAGTGAGAAGTTAAAAACGGAACAGTCACGTTTGGAAAAGAAAATTTCCAATACAAAATCACTGTTGGATAAGTCAAAAAGCAATACTGAAGCTTCTTTGAATGAATTACGCTTAATTGATAATCAAATAAAATTTAGAGAGGAATTGGTGTCGAATTTTGATAATCAAGTGCGTGGCGCGGAGATAAAAGTGGTTGAGAAAGGTACGGAAATCAAAGATTTGCATAATAAACTTGCTAAATTAAAAACGCAGTACAAAGATTTACTTTTATACGCTTACAAGCACCGTAACAAATTTGGAAAGATGATGTTTGTATTTTCATCAACGAATTATAATGAAGCCATAAAACGTGGGAATTACCTTGAACGAATTGCTGATATTCAAAACAAGCAGTTTTTAATAATCCGTCAACATCAAGGATTGATTAAGAAGGAAATTTCTTCCATCGAAAAAGAGAAACAATACAAATTAGCTGTTTTAAATGAGAAAAAATCTGAAAAAGCTTCAATTGAAAAAGATAAACTAAAGCAAGAGGTAGTTTACAAAAAGTTCAAGCAAGAGGAAGGCGCTTTGGTTAGTCAGTTGAAAGCCGACGAGAAGAAAAAAGCCATTTTAAAGCAAAAAATCAACGATGCAATTCAAACTGAAATTGCTGCGGCCGAAGCAAAACGTAAAAAAGCGGATGCTGCTGCTGCTGCAAAAAAGAAAAGTGCAAGTGGAACAGCATCTACGTCTTCAACAGCTACTACAACAAAACCTGAAGCTGCACCAGATAAAGTCATTAATGTGACTGTGGAAACAAAAGAAACGACTGCATTAAGTAAAAGTTTTGAAGGTAATAAAGGTAAATTACCATGGCCAGTAGATAAAGGATCATTGACAGAAGGTTTTGGAAAAAATGCGCATCCCACATTGGATAACGTATTTACAAACAATAATGGAATTGATATTAGTTCACCAAAAAATTCACAAGTAAGAGCGGTATTTGAAGGTGAAGTGACAAGCGTTTTGAGTATCCCAGGTGCTGGGAAAGTAGTGATTATTAAACATGGAAATTATAGAACGGTTTACAGTAACTTGCAAGACACCTATGTGAAAACTGGATCAAAAGTCTCAACAAAACAAGCAATCGGATCGTTACTAGTTAGCGATGGCTCGTCTGTTTCTGTTGCACATTTTGAAATACATCAAGTTGTTGGAACACTTGTGCAATGCTTGAATCCTTCTTTGTGGGTGAGTCATTAAATAGTAGGCTAATCTAATTCGAGCAGCTTATTCTTATTCTATTTTCTTACATGATTTTTCGTGAGGATGTAAAGAAATTGAATTAGCTTTTATTCTTTATTTCTTGCTAATTAATACCTTCTTCTTCAAAGAAATCTCCAACGCAATAAAAATCGCGCACATTCCCCAAACTGGAACAGCAGCTTTGTCTGTGTCTAAGAAATTATTTAGAACCCCGTGAACAAAGTACGTCGTCAAGGAAAGAATCATAGACAAAATCAAAATGCGCATTTCTTTGTCTTCTTTTGGCCAGCGAATGTAAAGTGTGATTCCTTTGTAGAAAATAGCGATTACAATTAAGACCATGGAAATAAATCCTATTGTTCCCATTTCCGCTAAAGGGCCGAGATATTCGCTATGCGCATTGCCTAAATTGCCAAAATTGGTTGAAATAATGGTAATGTTTTCGGCATGTTGAAAGCGCGCATATTCAAAAGCAAAAGTGCCAGGTCCAAAACCAAAGAAAGGGCGCTCTTGATACATGTCAATCGCACACGTCCAACGATTAATTCTTTCCAAATTGGAAGCATCTGTTGTAACATTCGTTGCCGATTCTAGTTTCTTGCCAAAATCTTCGGTTGTATGCTCAGATTTATTTTTGGCCATGTTCATTTGAATAGCATCCCAAGAGAAAAAGAGCAATGCCCCAATGAAAACTGTTACTCCAGTAACTAAACGAAATTTGATTTTAAAGCGAATAAGCCCCCAAACCCCAACGGCCGCGAAAACACTTAACCATGCTGCTCGCGTGTATGAGAAAAATAGTCCTAAAAGCGTAATTGAAATGAATCCAATGATGGTTGCTTGAACCAAAGGATGGTGTTTTTTGGAAAAGTATAAACCAAAAACGAGGGGAACACTTAAAGCGACAATCGCACCATAGATTGTATGATCTTTAAAAAATGGCCACATCACCCAATGTCCTTCTTTTTCACCAAATTGATAAGAAGCGTGAACAATTAAAGTGTACGTTATGGCAATCATCATTCCGATTAAAAACAACCAAATGAAGCGTTTGATATTTTGTGAATTAGCAAAAAATGTTGGACCAAAGATTACTATTGGAACGATAAACCATAATCGGGAAAGTAAATATTTTAAAGAAGCAACCGGATCAGTACTTGTGATGGAAGTGATAAATATCCAAAACAAATAAAATCCCAAAGCCCAAACAATCGGGTTTTTCCATAATTCTTTATCAATAAACGGTTTTTGAATTTGAAGTAAGATGAACAGCAACATCAATGTGAAGAGAATCGGTTCTGTTGGAACAAACAAACCAAAACTTTGGGTATATTCTTCAATGTTGACAGAAAGTGGTGTTAAAAATGCCAGACTAAGGAACGTCCATTCCGTTTGAAAAATCGCAAAATAAATTGCCATTAATCCAAAAGGGAAAAGTGATAAATAGGAAATATCTTGTTGTATAAAATATACAGACAACAGGATAAATGCTATTCCAAGGAAAAGGAAAAGACTATTTCGTTGGATGAATTGCACGGAATTAAGCTAATTTCTTTAACTCTTTGATTCGGTCAGCAATCAGTAGTGCAAAAACCATGAAGACAAATGTTCCAATCATAGAAAGTAACACAATAATTAAACGCTTCGGTTGGTCTTTTTTATCTGCAACTACCGCTTGTTCAACAACAAACTTGTGATTAAAAACAGAGTTTGCATCTGATTCAGCTTGTTCGTATGAATCGAGGAATTTCTCTAGTTTTACAATTTTCTCATCACGAATTTGTTCTAACGCGTCGAATTTTGCACCGTATTTCAAGTTTACGTCAATTTGTTTACGTAAAAAAGTTCTATCCTCTTGATTTTTTGCATCCACGAAAGCTTGAAATAAATTCGTTCGACCTTCAATGGAAACAACTCCTAAATCGGCTAAACTGTCCATTTTCACCAAAACAAGTTTTAAATCTTGATCCAATAGATTTTTCTTTCGGGTATTAATTTCAAACGCTGGCCACGTTCTTTCAGCCACCATGTTGTTTTTAACCGTATCTATTAAATCAACAATTTTATTGGCCATATCAGCTGCTAATTGTGGATTTGGATCCAACACATCAATCTGAATTGAACCGTATCGTGTTCGTATAAAAGCAAAATGACCTTCATATTCTTTCATCAATTTATAATGTTTGTTGGCATCGTTTGTATCAATGTCATAATGCTTCATTAAATCAAATTGGTCAACAATTTTGTTCCGAATACGTGATGATTGAAGAATTTGAACTAATTGTTCTGCCTGTTCTTCTTCACCAAAGTCCATTGCTGCTGCTTTTGCATTTCTTTGTTCAGAGAATGAAACGGTACTTGTGGCTGCTGGGAAAACAATTGCAGTTGATAAGTAGAGTGGCGTCATCATTAATGAAACTACAGTTGAAACTACTCCTGCAATTCCTGTAATTAGTATAAGTATTTTTCTTTTTCGCCAGATAAAGAGTAAAAGATTCTGTCTTTCCTTCTCCATTTCTTTCATTTGATCTGTCATTCAGTTTGTTTTTGATGTGCGAATTTAGTGTTTATACTGATAGACTGCTGATTTTACTCGAATTAATTAGAATCAAACGTATCGGTATTAATTTGTTTTTGACAGAGTAATAACTCTATTTTAACGAAATTATTTTAAAAAGATAAAATATACTAGTTGTTTTCTTTAAAGGCAATTTTCAATGCTTTAAGATCGATGAATTTGAAAAGTAATAAACCGATTACTCCGAATATAATTTGTAAGGAGAATGAAACGGAATGATTTGATGAAATCAACGGAATGAGAAACATTAATAAGATGAAACTTCCATAATTTATAATTTGTGATAAGGTTATTTTTATGGAAAAAAGTTGATGGCAATAAATCAGTTGAATCAATGCGGTAAATGATTGAGTTATCAATGTAGCAAACGCAGAACCTGCTGCGCCATATTTTGGAATGAGCAGGGCATTCAAAATGATATTCAAAACAATTCCCACAAGTGAAAGTTGATTCATGAATTTCATATTTCCATTTGCAGTTAAAAGGGTACCATAAATAAAACTCAAACAGACTCCAATAAAACTCCACATCAACCATTGAAATGGAAGAACGGATTCCGAAACATTGTTTTTATAGATGTAATCTAAAATAAACGCTGCATTTTGAAAGCTTATAAATGCAAGTAGAATTGCCCCTCCAATCAAAAGATTGCGAGAAGTATTTACGATGATAAAAACACTTTCACGTTTTGTCTTCAATAACCTAGAAAAAACTGGAAACAACAGATTTGTGAAGATCATTCCGAACATAAAGAAAGCATCAAATAACCGAAATCCTTGGGCATAAATTCCTGCTTCAAATTTACCATTTGGATGAATTCGTTCGAGCATTACTGAATCTGTGCGTGTATAAATCATCATCAGTAGAATCATTAAAGCATACGGATAGCTTTGACGCATTATAGCCATTGAAAAAACCCAGTTGAATTTAAAATTTGGAATACCGATTTTTCGAACTAATAAAAAAAACGCGACAATAAATGTTATTCCATAACAAATCGTTTGAATCCAAATAAACCATTCAATTTTAAAAGTGTGACCAGAAGTCGTAGCAACTAAAACACTGCCACAAATTATAATGAGTAATAGTTTATCTAAAACTGAAAGTAGTGCATCTGTTTTGAATAAATGTAAACCTCCAAAATGACTTCTGAAATACGCAATGAATGTGATGAGTAATTGGTTAAAAATTAATACATACAAAATGGTAAGTTGATTCCCACGGTATCCAATTCCAACACCAATTGTTAAGGTAACAATGGCGTAGAAGGCAAATAAAATTAGACGAAAACTGAATATTTTTCCAATATAGCGCGATGCAATATGAGGATATTGAGCAATGTTTTTTGTGGTAAAATTATTAATCCCAAGATCTGCTAGAATATTGAATAAATAAGTAAAATTTAAGATCGAAAAATACATGCCATATTCTTCCGCTCCAACGCGGTTTTGGACTGTAGCATCAATGCCAAAAATAGCCAATGGTTTTACCAAAAGGTTTAAAACAACAATTAGAACTAGATTTGAAATGAATTTTTTCTGCATCTGAGGAATTAACGCAAAAAGTAGTGATTAATTTGAAACAAAAATAAAATTTTGATTGTCGTGCTTTTGATCGTCAAATGAAACAAGTTGATCGTTAACAACAACAAGCGCTTTGTAATTTAAATTCGACAATAATTCAATGCAATTTGTGCGATTTTCATTGTTCCATAATTCTGCATAAATAATAGGGTGGTTGGTTTCTAAAATCCGTTTCCCACCTTTTAATGCATAATATTCAAAATTCTCAATGTCAATTTTGATTCCTTGTATTGGTTCACCATTCAAGAGATTATCCAATGTATTCAATGGAACATTGTATTCATCTCCTTCGTTCCATTCAGTGATGGTTTCATGTTTCACATGACTCAATCCTTGCATCTTGGTTTTTCCTTGATGCGGCAAAATCATTTGAACATTTCCTTCTGTTTCTCCAACAGCCGTTTCATGGATTTTTATCTTTTTTAAATGAAATTTTGCGATAATTCTTTTTAATACAGATAAATTATCTGGAATAGGTTCAAACGCATGAATAGTTGAATTTGGAAGTTTTTGAGCCAAATGAACAGTCATAATACCAATGTTTGCTCCGACATCTAATACGGAGCCCTTTCCATCCTCCAATAATGTCAAGAAATGAAAGAAGTCTTTTTCTTTGGAATCGGAACGTAAAGTCTTGATTTTAAAGAGCGCAAAAACATACAGATAAGTCCGAAAACCCATTAATTTTTGCAATATGTATTTCACTGAATTCTTCACCTCTTCTAAAACGTCGCTAAGTTAGATAAAGTTGGCGACTTTTTAAGCGTTGCGCGTTATTAGTTCTGAATTACGAATTAATTTGGTCACTGAGCTGGACTCCCCTGAGTTTATCGAAGGGTCGAAGTGCCAAATCCCGAATCCATTGGTTACTTCACCAAAAACTTAAATCCTTTTCCGTGAACATTCATTATTTCGATTGCTTCATCTTCTTTTAAAAGTTTGCGCAACTTGGCAATATAAACATCCATACTTCGACCATTGAAATAATTGTCATCACCCCATATTGCACGCAATGTAGCTTGACGATCTAATATTTCATTTTCGTTTTTAACCAATAATTTCAATAATTGATTTTCTTTGGTTGTCAATTTTTTCACTCCTTCAGCTAAATGCAATAATCTTAATTCAGGCTCGTATTTAATTTTGCCAACCATCAATACAGCATCTTCATTTGCATGACCACTTTCCACACGTCTTAGAATTGCATTGATTCGAGCAAGGAGTTCTTCCATTGAAAAAGGTTTTGTCAAATAATCATCTGCACCAATTGCGAATCCTTCCAACTTATCTTCTTTCATCGATTTTGCAGTCAAGAAAAGAATAGGCACTTTTTTGTCTATTTCTCGAATTTCCTTCGCTAACGTAAATCCATCCATTTCGGGCATCATCACATCGAAGATACAGAAGTCGTAATTCCCTCCAGTAAATTTTTCAAATGCGCTTTTCCCATTGCGAGCAAGGTCTGCATCAAATCCTTTAGTTTTAATAAAAGTGTGCAATAAATGGCCTAAGTTTTCATCATCTTCGGCAAGTAGAATGTTCAATTTTTTGCTCATATTTTTTCTTTCATTACAAGTATAAATTCTGATCCTTCTCCAAATTTGCTTCGAACAAGGATGTTCCAACCGTGAGAGTCTGCTATTGCTTTAACATAGCTTAAGCCAAGTCCAAATCCTTTAACATCATGTAGGTTTCCTGTTGGAATGCGATACAATTTATCAAAAATTTTGTTCATGTGCTCTTTTTTTATTCCTACGCCATGATCTTTAACGCTTAAAAGTAGTTTCTTATTTTCTCGCTTCAAATTAATTTCTATCTCAGGTGCTGATGTGCTATATTTTATTGCATTGTCAACCAAATTGGAAATAATATTCGTCAAATGCATTTTGTCAGAAGTAATTTCAATTGGTTCTTTTGGTAGATTTAAGTGAATATGTCCCCCAGAATTTTGGATTCTAAATTGTGCGTTTTGAGCCACATTTTGAACTAACTCATTTAAAATAACACGTTCTTCTTTTAATTTTATTTTCCCTTTGTCCATTACGGCACTCTGAAGAATGCGCTCAACCAACAATCCTAATCGCTTATTTTCATCATTAATCATTTTGACAAATGGAGCAATATCTGTTGTATTTTGCTGCACCATATCTGGGTCATTCAATGCTTCACAGGCCAATGAAATAGTCGAAATTGGAGTTTTGAATTCATGTGTCATATTGGAAATGAAATCATTTTTAATTTCCGACAATTTGTTTTGAGCCAAAATGGTTTTAAACATAAACATCAAGGCTACAATGATTAAAATCATCAAGGTTAAACTTATGGTCAATGAACCCCACATTTCATGAAAGAGATAAACTCCTTTTTTAGGAAAATAGATATGGATATACAAGTCTTCATCTAAAATATTACTTGGAAACAAAGCCGTTTTACCAGTTAATAGGGTGTCTAGTTTTTCATTATAATTAAGAGGTGAATTGGCAAATTTAATTGGAATGCCATATTCATTAGTGATCATGAATTGATAGGTATGCGGCAAATCATCGTTCCCGATTTCCGTTCGAATAATTGAATCTAAAAAAACTGGATCAATACGAGTTGATGGATCTTCGTAAACATTGTTTTTAAACGCTTCGATCATCATGTCGTTCACAAATTTGGCCTTTTTGAAAATTTGCTGCAAAACACGTTGATCTAATTGAATCGCTAATTTGACAGAATCATTATGTGGTAAATGCTTTTTTTGTTTGTCAAATAGGTCCCTTAATTGTCTAACATCACGTGCTAAAACTTTTTGTTCTGTAGTTAATCCAGTCAAAGAATCGTATGCTTTTCCTTTAATAACAAGGTAATTTTGTAGTTCACCGTTTTCAAAAACTGCAGTGTCCTCAATTGAAATGGATTCCTGTGCAGAAACTAAAAGTTTAAATTCTTCTTTTAAAACATCCTTGTATTGACCGCTAAAATCACGGTTCACAATGTGCATATAGCGCCGAATATCTTCCGCTTTTTCATGACGAACAGCTATTCGTTCTAAAGAAGTAGAAAGATTTGTTTCAAATTGTGTCGATTTACGGTCATATAATTGCACTGTTTGGAACGCTTGAATCACCAATAAAGCGAGTAAAGCTATAACGACAAGAGCAACAATGAAATTGACACGTATTTTCCGCACGATTAATTTTTTAACGAAATTAATCTTCCATTGGTAGCTTTGACTTTAGCTTAACTTTTTTTAACAGCAAAGCTAGGATGTTACAATTTTTAAGGAAGTCATTTTCACCTCGGTTTTGTAATTTCTAATTCAAATTTTAAATTCGTATATTTGAAATTAAGAAAAAAAGTGATGTTAAGTTTGATGAAGAATAAAATAGACGAATTGCAACTACTTTGCGAAAAGTATGATGTAAAGTCTATGTACCTATTTGGCTCAGCAACAACTGAAAAATTTAATGATTCAAGTGATATCGATATTCTAATTTCATTTAAGGAAATTCCATTCGAAAAATATACAGACAATTATTTTGAACTTCACGAAATGCTTGAAAAACTGTTTAATCGAAAGATTGATTTGTTAACTGAAAAGTCACTTTCTAATCCTTACTTTATTCAGAGTATTGAGAAAACCAAGCAATTAGTGTATGCCGCGTGATATCAAAATGTACTTGCTCGACATTTCAAATTCTATTGATTCAATTTTTGAATATTTGGGTAATGAAAGGAATTTTAAATTGTACGACACCAACAAATTAATTAGACGAGCTGTTGAAAGAGAATTGGAAATTATTGGGGAAGCGACCAATAGAATAATAAAAATTAATCCAACTATTGACATTTCAAATGCAAGGAGAATTGTAAGTCTTAGAAATTGGGTCATTCATTCTTATGATAATGTGGACAATGTAATAATTTGGGGCATAATTGACAAAGATTTGCCTTTACTAAAAACACAAGTTGATAATATACTTATTAAAGAAGGTAAATAAGATATTAGCTTTAGTTTTAATAGTTGATTTTCATACTTTTTTCCAACTCAAACACGATTTTTCTGCTTTCAACGTTGTACATTCGTACGAATGTCAAATTTACGACACATAAGCTTGTTAATTGTCTTTTTGATTAGTGCTGTGAATGGTTTTTCACAGACAACGAGTTTGCGTACACGAACATTTAGGGCTACAGTAGATACTCTGAATTTAGACACGTTATCGATCTCACCCAATTCTGTTCAAGTTTTTTGTGGCGCTGAATTGGTATCCTTTAATTCCTATTATATGGATTACGCTAAGGCGCGTTTCGCATTAACAATTCCTTGCGGTGATTCGATTCGAATTGTATATCGCGTTTTACCAATGAATTTAGCGAAGGTATATGGTTCTCGAGATACGAGTATCATTTATAATCAAGACAAAGGAGATAGAGATAAATATTTAATCACTAATCAATACGATGTTTCGGATGTTTTTGGTGGTTCTTCAATTTCTAAATCTGGAAGTATTTCTCGAGGTGTTTCTTTTGGAAATAATCAAGATTTAGGCGTTAATTCAACATTAAACCTCGAACTTTCGGGTGATATTGCACCAAATTTAAAAATGATTGCTTCTGTGTCTGATGATAATTTACCAATTCAACCAGATGGAAACACGAATAAATTGCAAGAGTTTGACCAAGTTTTCATTCAAATTTATAATGATAGAATGAAACTCATTGCCGGTGATTTTTGGATTTCAAAACCAAAAGGATATTTCTTGACATATAAAAAACGTGGACAAGGACTCACTATGAATTATCAATGGAATGCGGATACTACCAAAGTTTGGAATACCCAAGTAAGTGGAGCTTTATCGAAAGGGAAATTCGCGCGACAAATAATTCCAGGAATAGAAGGGAATCAAGGGCCTTATCGATTGAAAGGAAATGAAAACGAACCTTTTATTATTGTTTTGTCGGGAACAGAGCGTGTTTATATCGATGGAAAATTAGTAGAAAGAGGACAAGAATTTGATTACACGATTAATTACAATTCGGCGGAAGTGATTTTTACTTCTCGCAACCAAATAACAAAAGATTCGAGAATTGTCATTGAATTCCAATATTCAGATCAAAATTATGCCCGTTCACTTTTCCAAACTTCAACAACCTATTCTTCTAAAAAATTGAATTTTTGGTTCAACGTATATTCTGAACAAGATGCAAAAAATCAATCCTTACAGCAGGATTTATCATTTTCTCAAAAGCAATTGTTATCTCAAATTGGTGATACATTAGATCTAGCTCGAACAAACAGCATCGATTCTATTGGTTATTTTGAAAATCAAGTTTTGTATAAAATGATTGATTCTTTGATGTACGATTCCGTTTTGGTTTATTCTGTCAATCCTGATTCTGCTGTTTATCGCGCTACGTTCACATTTGTTGGAATGGGGAAAGGTGATTATGTTTTTAGTAATTTCAATGCGCTTGGCCGCGTTTACAAATGGGTAATGCCAGTTGGTGGCGTTTCTCAAGGAGATTATGATCCTTCTCGTGTGATGATTACACCGAAACAAAAGCAAATGGTTACTTCTGGCTTTTCATATTCCATCAGAAAAAATCTTCGAGTCGAAACGGAAATGGCCTATTCTAAGAATGATTTGAATACTTTTTCAAAGTACAGTAGTAGCGATGATCAAAGTTTTGCGAATCGAAGCAGGTTGATTGGGATAATTCCATTAAGCCGTGATTCAGTGCCGAAATGGCAAATGGAAACGAAATTAGAGTTGGAAGCATTAGATCGAAATTTTAGTCCGATTGAACAGTACAGAGCCGTTGAATTTGACCGAGATTGGAATACGAGAAACAAGGGATATTCAGGAAATCAAGTTGCTTCAACGATTGGGATGAATTTCAAAAATCAGTCGTTCGGAAACATGAATGTAGAAGGACAACATTTTATCATTGGAAGTGATTACCAGGGTTTACGAACAGCAATTAACGGCAAATGGAAACAAAAAGGATTCAATGCAATTTGGGATGGAAGTTATTTATCAAGTAAAACAACCACTAAAAATGAATTTATTCGTCACCGTTCTGAATTTTCACAAGATATAAAATGGCTTAGAATTGGTTACAAGGATGATCATGAATTGAACCGATATTCGGGAGGAACAATGCCATTAGAAACGAATAGCTATCAATTTTTTGACTATCAATTTTATTTAGCGAATGGAGATTCGATTAAAAACAATTATAAGATTTTTTACCGTGAACGATATGATCAGCGTTCGGATAGTTTGCAATTAACACCAGTTGCAAAGGCCAGAACGGCGGGTGGAGAAATAAAGTTGACAGAAATGAAAAACCAGTCTTTAAATGTTGTGACGAGTTACCGTGAGTTAAAGGTGTTGAATTCTACTTTACTTAATCAAACGCCTGAAAAAACCTTGTTAGGAAGAATTGACTATGAGGTTCGTCTTTTAAAAGGAGCGTTGACGTGGAACAACTTTTACGAAATTGGATCAGGTTTGGAACTGAAAAGAGAATTCCTTTACATCAAAGTGAATGATGGACAAGGCGTTTATACATGGATAGATTATAATTCAGATGGAATTAAAGATTTAAACGAATTTGAAATTGCACAATACATTGACCAAGCGAGTTATATTAGGGTTTTTACACCGAGTAATGAATACATAAAAACATATTCAAACGAGTTTAATCAATCAATTTATTGGCGACCAGAACGTATTTGGTCTTCCAAAAAAGGAGTAAAGAAATTGTTGTCTCGTTTTTCAGATCAAGTAAGGGTTCGAATCAGTAGAAAAACAAATTTATTTAATGGAATTGATGCTTTCAATCCCTTTTCAACCCAAATTAGAGACACGAATCTTATTGCAACTAATACGAATTTAAGGAATACTGTTTTCTTCAATAGAACATCTAGTATTGTTGGAGGTGAATATACCTTTCAAGATTTGAGCAGTAAAACATTGTTGGCAACTGGTTTTGATTCAAAAGCAAATCGGTACCATGAACTTTCAATACGATGGAATATTAAAAGAATTTTTTCAATTGAAGCGAAAGGTCAGATTGGGACAAAAGATTCAGAAGCAGATTATACCTCAGGGAGAAATTATTCCTTGAAATATTATTTCATCCAACCAAGTTTGATATATCAACCAACAACAACTTTTAGGATAACATTAGATGGCAAATATTCTGAAAAAAGTAATGCTATTCAATTTGGTGGAGAACAAGCAAACTTATATGAATTAGGGTCAACTTTTAAATACAATCAAGCTGAAAAAGGTAGTTTACAAGGTGGATTCAAAACGGTTAAAATTGATTATAATGGAAGTCAAAATTCAGCATTGGGATTTGAAATGTTAGAAGCGCTAAGACCAGGAATAAATTATACATGGAATATTGGTTATCAAAGATCCATTTCTAAAAATTTGCAATTGTCCATTCAATACAACGGGCGGAAATCTGAGAACACACGAACAATTCACTCGGGAGGAATGGAAGTTAGAGCGTTCTTTTAGACATGTATCATTTCGAGAAAGATTGATTTGACAATAAATTTTTGATTCGATATTTTTAACGTGTGGAGTTTGGATTTTGAACGAAAGTGAATCCATTTTGCATTAAAAAACATAAAAGAGATGAATGTTAACATCAAAGAGCCATGTCCAGAAGAGTGGAACAAAATGAAAATAGGGCTTATTTCTCGTCATTGCGACCAATGTGATAAACCTGTGATTGATTTCACAAAAATGGATCGAGCAGAAATAATCATCTACCTTTTGTCTAATCCAACTGCAAAAACATGTGGAAGAATGTCGCGCGATCAATTTGATTTCCATCACGATGATCTTCCGTTGTTAATTGAAGGTTTGAAAAAGAAAGGCGGAAATACTTCTTTTTTAATTCTTGCGTTGGTGTGTGTGAGTTTGGTTTCGTGTAAAGAAGACAACCGAAAAACAACTATTAAAACACCGAATCCAATTCATCAAAATTATCCTGACGGAAACACATTAGGCGAAGTAAGTATGCCAAATGATAGGAACGTAAAGGAAACAATTGTTCCAGAACATGTGAAAAAAGTTACAAAAGAACCCTCTATTATGCCTGAACCAATAATTATGGGAGAACCGGTTATGGTTGGTGATATTCAACTTGTTGAGCCTCCTGAAAAAATGGCGATAACAGATGAGGTTTTGAGTTATGCTGAAAAAATGCCAGAATATCCTGGTGGAGTTACAAAACTATTTGCTTTTGTATATGAGAATTTAAAGTACCCTGATTTTGAAAAAGAGAATGGTATTGAGGGAACGGTTTATGTGAAATTCACTGTTACGGAAGAAGGGAAAATTGTTAAACCTGAAGTTGTTCGTGGAGTAAATGGCGCACCGAATTTTAATCAGGAAGTTCTTCGAGTCGTTAATAAAATGCCAAATTGGATTCCAGGAGAAAACAATGGGAAGAAAGTAAAAGTGTATTTTACAATGCCGTTTAAATTTCGGTTGGATTAATTTTTTGTACTATCTAAATACATTTGATAAATCATACCATCTGATAATCCAATTTTAGGGACAATTAATTCGGTTGATTTTAATTCATCCAAAATATAGATGTAAATATCCAATGCTGGAAGAATAACATCTGCTCTATCTGGCTTCAGTTGGTACTCATCTTCTCTTTGAATAAGTGTAAGTGAACCAAGTTTGACTCTTAAATCTTTCATTTTTTCAAGTGAAACAGGTTCCATTTGACCAACGCCTACTATTTTATGGACTTTATTAATATTTCCACCTGTTCCGAAGATTTTATGCGGAGAATTTAAATCCACATGTTCAGCGATCCATTCATGAATATTCGACCAGACATCATTTTTTACTTTCCCTTTTAATAAACGAATTGTACCAATTTCAAAGGATTTTGAGGCAATGCGCTCACCACTTTCAAAGACACTCACTTCGGTGCTCCCACCGCCTACGTCAATTACCAAAAAGGGAAGGGTTTTATCAAAATCAAGTAAGAAAAAAGTACTGAAGATTAATTCTGCTTCAACATCACCGCTGATTACTTCAATTTCAACACCTGATTCTTCAAGAATTTTTTCAATTATTTTCTTAGAATTGGTTGCTTCACGCATAGCCGATGTTGCAACAGCACGTAATTGTTTGACATCAAATATCTCTGAAATCAGCTTGAAAGCTTGAATTGTTTTTACAAAATCTTCCGTTTTTTTCTTGGAAATTTTTCCATCTTCAAAAACTTCTTCTCCTAGTCGCAATGGAACACGCGTATAAGAAATCTTCTTTACAAAAGAATGTCCTCCTTCATGTTCAACCTCCCCTACAAGCAGTCGGGCGGCATTTGTTCCTATATCTATTGCTCCAAATTTCATACTTTTTACTGTCATTACTTATTGAAACCACATAGAGACATAGGTCACATAGGCTTTATAGGTAATTTTTTCGTTTTTATAATTTTGAAATACTACTTTTTGCAGTTTTAGTAAACCCCATAACTAGCAATTTGTAATTCGCACTTCTGTTCTTCTTTGAATTAATCACTTCTTTCTAAAGAAAATACGAATCGGTACACCACAAAAATCAAACTTTTCTCTTAAACGATTTTCAAGAAAACGTCTATAAGAATCTGGAATGTATTGCGGTAAATTACAGAAAAACGCAAATGCTGGAGAATACATTGGTAATTGTTGTACATACTTGATACGAATATATTTTCCTTTCAATGCTGGGGGAGGAGTTGCTTGAATAATTTCTAACATCACCTCATTCAATTTGGATGTTGCAATTTTCTTGGTTCTATTTTCATGAACCATCATTGTTGCTTCTAACGCTTTGTGAATACGTTGCTTTGTCAATGTTGACGTAAAAATAATCGGGACATCATTAAACGGCGCCAATTCTAGACGTAATTTAGCTTCGTATTCATTCATGGTGTTTTGATCTTTTTCAACCAAATCCCATTTATTTACGAGAACAACACATCCTTTTGAGTTTTTCTCAATGATATAATAAATATGTAAATCTTGTTTTTGCAATCCTTCTTCTGCATCAATCATGAAAATACAAACATCCGCATCTTCTATTGTTCTAACTGATCGCAAAACAGAATAATATTCAATATCTTCTTGTACTTTTGCTTTCTTTCGAATTCCAGCAGTGTCAATTAATAAGAAGTCAAATCCAAAGGAATTGAAACGTGTATTGATTGAATCACGTGTAGTACCTGAAATACTTGTGACGATATTTCTTTCTTCACCAGTCAAGGCATTTACCAACGATGATTTACCAACATTTGGACGACCAACAATAGCAATTCTAGGTAAGTGATCTTTCTCGTTTACAGATTCATCCTCAATGTTGAAATGTTTCACAACTTCATCAAGAATTTCACCTGTTCCGGTGCCATTTGTAGCTGATAAATCAAAAACAGGTCCTAGTCCAAAAGAATAAAATTCAGCAGATAAACCAATTCGTTTGTTACTATCAACTTTGTTGGCAACAATAAGAACGGGCTTTTTAGATTTACGTAGCATAGAAGCCACCGTATCATCTAAATCTACTATTCCAGTTGTTACGTCCACCATGAACAAAATTACCGTAGCTTCCTCGATAGCAATAACAACTTGTTTGCGGATTTCTGCTTCAAAAATATCATCAGAACCATGAACATAACCTCCTGTATCGATAACAGAAAATTGCGCACCATTCCATTCTCCTTTTCCGTAAAGACGGTCACGCGTTACTCCACTAATTTCTTTAACTATTGCATCACGAGATTCTGTCAAGCGATTAAACAATGTTGATTTTCCAACATTTGGACGACCTACTATTGCAACTATATTACCCATGTTTTTTTAAATCTTGAATTTGGAGAATAGGTTATAGAATATAGATTCGAAAATCTATGCTCTATGTTCTAGGCTCTATGTTCTAATCAATATCCGTATTTCTTTAATTTATTCGCTGTTGAACGCCAGTCTTTATCCACTTTAACGAACGTTTCCATGAACACTTTTTGATCGATAAATTTTTCGATTTCAATGCGTGCTTCACGACCAATTTTCTTCAACATTTCACCACCCTTTCCGATAACAATTCCTTTTTGAGAATCGCGTTCAACGATGATTAGAACCCGAATTCGTGTTAAATTCGGTTCTTCAATATATTCTTCAATTTCTACTTGGCAGCTATATGGCACTTCCTTTTCACAATGCATGAATATTTTTTCTCGTACAATTTCTGAAACGAAAAAACGCATTGGTCGGTCAGAAAGCTCATCTTTATCATAATAAGCTGGACTTTCAGGCACAAATTCAAGAATTCTATCCCATACCTTTTCCAAGTTGAATTCATGGAGTGCAGAAATAGGACAAATAATTGCTTTTGGTAATTGTTCTTGCCAATAGTTGATGCGCTCAACTACTTTAGTTTGGTCGCCCAAATCTATTTTATTGATGAGACAAAGTACTGGAATTTTTAGTGATTTAATTTTTTCAAGTGTTTCCAGATGGTTCATTTCATTTTCCTTCATATCAGTGATAAAAAGCAAAACATCAGCGTCTTTTAGGGAAGCATTGACATAGTCCATCATGTTTTCATGCAACTTGTATGCTGCATTAACAACACCTGGCGTGTCAGAAAAAACGATTTGATAATCTTCATCATTTACAATTCCCAAAATACGGTGTCGTGTAGTTTGAGCTTTTGATGTTACGATAGATAATTTTTCGCCAACTAAACGATTCATCAACGTTGATTTACCAACATTTGGACTACCGACTATACTTACGAAACCTGATTTGTGAGACATTTGTAGAAATTAAAGTGCAAAGAAACGAAATTTAACGGGGGTGCGCAAATTTTCCTTGTTTAGAAAGAGTAATTCAAATTGATGTTTCTTTCGGGTTCCTCAAATTTGTACTTAATTAATTGAATTTTTCTAACCAATAAAGCGTCCTTTTTAAATAATAATCAATTGGAAGATTGCCATAATCTAGATAGTGATATGCTCGAAAAGACATTGGTTTTGCAGGTTCAATTTGCGTTCCTTCATGCCATTCGTTATAGGAAGTGATACCAATCCATTTAACATGAGCATCAATCGCACTTTGAAAGAAATTATCATAATAAGAACCGTCATCCCGATTTTTGGTATTCGCTATATTCCATGGCCTGATGCGGTTATCGCTATATCCTGGTCCAACGGATGGAATAAATTTCAGGTGATGTTCATCAGCAAAATGCTGCAACTTCAACCAATTATCTGGATTTGCACCATACGTAAATCCTCGACTAGCGAAATAAGTATAAAAACCGTCAAATCCGGAATTTAAAAAGAAAGAAGAGTCCTCTTTCCAGCACCAAAGTCCGATTATATCTGAATCAAATTCAGAATTTCTAAATGAATTAGGTTTATCATTTTTACCAAAAACTTCGCTCCATTCATCCGCAGGAATCATATATGAATCGTAGACAAAGAAAAGAGGACGTTTAGTTACTTCTTCGCGATAAAATGCTGGGTGATTTCCAAAATTTTCGATTATAAATTCAATCGCTTGTTTCGTTGCAAGTGGATTTTTCCGAACACACGGTTCGATTTGAAAGCAAATCTTAAGATCGTATTGATTAGCAAGATCTAAAATGGTGGGAACGCTTCGAAATGAATAATCGTTCTCTCCGAGCCATGTAACGGCAATAACTCCAATTCCAGCGCTTGCCATTTCTTTCATATGACGATCGATTGTGACAGAATCGGAACTGGAATATTCCCCTGAAGCGGGGTAATAATCAGCTCCAATATTCCCATTTCCTTCAAATATAAAGGAGTTTGTGTCTTTGTCATTTTGCGGCATTACTGGATGCTTCCAATGGTGATTTGTGCCATCCAACTCAACCGACCCATACCAATTATAGTAAAAGCAAAAGGCATGTGAATTGAGAGCTTGAGCAGCTGCAAGTATGCTCAAGCTTAAAGAATAAAAAAGTAATAAAAGCTTTTTATTGGTTATCAATTTCGTCTAAATAAGTATAAATTGGGTAGTCAATTATAGTCATTTTTATGATTTGTTGCTCAGGATTTTTAATTGGTTCAGACACTTCTTTTACAGATGATAGCGAAAAATCAATTAAAACTGGTTTTTGAAGCGTGCATCCATGTGCGTCTTCCACACTAAAAATATATTCTCCATCCGGCAATGACTTTGAATCATCCAAAAATGCTTGGTCATTAATTTTCACGAAATAGTAATCTGTATTTTCAATTTCCCATGGTGATCCACCGATTAATTTGGCATTCATCACACCTCCAACTGCATCTACAAAAGTGGTTACTGGACTGTTGAAACTTAATTGTAATGGAGACGGGGTTTCAATAGTGACATATTGAATAGCTGTTTTTCCACGAGCATCGCATACTTTAACAGAATATTCTCCATTTCTCAAATTATCTAAAACCATGGAATAAAATCCATTATCCCAAACTATGATGTACGGTGCTTTACCACCACAAATTTCAAGTTCAATTTTCCCGTCCGTTTTCCCGAAACAAGAAACATCAGTTTTTGTATATTCAATTTTTAAATCTTGAATTTTTTCTCGATTAGAAGCCATTGCGTTTCCGCTTAATGCGCTTAGAAAAAATATACCACTAATTAATTTTAAAGTTTTCATAATCATTGTTTTTATAACTATGACAAAAGAACTTATCCTATTTCGATTTTTTTCAAATTAGCAAAGGCGGATCAAAATAATCTATGAATATATTTAAAGAGTACTATGCATAAATACGTAGTAAAGTGTTTTTTGTGGAGTCCACTGACCTATTTTCGAACCCTTTTTTGGAAGATTTAGAGAGGTTTCAATGGTTTAAAAATTGGTAACTAAATAACTAAGATATTCATTTAGTTTCGTTGACAAGTAATAAGGTATGTTCATCAAAAAATACTTTTTACCACTTCTTGTTGAATGCTCTTCGATGCTAAATTTACCTGCATACATTCGAACAGCATAAGGATGAGGTGCCCCTTCAATAAATTGGTGCAACGATTTCAGTTTACCTTCTTTACCTGATTTTATCTCAATTGGAATAACCATCTTATTGAATTGTACCACAAGGTCTACTTCAGCTGAAGATTGATTCTTTTCGCGTACCCAAAAGATCGGTTTTACTGATTTTGATGTATTTAAAGATATAAGTTCCTGCGCCACTAAATGTGGAATGACCGCTCCTTTGTAGGCATTATTCAAATCTTCCATGGCGAGCATTTCGGCTTGAATGTTTAATTCATGATTAATGAGTCCAGTATCCAGAAATTGAAGCCTGGGAGATTTTTTCAGATCCGGAAGTATTGGTGGAGAAGTGTCTGTGGTTGGGTAGATAAGTTGAATCACCTTGGCGTCATCGAGATTTCGAAATGCTTCACCGACTTCCCTTGATCGGTAATTCGAGTTTCCGAAATTTTGAAACTTAATTCTTGCATCTAATCCCAAATGAGCAGTAGACATGATATGTCTGATTATTCGGGCTTCTGAATTGTTGGCCGCATATTTAACAACATCCTCTTTATACGTTTCCCAGATACTTTCGTAAATGGATGGCAAATCAGCGATATTGTTTGTTTCCACATATTTTCTTACAACTTCAGGCATACCGCCAATAATTGCATACCGATTAAATAAATCCAACAAGGTCTTATGCGCAACCTCGCGTATTGGAACTGTATTCAGTTCTTCCATAGCGTTAGTCTTTTTGATAGCACTAAGAAACTCAGGAAAATTAATTGGAAACATGTACAACATATTGACCCTGCCAACTGGAAAACTTTTGATTTTTCGCATAGTATGTTCGAGTAGTGAACCAGCTGCAATTACATGAATTTCAGGTTCCATCTCATAGAAATACCGTAACATTGAAATCGCTTCTGGTGTTTCCTGAATTTCATCTATAAAGATAATTGTATCTCCTTTTTCGGCTGGAGTGATATTGTGTGATATAAACAGTGCTTCAACGATGGTGTGTACATTTTCGAAATCTGTAAAAAACCGTCTATCTTCCGCTATCTCCAAATTTAGAAGGACTCTGTTCTTGTAGCTTTTTGCAAATTGATGAATGAGGGTTGTTTTACCAACTTGTCTTGCTCCTCTTAAAATCAAGGGCTTCCGATCGGAACTACTTTTCCATTTCAATAGGTCCCTAAAAACATGTCTATCTATATTCATTGTGAGTTTGCTTCAACAACAAATGTAACAAAATAAAGGTAAAATAACAAGATAAATGTAATGTAGTAAGGGTAAATTTTTGTTTTATTTGTAATGAAAGTAAGGTAAATAGCAAGTGTGATAAAGGAATGAATACCTTTATAATAAAAAAAGCCCCTGTTTTAGGGGCTTTTAAAGTATTTGTGGTCCCAACAGGAATCGAACCTGCATCTAAAGTTTAGGAAACTTCTATTCTATCCGTTGAACTATGGGACCAATATTTCAAAAAAAAAGGAACTCATTGCTGAATTCCTTTACTTTGTAGCGGGGACACGACTCGAACGTGCGACCTTCGGGTTATGAGCCCGACGAGCTACCAACTGCTCCACCCCGCACTCTATTCACTAAACATGAAGTTTAAATGCGGTGCAAAGGTACTCAGAGTTTCGAGTAATTCCAAATTAAATATAAAAAAATTGAATTTTGAAATTTGTTGAGATTCAAAAAAGAATTTATTTAATTGAATCTTGTTACTTTTGTTTACACAAAACATTATCCGAAAAACAATAAGCATGAAAACCCCAATCATTTATTTCGCTCTTCTTTTCTCTTTGTTATTTGCAGGATGTAATTCTGGTAATGAGAAAAATGATAATCCTGAAGAAGTTAAGGCACAACCTAAATTTCCGAATGAAGATCAATTAGAGGAAAAAATGGCCGCAATTGAAAACAACAAAGATTTATTGGTTGTAAACAGTCTGAATTACAACAATAACGCTGGGTCAACAGCTGGAGCAATTGCATATTTAGATAAAGAAAAGAATACTGTTAAAATGGATGAAATGTTTTCGGATGTCACTACAGGAAACTATGGTACGTATACTTTTTATATCGAAAATGGTAAAAAAATCGTGTCTAAAGAAGTTTATTTTGACAATGAATTGAAGGTTCCAATTTTTGTGGAGCGTATTTCTTTTTATGACAAACACCAAAAGGTAATTTATACGAAGGAAAGAACAGCAGCATATGAAGAAGATTTGCCAAAAATGCAATTTCAAATCGCTAAATTGAAAGATTGTTCCCTTGATCGCACAATGAGAATTTTAAATCAAGAAAAGGATTTTGAGACTACTTTTCAAGGATTTGCTTCTGATGGAAGTACGAAATTTTTATTGGTTGGTGAAAACACCCCAGATGGTTTTGCTTCGTCTTTAGCCGTGCAACGTTTGGATAAGGAAATTGAAAAGTTATCAAATAATGAAAAAGCTATGATTGGGAAAAAACTTGAAATTCAATATGATGTTATGGTTGATGAACAAGGTTTGGCTTTTCAAATACTTCAGTCAGTTAAAATACTGAATTAATATTCTTGAGAGGTTGATTTTTTAGTTTCTCCTTTTTTATATCGATTCTTCAACCTTTAACCAAACAATAAAGCCGTTTGACATTTTTAACAAGATTCTCTCTTTTTGTTTGTTTAAACTTGTTCTTCAAAATAGATTAAAAATTTATGAAGAACCTATTTCAATTATTTCTAGGATTAATTTTCGTTTTTTCAATGCAATCTGCCAGTGGGCAAACAATGAAAGTTACAGGCGTGGTCTACGATACAACGGGTGTGAAACCATTGCAAAATGCGATGATAATGGCTGTTCGAGTAAAAGACTCTTTATTATTAGGATTTACTCGTTCAGATAGCAAAGGTTTTTTTAATCTTACAAATTTTGACGCAGATACGTTCTCATTGATCATTGCGCATCCTAATTTCGATGACAGAACCTATTATATTTTTGGGAACAAGGATAATTACGACATCAATATTCCGGTGGTTAAAATGACTTCTAAAACCAAAGAATTACAAGAAGTTATTATTTATGCGAATAAGAATCCTATTTACTACAAGGGTGACACCTTGGTTTATGTAGCCGATTCTTTTAAAGTTGCTGAAGGCGCTGTTGTAGAAGATTTATTGAAAAAGTTGCCTGGTTTGAAGATTGATAAGGATGGAAAAATCACCTCGCAAGGACAGGAAATAAATAAAGTACTCGTAGATGGAGATGAGTTTTTTGGAACTGATCCAACAATTGCGACTAAAAATTTGGCCGCTGATGGAATTCAAACTGTTCAAATTTATGAGAAAACAGACAGTGAAACGATTGGAGGTTCGGATGCTAAAATAAAAGTCCTCGATCTCAAATTGAAAGACTCCGCCAAAAAAGGATATTTCGGAAGGGTCTCCGGAGCATCGGATTTGTTTTTAACACCAGGAGTTAAATATGCTGGAGGAACGCCTTTCTATGAAGGAGAATTGCTTTTCAATAAATTTGATAGTAAACAAAAAATATCAGTTTTTGCATTGGGATCTAATACGCCACGATCTAATTTTGGAAGAGGAGACATGAATAAGTTTGGTTTGACAAATGAAACTGGTGCAAATGGTAATTTTTGGGAAGCAGATAATTCAAAAAATAAAGGTGGTGTTCCTCAAACATTTAAAGCAGGAATCTACTTTTCTGATAAATACGGTAAAAAACAAAATACAGAACTGCTATTTAATTATTCCTATTATAATGACCGATTAGATTCCAGGACTGCCAATTATTCTCAATATTTTTTAGCTGACACAACCTATTACACGGAAGATTCAACGAGAAATCTCTCTACAAGCGAATCCCACAAATTGAATTTGACACTTACAACTCAATTGGACTCTTTGACTTTACTTGAATTCAAACCGTCTATAAGTTTTGACAGTGGTTTAACGGATAACACTTCTTTTTCACTCTTTAAAGGAGAAACTGGAATACAATCGTTATCAACTGAAGTTGGGAATAAAAATGATTCAAAAGGTATTAAGGTGAATAATACAGTGCGTCTTTACCGAAAATTCATGAAGAAAAGACGTGAATTTGAATTGCGTTATGATTTGGTATTGTCAAATAATAAAACTGATGGATTATTATATACTAAATCAGATTATAAATTATTGGGAATTGTTGATACAATAGATCAAAAGAAGGTAAATAATAATTCTTCTATAAATCATTATATCACGGCTTCTTATTTCGAACCTCTTTCAAAATATGTGAAAATTAATTTCAATTATCTTTTCGAATACGGTATCTCAACTCAAGAAAAATTAGCGTACGACAAATTGAATGGAGAGTACACTGCCATTCGACAAGATCTTTCCAACAACTTCGATAATTCGCGCGTTCAAAATAGAGCTGGTACAGAATTAATTTATGAAAAAGGAAAACATTTTGTTTCAGGTGGAGCTTATTTTAGAAACATCAATATCAACAATAACAATTTGTCAACAGACACATTAATTAATCAAAACATTAATAATATTCTACCAAAATTCAAATATGAATTTAAACCGAGTGTGAGTAAAAGGTTAACGTTTAACTACAACACGAGTTCGCAACAACCTTCAATAAATGATTTACAACCAATTCAGGACAATTCAAATCCTAACAGAATTCAAGTAGGAAATGCGAATTTGAAACCGAATTATGTACATACAATGATGTTGAATTTCAACACATGGAATGCATTGAGTGGTAAATATATTTGGACAGGAGGATCATTTAATGTAACAGATAATGCATTTGCAACACAATCTACATATGATGATTATGGACGAACACTAACACAAACAGTAAACGTGGATGGTAATTTATCTGCAAATGTTTACGGTGGCGCAGGTTTCCCAATTCTAGATCGAAAAATTGAGTTTCAACCTTCTTTTACAGGATCCTTTAATAGGTACAAAAGTTTCGTTGGAACACAAGAAAATATAACAGATAATTATGCTTTAATCCCTGGTTTGGATATTGATTTCGAATGGGATTCACTAGAGATTAGCTTAACGTCAAGTTATTCATACAACAATCCAATTAGTTCATTGAGCACAGTTTCAAATACGCCGTATTCTATTTTAAAGTATGGAATTGGATTTAAATGGACTTTGCCAAAAGGATTTATTATCAAAGTTGATGGTGATTACACGAAAAATTCACAACCAGGGTCAGGCTTCTACAACACTGATTTTTTCATTCTTGATGCTGAGGTGAGTAAGAAATTCTTGAAAACAGGCAATCTAGTTGTATCGGTTACTGGAAATGATATTTTAAACCAAAACATCAGTGCAAGTAGAACAGTTACTGGAAACACAACAACAGACAATAGAACAACGATCATTTCGAGATATTTTCTTTTGAAAGTGACGTATAGATTCAATAACAGAAAAATGAAAGAAGATGATTTTAGAGGTATGCATTAAAAGAATTCTTATTCTATTAGTAGTTTTATTTACAACTTCTTTTGGATTAAAAGCTCAGATTACTTCTGGGAAAATTGTTTTCGAACGCAAAACTAATCTGAAAAAACGGATGGGTGATAATCCGCGAATGAAGAATTTTATTACCGAAGAAAATAAATACCGGGTTGAGAATTTTGAATTGTTTTTCAATGATTCAAATACCGTGTTTCGTCCAATCGAAGATGAGGAGCCAGTTGAAGGATTTTTGAAATATTTCACGACGCGTAATACGGTCTACCAAAACATTAATTCTAAACAGAAGTTCATTGAAATGGATTTATTTGGAACACCAGGATATATTAAGGATTCAATGGATGCCAGAGCATGGAAAATAACTGAAAGTAAGAGAATGATTAGCGGGTATAATTGCCGCAAAGCATTCTGGCAGATGAATGATTCAACAAGAATTTATGCTTGGTTCGCAGTAGATATTGTTCCTTCAATTGGCCCTGAAGGATTTCAAGGTCTGCCAGGAGCAATTCTTGGAATGGCAACCGAAGACGGAAGTGTAGTTTACTTTGCGAAAGAAGTAAAAGCAATGGATGTCCCTGAAACAATATTTCAGTACAGCGAAAAAGGTAAAGATATATACACCGAAAAAGCCTTAATGGAAGAACTGAAAGTGAAAATGGGTCAATGGCTTAAACCCGGAGATTTGGAAGCAATGTTTTCTTGGCTTTAAGGATTCGGAATTAATCCCGAATCCTAAATTAATTTGGTCACTGAGCCTGTCGAAGTGCCGAATTATTCGTTCTCCGCAACGACTTCAGTTACTTCAGGTAAATGAGATTTTAATAAATTCTCTATTCCACCTTTTAATGTCATCGTTGAAGAAGGACAACCTGCACAAGAACCGCGCATAACGACAGTTACAACTCCGTTATCAAACCCTCTGAAGTCAATTGCACCACCATCGTTTTCAACTGCTGGACGTACATATTCATCTAACAAACTTTTGATTGCATCATCGTATTCTGAGGGCAAATATTCCTTTTTAGGTTTGTCTTCTGTCGCTTCAATAACTGTTTTAGGAGCTGGCATTTGAATCAAAACATCTTTGCCGTCAGTAATCCATCCTTTGACAAATTCACGTAATTCCATTGAAATAAAATCCCAAGGAACGTTATCCGTTTTTGTAATGGTAATAAAATTCGCTGCCATGAAAACATTCTTTACAAACGGAAAATTAAACAATTCCTCTGCCATTGGAGAAAATCCTTTTGCATCTGTCAAGGAAGAAAATTCTACTGAGTCTCCTGTAAGTAGTAAATATTTATTCGCGACAAATTTCATCGTCGACGGATTTGGTGTCATTTCTGCGTAAACTGTAACAGGTACATTCATTTTGTTCTTTTTTACAAAATTAAGTTAAACTTCCAATAATCTATTGATATTATATTTTTTGTAATACAATTAATAGCTTATTTTTGTTTTGTGAATTTTATTAGAACTTCCATATTATTTTTACTTGTTGCATTTACCTTTCTTGGAAATGTAGGGTTCAGTGTATTTACACATACGTGCAAAAAAGATGGTATTTCTCGGTCCTTTTTTATTCAACAGAATCATCAGTGTGAACAGCATCAGGAAGAATCTCTTCCCCCTTGTTGCAAGAAAAAAGTAATTAAGGATGATAATTGCTGTAATGATGAGGTGGATGTTGTAAAAATTAAACTTGATTTTCACAACGATTATCATCCAACGATAGAAACCTTATGTTTTAATCTACCATCAATTAAATTTAGATTTAAAGAAAATACCCTCTTTGCTTCAAATGATCAATTAACAGAATATATTGATCCACCTCCAAAACCTTGGGGAAAGGAAGCACTCATTTTACATCAAGTTTTTCGTATTTAAGATTTAATGCTTAACGCTAGTTATTCATTAAATTAAAATATATGAAAAGTAAACTATTGGTTTTACTTTTTCTATCAGTTGCATTAACCTCCTTTTCTCAATTGAAAGGTGTTGTTTTAGGCTCAAATGATTTAAAAAGAGAACCGCTCATTGGAGCAAAATTAAAATTATTAAACAGTAAAATTACCGCAGTAACAAACGAAGAAGGGATGTTTGAACTAATTCTTCCCAAAGAATTACCAGACACGTTAATTATTTCCGCATTTGGTTATAATTCTGACACCCTAATTGTCAACAAAAAAGACAGGTATATTTCATTAGAAATAACCTTGTTTTCTGATAAATTAATTCCAGAAGTTGTCATTCAAATGAAACGCGATACGCATTCTATTTCTCGCTTAAAAACACTGCATGTTGAAGAGTTAACGGCTGGTGAATTAAGAAAGGCTGCATGTTGCAATTTATCAGAATCCTTCGAAACAAATGCTTCAGTTGATGTGAATATCACGGATGCTGTTTCAGGTGCCAAGAAGATTCAAATGATGGGTTTGGATGGAGTTTACACCCAAATTCAATTGGAAAACATTCCCTATTTAAGAGGCTTAGAAAGTTCTTTTGGTTTGAATTCTGTACCAGGAACGTGGATTGAATCAATTCAGATTACTAAAGGAACGGGAAACGTTGTGAATGGCTACGAATCCATGGCTGGTTTGGTCAACTTAGAAGTGAAAAAGCCGCTGGAAATGGAAAAATTCTTTTTCAACTTCTATACCAATGCCTTCGGAAGAGAAGAAGTCAATTTGAATGCAGGACACATTTTGAATGAAAAATGGAGCACCGGTTGGTTTGCGCATGCCTCAAGCATGTTTGGTGAAATGGATCGAAATGGTGACGGTTTTCGAGATACACCAAAAGGGAATAACCTTGCATTCATGAACCGATGGGCTTATCAAGGAAAAAAAATGGAAGCTCAATTTGGTGTCAATGCTTATTTAGACACAAAAAATGGAGGTCAAACAGGATTTAACCGAACAACTAACGATGGGAAATATGGTGTTCAAATTGACTCAAGGCATATTGATGTTTTTGCGAAAACGGGATTTTTTCTCAAAAAACCGCAAACATCAATTGGTGTTGTTTACAATATAAAATATCAAACTGTTGACGCTAAATTTGGAATCAGACAATTTTCTGGAGAAGAAAAACGGGGCTATGTCAATGCTATTTATGATGGTTATTTTGGAACAACCGATCACAAAATTAAAGCGGGAATAAGTGGGGTTTATATTGACATGAAACAACGCCAAGATACACTAACATCTGATCGAATAGAACTTGTTCCAGGTGTTTTTGGCGAATACACTTATACTGGAGCCCGTTTAACAACTGTATTAGGAGCTCGTTTGGATTTTCATAATTTATATGGGATACAATTTTCTCCAAGATTACATGCAAAATATACTTTAACGGAAAAAACCGATGTGCGATTTACTTCTGGAAAAGGATGGAGAGTGCCAAATTTCATGATCGACAATATTTCACTTTTAGCAAATTCAAAAACATGGGTTGTTCCACTTTCGTTAATGCCAGAAGTTTCATGGAATATTGGTGGTTCATTGGTGCAAGAATTTAAACTGTTTGATAAAAAAGCGACCATCACACTTGATTATTACCACACGTTATTTGTCAATCAATTAATTGTTGACCGTGATTTTGATAATAATGCTGTCGTTTTTAAAAACTTAGAAGGAAGTTCATATTCCAACAGTTTTCAAACGGAGCTTAGTTTTTCAGTAATAAAAAACTTAGAATTTAGATTGGCGTATAAATTTTTAGACGTAAAAGCGGAATATGCAGGGACAATGCAACAACAAGTTATGATTCCAAGGCAACGTGGTTTTTTTAATGTTGGCTATATTACTCGGGATAAACGTTGGGAATACAATGCAACAGTATCCGTTTTTGGAGAATCGAGATTACCAGGTTTAACTCCTACTGATGAAGTTGAATATAGCGAAGTTTATCCCATGATAAATGCTCAAATAACGCATGTATTTAAAAAGTGGGATTTTTATCTTGGAGGTGAAAATTTATCAAATTTCAAACAGAAAAATGCAATTGTTGATGCTGAAAATCCTTTTGGAAGCAATTTTGATGCAACACGAATTTGGGGACCAATCATGGGGATAAATGTATACGCGGGTGTTCGTTATTCATTGAAAAGAGAGAAAAATAAATAAACAAAAAACAAATAAAATGAAAAAGTATTTAATTGTATTAATCGGAATGTTCATCTTGAACAGTGCAAATGCACAGGAAAAAAAAGCAAAGTATGAAACTGCTGTAATTCAAACATCAGCAGAATGTGGAGATTGTAAAGGTCGAATAGAAGAAGGACTGAATTATACCAAAGGAGTAAAGTTTGCTGAACTAGACCTTGAGACAAAGAAAGTAACAGTCAAATTTTCTCCTAAGAAGATTAGTTTACTGCAAGTGAAAGAAAAAATAAACTCAATAGGTTATGACGCTGATGAGCTCAAAGCAAAAAGTGAAATAGTTAAAAAGCTACCACTTTGCTGCCAACCCGGAGGAATGAAGAAACAGTAATTGTAACATGATAAAGTTAGGTGATTTCTTAGTTAGAAATCAAGATACAATTCCAGAATTTTTCTATTCTCAACTATATCTTGCGATGAAGTTATCTTTTCTTTTATTTCTTGTGCTTAATTGATTTTTCATTTTTTGTATCAATTTTTTTTCCCTAATTTCGCACTTCCATAATTTAAAGAAAATAAAATGTCATATTTATTTACATCAGAGTCAGTTTCAGAAGGACATCCTGACAAAGTTTCTGACCAAATTTCAGATGCTTTAATTGACAACTTCATGGCCTTTGATCCAGAATCAAAAGTGGCTTGTGAGACGTTGGTTACTACAGGATTGGTTGTTTTGGCTGGAGAAATCAAAACTACAACATATCTAGATGTTCAATCAATTGCTCGTGAGACGATTAGAAAAATTGGTTATACGAAGTCTGAATATATGTTTGATGCAAATTCTTGTGGGATCATTTCGGCTTTACACGATCAATCTGAAGATATCAATCAAGGAGTTGACCGTGCAGTTGCGAACAATGATTTTGAATCAAAAGCAAATGCTCAAGGTGCAGGTGACCAAGGAATGATGTTTGGTTATGCGACTATTGAAACAGATAACTACATGCCATTGGCATTGGATTTAGCACATAAAATCTTGGAAGAGCTTTCATACGTTCGTAATAATGAATTAGAATTGATTCCTTATTTACGTCCTGATGCTAAGTCGCAAGTAACAATCGAATATTCTGATGATAATGTTCCTCAACGCATCGACACAATTGTTGTTTCTACACAACACGATGATTTTGCGCCTGAAGCAGAAATGTTAGCAAAAATTAAAGCGGATATTATTTCTATCGTTATCCCACGAGTGAAAGCGAAATTGAAACCAGAATTACAAGGATTATTTAACGACCAAATTACATATCACATTAATCCAACGGGGAAATTCGTTATCGGTGGACCTCACGGAGATACAGGATTAACTGGTCGTAAGATTATTGTTGATACGTATGGTGGAAAAGGAGCTCACGGTGGTGGTGCATTCTCTGGAAAAGATCCATCAAAAGTTGACCGTTCTGCTGCTTATGCGACACGTCACATTGCGAAAAACTTGGTTGCTGCAGGATTGTGTGATGAGGTTTTAGTTCAAGTTTCTTATGCAATTGGTGTTGCTAAACCATGTGGTTTGTTCATCAATACTTATGGAACTGGGAAAGTGGATATGACAGACGGTGAATTAGCTAAGAAAGTGGAAGCTATTTTTGATATGCGTCCTTATGCAATTGAGCAACGTTTGAAATTACGTAACCCTATTTATTCTGAAACGGCTGCTTATGGTCACATGGGACGTAAAAACGAAGTTGTTACAAAAACATTTAAATCTCCAGACGGAAAAGTGAAAACGATGGACGTTGAGTTATTTACATGGGAGAAATTAGATTTTGTAGATAAAGTTAAAGCTGCTTTTGGCCTTTAATTTTCAGTATAAAAAATTACTAAAAATCCTGCTTCAAAAAAGCAGGATTTTTTTGTGGCAGTAAATCGAACACTAAAAACAACTGATTACCGTTTATCATTCTTTTGAAGTTATGAATTTGGACTTTATTAAATTTAAATCTAAAATATATTCTATGAAAAAAATAACTCTTTTAACTGCATTCATTGGATTTGCAATTTGTTCATTTGCTCAATCGGCTGATGAAATCGTTTCAAAATATTTTGAAAACATTGGTGGCTTAGATAAAATCAACGCCATTGTTAGTGTTCAAATGAAAGCAAAAGTAGATTATGGAGGAATGAGCATTCCAATTGACATGGTTAATTTGAAAGATGGTAAGATGATGATGAAGATCAATTTTCAAGGGAAAGAGATTACTCAAATGGCATTTGATGGAGAAACATCTTGGAGCACAAATTTCATGACAATGAAAGCTGAGAAGGATGATTCAGAAAATACAGAAAATATAAAAAGAGCAGCTTCAGATTTTATTTCACCTTTCGTTAATTATAAAGACAAAGGTTATACTGTAGAATTATTGCCAAATGAGACAATAGAAGGTGTTGAATGTTTCAAAATAAAATTGACAAAAAAGACAATCCTTTCAGAAGAAAAGGAGATCCCAAATATCGAATACTATTATTTCGATAAAGAAAATTATGTTCCAATCGTAGTTGAACAAGAAATCCCATCTGGTGAAATGAAAGGTCAGATTTCACAAACCCTATATTCCGATTATCAAGAGGTGGATGGATTAATGTTTGCATTTTCGATGACTCAGAAATTAAAAGACGGTCAGGGACAAACTATTGTTTTTGAATCAATAGCGTTAAATAATAAATTTGAAAATTCAATTTTTAAATTCCCAGGAGAATAAAATCACATATTGGATATTCTATAATTTATGAAAAAAAATCTTTATTCTTTCGTATTACTCTTTGTTGTTTCAATTAGTTCTGCTCAAGAAATTATAAAAATTGAAGGGAAAGAACTCTTTGGCGATCTTAAGGCCCGTCAAATTGGCCCTGCTTTAATGAGTGGACGTGTTTCCGACATTGAAGGACATCCGTCTAATTCTCGAACAATTTATATTGGTACAGCCGGTGGAGGTGTATGGAGATCTCAAGATGGAGGGGTAATTTTCAATTCAATATTTGATGAACATTGTCAATCAATTGGTGCTGTAGCGGTTGATCCTAACGATCCAGATAACTCATTGTGGGTTGGAACAGGAGAAGTTTGGACGCGAAACAGTGTTTCAATTGGGGACGGAATCTACAAAACGAATGACGGTGGAAAGAACTGGCAAAAAATGGGTCTGGAAAAGACCGAAAGAATAAGTGCCATTGAAATACATCCTAAAGATAAAAACACCGTTTATGTTGGTGCAATGGGAGCCTTGTGGGGAGACAATGAAGACAGAGGCGTTTTTAAAACGAGTGATGGAGGAAAGACATGGACGAAAGTTTTGTACTTAAATGCATTTACGGGTTGTTCAGATCTTGTAATGGATCCAACTAATCCAGAAATACTTTATGCATCATTTTGGGAATATAGAAGAACAGCTTGGTCTTTTAATTCTGGTGGATTGAATAGTTCCTTACACAAAAGTATCGATGGAGGAAAAACATGGGTAAAAATCCACACTGGTTTTCCAAAAGGAGTTTTAGGAAGGATTGCTGTTACAGTTGCTCCTTCGAATCCTTCTATTCTTTATGCTGTTGTTGAAGCAGAAAAAGATACTGAAAAAGGATTGTACCGTTCAGATGATGCTGGTGTTACTTGGAAACATTTAAATGGTGATTTTGGGTTAACCGTTCGACCATTTTATTTTTCACGAATTGTTGTGGACCCAAAAGATCCTAATACTGTTGTCAAAGCAGGTTTGTCAGGTTCCATTAGTCATGATGGTGGTAAGACTTTTAAAGGTCTTGGTATGATGCACTCAGACATTCATGATATTTGGTTTGATGTGAAGGATTCAGATAAAATGTTTGTCGCAACTGACGGTGGATTATATCGATCTTTAAATGGTGGAACAACAATGGAAATTATTGAAAATTTGCCGATTTGTATGTTCTATCATGTAAGTGTTGACAATCAAACGCCGTATAATATTTACGGTGGATTACAAGATAATGGATCTTGGTTTGGCCCATCGGCTAGTCCTGGTGGAATTGAAGCGCGTGATTGGGAATCAATCGGTTATGGTGATGGTTTTAGAGTTTATCCCCATCCTACAAATCCAAAAATCATGTATTCTGAAATGCAAGGTGCTGAAGGAGTTTGGAGATATGACAGCGAGAAAAAGCAAGTGAAAACAGTTAAACCTTTTCCTGTAACAGGGGATCCAAAATACCGTTTCAACTGGAATGCTGCAATAACTACAAGCCAACATCAACCGGATCGTTTATATATTGGAAGTCAGTTTCTTCACAAGTCGGACGACATGGGAAACAATTGGAAGAAAATGTCACCAGATCTAACAACTAACAATCCTACGAAACAACAACAAGTTCAATCAGGAGGTTTGTCTGCAGACAATTCAGGTGCAGAAAATCATTGTACAATTTTCACAATCGCGGAATCACCGTTAGATGAAAATATTATTTGGATTGGAACGGATGATGGTAATGTGCAGCTGACAAAAGATGCTGGAAAGACGTGGACTAATTTGACAATGAACATCAAAGGACTTCCTGTCAACACATGGTGTTATCATATTGAAGCAAGTTCATTTGATAAAGCAACGGCATACGCTGTTTTTGATGGCCATACTAAAAATGATAAAAACGCTTATGTTTATAAAACGATGGACAATGGACTTACTTGGAAATCTATTGTAACGGCCGATATCACAAGCTTTGCACGAAATATTCAGGAGGATTATAAAAATCCAAATTTGCTTTTCCTTGGGACGGAATTAGGATTGTTTATTACAATTGATGGTGGATTAAGCTGGTCTAAATTTACGAATGGAGTTCCTGCTGCTGCTGTTCATTATATTGAATTACATCCAAAGACGAATGATTTGATATTGGGAACACATGGTCGCGGAATCATAATCATTGATGACATTAGTCCTTTGCGCGAATTGAATGCTGAAGTATTGGCTAAACCGCTTTATTTTTTCCCATCCAAAACATATGAAATGGATGAGACAAGTACATTTGGAGGAGCAAGTAGTGAAACCCAATTCATAGGTTCAAATCCATCTTCATCGGCACAAATTAAATATTACTTATCTAAAAGACATACGTTTGGAAAAATGAGTTTAGATATTTATGATAGCAATGACAAGTGGATCACAACAATTTCTCCAGGAAAACAAAAAGGAATCAACATTGTGGAGTGGGGATGCAATTCAATGGCACCAAAAGTTGCTGCAGGAAAGACAATTGCTGGAAGCGCAATGTTTTCACCTCGTGTTCCAGCTGGAAAATATAAGGTTGTCATTACAAAAGGGTCAGAGAAATTTGAAAGTTCTCTAGAATTGAAATATCCTACAAATACTGTTTTCACATCAGAAGAAAGAAAACTTCAAGAAGCTACAACAAAAGTGTTGTATGACATGACAGAAGAGTTGGCTTACTTGGTTTACGAAATGGATGAATACATTCTTCATTCGGAAAAAGTAATGAAAGAAAATGCTAGTTTAAAAAAGCAAGCATTGAAATTGAATACAGATTTGAATGCATTAAAGGATGTTTTAGTTGTAACCAAAGGTGATAATTATGTTGGTGCAGGTGAGCCTCAATTGAGAGAAAAAATTGGGGATCTATACAGCACAATTGGATCTTATTATGGTGGCCCTTCAGTTTCTCAATTGGAAACAATGAAAATGTTACAAGATAAACTAGCTGATGGGAAAAAGAAATTTCAACTTATAAAAGACGCCCAAATTGGCAAATACAAAGTAGCAACTGAAAAAGTAGGTATTACTTATGTCACATTGAAGTCGTTTGAAGAATTTGTAAAGAAAAATTAATTGAAATTTTTATAAATAGAAAGGCTCCAAATGGAGCCTTTTTTATGGTGTTAATTTATTAAATTTTTGAATTATCCAATAAATCAATTACATTAGCTGATAACTGTAACCACTTATGATGAATAAAATTCCAATATTAGTGCTATGTTTCATTGTTTCATTGTTTCATTGTTTCATAACAATATAATTTCCCAAGAATCAGAAAGTCAAATAATTGTAAAATTCAATTATTCGTATTTGAATTTTGATGAAATAAATGATATAAACAGTTTAGTTCTGCCTTTTAAATCAGTTTTGAATGACCGTTCAAAAGAACAACTTAAAAATCTAGAACTTTTATATCCAGGAATTTCGAATTATCAAATTACCAAAATATTCCCCTTTTTAAGAACCACAGATACAGTTTCCATTTCCCGTTTAGGAGAAAAAATTACAATACCTCCATTTTGGGCAACTTTCACTATGACAGTTCCACCTCATATTGATGTTGCCAAATTAATGAGAGTTTTAGATAATTTCAATCCATTAATCGAATATTGCCATTATAATTTCCCAGCTTATACTGCTAGTCCGACTACACCGAGTGACACGTTGTATGACAAACAAATATCATTGAATGGTTCGGCATTGCATCCAAATGCAGGAATAAATATTGAAAATGCATGGACAATTGAAACAGGAAAATCATTTGTTAAAGTAGGTGTTCATGATTCTGGAATAGATACAATACATCCCGATATTGATGTTGTTTTTGGAGGAGGTTATTTTACGGCGAACAATTCAATAGCTTATGAATGGGGTAAGGACAAAAAAGGACATGGAACTCCTGTAGCGGGTATTATTGGTGCAAAAAGGGATAATATTACAGGTATTGCAGGTATTGCAGGAGGAGACACAATACCAGGATCGGGCTGTTCACTATTCGATTTAAGACTAGATTTCCCAGGACAAGGTTTGTCCAGTTATATTTGTGCAAGTGTTGTTGATGCAGCACGATCAGTCAATACTTATTGGGATTACCCAGCCAATTATTACGATGAATTTAACCCATATTTTGAACATACTCCAGGCTTTGGCGTTAATATTGGCAATCATTCGTATATAATAAAAACTGGTGAATCTCTTCCACAAGAGCCCTCAGGAGGGGGAGATGATGACGAAGACGATGGCTCAAAAATAGTATTAAAAGATGTTAATGATTCTACAGTTGCATTTTCACCTATTTGCACACTTTGTCGAGAAGCATATTTATTTTCTTTAAAAAATGGAGTAATAAATGTAGTTTCTAGAGGAAATAGTCAACAATTTTCACCAAGTTTGGATCCAACATTAATAGACTTTGTTTACCCCCAATCTTTTCCAGATAATTGGCTTATTTCTGTTGGTGCTTCTGGATATGATGGTTACACAGTTCAAAATGGATTAAACCAAAGTTTTCAGGAAGAACAAGGTGCTTATTGGTCTATGTATGGCGGAAATATGGATTTAATTGCACCTGGTTCGGATTCAATTGTTTACACATTGAGTATGGTTAACCCAGTGACAGAGCCTTACCCTTATGAAAAATTTAATGGAACTTCAGCTGCTGCTCCTCATGTAACAGGTGTTGTTGCATTGTTACTAAGTCATTACAACAAAGATTGCTATACCAAAAGAAATCTTTCTGTGGAAGATATTGAATATATTTTGGAACACTCAGCCACCAATTTATATGAACCAGGCTATGATGACACAACGGGTTGGGGGAGGCTCGATGCCTACAAAGCATTGCAAATGATTGAAAATCCAACCAAGCAAATCATTCATCCTGACAGTTTAATTAGTTCGGTTATTGTTAGTAGAGATACAATTGCACTTTCGTATCAAGATGCCTTTGTTGCTGATGGGTGGGGGCCGATATCTAGTACAATGCCATTAGAAAACAATAAATATTATCAAGTTGAACGCGTTCTGGTTCAAAATACGTATTCTTTTGCTGAATACATGTTATCAAGCACAACCTTAAATGATGTGTGGCTCCGCCCAAGTGCCAGTAATTCACTTGATTTTTATAATGATACAAGTTCTTACTTAACTGGTCCAGGTGTTGGCATTTTAGAATATATTTTTGATGCATTTGACTACATGCCCTTTGAAGAAATGGATTCTGTTGATACGATATTGTTTCAAGTGAAAACAAAAGGATTTTATTACCATTTTATTTCTAGATATGATGAAGCTTATTTCCCGACCATTTTTATTGACACTAATATACTTATCGATACATGGCTTCCTTTGGACCCTATTTCTGACACAGCAAAAATGCTTTTTTCAATTTATATTACGGATACTACATTAACATCCATTTATGATTTCCCTTGTACTTCAGATAATCCTTTGTATGATGATAATTATGATTTAGGTTTACAGGATTTGGCTAAAACAAACTTTATCTTATATCCTAACCCTTCGAATGAATCAATAACAATAAAAGGAGTTGAAAATCAAGTAATTTCTAAAGTTGAAATTTTTGATTTGAATGGGAAAATCCTTTATTCAAAATATCCGAATGTCAAACAGCTGAATATTGACATTTCTAATTATCAACAAGGTGCTTATTTTGTAAAATGCTCCGATGAGAATACTAGTAGAACCCTTAAATTAATGAAATTATGAGAACTTCGCAATTACTAATTGTCATTGCTTTATCTTGTTTAAGTACAGGGTTTACTCAAACATGGCAATCAATCAATAAAGTTGGCTCGTTTGAAACATCACCCAACCGCAGTTTTCAAATAAACCGATACACAAATGATTTATGGCTGATTCAGGATACGAAGGTGGCAGTAATAGAAAACGACGGTACTATCCGAAATTTTGCTGATGCTGATTTTGGCATACTTTGGCCCAATGATAGATTACAATTTGCATTTACACCAACAGATATTTATTACAACATCAATTTATATGGTTTCCATTCTTTTACAGGATACACTTCAACGCTTATTGATGCAGGTTTTGAATCTTATCTTAATATGACAAGTAATCTTGATACGATATATGTAACAATGGCAAATTTGGGTGGATTTAAGAAATTCTATAATGGAACGGTTGAAGCATATAATAAAAACTTCACAAAAATTGATGCAAAAAATGCATTTTTTTATGGTAATAATGGTGGAACAGGTATATATCAATACTTTCAAACGACAAATACAATAAACAACCTGAATTCTGATCCAAATTATTTATTATGTATTTACAACGACACCAAGTTTTCTAGAAATACAGACACGTTTTATGTTGGAAGCACACAAGGAATAAGTTTCGCGTATAACTATGATTTTTTAGATACCATCACACCCAATAATACGTTCAACATGCCAAGTGCTAATGTGTTGGAAATGGAATTTGATGCTGATGATAGTTTGTGGGCTGTTTTTGGAGATGTGAATGGTGATGCTTTTGCATTGGCAAAATTGGAAGGTGATACATGGACCAATATTTATGATGCTTCAAATAGTCCGATTATTTTCTCCTCTTTTTTTGGTTTAGAAATTGACACCTTAGGGAATCTTTGGGTTGCCGACCAACAATATTTGCACACCCTTTTAAACCCAAATAGTCCGGGATGGCTGTCTTTGTTGGAGAATGAAAAGGCGATTAGTTTTTCAATAACACCTAATCCTTCAGCAGATTTTATTTCTGTAAAAAGTGAGACGATGATAGATTTGATTGAAATTGTTGATTTACAGGGAAGGAAAGTTCTTTCAACGGATTATCATTCTTTCAATCCAACTGTTAACGTGGTTGATTTGAAAGAAGGAAGTTATTTTATAAAAGTCGTTTCAGGAAACAATGTTGAATTTCAGCAATTTGTAAAGAAAAATTAGTCACAAAATATATTTTAACAAAAGGCTCTTTTTAAAGGAGCCTTTTGTATTTATATGAGTGTTAAATCATCAAACATAAAAATTCAAATCAATCATATTCTTACCCCTATCAAACAAACGTCATCAATTTGCTCTTGGTTTCCTTTCCAATTGTTAAACGACAATTCCAATTCTTTTTTCTGTTTGTCAAAGGCAAAACCATCTAGCGATTGCAATAAATTTCTAAAGCGTTTTCGGTTGAATTTCTTCACATTATCACCACCAAATTGATCGGTATAACCATCCGTAAACAAGTAAAACTGATCTCCTTCAACCAAGGAAAAATGAATCGTCTCGAAATTTTTCTCTCCATCGGAACTGTAACCAATTGCATCAGCACCTTTTTTGAATTCCACCAATTCTCCATCACGTACCAAAATTAAAGGTCGACCTGCACCACAAAAAGAACCTGTTTTTTTACGTAAGTTGAATTTACAAAAAACGATATCCATTCCGTCTTTTCGTGTTCCTTCCGTCAAGTTATCATTGAATAAACTTACCAATTCGTAATCCAATATTCTCATGATGAGTGCTGGATCTGAAACTCCATCCAAACGAATTATTTGACGTAATAAAGTTGTTCCTGCAATGTTTACCAAAGCTCCAGGAACGCCGTGACCGGTACAATCACCAACAGCAAAATAGACATCATCGTTGTGTTGAAACGTCCAGTAAAAGTCACCACTTACAACATCTTTCGGTTGGAAAAACACGAACGCGTCATTAAAAATGTTTTGAAGCACACGTTGATTTGGCAATATTGACAATTGTAAACTACCAGCATAGCGAATGCTTTCTTGCATTTCAGCAGATTTTTCCTCTAAATATGCAATACGTTGCAAAAGTTCATTTTGAGTGTATTCAACTGTTGATACACCATCTTCTTGTAAGATCAATGTTTCCATGACAATGGATATTCGGTAAAACTTAAAACTATTGGATTGTTCTATTTTTCAAAGAGAATAGTAACTCAGTGCTTACTTTTTAGCAAGCCATCATCATGACGCTAAAGCGACTCATGGTTCGCCATAGATTGCAATTGAAATAATATTTCTGCGTCATTTTCATTAGGGCAAAGTTAGATAAGTAAATTTAAAAAACAAGGAATAGTGTTAAGATTCCGTTTTAAAATTATTTACACAAAAAAAATCCCTTCAGATTTTGGAAGGGATATGAAAAATTAAACTCAGTTCTTAAAAAGTTAATGTTTTACCATTTTTTGAATTGTAATATTTTCATTTTCAATAATATGAAAGAAATATATTCCAGTAGACCAAGATTTTGTATCTAATGTTATGCTGTTATTAGTGTTTGATATTTTTTGTTGAAATAGCAGTCTGCCTTCAATGTCTACAACGCTTATTTTGGTGTTTTCTGAAATGTTATTTCCCCATAGGATTTTAACCTCATCGTTAAATGGATTTGGGTAGAACCAAAATTCTTGTTCGGCACTGGTACAATTATTTGGTATGCTAATAACTGCTAATTCTTTCTCAAAGCCGTCAAAATCTATTTGTTTAAGCTTATAATATGTTGTTAAATTGTTTCTCTTTTCTATATAAGCAGTATAATTTGTTGGTGATTGGGTAGTGCCAGATCCGTTTGTTTCATCCACCAATTCAAAATTTTCACCATCTATTGAACTGTGAATTTGAAATAAGGCATTATTAATTTCGGAAAAGGTATTCCAATTAAATTTAATGTTATTTGATGAACAAGTATAATTAAATTCTCCAAATTCAACCGGCAAAAAAGCACAATTGTAATTAATTTGAAGAGGGCTAATTGCAATTTCTTGAGCTCTAGGGTCTTCTCCTCCTGCAATTGGCCATGGCGCAACTGAAGTACATCCGGGAGGTGTGCCTGTTCCGGAAGAATATGTTATTACTATTCTGCAAATGGCAGTTGTAAAATTTACAGCAGAACTGATGTTTCCTCCACCAGACGATGAACCTGTTATTGTATAACTTGATAGTGTATTTCCACTACCAACATTTGTCATTGTATTCGGATTAAATATAGTACTAGTGTTAACCGTTGTATTATTTGTTCTTTTGTATCCTTTTACATTTACAACATCAATGAATTTGTTAGCCGCTAAAATAGGACTTCCAGCCGTTCCGCAGGCTCCGGCATTAATGTCGTACAGGTTAAAGCTAACAGGTAAATCTATTAAATTTCCACTATTTTTTAAGTCTATTGTTACGGTTGTTGTTTGCGAAGTTGTTGTCCAATTAATACCAACTCTTAAGCCTAGAGTTGTTCCATACGTACTGGTAAATTGAGGATTACTTGTTTGATATGCTCCTCCACTGTTTACAACTGTTGTTGTTGCAGTAATGCATCCTGTTTTAGTTCCAAATTCTCCTATATCAGGATCTGACGTCGTTGTGCCGGTTGTGGCTCCTGAAGTCCATGGATAGAAGTTTATATAATCTTGTGCGATTAATTGGGATGATAAAATTGCAAATAAAATAATACTAGTCAAATTTTTCATAACGTGTACCTTAATGTTTTGGCTAAAGTACAGTCGGCTATTTCTAATTCAAAAAACAACCTATATACATTATATATACATCGCTATTTTATTTCTGAACACCTCATTTTTATTGAGTTATATCTTATTGAATTTACTTAAGAATTGAATAATGTCTTGATTAGAATGATCAATATTTAGTTTTTTTCTGAGTCGACCTCGGGCAATATTAATAGAATGCGTTGTTTGATTCGTAATATTTGATATATCTTTTGACGACATGTTCATGGACAGAAACGCACACAATTTTTTTTCATTTGGAGATAATGTTGGAAATTCTGATTCGAGTTTTTCAAAGAATAATGGGTTTGTTTTATTGAAACGTAACTCAAATTCTTCCCATCTTTTGTTATTTATACTTCCTTTTAATTCTTGAATAATTCGGATAATTAAAGGTTGACTTTCATCATTTAATTGAATTACAGTTTCTTGTAATTTTGAAGAAATAGTGTGGATGAGATTGTCTTTTTCTAATAAAAACATTGCTTTACTTGTATTTTCACGTTCAGCCAATTCTTTTTCGAGTTTAATTTTTTGGCGTTCGATCTTTTCTTTTTCAAGTTGCATTTTAGTCAATAATCTATTTTTCCGATTCCTTATAAAAAGAAGTAAAACAGCAATTAATAAAATCACAATTAACAGAATCGAAATTATTATTTGTAATTTGCTTTTTTGATTCCTAACGATTTGTATTTGATTTTGATTTTCTAATTCTTTAATATGTATTTCATAGTCATAAATGAAGCTCTCTTTTTCCAAAGAATATTTGTCAACAGAATCACTATAAATTATTTCTATTTTTTTTAACTCATAAGCCTCTTTATAGTTTCCAAGCATGGAATTACTTCTAGACATACCAGAATAGAGTTGTCTTTTTTCATTAAAGTTTTTTAAATGATTGCTATTTATTTTTGCAAATTGAAAATATTTTAATGCTTGCTCAGGTTTGTTTTGGTCATTATTAAATAGTCCAAGGAAAATAGCTCTTTGCACATCATCTGTTTTTTCTCTAGTTAATTTCGCTTTTGCATAGGATTCTTGGAAATAATAATTTGCTGAATCCTTATTGTCTAAATAAATATAAACTACACCTAAATTGTTTGTTATGATTGATTGTAACCAATAATCTTTTTTTTGTATAGCAATTTTTAATGCTTTTAATTTTAAATTTCTTGCTTCTATAAATTTGCCTTCGGACATTATTGAAATCGCATAATTTGAATAAATTAAATCGGCTAGATAATCAGTTTTATTCGCTTTTACTATTTCAAGTGCAATTTTAAATTGTACATAGGATTTTTTAATATTGATACCATCGTAGTAATATATTTCTCCAAGTAAGTTATGATATTTAATTTTGTATTTGAAACCTGATTGATCGTAGACTTCTTTCTTTAATTGTTGCATATATTTCATGCATAATTTGAAATCTCTTAATTCTTGAAGTGCAAAGTTGGCGTTTCTTTCAAGTATATTGAATTTAGTTTCAAATGGAAACTGATCGATATTCTTATATAAATACTGAAGTGTGTCTAACGTTTTAGATGTATTATTATATTCATTCTCTTCTATCCATTTTTCGATGGATTGATAATTCAATTTTTGCGAATGACTAAAGTTGAAAAAAGCAGTAGTTAAACAAAATAAAGAAAACCGAAGAATTAAATTCATAGAAGTAATAGGGGATAGTATATTTTGAATTATTGATAAAAAAAAATCCTTACCATTTGGTAAGGATTTTTATGTTTTAAATAAATTATGCTACTACATTCTTATAACTTTCAACACTTGGGCAAGAACAAACTAAATTTCTATCTCCATAAGCATTGTCAACTCTTCGAACTGGAACCCAGTACTTGAATTCTTTCAAGTAAGCAACAGGATAGGTTGCTTCTTGAGGAGAATATGGGTAATTCCACTCTTTATTAATGATGCAATCCGCTGTGTGAGGTGCATTTTTCAATAAGTTATTTTCCTTGTCAGCTTTTCCATTTTCGATTGCAGCAATTTCCTTACGAATAGATTGCATTGCTAAAATGAAACGGTCCAATTCTTCTTTGTCTTCTGATTCTGTTGGTTCAATCATCAAGGTTCCAGCTACTGGGAAAGAAACAGTTGGAGCGTGGAAACCATAATCGATTAATCGTTTTGCGATATCACCTGCTTCTACCTCAGAAGTTTTCTTGATCTCACGACAATCTAAAATTAGTTCGTGCGCTACAGTTCCGTTTTTACCTGTATAAAGAATATCGTAATCACCTTTCAATGAAGCAGCGATATAATTTGCATTTAAAATTGCAATTTCAGTCGATTCTCTTAATCCAATTGCACCAAGCATTTTGATGTAACCGAAAGAAATCAATAAAATCAACGCGCTTCCATAAGGCGCAGAAGAAACTGCATTAATTGCTTGGCTTCCACCAGCTTCTAGCATTTTACTTCCTGGTAAGAATGGCGCTAAATGTGCCGCAACACCAATTGGTCCCATTCCAGGTCCACCACCACCGTGAGGAATAGCGAATGTTTTGTGTAAGTTCAAGTGACAAACATCAGCACCAATGTTTCCTGGATTTGTTAATCCAACTTGTGCATTCATGTTTGCTCCGTCCATGTAAACTTGACCACCATTATCGTGAATTATAGAAGTAATTTCACGAATACCTTCTTCATACACTCCATGTGTTGAAGGATACGTTACCATCAATCCAGCTAATGTGTCTTTGTGTTCAATTGCAACACGCGTCATTTCTGGAATATCAATATTTCCATTTTCATCACAACCAGTAACCACAACTTCAAATCCAGCCATAACAGCAGAAGCAGGGTTTGTACCGTGTGCAGATGAAGGAATAATCATCACTTTTCTTTGGTGATCTCCACGTGATTCATGGTATGCTTTGATGACCATTAATCCTGCGTATTCGCCTTGTGCTCCTGAGTTTGGTTGCAATGACATTGCTGCAAATCCAGTACATTCACACAAATCTTTTTCCAATTCACGGAACATTTCTTGGTATCCAGCTGCTTGATTTAAAGGAGCAAAAGGATGCATGTTTGCAAACTGAGGATTCGTGATTGGCATTAATTCAGATGCTGCATTTAACTTCATTGTACATGAACCCAATGCAATCATGCTGTGAACCAAAGAAAGATCTTTGTTCTCTAAACGCTTTAAATAACGCATCATTTTAGATTCAGAATGATAGCTGCTAAATGTCGGATGAGAAAAAACTGCGTCTGTTCTTAAAACACTTGCAGCTAAATTAAGTTTCGCATCCTGACTAACTGTTCCAGCAGATTTTCCAGTTGCTTCGGCAAAAATAGAGAGAATTGTTTTTACATCTTCTAATGTATGAGGCTCGCCAAAACTGATTGTTAATTCTGAAGCATTCACATAATTGAAATTCATTTTATGCGCAACAGCTGCTGTTTGAATCGCAGTTGTATTTACACCTTTAACCCAAATTGTATCGAAGTAATTAGCTGAACCAATTTCGATTCCCATTGCTTTCAATTCATCTGCAGTTTTAGCCGCCAACGAATGAACATTTAATGCGATTTCGCGCATTCCAACCGGACCGTGATAAACAGCATACATACTTGCCATAACAGCTAATAAAGCTTGAGCTGTACAAATATTTGAAGTTGCTTTGTCTCTTTTGATATGTTGTTCACGCGTTTGAAGCGCCATTCTCAAAGCCATATTATCATCTGCATCTTTCGATACACCGATGATACGACCCGGAATATTTCTTTTGTAATCTTCTTTCACGGCAAAATAAGCAGCGTGAGGTCCACCAGAACCCATTGGCACACCAAATCGTTGAGAAGTTCCAAATACACAATCAGCTCCTAGCGAACCAGGAGAATTTAAAAGAACTAATGAAAGAATATCAGCAGATACAGCAACTTGAATTCCTAAGTCTTTTGATTTTGTAATGAATGATTTAATATCAGTTATTGTTCCGTTTGCGTCTGGATATTGAACTAAAGATCCGAAGAACGTAGTATCAAGATTATGCGTTTCTGCATTTCCGATAACTAATTCAATTCCCAAATTTTTTGCACGACCTTCAACTACATCAATTGTTTGAAGAAAAGCAGTATCAGCGATAAAGAATTTGTTTCTTCCTTCCTTTACATCGTTTCTTGAACGAGAATTCCAAAACATAATCATTGCCTCAGCAGCTGCAGTGCCTTCATCTAAAAGAGAAGCATTTGCGATTTCCATTCCAGTTAATTCTAGAATCATTGTTTGAAAATTCAGCAATGCTTCCAAACGACCTTGAGAAATCTCAGCTTGGTAAGGCGTATAAGCTGTGTACCATCCTGGATTTTCTAATACATTTCTTAAAATAACAGAAGGCACAATTGTTTCATTATATCCTAAACCAATGAAGGATTTAAAAACTTGGTTTTTATTACCAATGTTTGTAACATAATTCAGATATTCTTGTTCGCTCATTGCATCTGTTATGCGCAATTCACGGTTTAAACGGATATGTGAAGGGATTGTTTTATCTACTAATTCGGCAACAGTTTGAAAACCGATTTTGGCTAACATTGCTGTTTTTTCAGCTTCGTTAGGACCAATGTGACGCTTTGAGAATACGCTCATATTTTGTAGTTTTATTTGAGGGACAAATATACGTTAGATGGATGTATTAATTAATGATTAATGTGTGAAATTTTTGGATTGATGCTTCATTTTATCAACCGTTCAATTCAATTATTTAAAATAACTTTACCCACCATGATTAAAACAAGTGATTTTACATTTTGTTTTAGATTAAGTTGAAAATTGATGAATGACAAAAGGTATGATGAATTAGATGTGTTAAGAGGTTTTGCAGCGCTGTTCGTCCTTTTTTTTCATCTCACATTATTTCGTAATGAAGCTAAATATGGTTTTCAACTTGGGATAACCGGTGTTGATTTGTTTTTTATGATCAGTGGTTTTGTTATTCTTATGAGCATTGAAAAAAGTAAAAATGCGAATCTCTTCTTTCTATTTCGATGCATCCGACTCTATCCTATTTATTGGATTATAGCAACATTTACTTTTTTGTTATTTTTTGGATTGAATTTGTTGAACGGTGAAATTCCTTATGTTGAAATTTCTTTTAAGGATTATTTTGTAAACTTATCTATGTTTCAATACTACTTCAATGTGCCTAATATTGATGGTTCTTATTGGACATTAATAATTGAAATGCTTTTTTATATAAGTATTTATGTGCTTTTCCGATTGAAATTACTCAATAAAATAATTGGAATAGGACTTGTTTTTGGAGTGGTATCGGCTTGCTATATTTTTGCTATACGGCATTTGAATTTACCAGATTATACGCGTTTTTATCCTTTTATTTATCATTTTCCGATGTTTTATATTGGGATTATTTTTTACAAAATGATGCGATTTAAGCAAGCACCATTTTATTATTATTTCTTAATTATCGGAAGCATTTGCTTACAACTCTATCTTTTTGAATATGGCAGGGCATTTAACTTCATTTCGATTATTTACTATGCAATAGCGTTGGTTTTTTTTACCGGAATATTTTTGCTGTTTTCAAAGCGTTTATTGAGTGGAATTGTGACCAAAACAACGCGGTTTTTAGGAAGTATTTCGTATCCTTTATATTTAATTCACCAGCCTCTCTGTTACGGGATAATAATTCCCTATTTCACAGATGTTTTAAAAATTAATTTTTGGATCTCTAGTTTGTTAATAGCGTTACCAATTACACTTGTTTTGGCGACATTTTTTACGTTCAAAGTGGACGTGCCAATTAGAAAATTCTTTAAACAAAAAGTACAATTAGTTCTTTCAAAAAAATAGCTTAATTCCGTCTATTGTATCTTTTATAGCTTCGTCTAAAATCTGTTTTATGTCCTCCTTTTCTGCCAACATATTTTCTACTATCAAAAGAATCTCGGTTGAAATAATACGGTAATCCAAGTCCTAAATAAACTTCGTGAGAAGCACCCTTTGTTCGAGCCAAGGATCCAACATCATGATTAAATGCATAACCAATACGTACGCGACCTGAAATCGTATAATCTATTCCAGCAATTAGTGAGTTTTCAGAACGATAACCGATAGAAAAACCTAAACTATTTGTAATTCCTCTAAGCAATAAATCTCCTTGAATTGGAGCGTTTGCAGTTCCTTTCAGCTGGATATTTGGATTCAACACAAAGTTGTCTGAAACTTCAAAAAAGTATCCCGAAACTAACATATAATGCCAATAGGGTGGGGAAAATTGTTTTCCATAACCAACCTTGTTTTGGAATAATTGTGGTAAACTAGCTCCAATGTAAAAATTACTGGATCTGTAATACATCCCAAAAGAACCATTCAAATTGAATTTTGAATAACTCTGAGAAAACGCAGGGTCATTCGCTGTTCCAGTGGTGGCATTGGCATAGCCATACGACAAATTATCTGCACCAATTCCAATCCCAAAAGCTAAATATTTACGTGTATCGAAGACTAAACGATAGGCATATTGAGCGGAAAATGAAGTTGTTTGATTTAAACCAATTCGATCAGTATAAAAATTAATTCCAACAGCCATTTCATTGGTCACCTCAAAGGCAGTATTGAATCCAACGGTGCTTGGCGCGCCATCAACTCCAGCCCATTGATTTCGATACAATAAATCAGCAGTAAATTTTGCATCGGATGCTAAAGCAGCTGGATTATATAATGATTTCGCAAAATTGAACTGGGAATAACGGACCGTGTTTTGACTAAAAACAAATCCACTAAACACGAAAAACAGGAGTGTTAAAATTGCTTTCATCTTCAATACTTTAATGTTACAAATCCATCAAAATGAACTTTTTCCACTTCAATAGAATAAAAATACGTGCCTTCTGGCAAGATGCTATTTCCAAGACAAAATTCGGTTTGACACGTGCCATTCCAATCGTTTTGATACGTCGAATTTTCAAAAACTTTATCACCCCATCTATTAAAAATGGTAACATGTCCTTTGAACGTTTCTAATTCTGGAATAATGAACGTATCATTTACAAAATCTCCATTTGGAGAAAACCCCGTTGGAATAGTTAATTGAACGACAATTACCCAAATATCATCGCTTCGCATACAACCATTGGTGTGACTCGAATTGACCGTATATTGCGTCGATTGACTTCCTGTAAATGTTGCACCCTGTGAGTTGTATTGTGTTAAATCGGCTGCTGGTGTCCAATTGTATGTCGTATAATCATTTGGGCCATTTATAAAAACAATTTCTCCAACTCCGATATAAAAAGTATCTTGAATTTCAGAATCTGGAAGCGTTTCGGTTGTAATAATTTGATTAAATGATTGCGAGCAAAGTCCACTAGTAATGGTAACAGAATAGGTTGTTGTTGTCACAGGAGAAACAACAATTGTTGGGCCTAATTCTCCAGTTGACCATAAATAACTTGTTCCTCCACCAGCAACCAATGTTGCAGTTGAGCCATTGCAAACCGTCGTTGTTCCCAAAGGATTGAATGTGAAGTTTGGTTGAGAAATTGTAATTGATGAATTTCCAGAACATCCATTCCCATCCGTGCAAATTACAGAATAAGTTCCTGCTTGTGTTGCTTGAAATGTGGAATTGCTTGAACCATTTCCCCATAAATAAGTTGTAAAAGGTTGTGTTAAGCTTAAAATTGTTCCTGAACTTCCTGGGCATAAAAGCGTTCCTTCAGAAGAAACGATCACGCCTGCTGGATTTGGATTGATAGTAACAGCAATAGATGCAGACGAAAGACACCCAATTCCATCAACAGCAGTAACAGTATAAACTCCAGAAGAAGTTGGAATTAATGCGGATGTCATTCCAGTTTGTGGACCTGTCCATGAATAGGCTACAAATCCTGCACTTGCATTTATTGAAGTTGGTTGACCTTGACAAAATGAAATAGTACTTCCTTCTAGAATCACCACATCTACAGCGCAGGCGAAAGCGTTTTTTTCAGTTTTAATTTCTTCACTCCAAGCGGAGAAAAGGAATAGCATTGAAAGTCCGAATGAAAAGAAATTCCTCATACTTATTTACTCAACATAACTCAATTTCAACATGTTTGAACTTCCTAAATCCTCCAACGGAATAGAGGCAATGTTGATGGCCAAATCACCTGTTTTCAATAATCCTTGATGTTTCAATAAATATTTGATGTCAGCAATTGTGTGATCAGTACTAATTTGTTTATCGTAATAAAATGCTTTTACACCCCAAATTAAATTCAATTGCGTCAAGATCTGTTTGTTACTTGTGAAAACATAAATTGGTGCTTTTGGGCGTTGAGAAGCAATTTTGTAAGCTGTGTATCCGGAAAACGACATTGTTAATATTGCATCGGCTTCAACACGTTGAGATAAACGGCATGCATTGAAACAGATAGAATCTGAAATAAAACGTGCTTGTTTCTTATCAGGAATTTCTTCTTTGTTATAGATTCCATCAAATTTCTCCATTTCCATTACAATGTTAGCCATTGTTTTTATAACCTCAACAGGGAATTTTCCAACTGATGTTTCTCCAGAAAGCATCACTGCATCTGCACCATCTAAAACAGCATTAGCAACGTCATTTACCTCAGCTCTGGTAGGAGAAATATTTGTAATCATACTTTCCATCATTTGCGTTGCGACAATAATTGGCTTGGCATGAATGATACTTTTGTTGATTAACATTTTTTGAATAATAGGCACATTTTGATAAGGAATTTCAACTCCAAGATCTCCACGGGCAACCATCAAACCATCACTTTCTTGAATAATATTATCAATATCTTCAATGGCTTCAGGTTTCTCAATTTTGGCAATCACCTTTGCTTTGCCTTTTTTATCAAGGATAATATGTTTCAATTCTATGATATCACGTGCCGAACGAACAAATGATAACCCAATCCAATCAACATTGTTTTCCAATGCAAAATTCAAATCTTCTAAATCTTTTTCAGTTAAAGAAGGCATTGAGATACTTGTGTTTGGGAAATTAACACCTTTTTTTGAAGAGAGGATTCCACCATGAATTACTTTCGCAATAAATTCTTTTTTACCATCTGTACTTACAACTTCCAATGCGAGTTTACCATCATCTAATAAAATGCGTTCACCTGCTTTCACATCTTGTGGTAATTTTGGATAATTGATAGAAAATCGTTGAGCAGTCCCTATAATTTTGTCCGTTACAATGGTAACTTCTGTTCCATTGATTAACTCAACTCCGTTATTTTCCATTTCATTCGTACGAATTTTGGGACCTTGTAAATCTGCTAAAATCGCAACATTACAACCAGTTTCATCATTTAATTCGCGAATTGTTTTAATTACTGCAGAATGGTCTTCATACGAACCATGGCTGAAGTTCAAACGGCAAACATTTACGCCCGCTTGAAACATTTGACGCAAGATTTCTTTATCACTTGAGGCAGGCCCTAGGGTCGCTACTATTTTTGTTTTTTTCATATTCTTTTTAAAATCTAATTTTTTCTGAATCCGTTTAATTAAAAACTAAATTCTCTGTTGAATCGAATTCTTCAGGATTGAAGATAAATACGCCTAAAATACTTGGTATTTCACGTAACTCTGAAACCAAATCTTCTACGTCCCACAAATGATTTTCGAATAAAAATAAAAAATAATCAACGGAAGGTTTTTCTGGAATTAGAAATTTCCCTTGGTTTTTATTTTTTATCAAATAGTATTCAATCAAGTTTTCAGGATCCTTGAATTCATACATTGAGTGGCTGGAAAGTTGGACCCCTTTTTTAGAAGAAACGACATAATCTTCTTCAACTTTAATCAATTGAGTGTCGATTTTTTCATTTAAACCCCAAGCCAAACGGTAATCATTGTGGTGAGAACAAATCCCAATCATCTCGAAATCATAGGCTTGATCAAATGTGAGTATATGCTTTTTAGGTTTTGTCATTTCCTATCAATTCAGCTGCAAAAATAAGAATTTTAATGGGTGTAGACACGCTTTTGCAAGATGAAAATGAAAAGTTGATGTTTCCTTAACATGAAAAATAACAGTTGAGGGAAAATGACTTAACTATGATTTTATCAAAGATGAGTTTTTCTTTAATTATTTGTTTGAATAGTTGAATATTTTAGTATTTTTACAACCGTAATTAGGCACTTAATAACAAAAAAGATGAGCGTTTTCGGTATAGTTTTATTTCTTTTAATTGGTGGAATGGCATTTTGGATGCTGTTATTTTTACTTGGATTTGTTCTTCCTTATTGGATTGCATTGGGTGTTTTTGAAAAAATGCGTCCGAAAAGAATTTTCGAAGATGAAGCTGAACATTAATTTGTTCCTTTAATATATTTTGTGAAACGCCTTTAGAAATGAAGGCGTTTTTTTATTTCCCTCCTTGAGGAGGGATAAAGGGAGGTGGTTCTAAGAATTCTATTTTCCAATTCATAAATTCCTACTCCCAATTCCTATTTTTACCAAATAGCTTAATTTTTTCTGTTTTTCTGCCTACTGCAGCCTTTTCACTTTCCTCCTCCCTCAGTCTTTCCACCTCCCTCACCACTTTAGTAGCACCGAAGGTAATCCCTCCTAAAGAAGGAAGATTAATCATGCTGATAACACTTCCCGCTTGTATCCTTTGTCATACGTCTGCAACGCAATCCTTTTTTTGTGATTCCAGAACACTGAACAGCTGTCGATTCAGAAGAAGTTGAATTTCTATTTTGTCTCTGAATGCTCCAATTCCAGCAAGAAACACACATGGAATTTTCCACCCTTTGCTCCGTTTTATCCGATAAACCTGGAAAAAAATCTATTCCTGTAAAACGTTCAACGCTATCGATTGAAACAGCATAATTGGATAAAGAGCCTTTGGATCCCTCATTTCTCAGTATAAATCCAATTGCTTTAGGGCTTGTGCCACTGTTATCCAAAATTACTTTATAATAATAGTTTGGAACCGCAACATTATTGTGCCCAATTGTACTCATTTTACCTTTTAATACTGGGCCTGTAACTACATAAACAGTTCCAAGTTCACCTGCCCAAGAGCGCACTTGTTCTTCCAATTTCTTCCAGATTCCACGATTGAAACTCGGGTCTTGTGGACTCATATTGCTGTAATAAAAGGACTCTTCCATAGCCGTTGCCGACCATGACATGTCTCCAGCAGGAGCAAGGTGGCCGCGGTCATAACCTGATTTTTTGTAATCTTGATCATCTGCCGAATTGGATTTAACAGCACCGTCAACTATAAAACGATTGGTACGGTCATAGCGTTTTATGATCTCATCCGCCGTGAGTTCGTATGCCACCCATGAAGCTTGTTCATAGGTTTCATTGTAACAAAGTGTGTATGCGAAATGACGGATAATCGCATCATTCTTAGAGAATGTTGGCAGTTCTAATGGGCTGTAAATATTTTCCTGAATCGTTATTGTATCTTCAATATCACTCGGGATAACTATTTGTTGGTCCTCATTTTTTATTTCTTTGGATGTTGGTTTACCCTTATTTTGTTCCTGTGAAGTAGGTTTAAACCAAACAAAGATTACAAGCGCAAAAAGGAGAATACTAATTATTACAACATTGGATTTTTTCATAATTGAGAATCAACTTGAAAAGTAAGAATTTTTAGGTAAAAAAAATCCCCTTTTTTACAGGGGATTCAAATTTTATTGTTTCACGATTCGAATTGGGACACTTTGATTTTCTAGCTGAAGAATGTAGTTTCCGTATTCCAATTTACCCAATGACAGATGCGTAATTGTTTCTGTTAATTCTCCTTGAAGCACCAATCTTCCTTGGCTATCAACTAAAACATAATTACTATTAAGCGAAGAAGTACGTTCAATTGTTAAATTATCAAATGTTGGATTTGGGTAAATACGAATACCATCTTTAAGTTCTGTTATTCCAGTAAAATTCAACGTTAAGTTCAAGGTAATTGTGCTGTCACAACCAGCAGCGTTAGGAATAACTTGCGTGTATGTTCCGGATTGCGTGTAGGTTTGGCCATTGAGTGTGTATGAATCTAAAGCTGTTTCTGTTAAAGTTGAAGCACTTGGTTGATTGATTGTTAAATAAAGTGTCTGTGTCGATAAACAACCTGCAGCATTTGTAAAGGTCGACGTATAGGTTCCACTTTGAGCATATGTTTGTCCATTTGCTGACCACGTATAATTTCCACAATTGCTAACCGTTTCCGAAGAATTTGTTGGTTGATTGATTGTTAAATAAAGTGTTTGTGTCGATAAACAACCTGCAGCATTTGTAAAGGTCGACGTATACGTTCCACTTTGTGGATATGTTTGTCCATTTGCTGACCACGTATAACTTCCACAGCTGATAGCGGTCTCCGAAGAATTTGTTGGTTGATTGATTGTTAAAATAAGTGTCTGAGTGGATAAACAACCTGCAGCATTTGTAAAGGTCGACGTATACGTTCCACTTTGAACATATGTTTGTCCATTTGCTGACCACGTATAATTTCCGCAGTTGCTAACAGTTGATGAAGAATTTGTTGGTTGACCAATCGTAAGATTCAACGTAATGACAGAATCACATCCTGCTACATTTGGAATAGTTGCTGAATAAATTCCTGATTGCGAATACGTTTGACTATTTATTGGCCAAGTATAACTTTGACATGCTGTGTTTGAAATAGAAGCTGTACTTGGTGATGAAACAACAACATTTATAGTGTTTGTGTCAGAGCAAGCACCATTGTAACTTATTAATTTTATTTGATACGTTCCTGCAATTGGAAAAGTTCTTGTAGCATTCACTGCTGTACTGAAGCTCGTTCCATTTGACAACCAATTTTGTGTTGCCGCTCCGGTTGAAGTATTTGTGAAATTGATGGTTCCATTCAAACAAATTGCCGTTGCCGAAGCGGTAAAGTTTGAATTAATAGTGCAAGATCCGCTTGAAGCGCATAAAACAGATTTAACAGAAAGCGTATTTCGCGTTGCAGTAGCTGGTGTAATAGCTGTACCGCCTGTCGAATTATTTCCAGCGGTGCTAGTTATTGTAGATGGACTTGTTGTTGTAAATCCTGAACCAGTTATTTCATTGCAGCCAACGTTCCCACTAGCATCCGACTTAGCAAAGAATACATCTTTAATACCAGCACCAAAACTTACAGTATATCCACAAAAAACGAAAGAAGTGCCTATTGGGCGTACATAAAATCCTTGATCATCGCCTGCACCACCATATCCTTTAGTCCACAATAATGTTCCATTAGCATCTGTTTTGTATAAGGCCACATCAAAGCTACCAAGGCCAAAACTAGCAGATCTTCCACAAAGGATGTAGCCACCATCTGGGGTTTGTCGAGCACATTGAGCGCGATCTTCTCCCGATTTACCATATGCTTTGCTCCATTGAAGAACGCCATTCGCATCCGTTTTTATAAGGTATGCGTCCCAATTTCCAGCTCCATAACTATTTGTGGTTGCTCCAATAATAAAACCATTATCGGTGGTTTGCTGGACAGTATATCCAATATCGTAAGAACTTCCTCCATAGGTTTTTTTCCATTGAACAACTCCAGTTGAATTTAATTTTATCAGATAGACATCGGAAAAATTTATATCTATTGCACTGGTATAACCAACTACAATATATCCACCGTCATTTGTTTCTTGAACTTCTCTCCCAGCATCCATAACACTTACTGCTCCTGCAGAACCAATAGTTGTTGTCCATTGCACTGCTCCTAAAGCGCTAACCTTTAACAAATAGACATCGTCTCCTCCTGAGCCATAAGTTTCTGTTGTGCCTGTAATAATAAAACCACCGTCAGATGTTTCCCTTACGGAATAGCCTTTATCAGACAAACCTATTGAACCACCATATTCTTTTGACCATAGTACAATCCCATTGGCATTGGTTCTAATGAGGTAAACATTCCCATCCCAATCTGTTGTAGTTGTGTGTCCAACAGCTATAAAACCGCCATCGCTCGTAGTATCAACATCTTGCAGCTCATCGTATAAAACATTTCCATATGTCTTTGTCCAAAGTGTATCACCGTTACTATTGAATCGAGACATATAACATTCCCAGCCACCAGTGCCGAAACTATAGGTTCTACCGGCCATAATATAACCGTTATCATCTGTTTGTTGAAATGAATAAGCAAATTCTTCTTGAGCACCACCGAGTGCAAGTTGAAAGGTGCTTTGACTGAAAAAAAATGAGCAATAAGATAGAATCGCAAATAGTAGTATATAGCGCATAGTAGTAGTAAATTTATCGGGCTAATATAATAAAAAATTAAAACAAGTAATTAATTTAAAGATAGTTAACAGCAGTTATTTTTTGAAATTCAAATTATTTTATCGTTTGATTTCAACTATTTCACTACTTGCTTTATTTTCTACCCGTATCGATTTCCCGCATTATTTTACTGAGTAGAAACATTTAGTTAGTTCTACAGGTAAACAACTAGTTATTTTTAGGTAGATCGTTTTATTTTATCATACTGGGACTTTAAAAATGGTGTTTCTAGATGTCACGAGAATACATTTGTAGTATTAAAAATCATGTTCGAATAAAATAAGTTATGAAAACAAATAGACGATTAAAAATTACTATAATGCTTTTTTGTTTTTTGGGAACCAGTTCTTTATCGATTGCCCAATCAACTCTGAAGATCAATGTCAAAACATATGATGATGATTGCAATGGAAGTTCCAAAGGAAGTATCAGTTCTCAGGTAAGCGGGGGAGTTGCTCCATATTACTTGCTTTGGAGTAATGGTTCTACCAAGCCAAATTTACAAGGTTTAAAAAGCGGAAAATACATTCTACGGGTTTCTGATTCAAAAGGAAATGTTGCTGAAAAAGAAGTGATAATCAATAAACCTGAACCATTAAGTATAGAGAGTAGCCCTAATCACTATGTTCTTTACGAACCATTAGGCTTGCTTGTTGATATTGGCGTTAAAGGAGGAACTACTTTTACTAATTCAGAGGAGCCTTATAAGTTAAAAATAGATGATCAATACTCATTTAGTTCACCGCTTGCAAATGGTCTGCATAAAATTACGGTTGAAGATGCTAAAGGTTGTAAATTAGAAAAGGACATGATTTTGAGCTTTTATAAAGAAGAAAATACTGACGTTGATAATACAGCTCAAAATTTAAAAAAGTAGGATCAACCTTGTAGTGAAGTGCAAGTAGGAATAATTTTATAACTCTTATTGAAATACCTTCGCTCCTTCCGAACAATTCTGGCAAATGTCAATTTGATTCCGACCTGTTAAAACTGCTTGGCGGAAGTTCTTGTATTTTTTATGATTCCAGATTTCAGTAAAAGGAGTTTGTTCGATTGTTCCTAAAACGTGCTGTGCATCTTTGTCAAAACAACAAGGGACAACTTTTCCGTCCCAGGTTAAAACACTTCCTGACCACATTCTCCAGCAATGATTTCCTGTTTTGTATTTGAGTTTATATGTTCCGTCTGAAGTTCTCACATAACGTGAATATTTCTCGTTTTCTGGCATTAATGAATTCCCGTTTTTGTAATCGTATAATTGAGCAGTTTTAATACGCACTTCATCAATTCCTAATTCATTTCCCAAAGTAAAAACTGCTGGTATTTCATGTTCGTTTGGTTTCACAGCTAAAAATTGAAAGATAAGATGCGGCGTTACAGATTTCTTTTCTTTTTTTGCAGCGATGAGCAATTTTGTCGCTTCAATGACTTTGGCTAAATTGCCATGAACGCGGTAATTTTCATACGTTTCTTGTGTCAAGCCGTCAATGGAAATTATCAGACGATCCAATCCAGAATCGATAATTTCTTCTGCTTTTTTTTGATCAATAAAATGAGCGTTTGTAGAAGTTGCAGTATAAATCTTGTGCTTTTTAGCTTGACGAATCAAGTCCAAGAATTGTGGATGAAGAAATGGTTCTCCTTGAAAATAATAATTGATATAAAAAACAGATTTACTCGTTTGATTTAACATCGTTTGATGCAAAGCTAAATCCAATTTTCCCGTTGGGCGTGTGAATTGCTTCAAACCACTTGGGCATTCTGGACAACCAAGATTACACGCGGTTGTTGGTTCAATCGAAAGGGAAAATGGTTTTCCCCATTGAATAGCTTTACGCGTAATACGAGAAAGATAAAAGGAAGATTTTAACGCAAGTAAATTTAAAACTCTTTTTAAAGTCAAATGGTTAAGAATTCTGAATGCATCTTTCGTTTGCGACATTGATCAAAGATATTTAGAAAAAAGTAACTTTTTACTAAATTCTATGTCATAGATTTATTGTTTTACTTTTATCCAATGAAAAAAATCCTATCTGTTATACTTTTTGTTTTTGTTACTTCTGTATTATTCAGTCAAACGAACTATTATATAAAGAATAATTTCACTGGTGACCCAATTCCTTTTGTGAAAGTAAAACCCAATATTGGAACACCTTTTTTAGGAGATATTGATGGAATAATTCAATTAAGTGAAGGAGTTATTTCAATTGAAATTAGTGGGAATGGGGTAAAGGATTCAAGCGTATTATTGGCAAATGTTGTTGATTTCACAATTTATTTGACCCCGCTGATTAAAGAAATTCAAGTTGTCAATGTTACTGCAGGGGAAAATCCAGCACATCGGATAATAGATCTTGCAATTGAAAATAGAAAAAAGAATAACCCATTAGACAATGATGCTTTTAGGTACGAAAGTTACAGTAAATTCATTTTTGATGTGAACCAAGATGCAATTGATGGGATTCCCGAAGGAACAACGGATTCTAATTTATTACAAATAAAATCATTTTTTAATCAGCAATATTTACTCATGATGGAAAGCGCTTCTATTAGAACGTTTATGCCGCCATCTCGGGATCAAGAAGAAATAACTGCATATAAAGTTTCTGGATTTAACACGCCTTTATTGTCAACCTTTGCGAACGAAATGCAATCGTTTAGTTTTTATGAGAATCAATTTCAGTTATTAGGGAAAACATATATTAATCCTATTGCTTTTGGAGGAACAAGACGCTATTTATTTATTCTTGAAGATACAACAGTCGTAAATAAAGATACCACCTTTACCATTTTTTATAGACCACGAAAAGGCAAAAATTTCGAAGGAATGACAGGGCGAATGTATATTAACACCAATGGATATGCGATTGAAAAAGTTACTGCTTCACCTTATGAAGATTCAACTGGAACAGAGATTATCATTGTTCAAGAATATGAATTAATCAATGGGAAGAAATGGTTTCCATCAAAATTAAGTACTGAAATTTCAATGAAAGGTCTTGTCTTGAATCCAAAAATGAAAAACGGTTACATTCAGGGAAAAGGGAGTACGTATATTAAAAATATTGTTTTAAATCCTGAAGGACTCCGCAAACGAGATTTTGATAATGTTTCAGTAACAACCAATGAGAATGCAGGAATTGTAAAGGATGAAGCCTGGGATTCGTTGAGAGTCTATTCAATAAATGACAAAGAGAAAAGGACGTACGAAATGATTGACAGTTTGTCCAAGGCAGAGAAGTTTGACAAGAAATTGGCGTTGTTGGGTACATTGGGTCAAGGGAAAATACCATTGGGTTATTTAAATCTTGATTTAACGAGAGTTTTGGACTTTGACTTATATGAAGGATACAGATTTGGTGCTGGCTTAGAAACGTCAAAAAAATTGATGAAAAATGCTACCATTGGTGGTTATTATGCATGGGCCAATCGCGATAAGGATACAAAATATGGAGCTTTTTCAACCATACATTTGAATAGAAAGAACGGGATCAAAATAAACATGCGCTATCAACAAGATGTTGCAGAACGAGGAGGTGTTTTTTATCAAAAAGATTTATTTTCGTTGAATTCAACCTCATTGTACCGCCATTTCTTCATTCAAAACATGGATAAACAGCGGTTAGGCGAATTGGCTTTCTCTGGAAATATTAATTCCAATATGAAGATCACACTCATTGGGAATTATCAGCGCATTTGGACTACACAAGGATATGTTTATTATCCATCGGGAGATATGACGGTTGACCTCCCAATAACTGAATTTGATTTGGCTGAAACATCACTTGAGTTCAGTTGGAATATTAGAGAAAAAGTTATGCAATTAGGTGACAATCGAATTTCTAAGGGAACAAAATTTCCAAAAATAAAATTGAAAGTAACCAAAGGATGGAAAGGTTGGTTTGAATCGGATTATGATTATGTTAGAATCAACACGGAAATTCAACAAGATATTGCAATTCGTGGTATTGGGAAGTTTTATTGGACCTTAGCGGGGTCGTTAACTGATGGGGATACACCGCTTTTCCTAATGAATACTGGAATTGCCACAGGTCGAAATTGGAATTTATCGGTGATGAATACCTTCGAAACAATGAAACCATCTGAGTTTTATTCAAGCAAACAAGTTGCATTATTTACGCGGATGAATTTTAACGCAATTAAAACCAAAGCGAAATGGAATGAACCACAATTTTCTGTTCACCATGCAATTGGTTATGGGCAAATGAATCAAAAACTACAACATTCTATTTCCTTTCAATCAATGGAAAAAGGATTTTATGAAGGAGGTTTAATTTTGAATAATGTGCTCGTTGCTAATTCTATGGGAATTGGAATTGGAGGTTTTTATCGATATGGCGCTTACTCGGATATCGATTGGAAGAAAAATATTGTTCCGAAAATTACTGTTTCAATAGCGTTGTAAGCTTAGAATTTGGGACACATAATTTATTTTTGAACCACATAGACACATAGGCAAGTGGTACATAGGACACATAGTTAGAGATTAACGTGCAATTCATGATTTGTAATTCGGGATTTTTAATTCGTTATTCAACTTAAAGACCTTGAAATCAGTATTTAAACTATCAGTTCTAAACTTTCAACTCATCACTCCTCACTCCTCACTCCTCACTCATTTGTAATTAATGGACTATTTCAATAAATTAACATGTCCAACAAGCATTTGCCATGCGTCAGGTTTTTCGCATGAAACATATCTTAAGACATAGGCATAAACTCCTTCTTGCACCAATTTACCATTAAATGTTCCGTCCCACCCATATTGAGGGTTAGAAGTCGTATAAACTAATTCGCCCCATCTATTATAGATTTTGAATTCCCATTCAATAACTTCCAGCGCAAATTTTGCATTGAAATCATTGTTAAATTCGTTTCCATCCGGAGTAAATGTATTTGGAATAAAAATAATAAAAGGCTCAATATACAATTCTTTATAACTTGTGTCAGAGCAACCAAATTCATTTGTTGCAACTTGCATTGGGCGATGCCAACCACTCGTTGTGTAGTTATAAATCAAATTGGCTTCATTCGAAAAATAAGTACTATCATCAAACCAATAAAAAATACTTGAAGCACCTGATGATTGATCTGAGAAAGTTATTTCAGCATGACAAATGTCGGTCTGAATTGGGTCTACATTGAACAAAGATGTTGGCGACGGGTGAATAGTTACTAAATCTTGTTGTAACATAAATAGCGTGTCTATGCAACCTTCAGCCGTTGTGATATTTAAACTTACACTATAAATTCCAACTTCAGTATACAAATGAGATGGGTTTTGTAAAGTAGATGTTCCACCATCACCAAAATTCCATAAATATGAAATGGGAGAATCAGCGACACTCAAATCTGTAAATTGAACTAAAGCAGGAACACAACGCGGACCTGGCTCAACACGGAAATTTAATGTTGGTTCTCTAAAGATAAAAACAGAATGTGTAACACTTTCAGTGCACGAATTAAATGATGCAGTAAGTGTGATTGGAAATGTTCCAAATATATCGAAAACGACTCCATTTACATCCAGATTTGTTGAACTAGGAATTGACGCATTCGGACCAAAATTCCAAAGATAAGTTGTGAAATTAGGACCTGTCATTGATCCGTCAAAATTGAAACTATTTCCAGTAATACATAAGGAATCATTGTGTGTAAATGCAATCGTCAAAAGTTCATTGACTGTAATTGACACTGTTGTAGAATCCACACATGAGCCATTTGAACTTCCAATCAATTTAACAGTATATGTTCCTCCAGCTGGGAAAGTAAAAGTTGGCTCGAAAACATTGCTTGTATCTGAAGTAACACCAGTTACTCCAAAATCCCATGAATAGATAGAAGTTCCAGTTGAATTATTACCAAAAGTAACGGTTAAACCATCGCATTCATATCCCACAGGAAGTGCAATTTCTGCAATAGGTTCAGGGAAAATATAAATTGAATTAGTATACGTTGATTCACAAACGCCAAATGCAGCATCAATGGTTATTGGTATAGAACCAGATGTAGTGAAGGTAATATTATTTACATTTTGCGTTGTAGCCGTTGCTTGAGAGGCATTTGCCCCAAAATCCCATGAAAAAGTTGTTCCTGCTGGACCATTTGTGATCCCTACAAAATCGAAATTGTTCCCTAAAATACAAAGCGAATCTTGAGAAGTAAAAGAAACATCTAGTACATTATTGACATTCACAGTCATATAAGCAGTATCGGTGCAGTTTTGTCCGGGATTCACAATCAACATCGCTTGATAAATTCCAGGTGCTGGATACGTATAACTTGGAGCAAAAGTAGTACTAACATCTGTTGTGATACCTGCTACACCGAAATCCCAAGCGTAAGTTGAACCACCGAATGAATTATTTTCAAATTGAACATTCAGTCCGTTACAATAAGAAACAAAAGTTGAGAGCTGCGTTTGAAGTGGTAAAATGGCAGATAATGTAATTTGACAATTGAAAACTTTGAATAAAAAATCACGAATTGTTTCTCCGACTAAGACACCATTTCTAAATTCTTGAACTCTAACACCAACAACAAATAAACCTAACATTTGTGGAGTTGCCGTTAATATTCCGGTCGTTGAATTTATTGAAATAGATGACCCAGGACCTAAAGGATTTGCTGCTCCAAATCCACCTGCCCAAACTACAGGAAAATAAGGCGGAGGTGGAGCCGTTAATGGCCCTGGATTAGTCGAAGAAGCACCTGATAAAGGCGTTACAAGTGAATAAACCAATTGATCGCCATCTGGATCAGTTGCAGAATGATCAAATATTAATTGGTCATTACTGCACAAGACTAAAGGTGGATAATTTGTGAATCGAGGACTACTGTTAACTGTGAATCCGGTTTCAGAACCGGGAACATGAGTACTTAACGTAATACCTGTATCATCTGGACTTATGAGATTTGTTACCGCAGGACCTCTGCAACATCGCTGATATGAAACCGTATAACCACCCACAGCTGGGGGAAGATTTATAACAGTTGTATAAATTGCTTTCTCAACACAAATATCGGTCGGAGCGGTTCCACATGGATTATTAAAAACCACTGGTAAAATGACACTTCCCGGAAAAGGAACGTCAATACTTGTTAAAAGAAAATTTCCTGAGGTGTAAACTGCTAATGGTAAAGGATTATCGTACTGAGCACCAGTAGAGAAACAATCCCTATATAATGTTATGTAAAATCGGTAATTATTTCCGCCTAAGTAATCATAGTAAATATCACCACCAACAATGTGAGCAGCATTGGATGCAAACACAGAGAAAAACGCGAAAAATAATATAATTGACTTCATTTTTTAATTAGACGCAAAATTAAGGCAAATGTTGTTCCAAAACTCAAAATAATCGTGATTTAGATGAATTTAAATTGGATTTTTGTAGTTAAATCCGAGATCAATAACAATTAAATTACCATCTATAGACTTTCCAACACTGTCAGAAAACGCAACAATTGGAGGTGTTAAGCCATGTTTTTCTGCTGCATTTCGATAATAGTTCCCTTTTTTAGGATGTTCATTCCAACAAACATTATATGTTTTGTTCCAAGCATTTTTTTCAATGACACAAATAATTGCAGCAATTACATCATCTTGATGAACAAGATTGACAGCCATATTTCCATGTTCAATATTCTTCCCGCTGAGAAATTTTATTGGATGACGATTCGAACCAATTAATCCTGCAAGTCGAAGAATGGTAGCTGGCCTTTTAGAAGAACGTAAAATTTCTTCTGCTAAAAATACCGAATGATCCATTTTGACAGCACCATTTTCATTCATTGTTCCTTCTAAATCTTGGTATACACTTGTTGAACTCGTAAATATTATTTTACAAGCTGCAGGAAATTGTTCAATTAGATCTTTTATTTGTGTTGGATAATCGAAAGATTTTGATGGTGGAAAATTGATTATTAAGCAATCAATTTCATTAGTTGGAATAGAAATTAATTTATTAATAAGTCCATCATACAAAAAGGGTTGAATTGATTCAGCTATTAGTTCATCAAACTTATTGATAGTCGTGGTTGAACCATAAACAACATGCCCCTGTTTTAAAAGTTCTTTAGAAAGGGGAAAACCCAACCACCCGCAACCAATTACTGCTATATTCATTTTTGTTAAAAATAAGAAAACATATAAGAATCTAAATTGTTTTTATTTCAAATTGTTCTTATAGTAAAAACAAGCAGGTTTAATTTTAACTTTGTAAAATGGGATATTCTAGAAGTTTTGTTCGGATGAATTGGGTCACACTTGTGTTGATTTATATGGTTGTCGTTGCAGGTAGTTTTGTACGAATAACAGGAAGTGGAATGGGTTGTCCTGATTGGCCTAAATGTTTTGGTCAATGGGTTCCACCGACTGAAGCAAATGAATTGCCTAGTAATTATAAAGAAATCTATTCCGACAAGCGCGCAAAGAAAATTGAAAAATTTGCCAAGTTTTTATCCAGAATTGGTTTTAAAGCAACTGCAGATCAAATTATGAACGATCCAACCTTACGAATTGAAGAGACATTCAATTGGAAACGCACTTGGACAGAATACGGAAATCGTTTAGTGGGATTCTTAGCTGGAAATTTCATGCTAGCAATGTTTATTTGGATTTTAATAAAATACCGCAAGCGCAAGTTGGTATTAATTACCTTGTTTAATTTGATTTTAATGACTTTAGAAGCCTGGTTTGGATCTATCGTTGTTGCGTCGAATTTAGTTCCTTGGACAATCACCATTCACATGTTCTTAGCTTTGGTGATTATTGGAATACAATTGTATGTGATTCGCGAAATTAGTCCTGTTCAACAAAAGAAAATCGAATTGAATAAAACAATGAAATGGATGGCAGTGGTTGTTTTAGCAATTACATTTTACCAAATGTTCTTGGGAACACAAGTGCGTGAATTCATTGATGAATTAAAAAAAGCGGGTTACGAGCGAGAAGCTTGGACGGAACATTTGAATTGGACTTTTATAATTCATAGAAGTTTTTCATGGCTTGTTTTGGTTTTAATGACCTTTATGATTTGGAAGAATGAAAAAACGTCAAAACATACAATCATTCGAACAGCATTTGTGATATTGGGATTAGAATTACTTTCGGGAGTTCTTTTAGCGTATGCAAATATGCCAGGATTAGTTCAAACAAGTCATTTGATTTTTGCTGCAGTTTTATTCGGTGTACTTACTATGCTGGTATTTAGAATGCGCAGGGCTATTATAAATTAATTCTTCATACAGTGCTTGATAATTGCAGATGAAGTAGTATATTTGCAACCCGAATTGGTTAAACAATTCACGGTCCCATAGCTCATTCGGTTAGAGCAACTGACTCATAATCAGTAGGTGCTTGGTTCGATTCCAAGTGGGACCACAACAAAAAAAGAGGTTTTTTAAAACCTCTTTTTTTATGCGATAATTTTTTTTTACCTCACAACATTAACATGTCCAACTTTCATAACCCTTTCATCAGAATCAGTCGTTTTGAATTCAATCTTCCAATTATAGGTTCCGTCTTGCACTAGTCCGCGATTAATTCCATAAGTTCCATTCCATCCAATATCTGTATTGTGCGTTTCAAAAATTATTTCTCCCCACCGATCATAAATCAACATGGTATAATCGTAAGGATCAAAACCTGAAGTAAATACTGGTTGGAACCATTGATTAAATTGATCTTCATCTGGTGTGAATGTATTTGGAATATAAAATAGTAAATCTTCTTTTATTTGAATAACACTTTGAACAGAGTCGATACAACCCAATGGGGAATAAACAATTAATGTCACAAGGAAATTTCCTAAACCAGCTTGAGCATAATCATGTGTTGGGTCTATTTCAAATGATGCAGCAGTATTATCACCAAAATTCCATTCGTAAGTTGATCCACCAACTGAAGTATTATTAAACGTCGCTTGGGTATCATATTCATTTAAAATGGATGGCGTTGCAATAAAAGATGCGATAGGATTAGGTTCAACACAAACACTATTTGGAGTTGTCAAAGATGCTGTGCAACCTGTTACATAAGTCACAGTTAATGTCACATCGTAACATCCGGCTTGTAAAAAAGTATTAGAAACTGTACCGCAACCACTCAATTGATTACCATCTCCCATATCCCAACTGCAATTCACTGAATTCAACGTTGTGTTAGTGAAATTCACAGTAAAAGGTGAGCACCCTACTATTAAATCTGGAGAAAAACTAACAGGTGGTGATGGAATAACTTGTATAATCATTTGATCTGTTGAAGTGCATCCTGCAGCTGTTGTACCTGTAACAGTATAAGTACTTATCGCAGGACTAGGTGTAAAAACGACTCCATTTGTAACATTATTATCCCATGAATATGTGGCAGCACCATTTCCCGTTAAAACTGCCGTTTGTCCAGTGCAAATTATTAAATCTAATCCAGCTGAAACTGTAGGAATTGGATTTATAGTGACAAGAACTTGATCATCTGCAATGCATCCTTCAACAGATGTACCAGTTACTGTATAAGTAGTTGTTGCTGCTGGTATAAAAGGAGCGCCATCAATAACGGCATTGTCCCAAGTGTATGTACTTGCTCCAGAAGCAGTTAAAATTGATGCTGTACCTGCACATATAGATTGATCACTTCCGGCATTTACCGGAGGCAAAGGGTAAACTGTAAGTGTGAAAGTGGTTGCAGATCCGATACATGTTCCAAACGAAGGAGTGACAGTAATAGTTCCAACATTGTCAATTAATGATGTGTTTAATCCCGTAAATGCTGGAATATTTCCATTCCCATTTGCACCTATTCCGATCGTATTATTTGAATTTGACCAAGTATATGTTACTCCAAGTTCCGTGCTTGAAAAGGTTGTTGAATTGAATAAATTATTTGCACAAGCAGCAAGTGAAACCGGTAGATTCATTGTTGGGGGAGGGGTAATTGCAACATCAATTTGTGCTCGAGGACTTTCACACCCTGTTATTGTTTGAGAAACATAATAACTTGTTGTTCCAACGATTGCTGTTGAAAGTAATGGGGCAATTGCAGATCCAATTCCACCAATTGCAGCGGTATACCAAAGTAAATTTGTACCTGTTGCTGTTAATGCAGTTGAAGGTTGCCCTTGACAATAAGATACATTTGTAACAGTTGGCGCAACTGGAGGATTATTCACATTAACCGTAACTGTTTCGATTGATTGACAACCATTTGCATCAGTTCCATTTAATATTGCAGTGAAAGCTCCAGCAGTATTGTAGGTAATAACATGGGGGCCATTTCCAATTGCTGAAGTAGGAGAGCCACCATTTGAAAAATTCCACGTTAACCCACCTGCAACATTTACAGAAGTTGAACCATTAAATGTTACTGTTTGTCCTTCACATATTGTTAAAGGTGCTGCAACAATATTTGGGTTTGGTCCTTGGAAAGCTCCTGTTCCTCCAAAATTGACTGTAAATCCCATATTAGCGCTGAAGTTATTAACTAATAAGGCATAGGTAGTTCCAACTGTCATGGTTACAAATTGGCAATATGCATTTTCTCCAGGATCACAGTTTGGGTCTTCGGTGATATCTAGATCAGTTAAACTTAATCCAGTTGAGCCATTTGCATTTAAACACGAAGAGGAATTACACCTAATTACAGTTCTTGGTCCACACGGATTTGTACTGTTCAATTGATATACCATGAAGTCAATATCATCAACGGGATTTAATGGAGTAATATCAAAGGTTAATGAACCTGCAGTTCCACACGTCCAATAAAACCAAGAAGAATTTCCTTCATCCGCGCCAAATGCATTTTCTAAACAAGAAGTTGCTTCTGGTTCATCGTTATTCAAACCACCACCACTTAATGTTGCAACACTTATAGGATTTTGATTACATAAAAATGCTGCGCCTCCGCAATCTGCACCTGGGTTTGCCGAAGGTGTATAATTATTAATACATAATTCGAAAGTACCCTCATTCAACGTGGTTGTGCTAACGCGAATATAATATGGACTTCCTTGGATTAATGCTCCTTCATATAGCTGAGTTATTCCCGACCCAGCTATTCCGTTTGCGCAACCTTGTTCATTAATTCCAGTTAAGCAATCACCATTATAGATAGAAATAGATGGACTCATCATTGTTCCGCCTGAACCTGAGCCGCCAGCAGAAATTAGAGCGTCTGTTCCGACTGCAGTGAATTGAAACCAAACATCCTGTGTTGAAGTGGCGGATAAGCAAGTTGCAACACCAAAACTTCCAATTGTTGAACCATTATTTGTAAAAAATCCAGCTCCTGAACAAAAATTGGAAACATTATTTATTTGGTAAGCAGTAGCGCAATCATCCCCTTGTGAAAAGGTTGAATTAATAAAACTAAAATAACAAGTAAGAATAATAACAATCTTATTTATTAAACTCGAACTCAGATTAAAATACCTCAATTGCTTTTATCTTATGACATTTACATGTCCATTTATCATTTTACGTTCGTCGTTTTTATTTGTTTTGAATTCAATTTTCCAGGAATAAACGCCTTCTTGAACTAACTTCCCTCCGTTTCCATATGTTCCATCCCAGCCAATTTCCGCATTATGCGATTCAAAAATAATTTCTCCCCAACGATTGAAAATTAATAAATTGAAATCAAATGGATCAAATCCAGATGTGAATATCGGTTGGAAAGTTGGATTATATGCATCTTGGTCTGGAGTAAATGTATTTGGAATGTAATAAATTAAATCTTCTTGCATTTGAATAATGGAAGTAGCTGTATCAGTGCATCCGAAAGGAGATAATGCAATTAGTGTTACACTATAATTACCTACTTCAGCTCCAGTGTAGTCATGAGATGGATTCTCATCAAATGATGTGGGTGAATTATCTCCAAAATTCCAGGTATAACTTGACCCATTAATTGTGTTATTTTGAAATTGAATAATTGAATTTTCTTCGTTAATCGTAGACGTTGATGTGCTAAAAGCAGCTAATGGCAATGCTTCAACACAAATCATATTCAAAGAGGTTAATGTTGCAACACAGCCATTTGTTAACGTAGTTGTTAATGTAATATCAAAACAACCAGCTTGAGTAAATGTATTTGTGACAGTTCCACAACCAGTTATAATTGTGCCATCACTTATTGTCCAAACACAATTCGCAGAGTTAGCAGTTGTATTTGTGAAATTAACAATCAATGGCACGCATCCGCTTGTTATATCAGGAGTAAATGAAACTATTGGTATTGGAACGATGGTTGAAACAACTTGATCTGTATTTATACATCCAGCAGCAGTTGTTCCAGTTACTGTATAAGTGGTCGTTCCTGAAGGTGGATTGAAAGCAACTCCATTTGTAATACCATTATCCCATGTGTATGTTGCAGCACCAGATCCAGTAAAAATTAATGTTTGTCCTGCACAAAAAGTGACATCATTCCCAGCAAATACAATAGGAATTGGGTTTACTGTTACAAGCACTTGATCTGTATTTTCGCAACCAGCAACAGATATCCCGGTTACCGTATAAGTTGCTGTTGAAATTGGAGTAAAAGCTAAACCATTTGTTATTCCATTGTTCCAAGTGTACGTTGCAGCTCCTGTACCTGCAAGTGTAACAGCTGTTCCCGCACAAACAGAATAATTTAACCCTCCACTAACTGATGGCAAAGGATTAACACTTACATCCATTTGATCTGTTGATTCACAACCATCAATTGAAGTTCCTGTTACTGTATAAGTTAGTGTTCCAACAACAGGTGTAAAACCGATGTTATTAGTTATGCTATTTGTCCAAGAATACGTTGAAGCACCTGCACCATTCAGGATAACCGATGTGCCAGCGCAAACTGTTTGATCTAAGCCTGCTTCCACGATTGGAAGTGGATTTACTGTTACAATAACTTGATCAGTTGAGGTACATCCTGCAGTTGAAATCCCAGTTACGGTATAATTCAGAGTAGCTGTTGGCGAAAATACGATTCCATCTGTCACACCATTATCCCAAGTATAAGTTGAAGCTCCCGACCCAGAAAGGGTAACAGTGCCACCAACACATATTGTTTGGGTTATTCCAGCATCAACAACAGGAATTATGTTTACTGTAACAGTTACTTGATCTGTATTAATACAACCATTTATATCAGTCCCAGTAACAGTATAAGTTGCAGTTGCTAAAGGTGTAAAAGCAAGAGCATCTGTTACACCATTATCCCACGTATAAGTTGAAGCTCCTACTCCAGAAAGTGTTACTGATGAGCCATCACAAACTGCCTGATCAATTCCTGCGCCTATTGTTGGTAATGGATTAACCGTTATTGTAATATCATCAGTGCCAATGCACCCTAAAGCATCAGTTCCAATTACTGTATATGTAATTGATGAAAGAGGGGAAATTGATGCAAGAGGGGTAATTAAAACATTATTCCCAATTCCAATTCCATTATCCCAAGAATAAGTTACTCCTCCTGAAGCAGATAATAGTGATGAAAAACCTTCACATAGGATTACATCCGGACCTGCGTTTATTAAAGCATTTGGTAAAATGATTATTTGAACGTCATCTGATGATGAGCAGCCAAGCGTTGTGCCAGTAACAGTATATGTTGATGTCAAGATTGGACTTTCCGTTATTGATGCTGTTGTTTGTCCATTCGGACTCCAAGAATAAGTTGTAGCTCCTGAAGCAGTTAAAGTTGCTGAAGATCCTGTGCAAATTGAAACATCTTGTCCAGCATCTATAACAGGGATAGGATTTACAATAACCGTAACTTGATCTGTATTGGTGCAACCAGATGTTGTTCCTGTAACGGTATAGATTATAGTTCCAACAGCCTGAGTAAATGACACATTATTATTTATTCCGTTATTCCATGAATACGTTGTTGCTCCAGAAGCATTAAGTGTTGTCGTTGTTCCAGCACAAACAGTTTGATCATTTCCAGCATTAACAATTGGTAAGGCATTAATTACAACTGTTGTGGTTGCCGTCGACAGACATCCAATATTATTGACAACAACTGTATAGACTCCTGAATTTGAGGTAGATGACAAAGGAATTGTTGGATTCTGGAGTGTTGATGTAAATGAATTAGGGCCAGTCCAACTATAAGATGTACCGCTTGATGCATTTAGTTGTATTGTTGCTCCAACACAATATGGACCTGTATTTGTCGCTGTAACAGTTCCAACAGAAGCGGTATAAGAAATTGTTAAATAACCTGGTCCGTTATTCGTTCCAGATGTACATCCTATACCTGCAGGTATTAAACTGGAACCACCTCCACCGCCGCCACCGCCATAAGGTGCACCAGAAAAACAATCTGCTCCACCACTTCCGCCGCCATAATATCCACCACCACCACCACCGCCAGGAGCGTAGTTATAACAATTGTCAGTAGCTCCAGCTGCTCCTGTACCAAGAGATCCAGAGCTGCCAACACTTCCACTTCCCCAAGGGTTTCCGCCTGTACCTCCCGCTGATTGAGTTCCACCAGTACCACCGCCACCAAAGGATGCAACTCCTGTCGTGCCTGTTGCGCATCCACCAGCTCCACCAGCTGCGTCAGTTGTTCCGCCACCAAATCCACCTCCACCTGCAGCTACAAGAATTCTATTTGCTAAAGCGAAAGGTGAAACACTTATTGAGGTTGCACCACCGCCACCACCAGATTGATTAGCGGCTGAGTTCGCACCTTTTCCAGTTCCTCCGCCATTGTAACCTCCTGAGCTAGCACCTGTGCCACCAGATCCACCTACTTTTATTTGAAAAACTTGACCAGGAGTTACAGCTAATGTTCCAGAAAGAACCGCACCATTCCCCCCTGAAGCGCCTCCACCGTCGGCCCCAGCTGCTGTAATTGTTATGCTTGTGACGCAAGGAGGAACGGTCCATGATTGCGCAGTTCCTGTATAATTGTAAGTAACTGTAATTTGACTGAATATATCTTTGTTTATCAGCATATTAATTATGAAAATTAATATGATTTGAAACTTGAATTTATTTCTCAATAAAGGATTGTTTGAGATTGAAAATTGCATAGTTGTTTTAGCTTAATATGGTTATTATTAAAAACATACAAGCAGATTATTTTGGTTTTAAATATTGATAACTCAATATTTTAAAAATAGGAAAATAAAGTATGGATATTTTACAATATGAATATATACATGCAATCAATGAGCAAAATCATTCATTAACTGAATATTAACTGAATATTTTTTGTAAAATTTTCACAAAAAAAAGCCTCAAATTACTTTGAGGCTTTTTACGGTTAAATTGCTTGTTATTTATCTTAGAATATTTACGTGACCAACTCTCATAACACGTTCGTCATTTCTATTTGTTTTGAATTCTATTTTCCATGTGTACGTTCCATCCTGTACAAGGTCTACTTCATGATTGCTGCCATACGTTCCATCCCATCCGATTTCAGTATTGTGAGATTCAAATACAATTTCTCCCCAACGATTAAATATCAACAACGTATAATCATACGGATCATATCCTGAAGTAAAAAT
>CAMDNE010000005.1 GCA_945902745.1 Chitinophaga pinensis | reverse complement strand
GACCTTTTAACTTAGCAACATATTCACTTGAATAATGTTCTTCTAAAACTAATTTTACACATTCATGTTTAAATGCATAATCATACTTGACTTTTCTTTCCATAAAAATACCCCCAAATAGTGTCTAACTTTTTGGGGGCAGTCTATTTTGGGAGGTGCTTTTTATCATTCTGAAATTCAGTTTTATTTTGTCAATATCAAACGATCTCTAAACATTGTTTTAGATGTCATTATCTGAATTGAATATGTTCCTGAAGAATATGAAGTAAGATCAATCATCACCTTTTGATTACCTACCTGATTTTCGATACTTTTTACTAATCGTCCTGCAGCATCGTGAATTAAGATAGTTGTTATTAATTCATTACCTGCTTCAACAATGAACTTGCCATCTGTTGGATTAGGGAAAATTGCATAAGTATAAGGAGTTTCCTCTTCAACTCCTGCACAACCCACTGTAATAGAATTTTGGTTAGTTGCACTACAGCCATTACTAGCAGTGTAAGTATATGTTATAATGAATGCACCATAACCAGCAACTGAAGGATCAAATACATTTGTTGAAACCCCTGTTCCTGTATAAGTACCACCTGTTGGAGTTCCTCCAGTTAAAACAAATGATGGTGCATTAATACAGACATCATTAAATGCTGAAAGAGAAACAGCAGGAACTGTTAACGGAGCCGCAATCACTGTTGATGGAGCACTTATGCAGCCTCCAGCAGACTGTGTTACCGTAAATGTACCAGCTGAAGTAACAGTATTCGAAGATGACGTAGATCCATTTGACCAAAGTAAATTTGAGCCTGTTGCCGTTAATACAGAATTACCGCAATTATTTACAACACTTACCGCTGGTGCACTTGGAGCAGTAGCATCAACTAATAAAGTACTGAGAACATTAGAATTACATCCATTGTTAAAGGTGATAGAATATGTTCCTGCAGACAATCCAGAAATTGTATAAGGCAATGGAACGCTAGTCGCAGAGTTGGTAACTGGACCAGACCAAGATACGGTTCCCGTTCCCGTTCCATTTACACCAAATGTACCATCTAATGCACCACATAATGTAGGTTGAGAGATTGTTCCTTGTGTAATAACTGGTAATGGAAGAGGTGCAGCTGTAATCGAACCAGAAGCACTAACACATCCACTTATCGTTTGTGTAACAGTATATAATCCAGCTGATGACACGGTTATAGATGGTGTAGAACCACCTGTAGACCATAGTAAATTTGAACCAGATGTTGTTAAGGTTGAATTCCCACAGTTATTCACAACAGTTACAACAGGTGTTGTTGGGACCGTTAAAGGCGCTGCTGTTATTGAACTAGAAGCACTAAGACAACCACCAACCGTTTGTGTCACAGTATATGCACCTGCTGATGTAACAGTTATTGATGGCGTTGAAACACCTGTAGACCATAATAAATTCGTTCCTGTTGCAGTTAATACAGAATTACCACAATTATTCACTACTGCAACAACTGGAGTTGAAGGAACTACCAAAGGAGCCGCTGTTCCTGTAGCGATTGCACTAGCGCATCCTGCAACAGTTTGAGTAACGGTATAAGAACCAGCTGCTGCTACTGTAATAGATGGAGTTGTTGCACCTGTAGACCACAATAAATTAGTTCCAGAAGTTGTTAAGACTGAGTTACCACAGTTATTCGTTACAGTTACAACTGGTGTAGCTGGTGCGGAACAAGGAGGATTAACACATATATTAAGTGACCAACTTGTTAAAGAGCCACCATCAACATCAAAACCATCGGCAATAGTTAATGTCCATACTCCAGTTGAATTTTCACCGTTGAAAAGTGAAAGGTTTCCAGAAGGTTGGTATGAACCACCTGAAGTTGGAGGACAAGGAATTGAAGCATAAGTTGATGCAGAACTACCATCGAAATTAAGATTGAAATTATCTAAATTCGTGCATATTCCTGAAAATAACACAACACTTGTCCCAAGTGGACTTGTTAATGTAACTGTTAAGTCACTCATATACGTATGAGTTCCAACGAGGTTTAGAACATTTACATCAGTAATAGTTCCACCAGCTGGTATCGTAATTGTTGAAGTTACATTTGGTGTTCCTGTTGCAGAAATTGCAACTGGTACAACAGTAGAGGCAGTTGTTGAACAGGTGTTTGTCCCAAAACTAAAGGTAGAAGACCAAGCAGAAGTACCACAACCAGATACAACACGAACTCTCCAATAATAGGTAGTACTTGTGCTTAATATAGAAGAGGTATAAGTTGCTGCACTAAGTCCTGTAGATTGATCAACAATAGAAGCAAAACCAGCATCAGTTGCTATTTGAATATCGTATGTTAATCCAGAACCTACCGCAGTTGACCAAGTAAATGCTGTTGGAACTGAAACACCAGTCGCACTATTCAAAGGAGTTAATAATGTAATTGCCGATGGCGCACCGCTAGCAATTGACAATTGAACTGTTGTAATTTGAGTTCCTGATGTACTATTACCAGTTATTGTAAGAGTATATGTTCCAGGTGCAGCTAATGCTGTATTTGAAATGGTTAATGTGCTTGTTCCAACAGGTGTTACAGGATTTGTTGAAAAAGTTGAAGTAGCTCCAGCAGGAACACCAGTTATTGAAAGTGTTACTGGGTTATTATAACCTCCAATTGAGCCAACATTTACCGTAAAGACCGCGTTACTTGGCTGACAAACACTTAACGTTGATGGTGTTGAACTTAGTGTGTAATTAAAAGAAGATGCAACAATTGTAAAATTATTATTAGAGATGTCAAAGAAATAACCACCTGAACATCTAACCATGATTCTACAAGTTGTAGACGCTGTGTTTGGAACAGTAATTACTTGACTTCCATCATTAGGAACATTTGAAGCAAGTACAGTAGGATATGTTAATCCACCATCTGTAGATAAAAGAATATCAACATTTGCACAACTTATTGGCGCAGCTGTTGTATTGACAACATTCCAAGTGACAGTTTGTGAGCTTGAACCTGCCCATGAAATCCCTGTTGCAGTTGGGTAAGTAACAGCAAAAGGACCACTTGTAGCAATAACAGCTACTGTTGTTGCTGATTCGTCGTTACAACCTCCACCTGCAGCATTGTCACGAACAGTTACTTGGAAATTCATAGTTCTTGCAACTGTTGGCAAAACTTCCCATGTAAATGGACCGTTAGTAGCTAAAGCAGCTAAACTTGGGAAATATCTAGTAGGGCTTGTTGTTGGATCAAAACTTCTAAAATTTGCTTTCGATGTTTGGGTAGCTGTTGGCGCTGTTGTAGATGTTCCAGCATCCTTTTCTTCCCAGCAATATGTTAAAACATTTAATGGATTAACATCTGTTGCAGAAGCGGTTAAGAAAAATGGCGTTCCTTGAGGAATAGATATTGCAGGAACGGGAGCTACAGATGGCGCTGTATTTGATAAAGGGCTTTCTACCGGACACGTATGTCCTGCGCCAGTAATAAATGCACCTATTTCTTGTAAACTGATAGTATGAAAATAATCATCACTATTATTTTGAACGTTAACAGGGGCGCAAATTCCTGCATAGGCCATTATAGTTGTTCCACTACCAGGCTCATAAGCTGTAGCATTATTAGAGTTTCCAGCACATGATCCGTTATTACTACTATTGAATGTGTGATTTGCACCAAATTGATGTCCCATTTCATGTGCTACATAATCAATATCAAATGGATCTCCAATTGGGGATGGACTTCCAGTTACACCTTTCGCTTTATTGGCAGAGCTGCAAGGACTTTGAAGTTGGGCAATTCCACCACCACCAGTGCTAAAAACGTGGCCAATATCATAATTTGCTGATCCAATTTGTGCAGTACAAGTTGTTTGGTTTTGTCCAAGCATTGTTGCGCCATTATTATTGGTATAAGGGTCAGTTGTAGCGTTTGTATAAATTATTAAATTATTGTTTGCTACCAAATTCATATGAATAGCCATTTCTCTTTCATAAACACCATTGATTCTATTCATTGATGTATTCTGAGCGGCTAAAGCAAGAGCAACCGTCCCGCCATGAAAAGCAGTATATTCACCCGTTGCAGCTAATGCCAATCTATATGTTCTCAGGGTACAATCTCCAAAACTTTTCACAAGTGAAGGTTTGCCTTCTTTATGTTTCATTAAATTATCAACAAGACATTCCATCGTTTTGTCTGTGATAAAATCTTTGCGACTATAAACAATATAATACTCCGTATTTCCTTTAATAATTGGATCAATGAAAACAGCACTCTCCCCCGGAATCATTATCATAGCATGAAATCCATGCGGAGTAACATCCAATTTAGCAGATGAACCATCTTCCTCACTGTATGCATCATAGGTTTTAATCTCAGGATATTGAACCCCTAAAATCGGATCCATTGTATAATTTTCCTTTACTAAATAAGTGTGTTTTGATCCATCCGGATGTGGAAGACTAATCTGACCAACAAATCCGTTGTTTTCATATTCAACATGACCTATTCCTTCCAATTGATACCTTAAAGATGCTATATCAATGGTATAAAGTTTATAAGAACTTGCTTGAATTTGCGGCGTTCCCAGTGATGAAATAGTTTGAATTGACGTCTCAATCGGGTTTAAGTTAATTTTTTTAACGATTTGTGCCTGTATTGTCGTGGAGAAAAAAGACAATACAATCGTTAAACGGAGTAATAACATTTTTTTATTCATAGTTTCATAGTTTTAACGGGGCTAACTTAAGCAAAAACAACTGTAAAAAAAATTAATTTTAGGGGAACTTCAAATATTCTTGAGTCTATTCCTTCACAATATGTGTTCGATTAACCTTACCATTTGCCATCATTATCTCCAAAATGTATAAACCATCCGCCATATTTCCCATGTCTATCACACTTCCATTCACCGCTTTTATGCTTTCAAGTGAAAGTCCCTGGCCATTCAAAGTATAAACTTTTGTCGATTCAATGTTTTCTGAGTTTAAGAATACAAGACCGTTAGTAGGATTAGGATAAACGCTAATGTTTTCTTCAAGCTCGATAATATTAGCTGTCGGACTTCCCAAAAGAACACAATAAATTTGCATGCATCCGTTTTGATCTCGAATATAAATAATGTAAACACCATTTGGTAAGTTGTTGAACGTACTTCCTGCTTGCCAAGTAGTTTGGTTGTCAATACTGTATTCGTAAGCTGGAGTTCCACCCGTTACATTCATTGTAATCGAACCATCTGAATTTCCTGCAGTAGGATTCACTTGAGAAGGACTAATACTCATGTATGAAGGGGAATTAACAATCACTGTGTATATTGAAGAACAACCATTAGCACTTTGCACAGTTACTGTGTATGCACCCGCACAAACATTTGTAAAACTTCCAGAACCCGATGCTGATGTTAATTGTTGTGTTTGTACGACACCATTTGTGTTTCCTAACGTAATTATATATGGCGCATTCATAGTTTGATCTGTGTAAGCATAAGACATTGAGGCATTGCAAGATCCACTGCACATATTAGAATTTGTTTGGGAAGCCGTTAAAACCAAATTACAACTTGTTTGAGTATTTACAAGGAAAGTATAGATAGATTGACACCCATTCGCATCTTGAACATAAGCAATGTGAACACCAGCGGCAAGACCAGTAAACACATTTGAACTTTGCATGTTTGAAGGATTCAATCCATAACTGTATTGACCAGTTCCACCTGTTGCGTTTATGACTACAACACCATTGTTGTTTCCTGTTGTTGCATCGGTAACGTCAACTGAGATAATTATTTGTTGAGGTTCTGCTATTGTAACTGTTGAAACATTTGACGTACAACCATTTACATCGGTTACTGTGAAATTGTAATTCCCTGCACATAAATTGGTAAATGAGCCTGAAAATGAAGATAAATTAGAAGTACTTGTATTGACAATGGCTCCGTTATTAGTTAATGCAATAGTATAAGGACCATTGTTCCCAAGCGAATTATAAGAATAATATAAAGACGCGTTACAATTTCCAAAGCAAGTCAATGGTTGAATTGAAGTCATTATTGTAGTAATGGTGCATCCTGGATCTTCATTTACAATAAAACAAACAACTGTTGAGCAACCATTTACGTCCTCAATTTGAGTAATATAAATTCCAGCAGCTAATCCTGTCAAGATATTACTCGTGCCCCATGTTAAGCCATTGTCTATGCTAAATTGGTATGGGGCAGTTCCGCCTGATAAAATTATTTCTGCAGATCCGTTCGACATTCCAGCTGCGGTATTGTCAACAATAATATTCGAAACTGTGATTGGATTTGGTGCATCAACATATACTTGTTGTGTGTAAACACACCCATTTGTTGCAGTTATTTGTAATGTATATATTCCTTCAGCAACGTTTGAGAAAATTCCGCTTCCAGAAATTAAAGCTGAAGTTGCAGATTGAACGGTAGTTCCATTCGATAATAGACTTATTGTAAATGGCAAACCAACTCCTGAACCTGTAAACGTATAATTTACCGAACCATCAGTGCTGTATGCACATGTGTTTGGATTTCCAGCTCCTGTAATTGCAAGTGCACATCCAGAAATTTGAGTTAATTGAATCGTATAAATATTTATACACCCATTTGCATCTTGAGCATAGGCGATATAAACACCAGGAGCTAATCCTGCAAAGGTATTTGAGGTTTGCCATCCCGTCGGAGCATTTAGAGCATATTGATATGGAGCCGTTCCGCCAGTTGCGGTAATAGTAATTGAACCATTGTTATTACCGAAAGTTGGAGAAGTTCCGGTAGCTGTAACCATTAATTGTGCTGGTTGACCAACTTGAACATTATTAACATAAGAACATCCGGCAGCATCGGTTATCGTTACAGAATAACTTCCCGCACAAAGGTTGGAAAAAGTTCCATTGCCAGCAGAAAATTGATTTGTAGTACTTTGTATTGTATTTCCATTACTTTCAACAACAATTGTAACTGGTGCAATAGCCATTGTATAGGTGTAAATAATACTTCCTGAACATGAGAAAGCACACAATACATTGGAAGCTTGACTCGTCATCACAACACTGCAAGCCGTTGTCACTTGGATTATAAAAGTGTATATTGAAACACAACCATTTTGATCCATCACGTATGCTATATGAACTCCTCCCGCTAAACCTGTAAATACGTTGCTACTTTGATACGTGTTACCGTTTAAGCTATAAGTGTATGGCGCTGTTCCGCCAGAAGCTGTAATTGTGACCGAACCATTACTATTCCCAGTCGTAGTGTTTGTTGTAATAATATTTGATATAAGCAATTGATTTGGTTGGTTAAGGGTATAATTATAACTTCCAGAGCAACCATTCGCATCAGTTACTTCGATTACATATACTCCCGAACAAAGATTTGAAAAGGAACCACTTCCTGCTGATGAAGCATTTGTAGCTGTTTGAAATACTTGTCCACTCGCGTTTTGCAATTCAATCACAAAAGGACCATTATTATTGCCATTTGAATATGCATATTGTATAACGGCATTACAAGCCCCATAACAAAGCGTACTTCCACCATTTGCTGTCACAACTATACTGCAACTTGCCGGATTAGTTAATGTAAATGTAATTTGTTCAATACATCCATATGCATCTTTTACATATGCAGTATAATTTCCCGCAGCCAATCCTGAAAAGACATTTGATGCTTGATATGTTGTTCCATTAAGACTATATGTTAATGCTCCAGTTCCTCCGGTTGCAATAACTGTTGCGCTCCCATTATTCAACCCTGGTGACGGATCAACAGTATTCACGTATGCCGTTATTTGAGTTGGCTGAATAATAGATGCAGAAGTTGTAAACGAGCAACCTTGGCCTTGAATAGTAATTTGATAAGTTCCTGCGCACAAACCTGTGAAAGGAATAGTTTGATATTCTTGTATATACGTTGTAATGGAAAGAACTTGTCCTGTTGTTTGGTTGGATAATGTTACGACATAAGGAGCGCCAGGCGTCCCAGTGTTTTGATAAACATAGGTTATAGTTCCGTTGCAGTCACCATTGCAAAGCAACGTGCCACCCATAGCTGTTGCAACAACATTGCATTGTGCCCAAGTTGAAACAGTTAAAAGAAGTGATGTTAGAATAGTAAAAAGCGTTTTCATAGAAGTGGTTTTTATAATGTTAATAGTTAGATGAATTGACAGTTAGACGATTCTATTATCTATGGGTTGCTTTTGCCTTCTAAATTAAAATCGTATTTTTGATTTACATCACGTTTAAATTACCATGAAACGAAGAGTGAAAAACACATTTAGCCTGACTGCCTTACTGCTTATTCTTTGGGCTTGTAACAAACCAGTGTATAAATATAATCCTGATTTTGAGGGGAAATGGCGCACTCCAGTTGTTTACGATACTATTCTGAATAAAAATGTTTTGAGCGAAATTGTAATTGACGGAGCTGATGGCACACATTCAAATACGTGTGATCCTTGTGGTGCAGATTTATGTAATTGTATCAGTTCTCAAGTAGGAAAAGCAGTGATGAATACATCAAGAACACAAATGAAAATAGGATCTAATTCTTATGCCCTAACCATTCAGCAAGAACCAACTGTAAATGCGCTAGGTCAAACAACTATTATTGTTCGTAACCAAACTTATTACAAACAATAAGAAAATCGTAAGCATTAAAAAAGGGGCGATGAACCCCTTTAATTCTATTTCAAATCAGTTATTCTTTCAAATCATCGCTGAGGACTAATTCACCGAATCGTTCGTAGTTGACTAGCCAAGCTGCGGCATTTTTCACATACCTTCCCGTTCCAGCTGTTTCCCAATTACAATAAAGTCGAGTAAATCCACCATCAAAAATCAATCGTTGACCTTGGTTTTCATAAATTGCTGTTACAACATTTCCATCTGTACTGTAAACTAGTGGAATAAGTTGTTTGTTTGGGTCTTCAATTTTGGATATCGTAATTCCTTCGTAAACATATTCCAAACCTGTTGTAATTAAATGGTTTTCTTTCATTCCAGTTGCCGTTGAATCAGTTTTAAAACCAACATTTTTTCCACCATAGAAAGCACCACTCATTGTTACACCAACTAATTTTTTCCCTAAAAAGTTTGCGTCAGCATTATATGGATCATTGTCTCCCCAGATATAAACTCCTTTTCCACTGTAGAAAAATTGTTTGATGATTTCTGCATGTTCGTCGTTTAATTGTTGCGTTGAAGAGGAAATCACCCATAATTGACAAGCTTTTGAAAGCGCAACTTCTAACTCTTTTGGACTTGGTGCAGCATTGCTATAGCGGTAAATTGAAAATCCTTTTTCCTTTAACGCAGCTTTTGGTTTTCCGAAATCGAAATTTTCGCCTGTATAAAATTGCAACACAACGATTGTTTGACCTTCAAATGCTCCATCAATTGCTAAATCATATTGATTTCCTGAAGCGTTCCCAAAATTGTCTTTCTGCTGAACTGCTCGTTCTTCATATTTAATTTCTGTTAATCCAGTTGCTTCGTTTCTTGATTCTACTGCAACTTTTTCTGTAACAGAACTTTTTGCTGCACATGCATTGTACTGCGCAGAAGTGATTTGTGCTAAACACAAAACACTAATAAAGGATAAAATTAATGTTTTCATAAGTTGATATTTTTAAGTTACGGAGGACAGTACATACTTCATAAAATAAAGTTCATTCGTGAAAATTTAAGGAGAAAAAACGCACAGAAGCGCTTATCTTTGTGTTATGAAACCTGATTTACACCTTCTAGAAACTGAATTTTCGTTTAAAACTTCACGCAGTGGTGGAGCTGGAGGACAGCATGTCAACAAGGTTTCAACAAAAGTTGAATTGGATTTTAATATTTCAGAATCGAAAAGTTTAACGGATGAACAAAAAGAATTTTTACTTGAAAAATTAGGATCAAAATTAACCAATGATGGTATTCTTCAAATTATTTCACAATCAGAAAGAAGCCAATTAGGGAACAAAAAAATAGTGATTGAAAAGTTCTATGAACTTATTAATGAATGTTATATCATTCGTAAAAAAAGGAAGGCTACAAAAGTTCCTAATGCTGTGAAGAAAAAAAGATTGCTTAACAAGAAATTCAAATCAGAACTTAAGAAATTGAGAAGAAAGGACTTTTAAATACTCGAGCCTTTATTAATCTTCATAAATAGTTATTAATATTCACTTTAGTGCATTAACCTTTCAGATTTTAAAATTTTTAGCCACAGATTCACAGATTAAGTTTTTATCAAAATCATCTTGTTCACGAAATTGTATAATCTGTGCATCTGTGGCAATGAATAAGTAATATACTTTGAGGATTTTTAGTCCAAAAGGAATTATGTAAAACCCAAATTTTATTGCTGTTTTAAATCTTCAAGGTCAACCTCACCAAGAAGTTTCTTCCTGCTTGAGGATAATAATAATTTTCTGTTATTCTTTTTCCACCAGTGACATATCCAAAAGTATATCCATTGTTTTCATAAAGTGCATTGAACAGATTATTGCACAAAACACCAATTTGAATTTCTTTGAATCCCCAGGTTTTTATGGTATAATTGACTGTTAGATTCGAAGTAAAATAGGCATCTAATTTGCGCGTTCCATTCGATGTGTTATCCAAATATTGCTTGCCCACATATTTTGAAAGTAAATTGATTTCTAAATTCTTGATTGGAGCATAATTGATCCCAAAATTTGAAATGACCGAAGGTGAAAATGCAATATCCGTATTGGAGTGTGCAATTATATCTTGAATCATGTTTCCATTGCTATCGTAATTATCATAGTTGTCAACGTATTCATTGAATTGCTTGATTTTATTAGCACTTAATGTAAGATTTCCTGTAATACTTAAGTTTTTGAATAGCATATATCCTGCTTCTAATTCAACTCCCATTCTGTAACTTTCGGCAACATTTGTGCGGTTATACGCGCCAACATCGTTGATTTCGCCTGTCAGTATCAATTGATTTATATAATTCATCATGTAATAATTGGCATTTACGAAGAATTTACGCGAATGAAAACGATATCCAACTTCTGTGTTTTGCAATTGTTCCGATTTTGGTCGGCTCTCTTTACTACTTTGAATAAAATCACTTCTGACAGGCTCACGATTTGCAATGCTGAAAGAAGCATAAACATTATTTTTGTCGTTGAAATCATACATCAAACCTGCTTTTGGATTGAAAAATGTAAATTGCAAAGACTCTTGAATTGGAATCAAATTACTAAAAGATTCTTCAACACCAGTGTATGAATAATTCAGGTGACGCACTTGCAAATCTGCAAAAAGATTCATTTTTTTAAGTTGATAGTTCGCCTTGATATAACCACTTGCTTCAACTTTGACAGCGTTATTATCGTAATAACGTTGACCAATTTCACTTTGAGAAGCATTTCTAGCCCAAATAATTTCGCCGTAATGCCCACCGTCATACTGATTGACACCACCACCTACAATTAATTTAAAGTTTTTCAAATTGTTGTAATTCAACGAAAACACACTTCCATAAAAATTATTATCCAACCACCTGCGACGAATTAAGTCTGTTGTTGAGATGGTATCTCCTCCTGTGAAAAGTGTGTCCAAACCGTAGGTAGAAAAGTCCTGACCTCGTTTATATTGCTCATAATAACCTCTACCTCTGGTATAATGTCCCGCAACATTGATAGAGATTTTTGTAGAAAATGAGTGTGTAAAATGCAGTTGATAATGATCTTGTTGGTAATTATCCACTTCATTTTCATACGTGTAATAATTATATTTTCGTGGGTCAGAACCAAAAAGATTACTTGAGTCACTAGCCGTTTGATAGGTTCCACCAGGATAGTAATTGTTATAGAAATGGGATGTAAGGCTGTCTGAATTCCCATTCAATTTTGCTTCAGGAATTCCGTACCATGCTTGATAAGTAACTTCTTTTCCACTAAACACATTTGCTTTCAACAATGACTTTTTACCAATCCAAGCACCAGAAATATAAAATGATTTTAAATTAGATGATGCTCTGTCAACATAACCATCCGACGAAATGCGAGAAAGTCGGGTGTCAAAAGTGAATTTGTTGTTGATTAATCCCGTTCCAGCTTTAACGGTCGTGCGAATTGTAGAAAAAGAACCGAAAGAATTATCAGAAACGGCATATGCTTCTTTTTCAATATTGTCACTTTTAATGTTGATGCTCGAACCAAAAGCAGCTGCACCATTTGATGAGGTTCCAACGCCTCGTTGCACTTGTATATTTCCTGTTGACGAAGCAAAATCGGGCATGTTGACCCAATAAACGCCTTGTGATTCAGCATCGTTCAAAGGAATTCCATTAACAGTAACGTTAGTCCTAGTTGGATCGACACCTCGAATTCTGATTCCCGTATAACCAACACCAGCTCCTGCATCGGAAGTTACAACTGTAGATGGAGTTGCCTGCAATAAATAGGTTAAATCTTGACCGAAATTTGTTTTTTTAATCTGTTCTTCACCAATATTCGTATAGGTTGTAGGTGTTTTATCTCCAGCTCGAACTGCTGATATTTGGATTTCTTCAATCATGATAATTGAAGGTGTTAAAACCACATCTAAAAGTAAATCTTTGTCACTTATGATTGTTTCAATTAGCTCTGTTTCATAACCCTTTAATTGAAACTTTAACGAATTACTACCTCTCGAAAGCTGGGTTATTCTGAATTCCCCATTTTCGTTGGAAAAACTTCCTGAATAACTATTTTCAAGTTGAACTTTAACATCAGAAATTGGAATTCCTTTTGGATCTCGAATTGTTCCATGTATGGAAACTTGAGCACTTACACTGAAAGTTGTTGCCAGTGAGAACAACGTAATGATTTTTGAAAGTCTTGTTTTCATTTTATAAAAAAATTTAACAAGAACAAGGGGCTAATTCTCTGAATATGAATAATTAGCAATTAATAAATAAGTTATCATCTTCCCTACGCAGGCATTATCCTGACAGGTTCAATGGGTATAATCTCAGCCTTTCTTGCGTCGGGCACCCCTTAGAGATGGCGTAAAGGTAAAGCAATAATTCGTGATTTGGGATTCAGGATTGTAGAAAAAATTCCAAATTCCAAATTCCAAATAATTTTCTTTACATTTCTATGTGCCCTATGTTCCTATGTGGTTCAAAATCTCGAATCCCAAATTATAAATCCCAAATTTTATAGCGTCGGCCGAATATCCTTAATATTCAGTTGCAAGGTTTCCTTGTTGTTCCATTTGTTGGATTCCATTGTAAACACAACATCAAAGGGCATTCCCGAAGCAGTATCATCCGCTTTATCCACAAGACTAAACCCAATTCCTTCAAGAACCAAATCGGAGGGAGGTTGAACCATAGATATTTTTAAATGGGCTTCTTTCAATACACGTTGATCAGAAGAAAAAACATTGGTCGCCATAAAAACAGGCTTCATATTGCCCGGACCAAAAGGTTCAAATTGATCTACTATTCGTTTCAAGCGTGGAAGTTTCATTCGATTTTCACTTTCTAAAAATACATCTTTGAAATCTATCAAAATATCTACTTTTTGTTCTGGTGTTTCGTCCTCTAGTAAAATGGTTTCTTGCACAATTTCTTCAAATTTCGTTTGAAACGCTTCCACGTTTTCTAGTTTCATCGTCATTCCTGCAGCATGCGTATGTCCGCCAAATTGCTCTAATAAATGTTCACATTTTATCAAAGCCGCATGAATATCGAAATTATTTACTGTACGAGCAGAACCAGTTGCTTTGCCATTTGATTCTGTCAACACAATTGTTGGACGGTAATGCTTTTCAATTAAGCGCGAGGCAACAATTCCTACAACTCCTTTGTGCCAATCATTTTTAAACACAACGGTTGATTTTTTGTTGGAAAAAGTTGAATCTGCATCAATAAGTTCCAATGCTTCTGTTGTTATCAATTGATCAATTTGGCGTCGTTCCAAATTATCTTGATTGATATCAATGGCAATTCTGCGAATTTCATCAATGTCGTTGGAAATCATTAATTCAACCGAAAACTTACCAGATCGCAAGCGTCCCGCGGCATTAATTCTCGGTGCAATTGTAAAGACAACATCTGTCAACGTAATAGGAAAAGCACGTTTTGCCAAGGTTAAAAGCTCCATAAATGCTGCGCGTGGTTTGGCATTCAACAACTGCATTCCATGGAAGCAAAGAATTCTGTTTTCTCCCGTAACAGGAACGATGTCGGCACCTATGCTCACGGCCAGTAAATCCAAATGTTCAAACAAAGTCGAAAGTTTCCAATCGTTTTGAAGACAAAGACCATGTAACAATTTAAATCCTACGCCGCATCCTGAAAGTTCTTTGTACGGATAAGAACAATCTTTGCGCTTTGGATCTAAAACAATGCAATCTGGAAGTATTTCACCAGGATTATGGTGGTCGCAAATGATAAAATCAATTCCTTTTTCTTTGGCGTATTTCACATGTTCAACTGAACGAATTCCGCAGTCTAAAGAAATAATAAGTGTAAAACCATTTTCAGCGGCAAAATCAATTCCAAGAAAACTTACGCCATAACCTTCAATATACCGATCAGGAATATAATAATCGAGATTAGCATGTTTTGGCTTTAAAAAGGAGTATAATAAGGCAACAGCTGTTGTTCCGTCAACATCATAATCTCCAAATAACAATATTTTCTCTTCAGATTTTATTGCATCATTCACTCTTTTAACTGCGACTGTCATGTCTTGCATTAAGAATGGATCATGCAATTCGGTTAATTGTGGTCGAAAAAATGCTTCTGCTTCTTCAAATGTTTTTATTCCCCTCTGCAACAATAATTCTGCAACAATGTGATCTACTTTTAATTTTGAACGCAATTCTTCTACTGTTGTACTTTCCACCGGCGCTTTGATAAGCCATCTTTTTTGCATATTTTTCCTTTTTCTTATTTAAGTTATGAAAATAATTGGTCTTCTCTTCGCTTTGTGTTTAACTTTTTTTGCTAAAAGTCAAATTTCGTATGATTTTGCGAATACCCTTCCTCCGGAAGGAGAAAAAAACACAGCGGTTTTAAAAACTTTTTTTGGAACGTATTCAAGTGACCAAACAGATATTGATTATCAATTCAACAAAGAAGGTGTTTTTGCTATTTCATTTATCTATAATTCTATTTCACGAGAAACAATTCGTGAATCTTCCATATATAGTGTAAAAGATGGATATTTGTTTGGTGTAAATGGAGTTGATTCTGTTCCGTGTGAGTTACAAGGGGAATTTTACCATTTTGCAATCATGTTCAAGGAGCAAATAGTTGGTGGGACAGCTAAAAATGTGTTATCAAAACTGAATCAATCGACGTATATTTTGAATTTTGAAGACAATGGTCATTTCACTCCAAGTTATTTGACATTCAAAGGAAATGAGATGATTATTCAACATTTCACGTATGATGATGAAACTACAATTTTTGATGAGATTGCTGATAAATCTGAAACCACAATTGGAGAAATGCATTACATCACTTTAGATCCTACTAAAGAAGAATGGCTTGGGATGCAACAAATCGACATTTCTGGTGCTAAATTACTTTTTGAAAAGAGGTAAATTATGGCATAAGTAATTCATAATTCATAATTCATAATTCATAATTCATAATTGGATCTATTGTTAAGAGAATATTGTCTGAATTTAAAAGTTAATCGAAAACCAATTCATCCAAAAGTTAAATTTTTAAATGAAAATTAACCGGGTGTGAAAATAGAATTATGGGAATGATAAATCTTCTTTGATTGACATAAAAAAATCGTTCGAATTCCCTACTGTCAAAGGTCTATACTCATTTTAAACTTACGAATGTTCATAAGGTTTAGACAATTAAAATTGGCTTAAAATTAAAACAATGTTGGAAGCTCATATTTGTATAAATTAATTTATATGATTCTTGAGAAGAAAATAATTGAGTTAGTCGTCATTTCAGATGTCCATTTAGGGACTTATGGCTCTCGAGCAGAAGAATTAAACAATTATTTAAATTCCATTAACCCGAAGACATTGGTTCTAAATGGAGATTTTATTGATATTTGGCAGTTTAACAAGAATTACTTTCCAACGTCAAACATGCAAGTTATAAAAACCATTACAAGTATGTTGACGAAAGGAACAACAATCTATTATATTACTGGAAATCATGACGAAATGTTGCGGAAATTCAATGGCTTTTCATTGGGACAATTTCATATCGTTAATAAATTGGTTTTAGAATTGGATACTGGAAAAGCCTGGATTTTTCACGGAGATGTGTTCGATACAACAATGAAACATTCAAAATGGATTGCAAAACTAGGAGGGAAAGGCTATGATCTTTTAATTATGATCAACACAATCGTCAATTGGTTTAGTGAAAAATTGGGAAAAGGAAGGGTGTCTTTATCCAAAAAAGTAAAAGATAGTGTTAAAGGTGTTTTGAAATTTGTAAATAATTTTGAAGAAACAGCAGCAGAAATTGCCATTGAAAATGGATATCAATACGTGATTTGTGGGCATATACACAAACCCGCAATCAAGGAAATTAAGTTAAAAGAAGGAAGTGTGATTTACTTAAATTCTGGTGATTGGATCGAAAATCTTACCGCATTGGAATACAATAATTCATCTTGGGAATTGATAAAATATGATGAAAAAAAGTATACTAAAAATCATTCAGAACTGACGTTAAATAAAGAGAACTTCAAAAAAGCGTTGAACTATGAATCTCTTTTTGAAGAGGTTATAAATGGTGCTGCAAATTTAAATTAAAAGAAATGAAAATATTATACGCAATTCAAGGAACAGGAAATGGACACATCAGTCGAGCATTAGAGATTATTCCAATTTTGCAAAATTATGGAGAAGTTGATATTTTAATTAGCGGAAATCAATCTCAAGTGGAACTTCCTTTTGAGGTCAAATACCAGTTTCATGGACTCAGTTTTGTTCCTTCAAAGAATGGTGGGATTAGCTTTTTTAGATCACTATTCAATATAAAATTAGGGAAATTAATTAATGAAATCAGAAAGCTAAAAGTTGAAAATTACAATTTAGTTATCAGCGACTATGAGCCTATTTCGGCATGGGCGTGCGTTCTTCGAAATGTTAAATGTGTGCAACTTAGCCATCAAGCTGCTGTAATGCATAAGAATAGTCCAAAACCAGATATAAAACATTATCTAGGGAATTATATCTTGAACCATTATTGCCCTTCTACTATAAAATATGGATTCCATTTTGAACGCTATTCAGAAGCAATTTTTTTACCTGTAATAAGGAAACAAGTTAGAGATTTAAAAATTAGTAACGAGGGGAATTACTTGGTCTATTTACCTGCTTATCATGATGAAGTATTGCACCAATTTCTTTGGAATTTTTCAGCAAAATGGACCGTTTATTCTAAGTATTGTACAACTGAATACTCAAAGGATAACGTAACTTTTTGCCCGATAGAAAACGATTCTTTTTTGAAAACACTTTCCTCTTGTTCTGGTGTTTTGTGTGGAGCGGGTTTTGAACTTCCAGCAGAGGCGATATTTCTGAATAAAAAATTGATGGTTATTCCAATGGAAAATCAATTTGAGCAACAATGTAACGCTGAAAGTCTAAAAAAATTAGGGGTAAAAGTATTGCCAAAACTTGATTTAATGAATTACAGAGATGTATATGATTGGCTAAAATATGCGCGTCCGATACAAATTGTGTATGCAGATGAAACGCAGCAAATTATTGAAAAGATCGTGAAAGACCATGCTTCTTTTGAAACAATTGAACTTGAAAACAATTTTGCTCCAAAAGTTAATTGGCAATTTTACAGGTATTTTTTCTAAAAGGAAAAATGTTTTCTCAATATTGGAATGGAAGAAGCACTACTTATTTGTAAAGTAATTCATAATTGAAGTTTACCTCCCATCACCATCTAATAGATTCCCCAAACCTCCTAAAATACTGCCTTCTTCTTTGCGAGGACCTGTTCCATAAGAAAGAATGCGCGACGCTAAACGAGAAATTGGCAATGTTTGCAACCAAACTTCTCCCGGTCCTTTTAACGTAGCGAAGAACATTCCTTCACCGCCAAAAAGGGTGTTTTTGATCCCACCAATAAATTGAATATCGTAATCGATTGTAGGTGTATAAGCAACGATGCAACCTGTATCAACACGTAAGACTTCTCCAGGCTTTAAAACTCGTTTCATGATATGTCCTCCCGCATGACAAAAAGCCATTCCGTCACCTTCTAATTTTTGCATGATGAATCCTTCACCACCAAATAATCCTGTTCCCAATTTTCGTTGAAATTCAATCCCAATTGCTACACCTTTTGCAGCGCATAAAAACGAATCCTTTTGACAAATAATCTTCCCTCCATATTCGCTTAAATCAATCGGAATTATTTTTCCTGGATATGGTGATGCAAATGCTACACGTGCTTTTCCTGTTCCATGGTGCGTATAAGCAGTCATAAACAAACTTTCACCCGTCAACAAACGTTTCCCAGCTCCCCATAATTTACTCATGAAACCACCCGTTTCGGATTGTTGACTGCCGTCTCCAAAAATTGTTTCCATTTGAATTCCCTCGTCCATATACATGAATGAACCAGCTTCAGCGATTGCAGTTTCTTGAGGATCTAATTCAATCTCTACTAATTGCATTTCTTCGCCGTGAATGAAATAATCTAAATCGTGGTTTGAGCTCATTTTAATAAGTTAAGAATTGATATAAAAATAGAAAGTAATTTTTGAATTACAGAGGAAAAAAAAACTGCTTTTTGGAAAAAATCGTAATTATCTTACGTCAATTTGTCTGTTAGGATGCGCATCTCAATTGCTGGCGAAATACGTTCATATAAAATATTATAAACTGCCTCAACTATAGGCATTTCAACCTGGAATTTTTTGTTGATTTCCATGACACATTTGGCTGCATAATATCCTTCAGCAATCATGTCCATTTCCATTTGAGCAGTTTTCACAGAATATCCTTTTCCAATCATAAAACCGAATGAACGGTTACGGGAGAACTGAGAATAAGCTGTTACCAATAAATCGCCTAAATAAGCACTTGATTTTACATCACGGTGAATTGGACTGACTTCATCGATGAAATTTTCTATTTCTTGAATAGCATTCGAGATTAAAACTGATTGAAAATTATCTCCGTAACCTAAACCAGCGCAAATCCCAGAAGCGAGGGCATAAACATTCTTCAAAACAGCAGATAATTCTGTTCCAAATAAATCATCGGAAACGGTTGTTTTGATGTAGCGACAAGCCAATAATTCAGCCATTTCTTCTGCGATATCGTCATCTTGACCTGCAATTGTAAGATAAGACAAGCGTTCTAATGCCACTTCTTCTGCATGACAAGGACCACAAATAATCCCAATATTATCGTAAGGTGTTCCGAAAGTTTTGTGAATGAAACGTGCTGGAATTGCATTAAATTCAGGAATAATTCCTTTAACAGCAGAAAAGACAATCTTATCCTTCATCAAGTCTTGCGGGAAATTTTCAAATATTTTAGTCAAAAAAGCAGAAGGTGAAGCAATAATCACGATATCAGCTGGACGGATAATCTCAACTAAATCAGTACTGACATTGATTTTGTTTAAATCAAATTCAACAGATTGCAAATAATTTGGGTTGTGGCGGTACTTCAAAATGTGAGCTACAGCGCCTTCGTTGCGCATCCACCAATTAACAGAAGATAAATTATTGCATAATATCTTGACCAAAGCGGTTGCCCAACTTCCTCCACCAATAACAGCTATTTTTTTTGAGTCTTCCATTCTCTTATAAAAGCAAAGGTAGGAATAATTTGAATTGGAAAGTTGGTTGGATGGACAATAGTTAGAACTGGGTTTTAGAGTTATTAATTTTTTCTCGTTTCTTCTTTCGTCATCTTTTTTCCTGACAAAAATCACCTTTTGAACTAATTACACTCATTTTTTTAGGTTTTGAACTTTTAAATCTTTGCTTGAACAAAAATCGAAAAAATGGAAACTATAAAAACGTCACAAACAAAGATGGGTAAGTTTATTGCTGAGGCAGAATTTAACCGTTTTGGAGTAATTTCAATCGTATTAACCATTGTGGGTATTTTAGGCGGTGTGACAACTGGTTTGGGAGCAGTTGAAAACACATTCTTATTATCATTGGTTATTATTCCAACAATGATTACACTAAGTTTTTTATTAGCAGTTGCGCCAATTCGTTGGATTTTAGCAGCAGGATCAGTAAGTGTGGCAATTGATTTAATTATAAGTGCTTATTTTATTTTTGTGAAATAAAGCGTTGCAATTAATTAATCAACACTTGGGAATTCAATCGTAAAGATGGTTCCTTTTTCTTCTTCTGTTGTGAAAAATATAGTGCCGTTGTGGTTTTCAACTATTTGTTTTACCATTGCTAATCCAAGTCCTGTACCAGCTGATTTTGTTGTGAAATAAGGCACGAAAATGTTTGGTTTTTTATCCTGTGGAATTCCCGTTCCATTGTCTTCAATTTCTATTAAAAATAGCTTTTCTTCTTTTTTAATGCGTATTCGAATTTTACCTTCTTTATTCTCAGGAATTGCTTGAATTGCATTTTTGATGAGGTTGTTGAAAGTTCGAATCATTTGGTCTTTATCAGCTCTGATATTGACAGTTTTTAAGGTGGTCTCAATCGTTATTTTACAGTTTGCTTCTTCCCTAAAAACTTCAGATACATTTTCAATTATTGGCAATAAATCCATGGTAACTTCTTCGGGACGTGGCATTTTTGCAAAATTGGAGAATTCATTAGCAATCTTCGTCAACGCATCGATTTGTTCAATAATAGAATCAGCAACTTTCTTCACCTTCTTTTCTGACTCTGGATCGTTCGCATTGTAAACTCTCAAGAGTTGTTGAAGACTTAGTTTCATTGGAGTCAATGGATTTTTTATTTCATGAGCCACTTGTTTTGCCATTTCTCTCCAAGCTGATTCACGTTCACTTTGAGCCAATTGCTGAGCAGTAAATTCTAATTCTTCCAATTTCTTATTGTAATCTTTTACCAAAGCACCAATTTCATCTTCCTTGTTATAGGAAATCTGTTGGTTGTGTTTCCCAAATCGAATTTTTGAAAAGTTCTCTTGCAACAAACGCAAAGGAGCGGTCACCCAATTTGAAATGAAAATTGCTAGTACTATTGAAATGGCTAATAATAACATGAAGACGTTAATTATCGCCACTAAAAATTTCTGAATTTGAATTTCAAAATCTTTTTGTTGACCGAAATGCTGCAGGTTAAGGTATCCAAGTAATTTTCCTTCGTGGTTGTAAAATGGTAGATAGGCCGACGTATAATTTAAATTCCCAATATGTTCATCGTGGATTAATTCACTTTTGTTGTTGACTAAAAAAGCTTTGATTGCCAAAGGGTTCATTTGTTCGCTGAGTAAACCCATATTAAAAACTTTTGGTCGCGAACTGGCAATCATGTAACCACCTGTGTCGTAGAAATTAATATCTGTGACAAAAACTTTAGAAAAATTCTGAAGCAAATATTCAATGTAATTCCCATCGTTTGTTATGGACAGGTTTTTTTGAGAGGCAAGTTTGTTCCGTAATTCCATTTCAACAGAAGTGAGTTTTTCTTTGATTACATCTTGCGTATATTGATTGTATTGATTACTCACGAACAATCCACTTCCGTATCCGAATGCAAGTAAGGACACAAATACTAAACCTATTAAAACAAGTTGAATTTTTACCGCTAAGCTTAATGTTCGTTTAAAAATGGGAGTATAATTGAATTGAAATAAAATAGGTAAAAGCAATATTCCATAAAAACTGAATAGATAGGAAAAGGAGGTTATCAATTCAATAACCGTGATGTTTTTTGAAGATAAAATAACAACATCATGATTCGATTTTTTAAGGATATAATGGTTGAATCCATCTGAATTATAATAATTTTTCGACTCTTTTTCCCAATTTTTAATTGGATTTAAAGTAGATGGGAAGTTAAATCCACCATATCTTGTAATCAACCTATTCTTATGATATTTTGCAATAGAGTATTTTTCAAGTGATTCAAAAACTTGTGCTTTGGAAGAAATTAATAGGCGAGGGAATCCAATTTCTTCTGGAATTTTTTTAGATTTTAAGGTGCAATACAAAACAGCAGAAGAAGTATCTATTTTAATCGGTTGTTGAATGATATAGCTGTATTGACCTGTATAATCACTGACAAAAAACATGTTAGAGTCAATTTCAGAAGCAATTCCATGTTTAGAAATAATCTCATTTAAGTCGTCATATGCGTTTTTCTTATTATCACCGCCCAAAAGAAGTGAGTTTCCATTTAAGTCATATAAATTAAAATTCATTTCATAGCGTTCCCAAAAACCATTGAATATGCGGCGTTCTAGCCCCTCTTCGAAATCAGATAATCCAATGGTGAAAGGGGATGAAACAAATATTTTTAACCCGTTATCTTCTTTGATTTTTTCTTTTATGTTCGCGTATTCTATTTCTGTAACGATGTCCTTTTCAGTTGCAAGTTGATTGGCATATAGTTCCCGTTCACTTTTTTCTTTTCGGTTATTGAAGTCCATTAAATTGAGCGCCGAAACGAGCGAAAACAGCCCTAAAAAGATGATTCCAAAACCGAGTTGATAGCTTTTCCCTTCGCGATAAACCAAATAAATAATAAGGGCATTCAAGAGTAAAGGAAATAAAGAAGCAAAAACGAGCTGATAGCCAAAATTCATTTCATAGAAAAAGAAAATCAATCCGCCAAGAAATGCAACTGTAGCGAGTATCAGAGGATTGTTTTTTGACAGTTTATTGTAGTGTATTATTGTTTTTGTAAAGGTGAAATAACTGTAAAATAATAGTCCCATACTGGCAATAGCAAGAATAGAATAGCTATTCAAGGAAAAAAGATTTTCAATAATTAATGGAATAGAAGAATTTTCAATTAATCCCTTATTTAAGTATAGAATCAAAGCCCAGAAAGGAATCGTTGAAAGGAAGAAAATTAGACCAATTAATCGGTTACCTTTTATGAAAGTAGGAGATGAAAAGACATGTTTTAAAAATGAAATAATAAAAATAATAACAGCGCAGTTCACTAAATATTCAAAGAAATTTGGGAATAATGCATTCATCCCATACAAAGTAGCTTGAAATCCATGTGTGTCGTGCAAAAATCCGAACCAATTATAGTTTAAGGAGAGCATCCTAATAATTATAAGTGCGAATGGAATTATCCAATTGTACGGTTTCCTTATTTTAATAGAAAGCTTAAGCAATACAATTAACCAGAGTGAAACATTAGTTAATAATAGCAGAAGTAGTAATATTGATTCGGCTTCTGTTGCAGGTTGGTATTCATTTGGTATTAATGAAAAAAGAAATGCTTTTTGCTTAGAGAATACAGAAAAATAGGGGTCTTGTTCGAGTGAAATAGACACGTCAAAGGGAAGTTCTAATTCAGAGACAAATTTATTCGTAAGGTCTTTGTTTTCATAGGAGTAATCCTGTTTAATCAAAAAAGAAGCACAAATTGTATAATTACCTTCTTTTAAGACCTTTGCATTATACCAGCCATTTTGCAAGTGAATGATTCCTTCAGATGGAAAATGAATATCTGCAAAGCGAATAATTGGCAACTGATTCGTGTTCCAAAATAGCAAAGAATCTTTGTGATAAACATGAAGATTAAAGGTTGTGTTTAAATCAAAATTATTCCAATTGAGATTTTTTTTGTGGATTTTTAATGCTTCTTTTTGTGTAAGAAGAAAAGCATCCATTTGCTGTTCTAACTTTTGAAATTTTTCTTGAAATGGCGATATTTCTGAAATGTAATTAGTCGAAAAAACACTGAAATAATAGCATACAAAAGCAAGAGAAGCAAGAATGGAAAACAGGATATTACGATATTTCACACCCCATTTTTTCATTAAACTTTTTGTTTCGCAATTAACATATTAATATCGTACATCAAGCGCTCAAATTCATCATCCGCACGAGAGTCGTTGTGAAAACGAAAGTCAGCTTCATGTTCGAAAGGCAAAAGAAATTGTTTATAACAAGGCAAAACATGATTGTCCCATTGATAAATTATAGCTTCTCTTGAATAACCTCTAGTTTCTTGGTCGCGGTACAATCTTCTGTCCAATTGGGTTGTTGGGTCAACCTCCATGAAAATGGAGAAATCAATCAATTTTTTAACTTCTTCGTAATAGAACAAAAACAACCCTTCAACAATAATTAAACTTGATGGATGTATGGTTATCAAAGAGATTTTATCAGGAGGTGAATTGAAATGATATTCTTTTACCTCAATTGATTGACCGATAGATAATTTATATAAATCCGAAAACAATCTCTCTCGATCTAATGCAGTTGGTAAATCAAAATTATATTGATTATTCTCGTCTTTTAGTTGTTTTTGGATCGGTAAATAATAATTATCCATCGAAAAAATCGAAGGGTTTAGATGTTTTAATTCATTAGAAATACGTTTTAATAACGTTGTTTTCCCAGAACCACTTCCTCCACAAATTCCAATTATCATTTTTTAATAGATTCAAATTTTACATTCCCCGATTTGTTTAGTTGGCTCAAATCGAAATATAAAGTGCCATCCACCAAAGATACTGTAAATAATTCTTTTTTATCTTCAACGATAAATCTACTTGGATTACTGTTGAATCGTGCTGAAAAAACATTCTGAGAGGATTTCTTAGTTGCATCATACGGCAAGAAAATCATTACATTATTTATTTTACAACCAATTCCTTCATTTAACGTGTAATTCCCAAATTGTAAGGATGTTTTTCCTTTGTCTGGTGTGAATTTGAAATTAGTTAAGTCAACCCATTTCCCTTCAGCAAGTTGCTTTAATTTAACTGTTTTACTTGTCCCTTCAGTCATTATCCCAGTCATGTAAAACTGATTTTTATGGTGAATCAAAGTTGCAGTTTCACTATCAGTTGAATTATTCAAAATGGCTTTTCCATTTGCACCAACACCCACTTGTTCAACGAACTCAAAATTTTCTGACGGGCCATTTATAAATTGAGAATTAGTTAAAACTCCTTTAGATGTTAAATTTTGTACCGTCCAACCTTTCTTTTTGTTTTGAAAATCCCGAGCAGCAAAATAAATTTGATCATCCGTAAAACCAATATATTTCCATTGACCAAAATTTCCTTCTTTGATATTTAAATCAGTAACTTCTCCCAAAATTGCCGCATAGACAAGCATGTTGTGGTGGGTGATAAACGTTGCAAATTCTATATATTTCTTGGCTTTTGTATCGTGATAGCGGAAAACATTTACTAATGCTTTATCAGTTGTAATAATATCCATCAATTGCATTTCAGCTAAGTCAAAAGCACCCAATTTCTTGATCGCAGAACTTAAACTCACAGATGTTGATTTTATATTCCCAGCAGAATTTAGCTGATGCAATGAGATTTTTCCTTCTTCTGGGACTAAATTGTCTAAAAAATAAACATAACGTGAGTTTTCACTTGAAATAAAATGGTAATCTTTTCCATTTGGATTGAAACTTTGTTGCCAAATATTGGTTGGTTTATTGCCTACTAATGTCATATTGACTTTTTTCATGTTCCCAGCAGGATCCCGGTTGAACAAAATTGCACCCATACCTTTCCATTCGAGAATAGAATAAAATGGATATTGTTCAGCAGGTATTTCAATTTGTTGCGCAAAAGAGTTCATTCCAAGAATGATGCAAAAGATGAGGTTGAATATTTTCATGATAAAGTGTATATTTGGTCAAAGCTTTTAGCAATTAACGTGCTAAAAATAAGTTTTTGAACGGTAATATTGAATGATTGTTACAGAAAGAAATTAACTATTTTCTAAGCTGAACCAACGATTCGTATAGAATTATCGTCTTTTTTAAAACATGCTTAACAATAATAAACTAGAACTATGAAAAAACAACTACTTTTTTTAACAATCTTTATTTCTGCATACTCGGCCGATTGTTTTTCTCAGACAATCAATTCAGGCAGGCCACTTACAACAATGGGTAAAGTGGAACGCACAAAAACATTTTATGAAACAGCTCCAGTAGATCCTGCTTCAGAATTAGCAAATTATGCTGCAACAGGTGAAAAAATGTTTCGCTTTGGAAAGGAGTTTCAAGTGAACATGAATATTATGACCGAAGCGTCAAAAACAATTTTACCTTCAGGTGATGCTTTATATCAATTCGGGATTTCTTGTCCAAATGCATTATCTGTAAATGCTGTTTTTGATAAATTTCAATTAGCACCTGGAACTAGACTTTTTATTACGGATGCCTTAAGTGAAGAATTTATTGGTGCTTATACTAGTCTGAATAACAATTCAAACAGTATGTTAGGAACAGAATTAGTTCATACAAACAAAATTATCATTGAATTAATTGAGCCTAAAACAGTTGTTGGATCAAGCATTTTGAATTTGAGTACTATCGTTTCTGGTTTTCAAGATTTGGACGCATTAGCTAAAGCATTAAATAGTTCTGGTAATTGCCATTATGATGTTAATTGTCCACAAGGTTCTTTGTGGTTAGATCAATCACATTCCGTTGCCATGATGGTTAATGGAGGAGGATTTTGTACCGGGTCACTTGTAAATAATACTACAGGAACAATTATTCCTTACTTTTTATCTGCAAATCATTGCGGAACAAATCCTGGCGGTTGGGTTTTCCGTTTTCGCTGGGAATCTCCAGTAGGTGGAACTGTCTGTGGAACTGGAGGTAATTCAACAAATGGTCCTGAAACAATGAATGTAAATGGTGGAATTTTGCGCGCTGCATGGGCAGGTTCAGATTTCTCATTGACAGAATTAAATACTGCTCCAGATCCAGCTTGGGGAATTTATTATAGTGGATGGAATAGAGTCGACGCAGCGGTTCCTACTTCAGTTGGAATACATCACCCTGCTGGAGACATCAAAAAAATCTCTTTTGAGAACAATAACGCTTTGACATCCAGTGCATGGGCTGGTACTGCTGCAAACAGCCACTGGCATGTTCCAGGATGGGATTTAGGGGTTACTGAAGGAGGTTCTTCAGGCTCACCTTTGTTTGATCAAAATCACAGAGTCATTGGTCAATTACATGGTGGTGCTTCTTCTTGTGGTGCAGGCGATTTATCAGACGAATATGGTAAGTTTTCAGTTTCTTGGACTGGTAACAATACAAGTTCTTCCCGTTTGAGCAACTGGTTAGATCCTTCTTCAACTGGTGCAACTGCAATTGATGGCATTGACCCTAATGGCCCAGGTTTAGCATTAGATGCAGCCTTGAATAATCCACAAGGTGTATCAGGTACTTATTGTCAAGCAACAGTTACACCACAAGTTACAATTACAAATTCTGGGACGGATGTGTTAACATCAGTAACTGTTAATTACGGTTATGATGGGCTTTTAAATCAAACGTATCCATGGACTGGTTCATTGAATCAATTTCAAACAATTACGATAACCTTACCAATTGCAACACTTTCTGGCGGAAACCATACTTTTGGTGCAGAAGTAGTGAATCCAAATGGTTCTGCTGATTTAAATCTTGCAAATAATACAATTTCTTCTTCATTTACTACAGTTGTAAATGGACAAACAGTTACATTAAACCTGAATTTAGATTGTTATGCTTCCGAAACTTCTTGGGAGTTGTACGATGCCTCAAACGCAATAATTTATGCAGGTTCAGGTTATACTGATGATAATCCAGTTTTAGTTCAGCAAGATTTTTGTTTGAGCTATGGTTGTTATGATTTTAAAATTATTGATGATTTTGGTGATGGAATGTCAGGATGTAATGCAGCAAATGGTGGAAATGGCGATTATAACATCACTTATAATGGAATAATAGTTGCAGAATTGTTAAATGCAAATGCAAATTTCGGAACAGATAACACTACAAATTTCTGTATAACGTTAGGTTTGGATGAATTTAGTTTAGCAAATAGTGTAAGTGTTTATCCTAATCCAGCAAATGAATCAATTACTGTTTTAACAGATGGATTGAACATGACGAAAGTTGAATTAATGAACATTGCAGGACAAATTATCTCTTCTACTGAAGTGAATAGTACACTTGTTAAAGTTGATGTTTCGACTGTTTCATCAGGAGTTTACTTTGTTAAAGTATTCTCGGCGGAAGGAACAGCTGTGAAGCAGTTAATTATTAAATAAGATACAATCTATATTTGAAAGGCGATTCAATTGAATCGCCTTTTTTGTGCCATAGATTTACAATGAGCACAGAATCAATTCGTGAAAATTTGTGATAATTACCTTCGGTGCTGCTTTGCGGACGTGGGACGATTTTACTAAATGTATGTCACTATATAATATATTTCCAAAAGATTAGTACACCAACAATACCTGCAAAAAAGGAAGCAATTAAAACAGCACCAGCCGCAATATCTTTGATTATTTTGATTTTATCATTTTGCTCAGTCGAATAGAGATCACATAACTTTTCAATGGACGTGTTCAAGGCTTCTAAAGACAAAACGAGAGCAGAAACACCCAATATCATGAGCCATTCTGTCGAAGTGATATTAAAATAACAGCCAGCAAAGCAAACGAAGCAAAAAGCTATTAGTTGAATTTTAAAATTCACCCCAGTTTTAATTAAAACAGCTATTCCATTGAAAGCAAATCTAAATCCACGAAAAAAAGCGTTCATCTTATACCAATTTAAAATTGAATTTTCATACAATTCAATAAGCTGTAATGCCGAACTGAATTTTGTTTTTCTGGCTTTTTCCGCCAGTATTATCAAATGCTAATCGGTATTATTTGATACTTATTTTCCCAGTTCCGATTTGAATTCCCGATTGTTTTAAACTATAAATGTAATTCCCTTCGGATAAAAACGATAACGGAAGTGAATGAGCATGTTCTCCTTTTTGCTTGAAACCAAAATTATCAGTGTAAACCATTCTTCCAGTTAGATCAAACAGCTCAAAACCAACTTCTCCTTCATTGAACAGCGTAAAACCAATATATCCGTCTTCACTCATTGGATTTGGCCAAACTTTGTGGTATTGCGGAACAAAAGCATTTTCTTTTATGGATAAATCACAAATACCAGGAAGATTATTATCAATCCAAACAGAACGTTGCTCAATATATGTTTTTAAAAAATCTAAATCTTCTTGGTACGTCATTCCAACAAAGCCATTCCAATTCACATAAACACCTATTATAGGCCATTTTTGGAAATTTCGAATGCGCGCATCTTGAAGGTAATTTGCCATCGAATCAATGAAATAATTGACACTATCAGTATGAAAAGCTCCTTGTCTTAACTCATCCCAACGGCATTTTAAGCCGTTTCTATAGGTGGAAGATTGTAATAATTTTTCCCACCAAAAAGGAATAGCAGTTGTGAAATCGCAGATATCATCAAAATTATATTGCCAACCGGTTGTTAAATTGGCCTCACAATAATCAGCGTTTCCATAGGAAAGATTAAAATCCCACATAGGACCAGCAACCAATTTGCCATTCCACGCGCCACTTGTTTTATCCTTGTGCATGAATGAACTTGATCGATAGCCATCTACAGTTCTTCCTAATTCTTGTAAAATGAAAAAGTCATAAAACGAAGTTGTTTCAATATAATTTGGATATCCAACAAGGGGATCAGCAAATTGAGGACCCCAAATAGCATCTTCAAATTCCCCCACAAATGTTTCCATGTAACTTGATTGTATTGGGTCTAATTGATCGAACTCAGGATCATGAAATTGAAAAAGAACTTCTGTGTTGTAATTGGAAGGCCACGAATAACCAACTTCACCTGTCATTTTATCAATTTTTACAATATAACCGCCCGTAAGTGAGTCGCCAGCTAAATCGTCGAAATCGAGTTTTGCGACATCAACGCGGTTATTGTCTCTTTTAATTCTCTCTATTAAAATATAAACCCCAAGATATTCATTATCGATCATCAACTCACAATGTCTCCAGTTGGAAGCATAATGACCCATTTTTTGTGAAAGATCATAGGTCAAAACATCGCGAATCAATGTTTTATCAGGATACGGTCCATATAAAATCCAATCATTTTCAATTGGCAGGCCCATTAAAGGTACGTTGAAATTTGCGCCTAATAAATCTTGTGTTTCAAAACCATAACTCTTTTTAGGATATTGTTGGGATGTTGAGCCCCTAATTTCGATGGCAATTTTTCCGTTGTAGTTGTTAAAAGGATCCGTTAATAAATTTTGATTCCCAAAACCATTATCAATAACCCCCATATCACAAACAACTCTTGTAAGATCATTTATTGGTTGACCAACTTGAGTTGTGATAACAACTATGGGTAAATTAGAATCCGTAAAAGTTTGTGAAACGGCTATATTAAGCTGAGAAAGTAATATAAATATAAGTAGTATTCTTTTCATTTTTGAATGAATTTGAGGTTTGAAGATACAAAAAATATAAAGAGATTTACTAAAATCTTGGCTAAGAACTAATTTCGAAGTAATTTTGCACCTCGTTCATTCAAATAAACTTATGAAGAAAGGTGGAGGGATTAGGCCCTGTGAAACCTTGGCAACCTCCGTTCGCGGAATAGGTGCCAAATCCAATCTCAACATCAAGTTGGGTTAAGATAAGTCGATAGTACAGTTGTGTACTTCCCTTTTTTCATAGTTTGTGTATTAAATAAATTATGAAAACAATTCAAGAATTATTAAAAACAAGAATCCTTATTCTCGATGGCGCAATGGGAACGATGATTCAGCGCCATAAATTGGAAGAAGAGGATTTTCGCAAAGGTTGGTTCGAAAACCATGATAAATCATTAAAAGGAAACAATGATTTGCTTTCATTGACACGTCCTGAAATTATTAAGGAAATCCATCGAAAATATTTTGAAGCTGGGGCCGATATTGCTGAAACAAATACTTTTTCTGGCACTTGGATAGCACAAGCAGACTATGGCCTAGAGAAATATGTGTATGATATTAATTTTCAATCTGCAAAGATAGCAAAGGAAGTAGCTGCTGAATTTACTGCTCTTAATCCAGATAAGCCAAGATTTGTTGCAGGTTCAATTGGTCCAACAAATAGAACAGCATCCATTTCGCCAGATGTCAATGACCCTGGTTTTCGAGGGATTTCTTTTGATGAGTTGGTGGATGCATATAAAGACCAAGTGAATGCATTAATGGATGGAGGAGTTGATTTACTGTTAGTCGAAACAGTATTTGACACCTTAAATGCAAAAGCTGCTCTTTATGCCATTGATGTCGTTTTTGAAGAAAGAAAGGTTCAAATTCCAATCATGGTTTCTGGCACTATTACAGATCAAAGTGGCAGAACATTAACAGGACAAACAACAGAAGCCTTTTTGATTTCTATGTCACACATGCCATTGTTGACTATTGGTTTGAATTGTGCACTTGGAGCTTCAATGATGCGTCCTTATTTGCAAATTCTTAATCAAAAGGCAAGTTTTGGTGTAAGCGCTCACCCAAATGCGGGATTACCAAATGAGTTCGGTAAATATGATGAAACACCCGAAATTATGGCTGTACAAATCAAGGAATTTTTAGATGAAGGTCTTGTGAACATCATTGGCGGTTGCTGCGGAACAACGCCAGAACACATCAAAGCAATTGCAGATTTGGCAAAAAATTACCAACCAAGAACAATAATATAGATTTTAGATGTCAGATAATACTCAATCAACATTAAAACTATCAGGGTTAGAGCCTTTGATTGTCACTTCACTTAGCAATTTTGTGAATATTGGTGAACGAACAAATGTTACCGGATCACGTGCCTTTCTCAGAATGATCAAAGAGGGAGATTTTGAAGCAGCTTTAGCTGTAGCCAGAGATCAAGTGGAAGGAGGAGCACAAATCATCGATATCAATATGGATGAAGGAATGATTGATGGAAAAGAAGCAATGGTGAAATTCTTGAATTTAATCGCTTCCGAACCCGATATTTCTCGCGTTCCAATCATGATAGATAGCTCTAAATGGGAAATCATTGAAGCAGGATTAAAATGCATTCAAGGGAAAGGTGTTGTAAATTCAATTTCGTTGAAAGAGGGAGAAGAAAATTTTATTTCTCAAGCAAAAAAAGTTAAAAGATATGGTGCAGCAGTTATTGTTATGGCGTTTGATGAAAAAGGTCAAGCAGATAGCTATGAAAGACGAATAGAAATATGTAAAAGATCGTATGACATTTTAGTTGATGTAGTTCATTTTGCCAAAGAGGATATCATTTTTGACCCAAATATTTTCCCTGTGGCAACAGGAATGGAGGAGCATAATAATAACGCTGTTGATTTTTTCCGCGCAACAAAATGGATTAGAGAAAATCTACCAGGTGCACATGTTAGCGGAGGAGTTTCAAATGTTTCATTCTCGTTTAGAGGAAATGACAAAATGCGTGAAGCGATGCATTCTGCTTTTCTTTATCATGCCATTCAAAATGGTATGGATATGGGAATTGTGAATCCTGCAATGCTAGAAGTGTATTCAGATATTGATAAAGAGCTATTAATTTTTGTAGAGGACGTTTTATTAAATAGGAGACCCGATGCAACTGAAAGGTTACTTGAGTATGCTGAAACCGTAAAAGGAGACGGTAAAAAAAGAGAAATTGATCTTTCATGGAGAAATGTTCCTGTAAATGAACGATTAGCTCACGCTTTAGTAAAAGGTATTGTGGAATTTATCGACGAAGATGTTGAAGAATGTCGACATCAGTTTTCTCGCCCAATAGAAGTGATTGAAGGACCTTTAATGGATGGAATGAATATCGTTGGAGATCTATTTGGGAGCGGTAAAATGTTTTTGCCCCAAGTTGTGAAATCTGCAAGAGTCATGAAAAAAGCAGTTGCATATTTGCTGCCTTTTATAGAAGCAGAAAAAGATGGTGTTAGATCCTTTTCAGGTAAGGTATTGATGGCAACCGTTAAAGGCGATGTCCATGATATAGGTAAAAATATTGTTGGCGTTGTTTTAGGCTGTAACAACTATGAAGTCATCGATTTAGGAGTGATGGTGCCGTTTGATAAAATTATCCAAACCGCCATTGATGAAAAGGTTGATGTTATTGGTCTAAGTGGATTAATTACGCCTTCTTTGGATGAAATGGTCACCATGGCCAAAGAAATGGAACGTGCCAATTTGACTATACCTTTAATGATTGGTGGAGCAACAACTTCCAAAGTTCATACTGCTGTAAAAATTGAGCAAAATTATACAAAAGGTCAAACGGTTCATGTATTAGATGCATCACGAGCTGTTACTGTTGTAGAAAGTTTGTTAGGTCAAAAAAAGGATGCTTTTGTAGAAGAATTAAAGGTTGAATATACTCGAGTGCGTGAGCACCATGAAAAACACCGAGGAGCAAAGCAATTATTATCACTAGAGGAAGCTAGAAAGAATAAATTTGCTATTAATTGGAAACAAGAAGATTGTATCCAACCAGCAAAATTGGGATTAACAAAATTTGAGGATTATCCTATCGCTGAATTGGCAGATTATATTGATTGGACACCCTTTTTTCAAACGTGGGAATTGCATGGACGATTTCCAAACATATTGACCGATGAAGTTGTAGGCAATGAAGCAACGAAATTATATGCTGATGCGCAACAGATGCTAAAGCAAATAATTGATCAAAAATGGTTAAAAGCGAAAGCAGTTGTAGGTTTGTTTCCTGCAAATTCTGTTGGTGATGATATTGAAATTTATTCAAACGAATCACCAAAAACCATTTTGAATATTCAACATTCTTTACGTCAACAAACGAAGAAAGCGGAAGGTCAGCCAAATATTGCTTTGTCTGATTTTATCGCGCCTAAAGATTCTGAAGTTGAAGATTATATTGGTGGCTTTGTGGTGACAACGGGGCTTGGAATGGAAGAGCATATTGTTCGTTTTGAAAAGGATCATGATGATTATAATTCAATTTTGATAAAAGCGCTAGCAGATCGATTAGCAGAAGCATTTGCTGAAAAATTACATGAAATTGTAAGAACAGATTTATGGGGATACGCTAGAAATGAACAATTGTCAAATTCAGAATTGATAAAGGAATCTTATGTTGGGATAAGACCAGCACCAGGATATCCAGCTTGTCCAGATCACACTGAAAAAATTGGCTTGTTTGAGTTGTTGAATGCAACAGAACTTACTGGCGTTTCATTGACCGAAAGCTTAGCGATGATGCCTACTTCTTCTGTCTCTGGATGGTATTTTGCCCACAAGGAAGCAAAGTATTTTGGTTTGGGGAAGATTACTGAAGAGCAAATTGCAGATATCGCTGCAAGGAAAAACAGTACTTTCGAAAAAATGGAACGGTGGTTATCAAGTGTCATTCATTAAAAGTTATTACAACAAAAAAGCGGTTCGAGAACCGAACCGCTTTTTAACCTAACCTAACCACTATTCACTGAAAAAACTTTGAATATTATATATATGTTTTAATATTTTCTCTTCGTTTATGGAACAAATTTAAGGGTGATGTTTAGAACTGCAAAACGAAAAATAAGTCACCCTTTAAATGATTAAGTATCTTCAGCTTGCATAATAAATCGAATTAATTTGATTGTTGGGAATAAAAGTTCATTCATAGTTATTATTCATTGTTTCGTAGAAAAGAACGTCTATTTATTCTTGGAATCCTAAATGAAATAAAAAAATTAATTATTCGACAAATCTATGTATTGCACCGATGAATTGCGGTTTTTTTATTTAGTTGATTCGCTGAATTTGAAATGTTTACGTTTTCATGTAGTTGAACATAATGAATTTCATTTATTTCCTTTTCGAGATACTATCGCATTTTTTATACTTAAATTCGTAGTGTGAAAATTAAAATATATACAGACGGTTCAGCAAAGGGTAATCCGGGTCCAGGTGGCTATGGAACCATTTTGAAATTTAATGGACAAGTAAAAGAAATTTCTGGTGGTTATAGAATGACAACAAATAATCGAATGGAACTAATGGCGTTAATTGTTGGCTTAGAAAACCTTAAAACAAACAAATATCCAGTTGAAGTTTATTCAGATTCTAAATACGTTATCGATTCAATTGTGAAAGGATGGGTCTTTGGCTGGAAAACGAAAGGGTTTAAAAGAAAAAAAAATTCAGATTTATGGCTCAGATATCTTGATTTACACCCGAAATACAATTTGACGTTTCATTGGGTAAAAGGCCATGCTGGTCATCCTGAAAATGAAAGGTGTGATGTTTTAGCCGTTTCTGCTGCAGAAAACCCTCCACATGAAATAGATCATGTTTTTGAAAAGAACAAAGAAGAAAATTTATTGCTTTAAGCAGTTTTATTCTGAGCTTTCAATGTTGAAGCCATTGCTGCTTTTATAAAAGTATATATCAATGGATGAGGTAATTCCCTCGTTGATGAAATCTGTGGACAATTTGCACATGCTACAAAGAAGTCATGCTTTTTTAAACTTATGATCTCAGGTTCCTCAAATTGATTATATGCTTCAACATCAATTATTTCCGCAGTCAAAGTTTGTATTAATTGAGGATATAAACTATATCGGGAAGATGTTAGCTCAACTGTACTGTGATTTGCGTAAAGTTGAATGAATTCCTTAGAATGTGGCACAATTTGAATTCTTTCAAATGTGTTTCCTTCAACCAAATTATCAGAAATCAATTTTTCACCATTTGAATTCAATTGATGCGAATTAATTAATACCTCAATGAAATTTTTTAGACTTTCACCTGTGATTAATACGGGTAAAGACAAAGTAGAAATTGCCCTAATAATACCGTTTAGAAAAAATGCATTGGTAAAAGGACCAGGAGCAATCAGAATTCCATCAAATTGCTCAAAATTTTGAAGTTTATATTGAGCTGCTTCGTTGATTTTAATCCAATAATAATTGATGTCAACTTCCAGAAAATTTCCAGAATGATCAAGCGCCATATTCGTAGCCAAATGTGAATTATAGGTGAAATTGTAATCCCCAATAATTGCTATTTTCAGCGTTTCACTCATACAATGATGAACAGAAATAAAAAAGCCGTCTTGTTAAAAACGGCTTTAAAAGTTTTATCGTTTGAACCAAGCGTCATATTCTGCTGCTTGAACATGAATTGAATCCCAAAGCAATGTTACTGCATCCATGTGATAAACATAACATTCGAAATTACACTTGAATTTTGAGTAATCACCTGAAGTATCAGATTCTTGTAAAATATTAGAAAATGTTACGTCTTGAAAGTTAACCGAATTAGACTTTGAAGTCCAAGTTACTCCAGTTCCATCACGATATGAAAATTCAAATCCAGCAGTACCTGTGGAAGAAAAATTTGGTGTTAAATTACTCGAATGAAATACGTTGAATGCATTCACGTCAGGATCAATTGAAGTAGAAGCATCCCACATAACACTTCCTAAAGCTATTTTAATTGAAACAGGAGTAGAAGAGGACAACATTTCGGAGAAATAACTTGCACTTGATAAACTTGGACTTGGCAAAAGTATTTTTGCTTTTGACGTGTTACAATAATATCCTAAAACATTTTCTGTCAATTCAACATTTGTTCCATTGATTGAACCAATAAAATGGCAGTTTAAATCAACCATTGGTACTGGAGCCGGAATCACTTCATGTTTAATACATGAGCTCATTGCAAAGACTACTGTCATTGTTGCGGCGATAGCTATTTTAAGATTTTTCATATAGTTTAGCATAGTATGTGAGAAGCTAAAACAATCTTCTACACTAATAAGTTACAACGAATATACGAAAAATAATAATTTAGGTTGCTTTTTATAGGCTTTTAAATAGAAATTTTAAGCTCTAATTTGTTTTAACACTTCGTTTTGAGAAAAAGTATGAAATTCAATTTCTGAATTTGTTAAGGCTGTTCCATCAAAATAAAATAAAACTTGGCCATTTTCGGTTGATCGGCTTTCAAACATTTCTGAAACCTGTACAGATTCATTTTTACCTTGTAATGAATTAATAATTCTATTCAACTGTGAAGAATTAATTGAAATTTGCGTTTCATACGTTAACAAATCTCTTGAGGCAGTTCCAAAAAGGGTGATCTCATTGTTAGCAGTTAAAAAAATAATTTCTTTGATGCTAATTGTTTGAATAAAAGTTCTCATATCAGTTTGATTTATGATACAAAATTGGCATAGTAGAACGTAAAGTAATTACGACCTATAAATTTTTCGAAAAAAATATGTGAATACACTAAAAATTATAATGCAATGAAATTCTAACCTCTATCTCTAACCTCTATCTCGACTAACGCTCGATGTTCGATTCTAGCTGGTTACCTATAACTAAAGCCTCCAAAATCAAACTTTATTCAAATCCCGATCTATATAATCTGTAAAATTTGTATTTTCAACGTCAAATAGACAAGTCATGAAATACGATAGAATTGATAAACAATTATATATAAAAAACAGAGCCAGTTTTAAGCAATTGATGGAACCAAATTCCTTGGCCGTTTTTAATTCAAACGATATTTTTCCAATAAGTGCGGATAGTACAATGCCTTTTCAACAACACAGAGATATTTTATTTCTTACTGGCGTTGATCAAGAGGAGAGTATATTAGTAATTTTTCCAGATAGTAAGAATGAAGCGCACAAAGAAGTGCTTTTTTTAAAGGAAACAAGTGACTTAATAGCTGTTTGGGAAGGTGAAAAATTGAACAAAGAACAAGCTTTTGAAGTTTCAGGGATAAAAACTGTTTATTGGTTGAACCAATTTCCGGTAATGTTTAAGCAAATGATGGCGGACGCATCAAACGTTTATATCAATACAAATGAACATTTGCGCGCCAATACAGAAGTTGAAACACGAGAAAATCGGTTTGTTAAACAATTGAAAAGCGATTATCCTGCGCACCAAGTGAGAAAAAGCGCTCCAATAATGCACCGCATTCGTTCGATCAAAGATGCTATCGAAATTGAATTGTTGCAAAAGGCGTGTAAAATTACTGAAGCCGGTGTTCGCCGTTTACTTTCGTACATCAAACCAGGTGTTTGGGAATATGAAATTGAAGCAGAATTGGCGCACGAATTTTTAAGAAATCGTTCCAAAGGTTTTGCATATACACCAATTATCGCATCCGGAAAAAATGCATGTGTTTTACATTACATTGAAAACAATCAGCAATGCAAGGATGGCGATGTTATTTTGTTGGATGTTGGTGCTGAATACGCAAATTATGCTTCCGATTTAACGCGTTGCATCCCAGTAAATGGGAGGTTTACTGCGCGACAAAAAGAAGTTTACAATGCAGTGTTGCACGTAAAAAAATCTGCAGAAAAATTATTGGTTCCAGGGACTATTATGGCAGAATACCAAAAAGAAGTTGGAAGAATCATGGAGGGTCAATTACTAAATCTGGGATTGATAAGCCAATTAGATATCACGAACCAAAATCCAGAATGGCCAGCATATAAGAAATATTTCATGCATGGAACTTCCCATTTCATGGGACTTGATACCCACGATGTAGGTTTGTGGAATGAACCAATTAAAGCTGGAATGGTGTTCACATGCGAACCAGGAATTTATATTCCAGAAGAAGGTTTAGGAATTCGTTTGGAAGATGATTTAGTGGTGCAGGAATCTGGTGCTCCTTTCAATTTGATGAAAGATATTCCATTGGAAGCAGAAGAGATTGAGACATTGATGAATGAATAATGGATTGGATAAATAAATTAAATTACAGGGTATTTGGCAACGGATACCCTGTTGTTTTTCTGCACGGTTTTTTAGAATCAACAACCATGTGGAGTTTTCTTGCGCTTGAAAAAGCACCGTTTCAATCCATTTTAATAGATCTTCCAGGTCATGGAAATTCTGGTTTAAACGATACGAATGAATCGCCATCAATGAAATACATGGCTTTTGAAGTTGCTAAATTGTTGGAAGAACTGAACATCGAACAATACCACGTTGTAGGTCATTCCATGGGTGGTTATGTTGCACTAGAATTAAAAGAATTGGATCCTAAATGTAAAAAGGTTGTATTACTCAACTCTAATTTTTGGGAAGATCCAGTTGAAAAGAAAAAAGACCGCGTTCGAATAGCAGACATCGTTTTAAAAGCGAAAGATTTGTTTATCAAGGAAGCTATTCCTGGACTTTTTTACCGTCATAACCGTAAGGATTCTGCGGTAATTGAATTGATAAATGAAGCCAAAAAAATGGAAGCTGTATCCATTGCCTATGCTTCTCTAGCTATGAGAAATAGAGAAGATAAGTCAACATTGGTGGTGGAAAATCCAACTGATTTTTTAATTCTTCACGGCAAACATGATCCAATCATTTCAACCGAAAAATGGCAAAGTGAATTAAAAGAAATTCCAGTTTCGTATGAAATCATTGAAGATGCCGGACACATGACGCACATTGAAAACCCAACGAAAATCCTTAAAAGTATTATTGATTTTTTAGGCTTCATTAAATAGAAATAACTTTCCATCTTTTGGCCCAAAATTTTTATGCCACAGATGCACAGATTACTTTTGTGCAAAGACCAAATCGCAAATTTATTAAGTTAGATCAATTTTTATCAGACAATTTTTTAGTGAAATAGTAAAATCTTTGCATCTGTGGCAATGATTGAGAATTTAAAAATGAGAGCCTTATGGGTTCTTTGGATATGCTTAGTTCTTTTTTGTCCATGAATTTTAAGAATTTCAATGGCTAATGTCCCATAGGGACTAAATAACTCTAGCAAATTTTAATTTGCGCAATCGTTTTTGTCCCTTAGGGACTATGCCTTTTTAATTTCCATGAACGCAAATTGAAGGCGTATTAGTTGGAAAATAACATCAAAAAAAACGGAAACCTTAGTTTCCGTTATCATTAAATATCCAACATGTTTGTTTGATGAAGTGTACATTTTTAAGCATAAGCAAGTAGGTTAAATGCGTTCAATAATTCGAAGATAAATGAACTTTTCTTTTGCCTAAGAAAAAAAACTTGAAATGTATTTGAGATGTATTAATCGGGGGTAAATTTTATGTTAAAGGAGCAATATGTTGTTTTAAATACATATTAAATTGCGACTACTTTAGTATTAAATGGTATATTCGAATAGAGGAAATTTAATGCTTACTTTTAACACTAAAACTATGAAACTTAGAGCAATTGTTGTAGACGATGAAGAATTCGCAAGAAAGAATCTTATCATGTTGCTTGAGGAATATTGTCCTGATATTGAGGTAATTGGAGAGGCTTCTAGAAAAAGTCAAGCTAAGGCAATTATCGAATCTTCCAAACCCGATGTCGTGTTTTTGGATATTCGAATGCCTTCAGGTGCAGAAGGGTTTGAGTTATTAGATGAATTAGAAGAAAAAGATTTTCAAGTTGTTTTTGTAACAGCATTTAAAGATTATGCAATCAAAGCGTTCAATGCAAGTGCTGTTTATTACTTGCTCAAACCGATCGATATAGAAGAATTACAAACCGCGGTTGAAAAACTAAAAGAAACCAAGAAAATCTTCACCGACGAACCACAAAATTACAACACATATTTCAGTTCATTAAAGAATCTTTCTGACACATTATTGCGCAATAAGCCAAATAATAGAATTGCAATCAGCCATACTAAAGGGCTAAAAATCGTAGAAGATGATTCTATAACGCATTTAGAGGCAAATGGAAATTGTACGACAATTTATTTCAAGGAAGGCCCTCGTTATTTAGATACACGTACGTTAAAAACGTATGAAAATATTCTTGATCCAAGTAAATTTTTTAGAATTCACAAGTCACATATTATTAATTTAGATATGCTTTCAGATTATGTAAATGAAGACGGTCATTTTGCAATCTTGAAAAATGGGTTACGTGTGCCAGTTGCAAGAAATAGAGTGACAGAATTTGTTAAAATGTTGAAATTGCCAAAATGATAAAGAGTTTCTTATTATTTCTTATTATTTTCTTTTTTGGTATTCACGCAAGTGCACAGCGGTATTCATTCTTAACGTATAATACTGCTCAAGGATTACCTCAATCTCAAGTAAATTCTATAACACAGGATAATGACGGTTATTTGTGGGTCGGAACTTTGGGTGGACTTGCAAAATTTAATGGAAAGGATTTTCAATCATATTCTACGGAAAATGGGATCTTAAATAACCGTGTAAAACTTATAAAAAGCATTGGTGATGCAATTTGGGTCGGGCATGAAGGTGGTGTTTCCAAAATTCAAGGTAACAAAATCAGTAAATGGGCATTTAGTCAAAATTTTAAAACAACTTCCGTTTCGGAAATAGTGGTTTTCAAAAATCGCATAATTGTTGGTTCCAATGGAGGAGGATTATTTGAACTAAGAAACAATCAATTAATTCAACTCAAGATAAATGGAGGTTCGAAAGTTGCTTTCAATTCAGCTGAACAAGCGCAAATTCAATTGTATCAGGAAGATGATTTGAGTATCCGTGATTTGTTGATTTTTGAAGATAACCTTTATCTAGGAACAAGAGCAGGTGTTATCAAAACTGCAGATTTAAAAACGTTTCGACACATTAAAGCTTTGGACGATTATAATGTTTCAGGAATCGAAAAGCAAGGAGATAAGTTGTTTATTACAACATTCAAAGATGGGTTGTTAGAGTATGGGCTATCAACTGAGAAATTAAAAATAATTCAAGGTATTGATTCTTTATTGAGCTTACGAGGATGTCTCTTAGATTCCAAAGGAAACTTATGGATAAACACGAATGGTGGCGTATATCGAGTTAAAGATGGAAGAATTAACCTCCAACTCAATCAATACAATGGAATGCCAATGGAAAGTATTCGTTGCATTTTTGAAGATAAAAAAGGGAATCTTTGGATGGGCAGTGAGGGGAAAGGTCTCTTGAGATTTCCTGGTGAAATGTTCGTTTATTTTGATGAAAACACGAATATGACATCTGGATTGGTATTAAACATGAATCAAGATCTCTCTGGAAATTATTGGATTGGCACTTTTGATGGAGGGTTAATGCAAATGACTAAAAACAAAGAAATCATACCTGTCATCCTCGAAAACAATAGTACTATTTGGACTTCAATGTTGAATGTTGATGGATTAAATTGGTTCGGAACAGGTTCTGGATTAGTTGCTTTGAAAGGAATGACGGTTCAGAAAACACTTTATACGGAAGATGGTTTGCCTGGAGATAAGATTACAGCACTTTTAAAAATTTCTTCTAATTCGTTTTATATCGGAGGAAGTAACGGTGTCTCTTTTTATAACAAAGGAAAAATAAGGCCAGTCAACAATGACGAAGTTACCAATGTTCGGGATTTTTGTCAGATTGGAGAAAACATCTATTGTGCAACAGATAAAGGTTTATTTCTTATAAAATCGAACCGACTAGAACTTCAAAATAGATTTAAAAAGACCATTTATTCGCTGGAAAAAGATATTTACAATTCTTTATGGATCGCAACTGAGGAAGGCTTGTATTGTCTTAAAAAGGGTCAAATTAAACAAGTGGTTTTTTCTAAAGTGCCATCTTCAAATTATATTAATTTCTTAAATTATTCGAATCAGCAGCTGTATGTTGGAACCAACAACGGAATTTTTGTACTTTCCGATTTAGAAAAGAACACGATTTCAATTGTGAATTACGGAATTGCTGAAGGTGTTGTTGATCTTGAAACAAACATTAATTCAAGTTTTATTGACAGAAATGGGCGCCTTTGGTTTGGAACAGCGTCGGGTCTAGTTAGTTTTTTACCGATAAAACATGACAAAGGTTTTTCTTCACCCGTATTAATTTTGAAACATATTTTAATTAATTATCAAAGCATAGAATTCTCAAAATATGCAGATGGGATTGATAAAAATGGGTTGCCAATAAACCTAAAATTACCCTATTCTAAAAACAACCTTACCTTTGAAATGGATGGGATATCGCTTGCTAATTATACTGGAATGCAATTTCAGTTTTGGTTAGAAGGACAAGACAATAATTGGTCGCCACTCAATAATAATACAACAATTACATTTAGCGGCTTATCTGCTGGAAATTACATACTGCATGCGCGTTGTGTGGACTCAAAAGGAATTGCTTCCGATGAAATAAAATTCGAATTCATCGTTAAGCAAGCATTTTATAAAACATGGTGGTTTATAGTACTAGTCTTAGTTTTATTGGCTTATTTAGTCTTCAGAATATTTAGATTTAGATTAAAACGAGAAAGAGAGAAAAATGAAAAAGAAAAAATGGGCTATAAGTCAAGATTGCTGGCATTAGAACAAAAATCTCTCAATGCAAGTATGAATCGCCATTTTATCTTTAATTCACTCAATTCAATTCAATATTTCATCAATACACAAGACCGTCTATCTGCGAATCGCTTTCTAACGAACTTTGCGAAGTTGATTCGTAAAAATTTGGATTCATCCGACGATGGAAACCTTGTTACACTCAGTCAGGAACTTGAGAGGCTTGAATTATATATGTCTCTTGAAGCGATGCGTTTTAAAGATCGGTTTGATTATCAGATAAATTGTGACGAAAATATTGATGCAGAATCTGTTATCATTCCTGCGATGATGTTGCAACCCTTTATTGAAAACAGCATTATCCACGGTATTTTACCGGATGAAACAAAAAAAGGGTTAATTACTGTAAATATCACTTTAAGAGGAGAAATGTTGACTATTAAAATTGAAGATAATGGTGTAGGAATTGAAACAAGCATGAACAGTAAAACCAACTATGATGGCGACCATCGCTCGCAAGGAATGGAAATCACGACGAAACGAATAGAACTCCTTAAGATCCTTTCCAACAAAGTTTTTGAGATTAATGGCCCCGTTCAAATACGGAATAACGACAGTTCAATCAAAGGAACATGCGTTACACTAAAATTTCAGGTAGAAAATTTGGATAATTAGAATTTAAGTAATATGTTTGTTTACATAAAGTTACAGAGATGAAGAAAGTTATTTATATAGCGGTTGTTGCAGTTGGGTTTTTTGCTGTTTCTTGTACAAAGGAAAATATTCGTCCATGTACACATAATTCGAATTCAGATATTCCAGTTTGGTCGTCTAGATCTGGTGACGGAACAGATGATGAAACGGGAGATGTGGGTGGTATAACGGATCCAAATTCAGATCCCGATGAAGTAAAAAGAAAAAAACATTTATAAAAAATTAAAGCCTTGTTTAACAGGGCTTTTTTTATGTCTAAAGATCACGTTTTAATAAATAAAATATACACTTCAAAAACAGTTTGGTTTTATGTGAAATCCTTTTATTAAATTAGATTACAGGGAATTTATTTAAAAGAATTTATGCATGTCTACAAAAGTCAAAGAAGGATTATTTGAATTAATCAAATCTCTTTCAAAATCGGAAAAAAGATATTTTAAATTGATTTCATCGCGTCATACCATAGGCGATGAAAATAATTATGTCCGGTTGTTCGATTATATTGCCAAACAAGACGAATATAATGAAGAGGCACTTTTTAAAGAATTTAAAAATGAAGCCTTTTTAAATAGATTTTCCATTACTAAAAAGCGATTATATGACCATGTATTGAGCGCTTTAGATGCTTTTTATTCCTCCACATCAATTGATGCTCAAATTTACAAATTAATGCATAGCGCCGAAATTTTGTACACAAAATCGCTTTATGATCAATGTGGTAGAATCTTAAGAAGTGCTGAAAAATTTGCAGAAAAAAATGAGCGACATACACTATTAATGGAAATTAGGAGAAAAAAGAAAAAACTACTTGAAAATAATGGATATAGTGATGTTACTGTTGATGATTTAAAGGAAATAGAACAAAAGGATACACAGATTATGAAGCAATTGGAGCTTTATAATCAATTATGGAAAATTAAGAGTGATTTATTTTTTCAACTTTCACGAAAGGGAAAGGCACGCTCTGATGAGGAAAGAGAGCAATTTAAAAGTATTTTCAAACAATTACCTGGAAATTTAAAAACAAATGAATTACCGTTTGATTCCGCTTATTTGTACAATCATATTAGAAGTGCATATTGGTTTGCTAGTGGCGATTTAGAAAAAAGTTATATCTATATTAAAGCAAATCTCAAAACATTTGAAGATCGAGAAGGCGTTATCGAATCCAATTTGAATAGTTATTTTTCACTCCTCACTAATGCAATTTTTGTTTCTGAAGAATTGGGATATCATGTTGACTCGAGTTCATTTTTGAAGAAATTAAAAGAAATCCCGAATAACTATCCATTAGAACAAAACGAAGATTTACAAATTAAACTTTTTGCAAGTACAAGTAGTATCGAGCTCTCTATTTTAACACATAGAGGAGAATATCAAAAAGCAGAAAATTCAATTGGTGCTATAGAAAAAGGGTTACAATTATTTGGTGAAAAAATATCTCCTGTTAGAAAAGCATTTATACAATTTAAAATCGCAACTATAAAGCTTGGACAAAAAGATTTTTCTGGCGCTTTGAAATGGATTAATAAGATTTTGAATGATACTGAGTTGGATGAAAGTGAAGACATACTGTCGTATACTCATATTTTGGATTTACTGGCTCATCTTGAGCTTAAACACAATAAATTTCTGCCTTATTCTTTGAAAAGTACCTTGAGATTTTTAAAATCGAGAAACAGACTTTACGCTTTTGAAAAAGTATTTCTTCAATTTGTGTCGAAACGAATAAAATGCACTAACAATATTGATGCAGAAGAACTTTGGGAGGAACTTTACAAGGAGCTTTCTGCTATAAAAGACGATTCTTTTGAAGGTTTAGCGATGGAATATTTTGACTTTATCTCCTGGGCTGAATCAAAAATTAAAAAAACTTCATTTATTGAAATAGTTTCAGGGAAATATCAAATGAAATACAAGAAATAAGTATCTTAAGGCTAAATTATTTCTGTTTAATCCCAATTATCTATAATAATGAAAGATCTTGAAGTGCGCTCAGATATTGAAAAGATGGTAAATATTTTTTACGATAAAATTGCAAAAGACAACTTGTTGTCACCCTTTTTTAAAAATTTGAATTTTGAAAAACATTTGCCAAAAATGGTTGATTTTTGGGCGTTTGTGCTTTTGGATGAGGTAGGATATGCTACAAATGTTACTGAAAAGCACCTTCAAATGGCTTTAAAAAAAGAACATTTTACACAATGGTTGAAATTGTTTAATGAAACAATTAATCAAAATTGGGATGGCGTAAAAGCAAATTTGGCAAAAGAAAGGGCCTATTTAATCGGCTGGACTATTGAAAGTAAAATGGTGAAATAAGTGCGAATGGAAAGTGCTATTTTAAAATTTGATATGCTCTGAAACTACGGTTTTCCCAAAGAACATAGAGGCTTTTCGATCAAAATCAAGTGAATTTTCAGTTGTTAAAAAGTGTATTTCTCCATTTTTTGAGCAGGTTTTCTCAAGCTCATGGTGCCTTTTTAAATAATCGCTAAGTTTTTCGGCTACAATTTTTCCTTGAGAAAGAACTTGGATTGAAGAAGGAATAATTGTTTCGATGTACTGTTTTAGAATTGGGTAATGTGTACATGCTAAAACAATTACATCAATTTTCGGATCTTTATCTAATAACTGTTGAATATCTTCTTGGATGAACAATTTTCCAGCTTCGGATTCATGCCTGTTATTTTCAATTAGTGGCACCCACATTGGACAAGCATGCTGAACTACCTTTGTTGAAGGTGAAAATTTTTGTAATTCAATGAGATACGATTGAGATTTAACGGTACCTTCTGTTGCTAATATTCCAACATGACCAGTTTTTGTTAAGTCGCCAATAACCTCAGCGCTTGGACGTATAACACCAAGTACACGTTTATGTGAATCTATTTGTGGTAGATCGTTTTGTTGAATTGTTCTTAAGGCTTTTGCAGAAGAAGTATTACATGCAATTACTACAAGTTCACATCCTCTAGAGAAAAGCTCTTTAACAGCTTCTAAAGTGTATTCATAAACAACTTCAAATGATCGTGTTCCATAGGGTGCACGAGCATTGTCACCCAGATACAAATAATCGTATTCAGGCAATTGTTTTACTATTTCTGATAAAACAGTTAACCCGCCATAGCCGGAATCAAAAACACCAATAGGACCTATTTTACTCATCGATTTCAAAACTACAAAAAAAGGGTAACCAAATGAATGATTACCCTTTAAACTAATTTGATTTTATTATTTTTTCATTGCTTCAGCATCCAAACGCAATAATTCAACAATTACTTCTGCTGTGATATCTGTTCCTCCTTTGAAATATAAAGTAACTGATTCATCAATAACATAGTTTAATTTCTTACGATCTGAAACAATCTCAACTGCTTTTTGAACGCGTTCTAAGATTGGTTTATTCAATTCTTGACTATAGATTTGCATCTCTTGATTCAATGATGTTTCACGGTCTTGAATTCCAGTTTGTTTCTTCATCAGTTTTTCTTCTTCAAACTTGATAAGCGTAGGAGACATATTTGGACGATTTTTTTCATATTGAGCTAAAGCTGCATTAAAATCGGCTTCCATTTCTTGTAATTCTTTTACGCCATTTGATTCAAATTCTTTCAATTGATTCATTGCATCTTTTCTAGACTGTAATGTATCCAATAATTTTTGAGAATTAACATGTGCAACTTTAGACTGTGCCATCACAGTTCCCATACTAAACATTACCGCTAGGGCTAATAATAACTTTTTCATTCTTCTTTTTTTATTTGTTAATTATTTACCATTGATGCCCATTTCTTTCAAAACTTCATCGCTGATATCGTATTTGATGTCTGCATAAATCAAGTTACTTTGATTGGCTTTATCAAAAACAAAACTATAATTTCTTTTTGATGCTACTTTTTGCATTGCATCGTAAACTCTTTCTTGTATAGGTTTAATTAATTCCTGTCTTTTTTGAAAGTAATCTCCACCAACACCAAACCTCAATTTTTGCATTTCCATTGCTTCTGTTTCCAGTTTCGCAATTTCTTCTTTACGTTTCGTTTTTTCTTCATTCGGTAAAAGAACTTCTTCACGAGCAAAATTGTCTTTCTTCAATTTTAAGACTTCATAGCGTTCTTCAATTTCTTTTGTCCATCGGTCCGCCAATTTATCTAATTTGTCCTTTGCTTCTTTATATTCAGGCACGCTTGCCAAAATAAAATCAGAATCGATATACGCATACTTCTGACCGAAGACAAATGCTGTGCCAAAGATAAAAACGAATGCAAATAATAGCTTTTTCATAGTGTAAATTTGAAGCCGAACGCCAAAACTAGTAATTTTATTGTGTTTGACAATGATTAAAGTTCTCCAAGGTTCATTCCTATTGTAAAGCTCAGCTTTGGATAAAAGCCTTTTTTGTCAATCGATTGATCTGATGCTCCACCATATTGGGACGACCAATAATCCAATTTATCAAACCCTAAACCATAGTCTAAGCCCAACATACCAAACATTGGAAGAAATACTCTAATACCAATTCCGGCGGATCTTTTCACATTAAATGGGTTGAATTTATCTATTGAAGGAAAAGTATTACCTGCTTCACCGAAAATCAACGCATAAAAAGTTGCTGATGGATTCAAAGATATCGGATAGCGCAATTCAAGCGTATATTTAGCAATGATTGGATCTCCCGCTGAAGAAGAAACCGAGTTATCCTCGTATCCGCGAAGTGCAATAATCTCTCTACCACCAAGTTGATTTACTCCTGAAAGTCCGCTTCCTCCTAATGCAAATCTATCAAAAGGCGTTATTCCTTTCGATTTTGTAAATGCTCCCATTATCGAGAATCCAAAACGAGATCTTAAGACTAATTTTTTATCTGTTGTCAATGGAAAGAACCATTCTCCTGTAAATTTGAATTTGTAATATTCCAAGTATTTATAACGTTCTTGCGCAGTTAATCCTGAATAATCTGTTTTACCTTCAAAATAAGAGTAGGGTAATGTAGATTTAACGGAGAACATTATATTAGAACCTCCTTGAGGATAAATTGGTGCACTTACAGAACTTCTTTGTAAGACATATTTCAATGCGATATCATTTGCATATCCATTTTTGAAAATTGGAAAACGAGCATCATCTCTTACATCATAATACTGATAACTTAATTCATAATATGCTGTAAAATAGTCATCTGGCCATTTTTTACGTCTACCTAATCCAATACCCATCCCGGTAATTGAAATACCTGTATATAATTCGTTTGATGGTAAATACCCATTTCCTAAAGCTGTGTGGTTGACCCAATAAGACAGTGAGTTTGGTTTTTTTCCACCTAGCCATGGCTCTGTAAACGAAAAATTATATCCTTGGTAGTAACGTCCATTCGTTTGAGCTCTAATTGATAATTTTTGACCATCACCACCAGGTAGAGGAGACCAAGAACCTTTTTTAAAGATGTTTTTAGTAGAAAAGTTATTGAATGTTAATCCTAAAGTACCAATAATACGACCATTTCCTGTTGGACCAGCTCCACCATAACCTCCGGATAATTCAATTTGATCTGAAGATTTTTCTTCAACTACATATTCAATATCTACCGTCCCATCAGCTGGATTTGGCATTGGATTTACTTGAAAGCCTTGTTCATTGAAAAACCCAAGTTGAGCCAATTCACGTTGTGTACGTATAATGTCATTTCTATTAAATAGATCACCTGGTTTAGTGCGTATTTCACGTCTAATTACATATTCGTTTGTTTTCGCATTACCGGTAATAATGATTCGTTTTACTCGTGCTTCTTTTCCTTCAATAATACGCATTTGATAATTGATATAATTACCATTAACATTGGTTTCAACAGGAATTATTTGAAAAAACAAATATCCCCTATCCATGTAAAGTGAAGAAATATCTCTACCATCTTGACTCATATTTAAACGTTCATCAAGAAGTTTTTTGTTATAAATATCCCCGAATTTTATCCCAAGAATTGTATCTAAATAGGAAGAACGAAACTTAGTATTGCCAATCCATTCAATATCACCGAAATAGTACTTACTTCCTTCGTCAATGGTAATGTTTATTATTAGATTTTTATCATTTACTTGATAAACGGTGTCATATTTTACAAATGCATCTCGTAATCCTATGGTATTGAATTTACTTAGCATTGCCAACTTATCCTTTTCGTAAGAGCTTTCTGTAAATTTTGATCTTTTAAAGAACCTCCATAGCTTGTTCTCTTTTGTGTCTTTCATTGCCATTGTCAGTTTCCACTTCGGGATACTTGTAACGCCTTCAATGTTTAATTCTTTGATTCCAATTTTTTTACCCTTTTTGATATCAATCAAGAAGATTTCTGAGTTATTCATTAAGGTATCAGGTACGCGATTAATCTTTGCTGATACGGAATAATATCCTTTTTCTCTAAAGTATCCTTTTATCTGATTTTCTGTTTGATAGATTAAATTTTCTGTGATAGTTTTTCCTGAAAACAACGCGATTTCTTCTCTAACTTTATCAGCTTCTCTTTTATTTACTCCTTTAAATTTGAAACGGGAGAGTTTCGGCCTTGGAACAACTCTTATTGTTAGATAAATTACACCAGCAACTTCTTTGTCTGCTAAAATCTCTACATCAGAAAATAACCCTTCTGCCCATAAGTTTTTAATTGCTTTTGAGATTTTTTCGCCAGGAAGATAAATAGTTTGACCTTGTTTTAATCCTGCAATTAGTTTAATTGCTTGGTGATCAAAATTATCGGCTCCTTCAATTTTTATTGGGCCTACTTCATATTCTTTTGGTTTTTTAAAATCAATGTCTAACCCTCCAATTGAAACAGGTCCAGATAGTGTGTCAATTTGCCCGAAAACAGCAGATACTGAGCACAAACAAAAAAGTAGGAATAGTATTTTCAATTTCATTTTATTTAGTTAGTTGTTCAGATACCATTCCAAAACGTCGTTCTCTTGATTGAAAATCTAAAACAGCTTTGTATAAATCATCTCGTTTAAAATCCGGCCATAACACTTCTGTGAAATGAAATTCAGTGTAAGCAATTTGCCACAAAAGAAAATTACTTATTCTATGTTCTCCACTAGTTCTTATTAATAATTCTGGATCAGGGATATCTTTAGTGTTTAAAAAGCTGTCAAAAAGTTCTGATGATATTTTATCTATGGATAAATCATTTGATTTAATGTTTGCAGCAATCTTTTTTACTGCATCAATAATTTCCCATCGCGCACTGTAGTTTAGTGCAAGAACCAAATTTATTTCAGTGTTATTTTTGGTTAATTCAATGGATTCTTGCAATTCATCTTGACATTCTTTAGGCAGGCCTTCAATATCTCCAATGGTTAATAAACGAACGCCAGTATCTGAAAGTTCTTTAATTTCATTCGCCAATGACTTGACTAATAAATCCATTAAACCATCAACTTCTTCTTTCGGCCGATTCCAGTTTTCTGTCGAAAAGGCGTAAAGTGTGAGGTATTGGATTTTTAATTCCTTGGCCGCTTTTAATGTTTCTCGAATTGATTCTACTCCAAAATTGTGACCATACAACCGTAAATGCCCTTGTTTCTGAGCCCAGCGACCATTGCCATCCATAATGATTGCAACGTGTTTCGGTGTTTTAGTAAGATCTATTTTAGATAAATAATCCATTCACAAATTTAGAATTAAGAACGAAAATAAACAATCAATCGTATATTTCAGTGTTCTCTTATAATGCTTAACATACCTTAACAAAAAAAAGAGGGAAATGGTAAACCAAATCCCTCTGTATAATAAGGTTAAATTTTCTTATTCGGCAAGAACAATAATTTTATTATTCAAGAGTTCAACAACTCCACCTTTAATAGCAACTCGAATCACTTTTGAATTTGAAGTATCATCAAGAATTAATTTACTTGTTCCTTCAGTTCTTTCAAATGATGAAACTAAATCTATTTTTACTTCTCCTTCTGCAAGTCCTGAGATAATTGGAGCGTGTCCGTTCAAAACCTGAAAAAGGCCATTTAATCCAGGAAGAAGAACTGCATCTACCTCACCAGTAAATATTTTTGATTCAGGAGTTATTATTTCCAACTGCATATTTATCGTTTTTGAATTGAAGAATACTTTTTATTTAAGCGTTTGCTTCCGATAACATTTTTTCTCCAGCAGCAACAACATCTTCGATTCCACCTTTCAAGTTAAAGGCTGCCTCTGGATATTTATCATATTCACCATCAAGAATTGCATTAAATGCCTTAATTGTATCCAAGATGTCAACCAATACTCCAGGGATTCCTGTAAATTGCTCAGCAACATGAAAAGGTTGAGATAAGAAACGTTGAACTCTACGAGCTCTATGTACAATCAATTTATCTTCTTCTGATAATTCGTCCATACCAAGAATTGCAATAATATCTTGTAATTCTTTGTATCGTTGTAAAGTAATCTTAACGCGAGAAGCACAGTCATAATGCTCTTCACCAACGATTTCTCTTGTTAAAATACGAGAAGTTGAATCTAATGGGTCAACAGCTGGATAAATTCCAAGCTCAGCAATTTTACGTGACAATACCGTTGTAGCATCTAAGTGAGCAAAGGTATTCGCTGGTGCAGGGTCAGTAAGGTCATCTGCAGGTACATAAACCGCTTGTACAGATGTAATAGATCCATTTTTTGTTGAAGTAATACGCTCTTGCATTGCACCCATTTCAGATGCTAATGTTGGTTGATATCCTACTGCAGATGGCATACGACCAAGGAGTGCTGATACTTCAGAACCTGCTTGTGTAAAACGGAAGATGTTATCAACGAAGAAAAGAATATCTTTTCCTTCTCCATCACCTTCTCCATCACGGTAATATTCAGCCATTGTCAATCCAGAAAGAGCAACACGAGCACGAGCACCAGGAGGCTCATTCATTTGTCCGAAAACGAAAGTAGCTTTAGATTCTTTCATTTCTTCCAAATCAATCTTGTCAAGATCCCATCCACCTTCTTCCATAGAATGCATAAATGCATCTCCATATTTGATAATGCCAGATTCTAGCATTTCACGAAGTAAATCATTTCCTTCACGCGTACGCTCACCAACTCCTGCAAAAACAGAAAGTCCGCCGTGACCTTTGGCGATATTATTAATTAATTCTTGAATCAATACTGTTTTTCCAACTCCAGCTCCACCGAACAAACCAATTTTTCCACCTTTTGAATAAGGTTCAATAAGGTCAATTACTTTAATTCCTGTGAAAAGAACTTCTGTTGAAGTTGATAATTGGTCAAATTTTGGCGCCTCACGGTGAATTGGTAATCCATTTGAGTTATCAATAACATTGATACCATCAATAGCTTCACCAACTACATTGAATAAACGACCTTTGATTTGATCACCAATAGGCATTTTGATTGCACTTCCAGTTGAAGTAACTTCCATTCCTCTTCGAAAACCATCCGTTGAGTCCATTGAAATTGTTCGAACCGAATTATCACCAACGTGAGATTGTACTTCCAATACAACACGTGTACCATCTGGCTTTATTACTTCCAAAGCATCATATATATTTGGAAGAGCTACTCCTTTTTCGAAGTTTACATCAACAACAGGACCAATTACCTGTGAAACATTTCCTTTAATTCCCGACATTTAAGCGTCTTTTTATGTTGAATACTAAATAGTGGTAGACCCACTAATTTGAATTTGGGCGCAAAGTTACACCAATTATTTTAAGTTACAATATAGAATTGACACTTTTTTTTAGGATTTTAAAGAAAAAAAATGATTAGAATTTTAGATGGCTCAGATTCTTTTTAACAAGAAAACGTACGGGCAAATAAGAAAACAGCAAACTCAATAGAGATACTAGAAAAAGGATCAATATTCCGTCAGAAATTTTAATATTTATTGGAAAAGCTTCACCACCAGAATTGGGCATAGTAAGCAATGCGCTTTTGAGTTGTAGTAAACAAACACCATAACCCAAGAAAAGGCCGATAAGTATTCCTTTTCCTGAAATTAGTAGTCCTTCAAAAAAGAAAATATTGAAGATTGTCTTTTTGTTTGCACCATAACTTATCATCGTTTGGATGTTTTCCTTTTTCTCAACAAATAACATTGTTAGAGACGCAATAAGATTAAAAGCCGCTAAAATAAAGATGAACAGTAATATAATTAGTACAATTATTTTTTCTGATTTACTGGTTTTATAAATTAACTCGTTTTTTTCATAATTTGTTTTAACACTGAAATTTGAACCAAGTATTTCGATAAGATTGGCCTTAACATCTTCATTTTTAAAAGAAGGGTCAACATCAATATAAAGGGCAGTTATGTCGTTTTGATAATTAAGAATTCCTTTTGCCAAATTAATTGGCACAACAAGCTTGTCTGCGTTCACTTCTCGATTGAAATTCATTCTTCCGGAAATGTCGATTAGTTTCGTGTTGAACGGGTTTGATCCAATTCGAACTTTAGAATCGCGTTTAGGAACATAGAGTATAACTTGCTCATAACCTATGTTTTCTGGAATATATCCGCCCAGGTTATCTAAAAGTGTCGCTCCAATCAACCCAAAAGAATTGTTGTTTTTTTCGATAAAAGGTTTCCCATCAACCATGTGATTTTTCATTCTTGCAATTTTCAAGAAAGAACTATCGACTCCTACCAATGAAGCATTAATAAACTTTTTCTCATGCTTAATTACAACTATCTCTTCAATTGCCTTTGAATAATTTACAACGCCACTAGTTTTTTGAATTGAAGCATAATCAATTAAATCTTCTGGGAAAGTTTTTCCAATCGTCGACCTGATGGTTATATCTGTATCAAAATCAGAATATAATTTTTCAATCATTGATTCGATTCCGTTAAAAGCCGAAAGTAAAATGATTAAAGATGCCGTAATTACAGAAATGCCGACAACAGAAATTCGCGTGATTAGATTAATCACATTTTTCTTCCGTTTTGCTGAAAGATATCGTTTCGCTATAAAATAGGAAAGATTGATTATTTCTTCTTTAACAATTCGTCAATTGTCATCGCGTAATCAAGAGAGTCATCTATGAAAAATAATAATTCAGGAATTTTACGCATGTTTTTCAATCGTTTACCAACATCGCCTCTGATTTTTCCTGTGTTTATTTTGATGTTTTCTAAGACTTCTTTTTTATCTGGACCAGCAAAAATACTGATATAACATCTCGCTAATGATAAATCTGAAGTTACACGAACAATGGTAACTGTGACCATAGCGCCTAAACATATTTCTCGTGCATTGCGTTGAAAAAACATGGATAATTCCTCTTGAATTACACCTTCAATTTTATTTTGTCTGATACTACTCATGGTACAAAAGTAACAATTGTTACTGCCCGAATGAAAAGTTAGGGAAACAAAAACTTATCTTTGCCTTTCATGAAAGGAATTATTGAAATATATCGTTACACGTTTTCTTATAAAGGACGCTCTATCCTAGTGATTTTATGTAACTTTTTGTTTGTACTTTTTAATTTATTATCGCTCGTTCTTTTTATTCCTTTCCTTCAATTAATTTTTGAACCAACAGTTAAAGTATTAAATCTTAAAGAACCATCTTGGAGTGGTGGACTATTTGATTTAGGGGGTTATGTGAAGGATTATTACAATTATTTCATGCAAAAGATGGTCAATGAAGACCCAAAACAGGCTTTGTTGTTTGTTTGTTTTTCTGTCTTTGCAGCGTTTTTACTTAAAAATCTCTTTCGTTATGGTGCAATTTGGCACCAATCCGAATTAAGGATGGCTGTAGTGCGAGATGTAAGAAACAAACTTTTTAAAAAAGCCTTAATCTTGCCATTATCTTTTTATAACAATGAACGCAAAGGGGATTTAATGGCTCGAATGAATAGTGATGTTGGAGAGATTGAAGTTGCGGTCATCAGTATGTTAGAATTGTTGTTTAGAGAGCCGATTGCAATAGTAATAAATGTTTCCGCGTTGATATACTTAAGTCCACAATTGACTCTAATTTCATTTATTTTGCTTCCAGTAACAGCTTTTGTTATTTCTAGAATAGGAAAAAGTTTAAAAAGAACTGCAAAAAAAGGCCAAGAGCAAATGGGGTTTTTATTTTCTGCAATGGAAGAAGGGCTAGGAGGGATAAGAATTATAAAAGCTTTTAATGCTGTTCCCCAAGTATATAATTCTTTTGAAAAAATAAATCTAAATCACCAACAATTAATAACTAAAGCATTTCGAAAAAGAGATCTTTCTCCTATTTTGAATGAAACTTTAGGTGCTGCTGTTATGCTTGGATTAGTATGGTTTGGGGGGTCAATGATTTTAGATGTGAACACTTCACACCATTTAACAGGAAAAGTATTCATTACGTTTATTATTATGTTTTCTCAATTATTGAGACCTATTCAAGGGATTTCCACATCATTGGCAAATCTTAATAAATCAAAGGCATCGCAAGATCGCATCAATGAAATATTAAATGCTGATGAAAAAATCGTTGAATCTCCAAATCCAATTCCCTTATATGAATTAAAAGAAGAAATTCGATATGAAAATGTTTCTTTTAAATACAAAGAAGAATTTGTTTTAAAGAACATTAATCTTACAATTGCAAAAGGAAAATCGATTGCTTTAGTTGGTGAATCAGGAAGTGGAAAATCTACTCTTGGTGATTTGTTACCTCGGTTTTATGATGCGACAGAAGGAACAATTTTTTTCGATAATATTCCAATTAAAGAATGTTCAATAAAAGACTTGAGAAATCACATTGGAATAGTTTCTCAAGAATCAATCTTGTTTAATGTTTCGGTAAGAGAAAACATCGCTTTCGGGATGCTTGATTCAACAATTGAAGAAATTCAAGAAGCAGCAAAAATTGCGAATGCGCATGAATTTATCATGAATTTAGAAAATGGCTATGAAACGAATATTGGTGAGCGTGGCAATAAACTTTCTGGAGGTCAAAAACAACGTATCAGTATCGCAAGAGCAATATTAAAAAATCCAAATATTTTGATTTTAGACGAGGCAACATCTGCATTGGATACCGAATCAGAAAAGTTGGTGCAAGATGCATTAGATCATTTAATGAAAGATAGAACGTCAATAATAATCGCACACAGATTAAGCACCATTCGTAATGTTGACGAAATTATCGTTTTATCCAAAGGGGAAATAAAGGAACGAGGAACTCATTCAGAATTATTGGCAAGAAAAGGAATGTATTACAATCTTTGCTCGTTGCAAGGAATGTCGGAATAAATCAACTCACTTAAAATTCATATAATCTTTTGGATTGACAGCACTTTGATTATACCATAATTCAAAATGCAAATGTGGACCTGAAGTATTTTCACCAGTATTTCCAACAATTGCTATTGGATCGCTCATCTGTACTTTTGACCCTAATTTTTTCAAGATGGTTTTGGTATGCTTATACACTGATATATACCCATTAGCATGATCTAAAATCAGCACATAACCATCTTTCTGAGTATATCCTGAATAAATAACAGTTCCAGATAAACACGCTAAAACTGTTTTGTCTTTTGCCGTAACAATATCAATTCCAGGGTGATTGTCAACGTTAAAATCCTGACTTATAAATCCGTTTACTGGTTCAACAAAATATTGAATTATAGATTGTTTTTTTCTTTTAGGATTCGTGCGCAAATCATCCTTAACTTTTTCAGATAATTTTGCTTCATTTTCGGAACGATCAGTTTGAATTTTTGATGTATTTTGAGTTTGTCCCTCTGGAATGTTCTGATCTAATGAATCTGCGATTATGTCACCGGAAATGATACTTTTTATTGATGCGATATATGCATCTTGTTCATCAATACGTTTATTTAAAGAAACTATTTTTCTGTGTTGATTCTCGAGGTTATTTCTATCTAATGTTATATCATTCTTTGTGAAATAGCTTGAAAATGGACCTTTTAAAACAAAAAGTGTAAATAATACCCCGATAAGCAAACAACCTATTGAAATCAATGATATTAACTGAATTCCAGTAGCGTTAAAACTCCACTTCTCCTCGAAATTAATCGGATTCGAAATAGCATATTTGTTTGATTGACGAAGATTGTTTAAAATGGTTTTAATCCTGTTCATATTGAACAAAACTGTCAATTTTTATCATCTTGTGCAACAATATGTTATGTTTCTTCGTTTAATTTTTATATATTAGTGATATTTGGTGCGAAAATTGGACGTTCCGACAACGTATTTAGATTATATACGTCTACTTAATAGTGAAAAGAAAATTTTACATATCGACCTTTTTCAGTTTTGTTTGCCTTTTTTCTAATGGGCAATTGGTTACAACACCTGGTCCTCCCCCAAGTTCTTTAGTGCAAAATGTATTACTTGGTTCCGGCGTAACCGTATCAAACATAATGTATAATGGCAGTCCAGGCGCTATAAGTGAATTTACTGCCACAGGAACGAACCTTGGCATTGCGAATGGAATAGTTATCACAACAGGAACGGTTAGTAATACTGGCTCTGGTCCTCAAGGGCCTAATAATCAAACTAATTCTGGGATTGATAATAGTTTTGGTGGATCAGGATTATTATCAAGTATAATTGGAGGAACACAAACCTTTAACGCTGCTGTTTTGGAATTTGATTTTGTTCCCTATTCCGATACAGTGCGGTTTAAATATGTTTTTGGGTCCGAAGAATATCCAGAATTTGCACCTCCTAATAATGCAAGTTATAATGATGTTTTTGGATTTTTTATCTCTGGCCCTGGAATAGCCGGAAATCAAAATATTGCAAAACTTCCTAATGGTTCCATCGTTTCAATTAATAATGTTAATCCGGTTACAAATACGTCATTTTATAATGCGAATGGAGATGGTAATTCTTCGCCTCAAAATGGCTCTCCTTACTATATTCAATACGATGGTTTTACTGATGTTTTGGAGGCAGTATCAAAAGTTCAATGTGGTCAAACATATCATTTAATAATTGCTGTTGCAGATGTTGGTGATGGAATTTTTGATTCAGGAATTTTTTTAGAAGCAAATAGTTTATCATCAAAAACCCCTGTTGATATCTCATATACCTTATCGCAACAAGTATTTTCGAATCCAAATCTTATGGCTGAAGGGTGCGTTTCTGCAACTGTTACTTTAACCCGTGGATTAAATGATTTAGCTTCACCTATGACAATCCCAATTAATGTTTCGGGAAGTGCAACTGAAGGGGTGGATTATACAAATATTCCTAATTCTATTACTTTTCCTGCTGGTCAAACAACCGTTACGTTTAGTTTAAGTGCGTTTGCCGATATACTAGTTGAAGGTCAAGAAACTATTATTTTTAATTTTCCTATTACAGATCCTTGTGGAAACGTAACACCGATAGTAATAAATTTGGGAATTTCTGATGTTCAACCTGTGGCTGTTACTGTTGCAAATGTGAGTGTTTTATGTCCTGGTGATAATGTTTCATTAACTGCAATCCCAAGTGGAGGAGTACCTCCATACACATATAGTTGGGATACCGGTGCAACAACACCTAGTATTTCAGTAGCGCCTCTAACGAATCAAACATATACTGTCTCTGTTACTGACAATTGTTTAAATGAAACGGCAACTGGATCTGGCACCGTAACTGTTCCGGTTTATGCCCCAATTGTAATTACTGAAACACCAGACATTACAGAAATTTGCCCTTATATAACGGCTCAATTAGAAGCAGTTGTAACTGGTGGTGCTGGAAATTATTCTTATAGTTGGAGTTCAAATCTTGGACAACAATTAGGGAATTTGTATACGCAATCTGTAACGCCATCAACAACAACGACATACACTGTTATTGTAACTGATCAATGTGGGATTCAACAAACCGCAAATGTTCTTTATACCATTACAAGTCCACCTTTATTAATAACATTGAGTCCAAATGTGGAAATTTGTCCTGGTGACAGCGCTCAAATAAGCGTTTCTGCTACTGGAGGCTATGGTCAATATTATTATTTATGGCCTCAAACTGGTGCGAGTACTCCTACAATTTGGGTGCATCCGACAGAATCAACATCCTATCAAGTGATAGTTTCAGATGAATGTCAAACCTTTACAGTTAGCGGTACCACGAATGTTTATGTTATTCATCCGATTGCTAATTTTGAAATTTCAAGCCACACTTTGTTTGATGATTTACCGGTTACATTTCAAAATACAACGGTAAATGGAGATACTTATCAATGGTTTTTTGGGGATGGAAATACTTCAACGGTAGTTCACCCAAATAATACGTATGAAGACCCAGGAACTTATTTAATAACACTTATTGCCACGGATGAAAAGGGTTGTACAGATACTATTTCAAAACCAATTTCAATAGAAGAAGCATATTATGTTTATGTTCCAAATACGTTTACACCTGACGGATTGAGATTCAATAATGTTTTCAAAGCAAGCACGGTTGGTGTAAAATCTCTACAAGTGAGGATTTATAATCGTTGGGGTGAGCTTATCTTTACTTCAGATGAAATGGATTTTGAATGGGATGGAACGTATAAAGGTGTTTTAATGCAAGATGGAACATACTCTTGGAAAATTTCTTATATCACTCGTTCAGGAAGAGAAGAAAAACTAGTTGGACACGTCAATATAATCCGCTGACTTCGACAAGCTCAGTCACCGGCAAGCTCAGTCACCGTTCCAATTACATTATATAATCTCTATTCTAACTAATTTCTTTATAAAAATCAAAAGTAATAGATTGGTTCTAGGGAATAAGTCTATGCTCACTTCGACAAGCTCAGTGCATCGCTATGTTCTATCAGCGAAGCGGTCAATGCTCTCTTTAGAACAGAGAAGCTAGAGCCGAGAATTGAGACTTGTTCAATAGAACTAAAATAAATTCCATTCTAAATACTTTATAAAAATCAAAAGTAGTAGATTGGTTCTCGGGAATAAGTCTATGCTCTAAGTTCTATCAGCGAAGCGGTCAATGCTCTCTTTAGAGTGATTTTGTCCGTCCGCCATCAACAGGAACATTGATTCCATTAATATATGCAGCTGCTGGAGATGCTAAAAATGCTATTGCTGCAGCAATTTCTTCTGGTTGAGCAATTCTTTTCATTGGTGTTTCAGAAGCCATTTCAATAAAGACATCTTCGACAGTTTCATTGAATTGATCTGCTTTAATTTGTGCAATGCTTTGAAGACGTGCTGTATTTGTTGCCCCTGGAAGGACATTGTTAACAGTAATTCCGAAACCACCTAATTCATTTGCTAAAGTTTTACTCCAATTTGCAACAGCCCCACGAATAGTATTTGAAACACCTAAATTTGGTAACGGTTGTTTCACAGATGTTGAAATCACATTGATGATTCTTCCATAACCTTCTTCTTTCATAACAGGATAAATTGCTTGAACTAGAATGTGGTTACAAATCAAATGTTGGTTAAAAGCCAATAAAAATTCTTCAGGAGCTGCGTCTTTAATTGCTCCGCCTTTTGGTCCACCAGAGTTATTTATTAGGATATGAATTTTATTTCCAGCTTGAATATATTTTTGTATTGTTGATTTCAAGTCAGTTGGATTTGAAAAATCAGCAACTAGATAAGAATGTGTTTGTCCTTTAGATGAATCGAGATCAGCTAAAGTCGCATTTAGTTTTTCTTCATTTCGTGCTAAAAGAATAATATTAGCTCCTAAAGACGCTAGCTCTATTGCTGTTGCTTTTCCAATCCCTTGCGTACTTCCACAAACAAGGGCTGTTTTATTTGATAAACTTAAATCCATGATTCTAAATAATTTAAAATTCAAAATTATAAATATTCGACAGAACCACATCATTATTCAGAAAAACCTATATCAATTTTCATTTAGTGTGTTAAAAAATGAACAAGAAGAGATTAAATTTGTATTGTTGAATGATTAGTAACTACCTTTGTCGCTAAATTAAAAAACAATTTATGAAAAATCGATTACTAAAATTTACATTTAAAACTTTACTCTTTGTTGGTTTTGCAATGTCAAGTTTAAATCAAGCATCTGCTCAAGTAGCAATGACTAGATCAATCTTTGTCGGAGATTTTATTCCAATTACAGTTTTAGGTGGAGCAACTGCAGCAACTGCAGCTCAAGGAGATGACGTTTTTGCTGCTGCATTGCCAATAGGGTTTTCCTTTGGTTATACTGGTTCTAGTTACACATCTTTTGGTGTGAGTTCAAATGGATGGATGAGTTTTACAGCCATTGCTGGGACAGCTGCAAACACCAACCTTTTTACAACAACAGCACCGAATGCAACATTAGCACCTTGGTTTGATGACCTTAGTTCTTCTGAAGTCCTTTATCAAACTACAGGAACTCCTGGGTCTCAAATCACAATAGTTCAATGGACTTCTCTTTCATATTTTTCCGTTTCAACGAAAACAATACAGTATCAAGTTTGGTTGTACGAAGGAACAAATGTGATAGAATTCTATTATGGAGCTGCCCCAACAGGGATAGGAAGTACTTCTGAATCGGCTTCTATCGGTATCGAAAATGCTACAGGTGGAAATAATCAGTACATTGATGCTGTTTCTGGCTCATCATTTATTAGTAATTCAACATTGCAAGCTACTCGTTGGCCTTCTTATTGCTTCAGATTTACACCTGGTGCTCCTTCAGTTATTGCTGGTGGAAACTATACGGTTGGTGCTGGTCAAACATACCCTAATTTAAATGAAGCTGTTGCTGAATTGAACCATAAAGGAATTTCTGGCCCAGTGACACTTACTTTAACCGATGCTCAATATGATATTACACCTGCAGGTGGAAGTAACTTTTTCCCTGTTTTGGTAGGTCCAGTTACTGGATTAAATGTTTCAAATCCATTAACAATTACCAAAATTGGTGTTCCAGCGATTATCCAATATGCTGGAACAACTGCTGGATCTATCGGCCATCAAGTTTCTGCAACAGCAATTAGTGGTCTTTCAGCTGAACCGATTATTGGTTTAATTGGTGCAGATTATGTTACTTTAAATAATCTTGACATCAGAAGCACTGAAATTGGAACTTCAGATTATGGTGTTGGTTTGTATAACAGCTCAACATTAGACGGTGCCACAAATAATATTATTCAAAATGTTACTGTAACGATGAGTAGAGCAAATACTTCCTCAAGAGGTTTTGCATCTGCTGTTCCTTCAACACCGGCTTCTGCTTTAGGAGCTAATTCATTGAATACTTTCAGAGATTTTACTATTAAGAATGTATATGGTGGAATTCAATTAACAGGAAATGCATTATTTCCGGATGTAAATAATTCAGTAGGAACTTCATTATGTACAGCATTTAATACTATTGGTGATCCTTCAACTGCCAATGATATTGGGAATTCAACAACACAAACTTATGGTATTCGTGCAGCGAACCAAAGTGGTATTAACATCTTTAATAATTCTATTAGAAATGTTACCAATACTGGTGGAACTGCAGATGGTATTTTAGTTGAAACATTCCAAGGTACATCATCGGTTTACAATAATAAAGTACAAGGTATTAGAAATGCTGGAGCAGCTTCTACAACTTCAATTGCTGGAATTCGAGCAACTCATCCTGCAACTGGGACTCATACTTTAAGAATTTATAACAATGCTGTTTCTGAAATTACTTCAGGATATACAGGAGCTGCAATTGCTACTAGAACGTTAAAAGGAATTCACATTTCTGGAACAGGAGGAACAACAACACAACTTTATCAAATATATAATAACAGTGTTAGTATTGATGGTTCTGCATCACCGAATTTAAGTAGTGCTTGTTTTGAAGTTGGAACTTCATCTGGTCCTGTTTATAATTTGGGAAATAACATTTTTGCCAATTTTACAGCTACTCAAGCTGGTATAGCGAGGCATTTTGGTTTAGTATCAACAAGTGCGACTTTGTTAGGGGCCGCAGGAACTGTGTCAAATAACAATGATATTTTTGTTGCTAATGATGCTGGTGTTACTGGTTTTGCTGCTCTTGGGAATGCAACGACTTACACAACCGTAGTTAACTGGACAACGGCAACTACGTTAGATGCTGTTTCGTTATCTTTAAATCCTTCGTATTTAAGTAATACATCAAATCTTCATTCAGCTGCTGTAGGGTTAAATGCAACAGGTGTTGCTCCTCCAGCGTTTGTAACGAATGATTTAGATTGTGCTATACGTACTCCTGATAATGATATGGGTGCATATATTTTAACAGCATGTGTTGGTGTACCAACTGCTGGATTAATCTCTGGTGCTTCTGCTGTTTGTAGCAATCTTTCAACAACATTGACTTTAGCTGGAGCATCTTCAGAAGCAGGTACTTCATACCAATGGGCATCTTCAAATACTCCAGGTGGTCCTTATGGAACATTAATGGGCACTGGGTTAACTCAAAATACAGGTGCACTTACAACTCCAACATATTATACAGTTACTGTTACATGTTCTGTAAGTGGTTTATCTGCTATTTCAAATGAACAAGCAATTAGTGTTAATGCATTGCCAACAGTTTCGGTTTCTCCTACAACAGGATTAATTTGTTTACCTGGCGGGGCTTCGATTCCTTTAACTGCTGCAGGTAATGCTACAACGTATACATGGTCACCAGTTAATGGATTATCCGCAACAACTGGAACTTCAACTGTTGCTAGTCCTACATCAACTACAACATATGTTGTGACAGGTGTGGATGCAGTTGGTTGCATATCTACTGCATCGTCAGTGATTACGGTTGCTCAAAACCCGATAATGACATCACTTACGGCAACACCAAACGCTGTTTGTTTGGGAGGTTCTTCTCAATTAAATGCTAGTGCAGTTTTACCAGCATTACTGATTTCTGAAGTTACAGTTTTCAGAACTGGTACTGGATCAACAGCTGTTTACCCTGCTTATGTAACGGGTCAAGATTTAGTGGAAATATCGAATATTACTGCAGGTGCGTTGGATATCAGTGGTTATACACTGTCTGCTTATGCTAATGACAATGGTGTTGCTTCTCATACTGTTACCTTCCCAATTGGTACGATCATTCCTGGAAATTCAGTAGTGGTTGTATGTATAGGTACTGGTACTGATGATTTAGCAAATAGATATTTCAACACTGGAGGAACAAGCGATTTTTATAGTTCAGCTGGACGAGTTGGAGTTGTTCTAAAAAATGGGACAGCAGTTGTTGATGCTGTTGGTACAGGAGGGTCATTAACAGGAAGTTATACGTTTAACGCCGGAACAGGTGTGACAGTAGGAGATTTCTCTGGATTCGCTCCGAATGCATCAGGTTTAGCGGGAACGAGAAGAACAGTTTCTGTTGATAATAACTTAGGAACTGACTGGACTGCTTCAGGTGCTGCAAATCTTCAAACAATTGGCACATACGATGCAATCTATAACAATCCAGGTACAATTTCATATTCTTGGACTCCTGCAACATTCCTTGATAACATTGCGATTGCAAATCCTTTGGCTTCAGGAATCATTGGGACAACAGCATACACTGTAACTGCAACATCTTCTAGCACTTGTTCTACGACAGGAATAGTGACAGTTTCTCAAGGAGCTCAATTAACGAGTTCAACATCTGCTTCTCCAAATGCCGCTATTTGTGCAGGCACTAATGTTACTCTGCAAGCTACGCCTATTGACGGTGGTGCTCCATACACGTATGCATGGTCAGGTCCAAATGCATTTACGTCTACAATTCAAAACCCAATCTTAACAGCAGTTACTGCATTGGAAGACGGTATTTATACAGTAATTATTTCAGACAATTGTGGATCTACAAGTACAAGTACTGTTACTTTGACTGTCAACCCACTTCCAGTTATGGGAGTTACTCCATTGACAGCATTGTATTGTGCTCCAGGTACGCCAATCACGATGACTGCTTCAGGAGCTTCAACTTATTCTTGGTCACCTGCAGCTGGTTTGTCTGCAACAACTGGAATTACTGTTGATGCATCACCTGCTACAAATACTATTTACACAGTAACAGGTACTACAACATTTGGTTGTACTGCGACAGCATCAGCAACAATTAACAATTCAGTTTCTGTTACAATGAGTTCAGTGACTGCTGCTCCTTCTACAATATGTAACGGTGAAAATTCTGCTTTGGTTGGAACGGCAATTTTAAATTCTCCTACCGTTTATTGTGTTTCAACGCATGCAAATGGTTGTTCAGGTGATAATATTTCTAATGTTTCGTTGGGAAGTATATCTAATGCAACAGCTGCAGCTTGTGGTGGGGCATCACATTATGCTTATTTCGCACCAAGTGCAACGACAACAACTATCTTAGCTACCTCTGGCGGGCCATACTCTTTGAGCTTAACATTTGGTACAGATGGTAATCAATATTTTGGTGCTTGGATTGATTATGATAAAAATGGTTCATTTGATGCATCTGAATTCTTAGGGGCTTCCACTAATGCAGGAGCTAATGGTACTATTGCAGTTTCATTCAGTGTTCCTTTAACAGCTTTAAATGGTGTTACTCGTATGAGAATAGTGGGTGGAAATGATGCTGCTGTTTTAGCAACACAAGCGTGTGGTGTTTCATCTAGTCCATGGGGAGAAACTCAGGATTATGATGTAACTATTTCAGGTGGTGTAGATCCTTTGTCTTATGCTTGGACTCCAACAACTTTCTTGAGTTCAACTACAACTGCTGCAACAACTGCAACGGCTATGACAGGAACTACAGCATACACATTAACAGCAACAACATCTGGTGGTTGTATTGCTTCTGGTTCTGCTACAGTAACAGTTAATCAACCAACAACTAGTACAATAAATCCAGTTGCTTGTGTGACTTATACATCTCCTGATGCATCTGTGTATACAATGTCAGGAACATACGTAAATGTTATTCCAAATGCTGCTGGTTGTGATAGTACAATTACGATTAACTTGACTATTAATCAACCAACAACGAGTACAATTGCTCCTACGGTTTGTGATACATACACATCACCAAATGGATCAGTTTATACTGCTTCAGGTACTTATGTGAATGTTATTCCAAATGCTGTTGGTTGTGATAGTACAATTACAATTAACTTAACTGTTAATTATTCAACATCAAGTACATTAAATCCTATCGTTTGTGATTCATATACTTCACCTGATGGATCTATTTATACAATATCAGGAATGTACATGAATACAATTCCTAATGCTGCAGGTTGTGATTCAAACATTATGATCATGCTTTCAGTATATGGTTCTTCAACAAGTACATTGAACCCTGTTGTATGTGATACTTATACTTCGCCTGATGGTTCTGTTTACACTGCGTCTGGAATGTATATGAATACAATTCCAAACTTCATAGGGTGTGATTCAATTATTACAATCAACCTTACAGTTAATTACACTCCAGCTGTTTTTGCAGGAAATGATTTAACTGTTTGTCAAAATGGACAAGCGAATTTATCTGGTTCAGGTGCTTCAACTTATACTTGGGACAATGGAATAACAAATGGTGTTTCATTTGTAGTTTTAGGAACCACAACTTATACTGTTACAGGAACAAGTGCAGCTGGATGTATTGCAACAGACGCAGTAACAATTACAGCTATACCAGTTCCAACTGTTGATGCTGGTGCGAATATCACACAATGTGGAGATCAAAACTTAACGTTAAATGGTTCAGGTGCATTTGTATATACTTGGAACAATGGTGTGCTTGATGGTGTTGCATTTAACTCACCTTTTGGAACAACATCTTACATTTTGACGGGTGTTGATACTTATGGTTGTTCTAATACAGATATCGTAAATGTTACAATCAATGCTATTCCAGTTGCGACGATTACTTCAGTTGACGCATTAACTTTAACTGCAACGCCTTCGAATGAGTCTTATCAATGGATTGATTGTGCTACGAATGCAGAAATAGTTGGCGCAACAAATCCAACATTTAATGCTACACAAAATGGTTCTTATGCTGTGATCGTTACATCAAATGGTGGTTGCGTAGATACATCGGCATGTGCTATTGTTGATGAAGTTGGATTCGATGTTATTAGCAACGATAAAGGAGTTTTCTTATATCCTAATCCTACTAATGGTGATTTGTTTGTTACATTATCAGAAATTGAATTTGTTGATGCATTGATCTATGATGCTCAAGGGAAATTAATTTCGGAAATTAATGGTTTAACAAACGGATCAATGATTGATTTGAAAAATGTAGAAACAGGTGTCTATATGATTCATATGAAATCTGCAGATAATACAATGATTCAAAGAGTCGTTAAAAACTAAGTACTTTGATTATTTCAATGAAAAAAGCCACCCCGTATTGGGGTGGCTTTTTTTTATTGTTCAATAATTTTTTATTTAATTCAATAATGTAACAATTTGTTAAAAAAATATGAATTTATTCCTCAATTTAGGAATCCAATAATAGGATTAAAAAAAAATCTATGAATCTATTGAAAGAGGCTATGAATTGAATATTAACGGTCATTTTTCTATTATTTCAACGATTTAAGGTTGATTATTGATTTTATCATTTAAAGGATAGCCTTATTTTTGTTTTGAATTTCAATGGAACTAACTTAATTTCGCCGCTTATTAAAGAATTTTATTAAAATAAATGTTTTTATGAAAAAAGTTTACAAATTACTCTTAATAGTTGGATTGATTCTTCCGTTCTTAGCGGATGCTCAAACAATTACCTTGGGAGCAGGTGTTAACACAAGTGGTACTGGCTCAAATGTTGGACCAATATACAGATCTACTGCAGGAAGTGCTTTTGATTTTTCTAGTCATTATTTTTTATATACTGCTGCTGAGCTTGCAACAGCTGGTATTACTCCAGGTTCTACAATTACTTCAATTGCATGGAATAAGGCAAACGCTTTTGGAACCTCAGTTACGAATTTACAAAGCATTTGGAATGTTTATATGAAAGAAACAGGAACAGCGCCTTCGCCTACATGGAGTAGTTCAAGTTTTGCAACACAGTCCTCTGGAGCTTTGCTTGTTTATCAGAATCTTGCACAAGTTATTCCAACAACAACGGGATATGTTACTTTGACGTTAACAACACCATTTGTTTATTTAGGAGGAAATCTTGAAATTGGCTCAGAATGGAATTGTAGTTTGTTTGCTGGTAGTCCAACAGATGGAGGATTTACTTGGAAACAAGATGCTGTGGCCAGCCAAGTATTTGGTGGTTCAAATTCATCATCAGCAATTACAATGGCTTTGCAAGCACAAAGACCACAAATGCAATTGACATATACTGCAGGTGCTGGTTGTACAGGAGCACCTGAGGCTGGAATTACTTCTAGTTCTTCAGCATCAATTTGCCCTTCAATAAATTTTAGTTTAGGATTAACTGGAGCTACAGCAGCTTCTGGATTAACATACCAATGGCAATCTTCTGCTGACGGGGTTAGTTATACTAATATCCCATTAGCAACAAATCCTGGTTATTCTACCTCACAAATGACTGATACGTATTATCAATGTGTAATTATTTGCACAGGCAGTGGATTACAAGATATTTCTACCCCTGTTTTTGTGACTACCAATTCATTTTTAAATTGTTATTGCACAAGTAATGCGACAAATACTGCAGATGAGGAAATATTGAATGTATCAGTTGGTACTTTAAATAATGCTTCTACATGTGGCACAACAGGTGGGCCAGGTTCTATTCAAAGTCAATATTCTGACTACACTACATTAGTTCCGGCTCCAATATTGGCAGCAAGTGCAGGTTATTCTTTTTCTGTTCAAATTGGAACATGTGGAGGAAACTTTACAAATGGAGTTAAAATATTTATTGATTATAATCAAAATGGACTTTTTACGGATCCAGGAGAAACTGTCTATACTTCAGCTGCAGGTACTGCAGGTCCGCATACAGAAACGGGTTCTTTTGTAATTCCAATGACAGCAACAGTTGGTTTAACAAAAATGCGTATTGTGAATGTTGAGACTGCAACAATGTCAACTATAAATTCTTGTGGTACATATACATGGGGAGAAACGGAAGATTATTTGGTGAATATTGCACCAGTTCCAACATGTCCTCAACCGACTGCTTTATCATTGTCAAGTGCAGATCTAACAACAGCAACATTGCAATGGACTGCTGGTGGTTCTGAAACGCAATGGCAAATTGAATATGGACCAGCTGGCTTTGCAATTGGCACTGGTACGCTTGTATCTGCCTCTTCAAATCCTTTCACAATTATAGGTTTAAATCAAAATTCATTTTATCAAGCTTACGTTCGTGGTATTTGTACACCTGGTGATTCATCTTATTGGGCTGGAGTTATTTCTTGGAATACGTATAATCAAGATCAATATATGGAAGCTGACAATGCTTGTCCAGCTTCAAATTTTATTGATATCTCTGCAACAGGTACTGCACTTAACACCACAGATGATTCTGAAGCAGGTGTCACTTTACCTTTTTCGTTTTTATATCAAGGTACATTGATAAATCAAATTACTGTTGGAAATAATGGAGGAATTGTGCTTGGAACTTTGACTGCAAATGTTGATTATACAATGGTTGGAGGAAATGGTTTATATCCTTATGTTCAAGATATGAATACACCTTATGCACCTTTAGGAAACGTTTTTCATAAAACAATTGGAACAGCCCCTAATCGTCAATTTATTGTTATGTGGTCTGATCTTGCTCATTATTTTTCTTCTTTATTGACAGATGGAACTACTTTCGAAGTTATATTGGATGAGGCAACTCAAGAAATTTATTTCGTGTATGAGGACGTAATTCATAGCCCTGGTACAGCAACTTATGATAACGGTGGTGATGCTGAAATTGGTGTTCGTGGATCAAATCAAAACATCAATGTTTCAATGAATAACAGTACTTATTTAGCTAACAATTCTTGTGCTCATTTTTACTACACAGATTGTCCAAAACCTACGGCATTTACAATTACTTACCTTTTACAAGAGGAGATTGGATTTACATGGTCAGCAGGTTTAGCTGCCGAAACTGCATGGACAGTGATTTATGGACCAGCAGGATTTGATCCACTAACAAGTGGAACAACAATCACAACTACCATGACAGGAGCAGTTCTTCCAGGTTTAACTCAATTGACACAATACGATGTTTATATTTATGCAGATTGTAATGCTTCACTTCAAAGTAATGGTTTGTTTGCAACATTTATGACAACACCGTTCTGTTCAAATCCAAGTGCAATTCTGAATACAAGTGATGTAGATTCAATTTTTACAGCTTGGACTTGGGTTGAAAGTTCACCAACATATCCTTCAACAGCTTTTAACATCCAATATGGAGCTGCAGGATTTGCGATGTATTCATCAGCAGGAACTGTAATTAATGCGGATAATAATTATACAGACACTATAGCAAACACAGCATTTTTAGCAGGTGGAGTTTACCAAGTTTATTTACAAGCTGTTTGTGGAGTAGATACTTCTTTGTATGTTGGACCATTTTCAATCACAATGCCAATAACGAACGATACAGTTTGTGGAGCAGAAGTTATCATGGCAGATGGAACTGTTTATACATTTAATAATACAGGAGCAACAGTATCAATAGGAGAAACAATTATTGCACCACCAGCAACTGGAGCTCAAACAACTACAGGTTGGATTAATTCAACATTGAACAATACAACATGGTTCAAATTCATTGCACCAGCTTCAGGAAATGTTCGAGTAAATAATACAGCAATCAATTACGCTGGTCAATCCGCAGTTTATTCCTCAACAGGATGTAGTGATTATGCTAACTTCACTTTGATAGCAGCAAATGATAATGCAATAGGAAGCACAAGTGTTGCTCCAAACTATACAATATGTGGGTTGATACCTGGGGATTATTACTATTTATTAAATGACGGTAGTACAGCAACCGCTGGTAATTACTCAATTTCAGTTACACCAATCAACTTGGAAGCTGGTTCATTTGCTAATATCATTAATGTTTGTGCTGGAGATACAGTTAACTTATTTAATGGAATTACTGGAAATGATCAAGGAGGATTATGGACAGCAGAATTAGCATCTGCAGAAACTGGAATCACGGATAGTTTGTTTGCATCTGCAGGATTGGCTTTCCAAGTGTTCAACTTCGAATACAGAATGACTGATGGTTGTGCTTATGATACAATTGTATCACAAGTAGAGATTTACCAACCTTCATCAGCTGGAAATGATGGAGCAATCACAGTTTGTAGAAATGAACCAGTTGATTTGTTGTCTGGTTTAAGTGGAAATGTCGACACACAAGGTAATTGGTATGACCCAAGTAACAATTTATTAGGTTCTTCTTGGATTGTTTCAAGTAACATTCCTGGTATGTTTAATTACGATTACATCACAGGAAATGGAGTTTGTCCAAATGACACAGCGAATGTTTTGTTGACAGTCAACGGTGCTTGTGATTACTTGGATATTCAAGAGATGTATTTTGGCTCAATGTCATTGTCTCCAAATCCAACAAATGGATTGGTTTACATTTCTAATTCAGGATCTTCTGAAGTATTCAATTACGAAGTAACAGATGTTGATGGACGTGTAATTGCAACTAAAGCAGCTGCAATTAATGGAACAGCAACAACTGAAGTAAATTTGACAGGAAAAGTTTCAGGAATATACATGATTCGCGTTTACAATGACAACGCAATGAAAGTATTCAGAGTTATTCTTCAATAATAATAATCAACCAAGAGTATTCAATACTCTTGGTTATTTTTAAATAAATACAATTATGAAAAAAATAATATTAATACTTATAGCATTTGCCATGACTTCTATTGTTGCAAATGCTCAATGCACGAATACAGCTGCGTTTGGAACGGCGACTGCGCCGGCTGCAGGATCAGTGACGATTTCGACTTGTTCATTTCTTTCAGAATATTCAACAATAAATGGAGTGGCTGCGGCAACAATTTATCAATGCGCAATTACAGGTGGTTATGTTACAATTCACCAAGGTACGCCAGCTGGACCGGTAATCGCATTCGGTAGTAGTCCATTGAATTGGAATTCTACAGTGGCAGGAACATACTATGCCCATTGGACAACAAATGCAGCATGTGGCCAAGCGTCAAGTTGTTTAACATCAACAATTACTTATATAAGCCCAGGTTCTCCGTGTATTAACCCGGCTGCTGCTGGCGCTACGGTTTCATCGCCAGCAATTGCTTGCCCAAGTCAAAATTTCTCTTTGACTTTATCTGGCGCTTCTATAGGATCTGGATTAACCTATCAATGGCAATCTTCGCTAGATGGGGTTGTTTACGCAAATATTCCAACTGCAACGAATTCATCCTATACTGGAAATCAAACAGTAGTTACCTATTATCAATGTATCGTAACCTGTGGTGCAGGTGCTGCAGTTACGTCAACACCAGTTTTAGTAACATTAAACACCTTTACAAATTGTTATTGTACAAGTAATGCAACAAGTACCGCTGATGAGGAAATATTAAATGTTACTGTAAGTACTTTGAATAATAGTTCAACGTGTACATCTACCGGAGGACCAGGTTCTATTCAAAGTCAATATTCTGATTATACTACTCTTGTTCCTGCGCCTATTATGGCAGCAAGTGCTTCTTATAATTTATCAGTTGGTATTGGAACATGTGGTGGGAATTTTAATAATATGACGAAAATTTTTATTGATTATAATCAAAATGGAACGTTTACTGATCCAGGAGAAAATGTTTATGTGTCTCCAACATTTACAAATGGACCACATACTGAAACAGGATCATTTACTGTACCAGCTACTGCAACTGTTGGTATAACAAAAATGCGTGTTGTAAATGTTGAAACTTCCTCTGCAGCATCAGTTAATCCTTGTGGAACTTACACTTGGGGTGAAACTGAAGACTATTTAGTGAATATTGCACCAGTTCCAACATGTCCTCAACCGACTTCATTGGCATTGGTTACGGCTGATTTAACATCTGCAACAATACAATGGACAGCAGGTGGAACAGAAACTGAATGGCAAATTGAATATGGACCAGTTGGTTTTGCGTTAGGTACTGGAACATTAGTAACAACTTCTTTGAATCCTTACACAATTACGCCACTTATCAATAACTCATTTTACCAGGCATACGTTCGTGGAATTTGCACACCTGGTGATTCATCTTATTGGGCTGGATCAATTTCTTGGAATACATACAATCAAGATCAATATATGGAAGCAGATAATGCTTGTCCAGTTTCTGATTTTATTGATATCAGTACAACAGGTTTGTCGTACACAATGACAATAGGTTCAATTGTACCTTTAGTATTACCTTTCCCATTACTTTACCAAGGTGTATTGTACACGCAAGCAACACTAGGTAATTCTGGTGCTATTCGTTTAGGTACAACAACCGGAACAATATCAAGTTTCAATGCAACAATCAATGCAACGACTGCTGTTGGTTTGTATCCTTTTTGGGATGCTCTTCAAACATCTGGAACTGGTGTTTGGTCAGAAACAATAGGAACAGCGCCAAATCGACAATTTATTGTTCAATGGCAAAAGGATAATAGTGTTCTGAATAGTAATAATAATGTAAACGTTGAGCTTATTATTGACGAAGCGACAATGGAGATATTCTATGTTTATGATGACGTAGATTGTGGGAATCCTTTGTACAATAATGGTCTTAGTACTACAATAGGTGCAGCTGGAACAAATCAAGACATTCTTATTTCTTATAACAATGCATCTTATTTGACAAATAATTCTTGTGCACACTTATACTACACAGATTGTCCAAAGCCGACAGCATTTACAATTACATATCTATTTCAAGATGAGGTTGGATTTACTTGGTCAGCAGGTTTAGCTGCCGAAACTGCATGGACAGTAATTTATGGACCAGCAGGATTTGATCCACTAACAAGCGGAACAACAATCACAACTACCATGGCAGGAGCAGTTCTTCCAGGTTTAACTCAATTGACACAATATGATGTTTATATTTATGCAGATTGTAATGCTTCACTTCAAAGTAATGGTTTGTTTGCAACATTTATGACAACACCATTTTGTTCAAATCCAAGTGCAATTTTAAATACTAATGCTGTTGATTCAATTTTCACTGCATGGACATGGGCTGAAAGTTCACCAGCATATCCATCAACTGGATTTAATATTCAATATGGTATGAGTGGATTTAGTCCTTATTCAGCAGCAGGAACTGTTATCAATGCAGATAATAACTTTACAGATACGATTGCAAATAGTTCGTTTTTAGCAGGTGGAGTTTACCAAGTTTATTTACAAGCTGTTTGTGGAGTAGATACTTCTTTGTATGTTGGACCATTTTCTATTACAATGCCTCTAACAAATGATACAGTTTGTGGAGCAGAAGTTATTATGGCAGATGGAACTGTTTATACATTTAATAATACAGGAGCAACAGTAACAATAGGAGAAACAATCATTGCGCCGCCAGCAACTGGAGCTCAAACAACAACAGGTTGGATTAATTCAACATTGAACAATACAACATGGTTCAGATTTATTGCTCCAGCATCTGGAAATGTTCGTGTAAATAACACAGCAATTAACTACGCTGGTCAATCGGCAGTTTATGCTTCAACAGGTTGTAGTGATTATGCTAATTTCACGTTGATGGCGGCAAATGATAATGCAATTGGCGGAACAAGTGTTGCTCCAAACTATACAGTTTGTGGGTTGATACCGGGTGATTACTACTATTTAATAAATGACGGTAGTACAGCAACAGTTGGTAACTATTCAATTTCAGTTACACCAATCAACTTGGAAGCTGGTTCATTTGCTAATATCATTAATGTTTGTGCTGGAGATACAGTTAACTTATTTAATGGAATTACTGGAAATGATCAAGGAGGATTATGGACAGCGGAATTAGCATCTGCAGAAACAGGAATTACTGATAGTTTATTTGCATCAGCTGGATTGGCTTTCCAAGTGTTCAACTTTGAATACAGAATGACTGATGGTTGTGCTTATGATTCGATTGTTAGCCAAGTAGAGATTTACCAACCTTCATCTGCTGGAGATGATGGATCAATCACAGTTTGTAGAAATGCACCAATCGATTTATTAGCTGGTTTAACTGGTAATGTTGATTTTGGTGGTTCTTGGTATGATCCAAGTAATAACCTTTTATCCAATTCTGAAATCATTTCAAGCAACATTCCTGGTATGTTTAATTACGATTACATCACAGGAAATGGAGTTTGTCCAAATGACACAGCGAATGTTTTATTAACTGTAAATGGAGCTTGTGATTACTTGAATATTGAAGAAATGTACTTTGCAGCAATGTCATTGTTACCAAATCCAACGAATGGGTTGGTTTACATTTCGAATTCAGGTTCAACAGAAATATTCAATTATGAAGTTACAGATGTTGATGGACGTGTTATTGCAACAAAAGCTGCTGCGATTAATGGAACAACAACAACTGAAGTTAATTTGACTGGAAAAGTTTCAGGAATGTATATGATTCGCGTTTATAATGACAACGCAATGAAAGTGTTCCGTGTAATTCTTCAATAAGAATTAAACCTTAATAAAAAAGGGAAGTCGAAAGACTTCCCTTTTTTATTTTCAGTAATTTATTCCATTTTTGTTTATTCCGATTTTGTGAAGATTTATTTGGAAACAGATAAAGTATTAATATTCTATATATCTTTTTTATAGAACAAAAAGGTAAGTTTTAGTTTTTCATTATGTTACCACAATTTAAAGTTTTAGCTTAATAACCTAACCTAAACTAGCTATTTATGAAAAATCAGCAACTAAAAATCCATGCTTTTGACCTTGAGATGAATCTAATTCAGTTAATTTATCTTCATTTCGAGCTAAAAGAACAATATTGGCTCACAAAGAAGCTAGTTCTAAACCTTTTGCTTTTCCTATTCTTTGGGTACTTCCACAAACAAGGGCCGTTTTATTTATTAAACTTAAATTCATATTTAAAAAATTTATTTATTTTAATTTAAAAATATTCGATAGAACCACGTAAATATTCGAGTAATACTAGTTAAATTATCATTCAATTTAATTTGTTAATGATTTTTTAAAATAAACTTGTTTTGTTGGATATGAATTAACTACATTCGTTACCTAATTAACTTAACAATAGTATGCTATGAAAAAAAAAATACCTAAAAATTTAATCAAAGAATGTAGTGCTTTATTTGCCTTGTTGCTTTTTGCAATGTTTTCGGTAAATAGCGCTTATGCTCAATGCACATCAACAAGTTTGTATCCGTCCTCAGCTGTTAATCCTACCTCTGTTTGGTCGGATGTAAATAGTTGTAATTATGCTGGTGAATATGCATTAGTAAATGTTGTATCCGGTGCTCTTGTTGAATTTTCAACGTGTTCGGCAAATGGTTCTACAATTACATATGACTCACAATTAACGCTTCGTGATAATGTTGGTGGTTATATTGCTTATAGCGATGATTATTGTGGTGTGCAATCGTATGTTTCTTGGACGGCTACTTATACTGGTGTTGTTCAAATTCATCTAAGTCAATATTCTTGTGCGGCTAATACTGTTTGTTCAAATATTAGAATGAAACAAACGATTCCTCCTCCAAATGCTCCAGCTGCACCAATTCAAGCTGCAGGAACTCCAACTTGTGCTCTCGGCTCAACTTTAACAGTTGCGGGATCTGCTCCGGCAAATGAAACGTGGTACTGGCAAACGACTTCTACTGGGACGAGTCAATTAAATGCTGTTACAGGTCCTTTACCAATTTTTGCTAATGGGACATATTATGTTAATGCATACTCTACTTCGTCTTCACTATGGTCTACTGCTTCTTCTGTAGTAGTAACTAATTTCTTAACTGCATCTGCTCCGCCATCTGCGGTTGCAGCGGTAAATCCATCATGTGCTCCTGCTGGTTCAACTTTGACAGCTGCTGCGGCACCTCCTGGATATAGCTATTATTGGCAAGGGACAGTTTCTGGTGGTAGTTCAACTTTATTACCAGCAACAACACCATACGCGTACACTGCATCTGGCACATATTATTTAGCTGCTTATGAAACAGCTACTCAATGTTGGTCTAATACTGTTGGAACAGCTGTTTCAGTAAGCTCCATTATCCCTCCAGCTCCGATTGTTACTCAATCAGTTTATAATCAATGTTCAGGTGTTGTAAGTGTCCCAATTACAGCGACTACTCCTCCTTCAAGTGCTTCCTCATGTACAACAACGGCAAGTGCTTCTGGATTGGATATTTCAAACCCAACAGCAACTATTACAAATTTTAGTTGTGCTGCAGGATCTGTTTCAAGTGCATTTTTAGCTGCTGAAATAACATATTACGGTACTCCTGGTTATTGTATATATGGCTGGTTCAATTATGACATAGTTGTAAATGGCACTACTGTTGCTTTCGCTCAATGTGACTTAACTAATTTTGATCTTACAACATATTTACCATTAACATCAGTAACAGTTATTGCTCATAATGGTGATACTTACTCAGATCAAATCGTAATAAATGCTACTGTAACATTAAATTCACCTGCTCCAGTTTATAACCTTGCTTGGTATAATGCTGCAAGTGGTGGAAACGTTTTGGGTACAGGGTCTCCTTTAGAAGCTGTTGGTTCAAGCGTTATGCCTACAGCCTCATTTGGAACATATGAATTTTATGTTGGTACAACCCTTAATGGATGTCAAAGCGCTTCAAATTCATTAGTTACAGTTTATGTTGCTAATGTTAATGCAGTACTTTCACCTGTAAACGCAACTTGTAATGGTGGGAACAATGGTTCATTTACTTTAGGAACTGTAGAATGTGGTGCTTTACCTTTCACTTATTCGGTTAATGGTGGTGCTTATGGTGCTATTCCAACAAACTTAACTGCTGGAACATATTCGGTTGTTATAATGGATAATACGGGGTTAATGGGTTCTACAATTTCAATTGTTGTTACTCAGCCAGGGGCTCCTACTGCTCTTGCTGCTTCAAATGTTCTTTATTTTACAGCTGATCTTTCTTGGACAGCTTCAGGAAATGAAACACAATGGAATGTAGAATATGGTCCAACAGGATTTACACCTGGAACTGGAACTTCTTCTGTTGAAAATGCAACAAATCTTTCTTTATCAGGTTTAACTGCTGAAACATGTTATGATGTTTATGTAAGTGCTGTATGTGGAGTTACTTCTGCTACAAGTATGATTAACTTCTGCACAAACACAGGATTCTTTACGTTTGATAATGCTTGTGGACCTGGATTTATGGATATTTCTGGAACAGGAACAGATTGTAATTTGACGGATGATTCAAGTACTGGTGTAACTTTACCTTGGCCTTGGTTAGTTAATGGTACAACTGTTAACACAATAACGATTGGAAACAATGGTGGTGTTGCTTTTAATACATTGACAGCAGGAATTTACTATAATGCTGTAGCTAATGGTTTCTCCATTTTTAGTCAAGATTTAAATACTCCAATTGGAGGTGTTTATTACCAAAATATGGGTGTTGCTCCTAATAGACAATTTGTTATTATGTGGGATGCTTTACCTCATTGGCCATCAACAACAGGTGATGCTTCTTTTGAAATTATCGTTGATGAAGCGTCAGGAGAGATTTATTATGTTTATGATGATGTAATCATGGGTAACGTTGCTTATGACTATGGTGCAGATGCAGAAATTGCTTGTAACGTAATTGCAGGTAATACAACAGTAAGTACCAATAATGCAACTTATTTAACAAACAATTCATGTGTTCACTTCTACAATGCGTTATGCCCAAATCCTGTAAATATAGTTTCTCAAGTATTTACCAATGAAGTTATTTTAACATGGTCGGCAGGTTTGTATGGAGAAACAGATTGGACTGTAATTTATGGCCCAACAGGATTTAATCCTGCAACGAGCGGAACGACAATTACTACAAGTTTACCGTTTGCAGATATCTTAGGGTTGAATCAATTGACAACATATGATTTCTACATTTATTCTGAATGTACTTTAGACAACTTAACTTCAGGTGGTTTATTGGTTACTGTTGAAACGTTACCTTTGTGTTCAAATCCAACGGGAATCAATACTGCAACTGCTTTAGATTCATTGTTCACTTCTTGGAGTTGGGTTGAAACATCGCCTGCTTATCCTTCAACAGGATTCAACTTGCAATATGGAACAACTGGTTTTGATTTATGGACTGGTACAGTAGTAAATGCTGATAACGACTTTACTGATACAACGGCAAATGCTGCATTTTTAGCAGGTGGAGTTTATGAGGTATATGTTCAAGCTGTTTGTGGAACTGATACTTCAAACTATATGGGACCATTTACTTTCGTAATGCCTTTAACGAACGATTCAGTATGTGGAGCAGAAATGTTACAAGTTGATGGTACTGTTTATGTATTTAACAATACAGGTGCTACTGCTCAACCGGGTGAAAGTGCATTAATTACAGGTTCTAATCCTGCTGGTTATAACCCTACTGAATTACCTATGATGACTTGGGGAGTTCCTATTGTTGAAGGTTCAAACTGGTATACTTTCGTAGCGCCAGCTTCAGGAAGCATCCGTTTTAGTGGTGAAGATGAAGCATTCTTTGCAAGTCAGATTGCAATCTATGAGTTAACAAGCTGTTCAGATTTCACTACATTTAGTTTAGTTGCTGCTTCGGATCAAACTGATGCTGGAATTACGACTAAAGTTGCTCCTAACTTCACAATTTGTGGATTAACACCAGGTAATACATATTATGTATTGCACGATGCATGGAGTAATGGTTTTGGAGGGTTACCAAATTTCGGTCAGTACTCTATCAAAATGACTCCTATTGTATTACAAGCTGGATCTGTTGCTTCTATGGCTGATGTTTGTACTGGTGATACAACTAACTTGTTTACTACAATTACTGGTTATGATGCAAATGGTGTTTGGAGTGCAATTTTGCCTTCTGCGAACACGCAAGTATTTGACAGTTCATTTGTTTCTTCTGGATTGGCTTACCAAATATTCGATTTCGAATACAGAATGACCGATGGTTGTGCTTATGATACAATTATTTCACAAGTTGAAATTTACCCACCATCACAAGCTGGTATTGATGGAGCTTTAACTGTTTGTAAAAATGAGCCAACAGATTTATTTACAGCTTTATCTGGAATAATAGATTTAAGTGGTCAATGGTATGACCCTTCAAACAATCCAGTTTCAGGTTTGGTTACTGCAAGTAGCATCCCAGGTATGTTTAATTATGATTATATTGCTGGAAACGGAGTTTGTCCTAATGACACATCAAATGTGCTAGTAACAGTTAATCCAGCTTGTGATTACTTGGATATTCAAGAAATGTACTTTGGTGAGATGTCTTTATCTCCTAATCCAACAAATGGTTTGGTATACGTTTCTAATTCAGGTTCTTCTGAAGTATTTAATTATGAAATAACAGATGTTGATGGACGAGTTATTGCAACTAAAATGGCTGCAATTAATGGTTCAACAACAACTGAAATTAATTTGAATGGAAAAGTTACAGGAATGTACATGATTCGCGTTTACAATGACAACGCAATGAAAGTATTCCGAGTAGTTCTTCAATAAAAATTAACAATACATTTGAAAGGGAAGTCGAAAGGCTTCCCTTTTTTATTTTCAATAAAGTGAATTTTCTAACACATTTAAGAAGATAAAATCTGAAAGACTTTTTATCTTTATCAAAAATATACGCATTATGTTAGCTCCTTTCAATTTACAACAGTGGATAAATGATAACCGGGATTTATTAAAACCGCCTATCGGAAATAAAAATCTTTATGTTCAAGCAGGAGATTTTATCGTGATGATTGTAGGTGGACCAAATGCCCGCAAAGATTATCATTTTAACGAGAGTGAAGAGCTTTTCTATCAAATTGAAGGTGATGTAACAGTTCGTGTTCAATTGGATGGTAAAGCGAAGGATATTACAATAAAAGAAGGTGATATTTTCTTATTGCCGGGAAACATACCCCATTCTCCAATTCGAGGAGCAAATACTGTTGGACTTGTAATCGAGAAAGTGCGCAAAGGAACTGACCTAGTTGATGGTTTAATGTGGTTTTGTGAGGAATGTAATAACAAATTGCATGAATTCCGTTTTCCTTTAGTCAATATTGAACATGATTTTCTTTCTCGTTTCAAAGAATTCTATTCTTCACAAGACTTAAGAACTTGCAGTGAATGTGGACATGAAATGGAAGTAGACGAACGATTTGTATAAATAGAATTACGAATTACGAATTACGAATTACGAATTCGGTTACCTTAACAAATTGACGTGTCCCGTTAAATTGTATTCCTTATCTAAGAAATCATAATACACCAACTTCCAAACGTAGGTTCCGTCTTGGCAATTATAATCTTTGTATGTTCCGTCCCAATAATCATTTAAGTCGGTCATTGTAAAAATTAATTCACCCCAACGATCGAAAATCAATAATTCGAAGGATTTAATGTTGTGTGCAACTATGTGAAAACCTTGATTCGTTTCATCACCATTTGGCGTAAATGTATTTGGAACATAAACAATTGGATCGTAGTAAATATGTACATTATCCGATGCTGAACAACCATTTTCATCTGTATACGTTACAATATAGGTAGTATTTTGATTTGGATTTGCTGCAGGACTAGGACAGGAAACACAACTTAAAAATTCAGCTGGAGACCAAATATAAGGCCCATTTGTTGTACTTGTAGCAGAAAGTTGTATGACATCTCCATAAAATGCATAAACGTCTGGTGATGTTTGGATAAATGGTTGAGGATATAAATCAACTTGAACAAAAGCTGTATCTGTACAACCTGTTAGATCAATACCAATAACAGTGTATAATGTTGATGATGTAGGCGTTGCAATTACTTGAGAAATAGTTGAATTATTTAAACTAGACGATGGTGACCATGAATAACTAATTCCTCCGCTTGCCCATAAGATTGCAGATTCTCCAGGACAAATAATTGTATCATTCCCAGCAAAGATGGTCGCTTCGACTACCTTTACCAAAACACTGTCTAAAACAAATCCACAAGCATTAATAAAGTTGCAGTAGTATGTGAAATCATCTGCTGGAGAAACAATTACACTCGGACCTGTTAATTGATTTATTTGGTAATTCGGTGACCAGCTATATGAGTCACCTCCAGAAACGGTTATTCCAATAGAACTACCGACACACATCTGAACTGAATCAGGTATAACTGGGATTGGTGGTGTATAAAAAACACTAACTAACACCGATTCATTATTGATGCAGCCATCGGGTGAAGTTATAACAACAGAATATGTTGTATTAATCAATGGAGTAGCGATAGGATTTGCACTTGTTGGATCGTCTAAAGTTGTTGCTGGAGACCAAAGGTAAGTTCCGCCACCACCTGCAAAAAGTGGTAAACTATTTCCAATGCATACGGAAGTATCAGTTGAAATTGAGGGGTTAGTTGGAAAAACAGGCAATGTTAGTTGAAGCGTATCAGCCCCGCAACTATCTGAAACAATGACAGTAAAAACTGTTGTCACATTCACTGTTGCTATAGGTGTAGCGCTTGTTGGATCGTCTAAAACATTGGCTGGTGTCCATTCGTAAGTTGCTCCACCATAAGCTTCAAGTTGAAAAGGAATTCCAGGACAAATTGCTCCATTAGGATTAATGACTCCTCCTTCAAAATCTCCAATATTTATCAAAAACTCAATAGAATCTGGGGAAAAACAACCATTTGTATCCGTTACAACAAGCGTAACAGTATAATTACCAGCTCCTGGATATAAATGAGAAGGGTTAACTAATGTAGATGTTGAACCGTCACCAAAATCCCAATAAAAGGCATTCCCATTCGCACTGTTATTGTTAAAAATGACAGGATCAGGTAAACAGATAAGTGGATCAGGCGCAGCAACAACGGCATCTATCGTACTTAACTCAAATTTGAATGCTGCTAAGTTACAATTTGAACTTTGGTTGGTTGGTGACCAAACTCCAGGAGTGCTTGTAAACCCATAATCTTGACCTCCACAAGCACCACAAACTGCATGATAAATTCTTCCTGTTTTATCAAAGCGAGAGGTTCCTCCATCAACATGATTATACGAACTACTTGTGCCTCCCATATATGTTGCATATTTCAAAAATGCAGCATCCTGATCTAAAACAGCAATATAGAAATTTGAACCAGTTGTAACATTTTGATATGCATCTCCTGTTACAGGAAAGCCATTAGAAGTGCTGAATGTGGCTTGAGTACTATAAGAATAGTTTATATATCCTCCCCAACCAGAAATATAAATATCAAAACAATCTGAAACCAAAAATGCTGTTGGTGAAATTTCCGCATGTCCTGTACCTGCGCCAATCATTGTCGTCCAAACAATTGTATTTAAATTGTTGGAATATTTGCGGATAAATTGTCCTGAGTTTGGATTACCGTAAACACCGGCACTTATTGGCCAAGCACTTTCAGATTGTCCATAAACATAAACTTCATTCAAATTATCTAACTGAACGAAATAAGCTTGATCATATTCACTTAGTCCCATGAAGGTTCCTGCCATAATCACAGAAGTTCCACCTTGTAGCTTTACAATGTATCCATCTGCTACTCCACCATTAAAGGTTAAATCATTTCCAGAAATGATTGGCAAACTGTTTGAGTTAGTTCCACCAGCAACATAAACATTTCCATTGGATGCTAACTGTATGGAATTTCCAGATTCCAGACCCGAACCACCAAAATATGTTGACCACGACATTGTTGTTAAAGCACTGTTGATCTTGAAAATTACTGCATCTTGAGCTCCATTCAATGAGCCTTGAGAAGCTCCAAATGTTGGGAAATCAGAAGATTGGGTTGAACTAGAGACGTAAACAAAACCATTTTCAACAATTATTTCACCTCTAAAAGGGTCACCGTAATTGTAATTTAAAGCTCCAGTATTGATACCATCATTTCCTGATCCACCAACAAAAGTAGAACCAACAAGTGAAGATCCTGAAGCATTAAAATGAGCAACATATATATCAGCACCATTGTAGCCCAATTCATTTACTTCTACAGTTGGGCCTCCATTATGACTAACATCATAACAACCCGCAATAACAGGAAAATTTGGGGAGCTTGTGACACCTAAAACAAATAAATTATCATTTTCATCTGTTACCAAACTATGAGGTGCTTCGTTTTGTGAACCACCAAAATAGGTTGAGAAAATGAGTGAAGTTCCGGTTGGATTAAATTTCGAAAGTGCACTATCAAAACCACCAACTTGAAGACCAACAAAACCACCATTAAAAGTTAGGTCAAAAGCTCCTGGAGTAGTTGGATAATTGCCACCTGCTTGTATAACGATTCCACCGGCATATAAATTCCCTTGAGTATCTGGTGTGGCTGTCATGCCCCAGTTATCTGCTGTTGAACCCGAAAAAGTTGAAAAAACAAGATATGGGTCAATTACCAATGTTTGAGTTTCGTCATATCCTTTTGGGAAGTGAAATTTTACATGATCATTAACTAATATGAATTCGACTTCAACGCGTGTTTTTTTGCCATCTTTTTCATTCCAAGCTGTTGGTTTTTCTTCTATAATTTCACCAAAACGAGTTTGTATGTGAAGAGCTCCGTCTATAAGTGAAACTTTATCGCTCCCTTTTATTGAGTAATCAATGATTGAAATATCAATTCCAGGTTTTACAATGAACGAATATTTTAATTTTTCTGAGGCGCCATTTAACACCAAGTCAATTCCGTCATAAAAATCAATCATTGTAGCTTGTTCGACACTATAAACTTTAGATTTCCACCGAGATTTATCATTTCCTATGAAATAATTTCTATAGAAAGAACTCAGATTTTCTTCCTTTTTAATTCCTTTCCACGTAGAATTTTCAAAATGAGCTTTGATTACTTGACATTCGATTTTATCTGATTCTGAAGCATGATTTTCTTCCAATTCATGATGATGAGCCATTGCATTGTTCAAATCATACGTAAAGCCTTTTTGGTCCACATATAAATGTCCATTTGAAAGATCAACGGAATATTCAATTTCTTTGTCCCACTGACCATTATTCGGGTTCAACCATACATTCTGGGAATAAATCGCAGATGCAAAAGTCAAAAGGGATAATATGGTTAGAAAGAATTTCACGTTGAGTCTTCGAATGTACAATAAATCTAATTCTTTTTAAAACGGTAAAAGCTATAAATCAGTCATTTTAATTAATCATTAGCTATAAAACTCAAAATTTTAATATAAGTTGCTTTTTTTGGTGAATAAGAATAAATTTTTTCGATAAATCGGTTAATTAAAAACCGTAATTTTGCACTTCAATTCAGCAAATAGTTAAATGAGCGATCCAATACAACATGAGTGCGGCATTGCACTTCTAAGATTAAAGAAGCCACTACAGTATTATTTAGACAAATACGGAACTGCTTTTTATGGGTTAAACAAGTTGCATTTACTGATGGAAAAGCAACACAATAGAGGTCAAGACGGAGCAGGTGTTGCAAATATTAAATTGGATATGGATCCAGGTGATCGATATATTTCAAGATATAGATCTATCGATAGTAAACCGCTTCAAGATATTTTTGACCATATCAATGACCGATTTAGAGAAATTGAAAAAGAAGACCCTGCCCTTTTAAAGAATGTTGAGTATCTGAAAAAAAATGCTGGTTTTACAGGTGAATTATTCTTGGGACACTTGAGATATGGAACTTTTGGAAGAAATTCAATCGAAAGTTGTCATCCGTTTTTAAGACAAAATAACTGGATAACAAGAAATTTGGTTGTTGCAGGTAATTTTAATTTAACGAATGTTGATGAGCTTTTTGACGTTTTAGTTGGTTTAGGTCAACATCCAAAAGAAAAGTCTGATACTGTTACTGTGCTTGAGAAAATCGGACATTTTTTAGATGTAGAAAACGAAGAATTGTATGCTCAACTAAAGCCACAAGGTTATTCAAAACCTGAAATATATGCTAAAATTGCCAACAAGATTGACATTGAAAAAATCTTAAAAAAAGCTTCTGGCGATTGGGATGGTGGCTATGCGATGGCTGGACTTTTTGGTCATGGAGATGCATTTGTTTTAAGAGATCCTTCAGGAATTCGTCCGGCGTATTGGTATGAAGACGATGAAGTGTGTGTTGTTGCTTCAGAACGACCAGTTATTCAAACTGCCTTCAATCTGAAAAGTGAGCAAATTAGAGAGTTAACTCCAGGGCATGCGTTAATCGTTCGAAAAAACGGGGACGTAAAAGAAACGTTAATTAATGAGCCGAAAGAAGCTTTAAAGTGTTCATTTGAACGAATTTATTTCTCAAGAGGAAATGATATTGAAATTTATAACGAAAGAAAACTATTAGGAAATTATGTCGTTCCTCAAATCTTGGAAGCGATAGATCATGATCTTGATAATTCAGTTTTCTCTTTTATCCCAAATACAGCCGAAGTATCTTTCTATGGAATGATTAAAGGATTAGAAGATTATTTGAATGATAGAAAATTCAAAGCAATTAAAGATTTAGGGAAAGAAATCACGGATGAACAGTTACAAGAGATTATTTATCAAAGAGCACGAATAGAAAAAATTGCAATCAAGGATGCAAAACTTAGAACTTTCATTACACAAGATGATTCTAGAAATGATCTCGTAGCGCATGTTTATGATATTACTTATGGAAGTGTGAATCGAAACAAAGATAACTTGGTTATTATCGATGATTCAATTGTTCGAGGGACAACACTGAAACAAAGTATTCTTAAAATTCTAGATCGTTTAGACCCTAAAAAGATTGTGGTTGTTTCTTCTGCTCCACAAATTCGCTTTCCTGATTGTTATGGAATCGACATGGCGAAAATGGGTGATTTTATAGCATTCGAAGCTGCAATTAGTTTACTTGAAGAACGAGGAATGAGCGATGTTATCAAAAACGTTTACAAGAAATGTAAAGAACAAGTTGAGCTTCCAAAAGAGCAAATTAAAAATTATGTGAAGGAGATTTACACTGCGTTTACAAATGAGGAAGTCTCAGCTAAAATTGCGGAATTATTAACTCCTGCGGATTTAAAGGCAAAGGTTGAAATCATCTATCAAACAGTGGAAAATTTGCATAAATCATGTCCAAATAATCTTGGAGATTGGTATTTTACTGGAAATTATCCAACTCCTGGAGGAAACAAAGTTGTCAATAAGGCTTTTATCAATTGGATGGAAGGTAAAAACGAACGTGCATATTAATATATACCAATTCATTTAATGAAAAGACAAACAGCCATATTTTTCTATTTACTCGGGATTTATGTTGTTTTGCAATTTGCATGGTGGGGATTTCATTTAATTGAACTGACAGGAGGACTCAAAAAAGAACCCAACGATGTTACTAAACGAGTCGTAATGGTCATTGGAGAGGGACTTGTATTTTTTATTATTCTCTTATTTGGTCTTTGGAAAATCAGATCATCAATCAAAAAGGAATTACAACTGTCTCAGCGGTTAACAAATTTCTTATTGTCCGTAACCCACGAATTAAAAACACCTTTAGCAGCAAATAAATTGTATTTGCAAACTATTCAAAAGAGGAAACTTGATGAAGCCAAACGAAATGACCTCATGGAGAAAGCTATTCAAGAGAACATTCGACTTGAAATGATGATTGATAATATTTTGAATGCTTCTAGGTTAGAAAATAATGCTCTAAAACCACATAAAGAAAAAATTGACCTGTCAGAATTGTTGAATCAATTAATTGATAGGTTTCATAAAAGACATCAAATTGATCTCATTCAAAGAGAAATTCAACAGGAAATCCATGTTGAAATTGACATCTTTTTCTTTGAAACAATTATTAATAATTTGATTGAAAATGCAGTTAAATATGCTGGAGTAAATTCTAAAATTGTGGTTTATCTAAGAAATGAAAATTCAAACGTTGTTTTTGGGGTAAAAGACGAAGGCTCAGGAATTCCAAAAAATGAGCGTGTTGAAATGTTTAAAAAATTCTATCGTATAGGAAATGAAGAAACGCGTATGCAAAAAGGCACAGGATTAGGGTTGTTTATAGTTGCTGAATTAGTGAGAATTCACAATGGGAAAATACTTTATAAAGAAAATTCACCTTCAGGTGCAAATTTTGAAATAACTTTATAAAATGACAAATCACTTCGGACTAATAATTCTTGATGGTTGGGGAATTGGTGACCATTCTAAATCGGATGCAGTTTTCAATGCAAATACTCCTTTTATGGATGAATTATTAGCGAATCGTCCAAATGCCAAATTGAAAACATGCGGAGAGGATGTTGGGCTACCTAATGGTCAAATGGGGAATTCTGAAGTTGGACATTTGAACATTGGTGCTGGTAGAATTGTGTATCAAGAATTAACGCGGATCAATAAATCTATTCGTGAGGGCGATTTTTTCACAAATCCGGTCCTATTAGCTGCCATGAAAAACGCCAAAGAAAAAAATGTGAAATTGCATTTGATGGGTTTAGTCTCGAAGGGTGGCGTTCATAGTTCACAAGAGCATATTTATGCATTGTGTAAAATGGCCAAAGACAATGATTTAGAAGATGTTTTTATTCATGCTTTTACTGATGGAAGAGATTGTGATCCAAAAAGTGGGTTAGAATTTATTCAAGAATTGGAAGTTGAATTAAAGAAATCTACTGGGAAAATAGCTAGTGTTATAGGACGATATTATGCCATGGATCGCGATAATCGTTGGGAACGCATTAAACATTCTTACGATTTAATGGTCAATGGAATTGGAGCTTCTTTTGATTCTGCTGCTGAAGGAATAAAATCTTCTTATGAAAAAGGGATTACAGACGAATTTATTGACCCAATAGTCATTACTGCTAATGGATCACCACTTGCAAAAATTGAAAATGAAGATGTAGTTATCTGTTTTAATTTTAGAACTGATCGACCAAGAGAAATTTCTACAGTATTGACTCAAAAAGATTTTCATGAATACAATATGCATCGATTAAACGTGCATTACGTAACCATGACAAACTACGATTCAACTTTTGAAAATGTAAACATAGTTTTCGAAAAAGATAATTTGTTTAATACACTTGGTGAGGTGCTTTCTAAAGTTGATAAAACGCAGGTTAGAATAGCAGAAACAGAAAAATATCCTCATGTGACATTCTTTTTTAGCGGAGGAAGAGAAGAAAATTTTCCTCTTGAATCACGATTAATGGTTAACTCCCCAAAAGTTGCAACCTATGATCTTCAGCCAGAAATGAGTGCATTCGAAGTGCGTGACACTATTGTGAATTGCATGAAAACAGCGCATCCAAATTTCTTTTGTCTTAATTTCGCTAATCCAGATATGGTTGGTCATACTGGCGTTTACGAAGCTATAATCAAAGCTGTTGAAACGGTTGATAATTGTCTGAAAGATGTCGTAACAGCAGGTTTAGAATTGAATTATGAGTTTTTAATAATTGCAGATCATGGTAATGCAGATTTTGTCATCAATGCAGATGGAACTCCTAATACTGCTCATTCCTTAAATCCTGTTCCAGTGGTTTTAGTGAGTAATGAAAAGAATTTATCGATTAAAGATGGAATATTGGCTGATGTTGCGCCAACAATACTAAATAGATTAGGCATTGCATCGCCAATGGAAATGACAGGGATTTCTCTTGTTTAATTTATAACCAATTGTAATAATTTATTGATTTTGAGGGGCTGCCCCCTCAAAAAATGAGTTTATAGTTCCATAACTTTGCGAATAATTTGTACTAACAAATTAACTTACTGTTACTTTTTTATTCACAGTCTTCGGACTGTGAATAAATGTATGTTCAATTTTATTATTCAATTACATGAAACTATTACAACTTTCATTCTTCCTGCTCATAGGTGTTGGTCACTTATATTCTCAAAATATTCAAAAACCGTCTTGGTCAGCAGAGAATTCAAAGAGTAAATCTTTCATTGAAAATTTGGGTCAGTTTGACCAATCTGAAACAGCTGCTACTGGTAAAATTCATTACGTAATCGATCTTGGAACTACAAAAATATTTTTTGGAGAAAAAGGGGTGTGTTATAATTTTCATGAAGTCATAAAAAAAACGAAAGAAGAGCGCACTCAAATTATGAATCAACCGACAAAGTCGTTTGACGATCATAAACAAAAGGAACGTTTAGTTGGGAAATTCTTAATAAAAAAAGATCAAGTTAATATGACATGGGGGAACCCAAACAGTTCTCTTGAAATGAAGGCTTTTGAAGTTGCATCTGATTATCATAGTTATACCTTTCAGAATGAAAATAATGAAACTGAGAACATCAATTATGTAAAAGGATATAAGTATATCATTTACAAAAACATCTATCCAAATATTGATTTGAAGTATGAAATTCACCCAATTATAGGTGTGAAATATGCGTTTACTGTTCATCCTGGAGCAGATCCAAAACAAATCAAAATGATTTACGATAGAGATGTGACGTTAAGAAATGGAGAAATTGCAATCCCAACGCTTTTCGGAGACATTATAGATCATGCACCTTTAAGTTTCTATCAAGAGAATAATACGTTATCCATTGAATCAAAATATGGATTGAATAACAATCAAATATCGTTTGATGTAAGTGACTTTGATAAGACTAAAACGATTGTAATTGATCCATGGGTTCAAACACCAGTTTTTCCATTAGATTGGGATTGCGTATGGGAATTAGATACTGATGCTGCAGGAAATGTATATATTATTGGTGGAGTTGATCCATTGCAATTAAAAAAATACAACAGTACTGGAGTTCTTCAATGGTCATATGATACTCCATACGATACAACAGAATGGCTTGGTACAATGGCGACAGATGATGCAGGTAATTCATATGTGACGGAAGGAACAGATTACCGTATTCTTAAGGTGAACACTGCTGGTGGATTAGTTTGGAACAACTTGAACCCTTCAGGTGGACAGCTCAGTACAGAGTTTTGGAACATAGCATTTAACTGCGACCAAACAAAATTGATTGTTGGTGGAACAGGTGGTAATCTAGATATCCATGGAAAAATCTATGAAATAGACATGAATTCTGGAAATATCACATCATCTGTTCAAGTTACTGCTGCAGGGGCATTGTTTGGTATACCTCCTCAAATTCAAGAAGTTCGCGCAATGTGTGCTGCACCAAATGGTAAATATTATTTTGTAACACTAGATACAATTGGTTATTTAAATGATAATCTTGCCCTCTGCCCTGGTGGATCAACCTCTCTTTTTAGAAAAAATCATGGCGTAAATTGGGGATATAAAAGTGAAAATTGGAGATTAAATAATACTGGGATTAAAGTAATTAGAGCTGATGCTAATTTTGTTTATACCCACAAAGGGAATGCTTTACAAAAAAGATCATTAGTAGATTTTTCTATAATTGGAAGTGTAACTATTCCTGGCGGAGTACTTTCGACTCCTTTTTTAAGTGATAATGAAACTGAAAATGCGGGTATCGATATTGATAATTGTGGTAACATTTATGTTGGATCTAAAACGGGAGTATATAAATTTAATTCTAGTTTAGTACAACAAGCGTTTTATCCAACAACCTTTGTAGTTTACGATGTTAGAGTTAGTGCGGCAGGTGATGTTGTGGCTTGCGGTGGTACAGGAAATAGCAGTAGTGCCGGAGCACGTTCTGGAGGTGTGCAATCTTTTGCAGCTTCTGCATGTGTCCCATTAGCAATAACGTGCTGTGATGCAACAGTTTGTGTCCCAAGTGCAATGTGTGCAACGGCCCCTTCTGTTACGTTAACTGCTGCAACTGCCGGAGGAACTTGGAGTGGGACTGGTGTGAATGCATCAGGAGTTTTCAATCCTGCTGTTTCGGGACCAGGCATTTTCGTAATTACATATACATTGGCATGTGGCTCAAGTTCAATTTCTATAACTGTAAATACATGTGCTCCCTTAGCAGTTTGTGTTGAAACAAATGGGACGTTAACTGCTTCCAATGGAATACCAACATATTCTTGGCAGAATTCTGTCCTTACCACACCATGTATTGCTGGTTTTGGCTCTTATTGTGGAATTTTTACTGTTGCTGGAACTCCAGTGTCTTCATGGACAACATTTGCCACTGGCTCAAATATACCGGCACCAGCTACATATCCTATTCAGGTTGTTGATAATTTAGGAACACTAGTTACCTATGCAAATTTAGCTGCCATTCCTGCTTGTACGATTGTTATTTGTCCAACAATTACATTAACAACAACAGCTCAAACGAACGTTTTATGTAATGGAAACTCAACGGGTTCTGCAACAGTATCAGCTAGTGGTGGACTTGCTCCTTACACTTATACATGGGTTTCTGGGAGTTTGAATGGGCCAACACAAACGAATTTGTCTGCAGGCGCTTATACTATTAATGTTGTAGATGCAAATCTTTGTCCTGGCACAACTACTGTTACGATCACTCAACCTGCTGCACTGACTGCACCAACAGCAACTATTACAACTCAACCGACTTGTATTCTTACTACAGGAACAATTACTGTTACAGCTCCAGCTCCAGTAGCCGGACTTACTTATACGGTAACTGGAACTTCTCCCGTTGTTGCAGCTCAAACAAATGCGACAGGAATATTTAGTGGATTAGCTCCCGGAACTTATTCAGTTATGGCAACAGTTAGTGGTTGTAATACGCCATTTACTTCTGTGAGTGTTAATGCTGTGCCAGCGAATCCTGCCGCACCAACTGCAAGTGTAACTTCTCAGCCGACTTGTGTGGCACCAGCAGGAATATTAACTGTTACAGTTCCAGCACCTGCAATCGGTGTTACATATACGATAACGGGAACTACTCCAGTTGTTGCTGCTCAAACAAATTCTACAGGAATATTTAGTGGATTAGCACCAGGAACCTATTCAATAATTACTACGGTGAATGGCTGTATTTCATCGGTGACTTCTTTAACTGTTAATGCTGTGCCAGCAAATCCTGTTGCACCTACAGCAAGTGTAACTGCTCAACCTACTTGTTCAATTTCAACGGGTACAATTACTGTCACAGCTCCAGCTCCAGCAGCCGGTATTACATATACAGTAACTGGAACGGCCCCGGTTGTTGTTGCTCAAACAAATGCTACAGGAATATTTAGTGGTCTTGCAACTGGAAATTACACGGTAATAACTACTATTAATGGTTGTATTTCAACAACTACTGCGTTAACTGTTAATGCAGCAATAGGAGCTCCAACAGCTCCAACAGCAACTATAACTCAGCCAACTTGTGTTTCTGCTACAGGAATAGTAACTGTTACAGCACCTGTGCCAGCCGTAGGAACAACCTTTACCTTAACTGGAATTACTCCAGTGGTTGCTGCACAAACAAATGCAACAGGTATTTTTAACCCTTTAAATTCTGGAGATTATACCCTTATTGTGACAATTGCAGGATGTAATTCTTCTCCAACACCATTAACTGTAAATGCCCAACCTTTAACGCCAAGTGCGCCGACGGCAACTCTTATACAACCTACTTGTATTATTGCAACTGGAACAGCCACAGTTTCAGTGCCAACTCCAGCTGCAGGTACTACTTATACGATTACAGGAACAGCACCAGTTGTTGCATCACAAACAAATACTACAGGTGTGTTTACAGGTCTTGCATCTGGTGATTATTCTATAATAACAACAGTTGGAGGATGCACGTCAACAGCAACTTTAATTACTATAAATGCTCAACCTTCAAATCCGACGGCGCCAACATCAAGTGTAACAACTTTACCTACTTGTGCAGTGCCAACAGGTACAATATCTGTTACAGTTCCTGCTCCAGCAGCAGGAACAACTTACACCGTAACGGGCACATCTCCTGTGGTTGCAGCTCAAACAAATACAAGTGGAGTCTTTAGCGGTTTAACTGTTGGAACATATGATGTTGTAACTACTGTTAGCGGTTGTACTTCTACCGCAACAGTTACTGTAATTTCAGCTCCAGTTGGAGCGCCTGCAATTTCATTAACATCATCAACAAATGTTACTTGTTTCAATGATAATGATGGAGCAGCTGTTGTTTTAGGGTCGGGTGGGACAGGTGTATTAACGTATGCTTGGACACCAACTGGAGGGTCTTCGGCCTCAGCTACAGGTTTGACTGCGGGGAATTATACAGCTACTGTTACTGACGGAGCCGGATGTTCTAGTTCATTGTTGGTAACAATTGGAGGACCAACTCAAATAGTAATAACTGAAACAGTTACAGATATTATTTGCGGTTCAACAAATGGTCAAATTAGCACTGCAGTTAGCGGTGGTTCGGGTAGCTATGCATACCTATGGAATCCGAACGGAGAAACGACTTCGTCAATTTCAAATTTAATAGCAGGGCTTTATTCTGTTACTGTAACTGACGGAACTGGTTGCATAGTAACAGAAAATTATACGGTTGTTTCAACTGGGTCATTAGTAATTGTTTCAACACCTGTTTCAACAACAATTCAACAAGGGGAATCTGTTCAATTAAATGCTACAGGTGCTACAACTTATAGCTGGACACCATCAAATGGATTGAGTTGCACTGATTGTGCTAATCCAATTGCAACTCCATCTTCAACAACAATTTATACAGTTACTGGAACAGATGCTTCTGGCTGCACTGGAACGGATAATGTGACGATAGTAATTCAAGTAATATGCGGAGAGGTATATGTACCAACTGTATTCTCTCCAAATGGAACTGGACCTGATGTGAACAATACACAATGTGTCTATGGAACTTGTATAGCGGAGTTAAGTTATGCTATTTATAACAGATGGGGAGAAAAAGTATTTGAAACAACAGATCCGCTAGTTTGTTGGGATGGAACTTATAAAGGTAAGCCTATGAATTCTGGAGTTTTTGCTTACAAATTAGTTGCTACTTTATTTGATGGAACAACAGTTGAGGAATCAGGAAATCTAACATTAATTAGATAATTTTATAATTGAATTTATGAAAAAGTATATTAAAGTACTAGTTGTTATTGTTGTTTTCAATTCAACTTTAATTGCCCAAGACATTCATTTTTCACACATGGAGTATTCTCCACTTACTTTAAATCCAGCATTAGCTGGAGCAAATTCACCTATGCAAGCTACTTTAAATTATCGTAGCCAATGGAACAGCGTGGCCATTCCTTATCAAACAATGGCTGCATCATTTGATGCACGGTTCAATGAAAAAAAACGAAATAAAAATGGAATAATGGCCGGTGGAATTAATTTTTTTAATGACAAGGCTGGGGAAATGAAAGTCACAACGAATAATGTGAATGTAAATTTAGCATACCATCTAATATTAGATAGAACAAGTACGTTGGGATTAGGGATTTATTCTGGTTTTGGACAAAGGTCAATTGATCCAAATGGTGGTCGTTGGGCAAGTCAATACGATGGGATGGCTTATAACAATTCAGCATCAAGCAATGAAACATTTAATTCAGCAAGTTTTAATTATTTAGATGCAGGTGCTGGGATGGTATACACCTACAAAAAGAACAATGGATACATGACTCAGAATAACCAGCGTGCGTTTAACGGTGGCGTAGCCTTTTATCATGTGAATAATCCAGGATTCTCTTATGTGGATCAAAGCACTGAAAAATTATACATGCGTTGGTCATTATTTGTAAATGGTACAATTGGAATAGACAATACACGAGGTTCTTTCTTGCCTGGCATCTATTTCCAAAGACAAAAGTCTTCAATGGAAATTCTATATGGGACATATTACCAATATAAAATTTCAGAAGGATCAATGGCAACAGGTTTTACACGACCTATGACATTTTCCATTGGATTGTTTAATCGGTTCAAAGATGCTTTTATAGGAAAAGTAATGTTTGAATGGGATCAGTATTCTGCTGGTTTTGCATATGACATAAACATCTCTAGTTTAACCGAAGTTTCTAGAGCCAAAGGAGGTTTCGAATTTTTCTTAAGATTCAATATGGGCGATGGAGGAGGATTTAGGTCGCGGATTTAATTATCGATAAACATTAAAACTAGTATTGGAAAGGAGTTCAGAAATGACCTCCTTTTTTTATGCAACCTTAAAACTAAATTTACTTTGTAAAATATAACTGTAAGTTACTGAGAGCAAAATGGCAATGAATCTAGATGGTGTTGGGTAAAAATGAAAATGATCAACTAAAATTTTGAGTGTAAAATAACTTATAATAATAGCACCTAAACCAACGACAAAATACCTGAATAATTGAACCCTCCCAGGCAAAATCGAATCTTGAAAGGTAATGTATTTGTTTAATAAAAATCCAATCACAAAGGTTATAGGAAAAACGACAAACAAAGATGCAATATGAGGACTTAATACAACGAATCGCAAATCAACGTTGTGCTTTAGAAAAATAAAATTGTAAAAAACAAAATAGAGAACTGTATCAAGAACTAAGTTACCACCGCCGCATACAGCATACCGATATGTTTTCAGAGGAAGAAAGCTCTTAAACAAGAAATAGAAAGAATCAATAAGTTTGATTAATAAATTTTTCATATCAATTTGACTCAAAGTTAAGAATAAGATCAAATTGTTCTTTTTTTTTCGTGCCTAATTAAAAAATAGGTTAAATTTACTTGTAACTAGTCACACTAATTATTTATTCCTTCCTTCTTTAATTTTGAAGGCGAATTTTTTGAACATGAAAAAAATATTCTATACTACTATTGCGATTTTATTCTCGCATGCACTACAAGCACAAATTTTTTGGACTGAAGCTTTTGAAAACAGTAATACCGGTGGTGCTTTGGCGGCGGGCTCAAATACAGGAAATGGTGCATGGACAGTCACTGATTCAGGGCCAGCGCTTGATCTTTGTGGGTATACATTAGTTCCGAATACATGGTATGTTAGCTGTGCAGAAAATGGTCAAGCGGCTGGAGTTTGTGGTGCGGGATGTGGATCAGATGAATCTCTTCATGTTGGTTCAGTGACCCTTGGCGATATGGGTGCTTCTTATGACGCAGGTGGCTGGTGCTCTTTTGGATTAGGAGGTTTTGGAGATGGAACAACTACTGATAAACGTGCAGAGTCACCAACGATTAATTGTGCACCGTATACAACTATTACGTTGGCATTTAACTATATTGAAAATGGAAATTTAGCACTAGACAATGCAACTTTATGGTGGTTCAATGGAACTATTTGGGCGCAGCTATTTGATTTGGCTAAAACGCCACTTTGCAGCGGTCAAGGATTGTGGACAGCATATTCGGTTGTTTTACCAGCTGGGGCGAATAATAACCCAAATGTAAAAATTGGTTTTCGATGGGTCAATGATGACGATGGCGCCGGAACAGATCCGTCATTTGCAGTAGATGATATTACATTGTCAGCTGTTACTGCACCAAATACGCTTACAACAGGCAGCGTTACTGGAAGTCCATTTTGTGCTTGTGCAGCAGTAAACGTGCCTTTTACGAGTACAGGAACTTTTACAGCAGGAAATATATATACTGCCCAACTTTCAAATTCAGCTGGAAGTTTTGCTGCTCCAGTAACGATAGGAACATTGGCAAGTACAGCAAATAGTGGAACAATTTCTTGTGCAATTCCATGTAATACGGCTTCTGGCTCAATGTATCGGGTGCGAGTAATCAGTTCAGCACCTTCTGTTACAGGATCAAATAATCCTTTAGATATTGTAATTAATGCGCTTCCAACTGTAAATGCTGGGAATGACCAAACTGTATGTGCTGGAACAACTGTAACTCTTTTTGGAACTGGTGCAGCTACTTATTCTTGGGATAATTCTGTAATTAATGGTGTTTCATTTGTTCCAACTGCAACAGAAATTTATCATTTGCAAGGAATCGATGTAAATGGATGCCAAGACACTGACAGTGTTCAAGTAATCGTTAACACTCCTTCATTTTCCACTCTTACTCAAACTGCTTTAGATTCATATACACTTAATGGCCAAACGTATACTCAAAGTGGAACGTACACGCAAGTAATTCCAAATGCGGCTGGTTGCGATAGTACTATTACATTGAATTTAACCATGAATTATACAGGAATTAATGAAATGAAGAATTTTGAAATTTCAATTTATCCAAATCCAAGTCGTGATATAATCTTTATTAATTCTGAAATCGAATTATTTTCGTCTTACGAATTAATTGATAACCAAGGAAGAATCGTTTTGAGTAATGCGTTGAAAGGATATCAAACAAGTGTAAACTTAGAAGCTATTGCTCCCGGGAATTATTATTTAAAAATCGAAGAAAGAAAGATACTTGTTACTGTAGTAAAACAGTAAGTATATATCATTTTATAATAGAATAACCTGGTTTTAAACTAGGTTATTCTATTTTTTAATAAAAACTAGACCTATAATAAGTAGTGTTGAAGCAAATTCTACTTTACAACTCACGATTTTAACGTACTCATCACAAACGAACTTTGAACATTCGCAATATTTGGAATTGAAGCTAGTTTTTGTTTTAAAAATTCTTGATATTCATCCATATCTTTTACTTCTATAGAAAGTAAATAATCATAATTTCCAGCAATATGATAGCAGGAACTTACTTCATGAAGATGTACAATTTCATCTTCAAAGCCCAGCAATAAATCCAAATTATGTGCTTTTAATGAAACTTGACATAAGACATGTAATCCTTTGTCAATTTTTTTTTTATCTAAAATGGCCACATAATTTTTTATTACGCCATGCCTTTCCAACCGTTTAATCCGTTCAAATGTTGGAGTGACTGATAATCCAATTTCTGAAGCAATTTCTTTGTTTCCTAATTTTGAATTCGCACTCAAAATCGAAATTATTTTTTTGTCAATTTGATCTAATTGAATCTCCATAGAATTTTTTTCTAAATTATAGTGCTAAAATGAGAAATATAAGAATTAAATATAGTCAAAAGTAATAAGTATAGAATAATAATCTACCATTTAAACTAATGAAAGATTTTTTTATATGTTTACATCATATCAAAAACCAAAACAATGGATTATTCTAAAATGCAACCAGAAAGTTTAATGATGAGTTACGGATACAAACCTTCATTGTCTGAAGGTGCGATTAAATGTCCAATTTTTCAAACTTCAACCTTCGTGTTTAATACAGCAATGGAGGGGAAACGGTTTTTTGAATTAGCGTATGGATTGCGTGAAAAAGAACAAGGAGAAGAGCTTGGCTTAATTTATAGTCGATTGAATAATCCAGATTTAGAAATTCTTGAAAACAGATTGTGTTTATGGGATGGTGCTGAAGATTGCGCAGTTTTTGAAAGTGGAATGTCGGCAATATCAACTGCAATGATGGAATTTATGGAGCCAGGAGATTTGTTATTATACAGCAGACCAGTTTATGGTGGAACAGATCATTTTATCAACCATTTCTTAAAGAAAATGAAAATTGAATCTATTGGTTTTCATGCAACAGATACAAAAGAAGAAATTATTGCCCGTATCAATGCAACTGGAAAGGGAGATCGTTTAACTATGATTCATATTGAAACGCCAGCAAATCCTACAAATGCGCTGATTGATATTGAAATGTGTGCTGAAATAAAAACACATTTTACAACTGCTGAAAAACCTGTTATCTTATCTGTTGACAATACATACATGGGTCCAATTTGGCAACATCCTTTAAAACATGGAGCTGATTTAGTATTGTATTCAGCTACAAAATATATTGGTGGTCATTCTGATGTTATTGCCGGAGCTTGTTTGGGGTCAAAAGCATTGATGGGCCGTGTAAAAGGTTTAAGAACGTTCTTAGGAAACATGGCAGGACCATGGACAGGTTGGTTGTTGATGAGAAGCTTGGAAACGCTTAAAGTTAGAATGGATCAACAAGCTACAACAGCGAAATATGTAGCAGAATACCTGAGAAATCATCCGAAAGTGGAAAAAGTATATTATTTGGGATTCATCAATGAAGTAGGTAATGAACGAGAAAAAGAAATCTTTAACCGTCAATACACAAGTGCTGGTGCAATGATAGCATTTGACATAAAAGGAGGAGAAAAAGAAGCTTTTCAATTCTTGGATTCATTGAAATTAATCAAGTTGGCAGTTTCTCTTGGTGGGACAGAAAGTTTGGCCGAACATCCACAAACAATGACGCATGCAGATGTGCCTGCAGAAGATAAACGCGTCATGTTTATTTCTGAAAAGCTAGTTCGAGTTTCAGTTGGGGTGGAGCATTATTCTGATTTAATCGCTGATATTGAACAAGCATTAAATAGGATATAATTATTTGTCAGAAATAACAAGTTGGCAAACCCGAATTCGATTCTCCAAATCACCTTCAACAAGTGTAAACGGAAGTTTACGTTCAATTAATTCATTTAAATAAAGTTCAAATAATTCTTCCCGTTTTTCAGGATGCTCACGCAAAGGATCTTCTTCCCATTCAATGTCTGGTCGACACAAAAAATAATGATCGAAAGATTGGTTTTCTAGCGCTGTAAGAATGAATGCAGAACACGAATTGTATTTGAATTCAGACCAAATTTTCATGACAAGCATTTCCGTATCAAAGAATGTTAGAATTTTGTCATTTGATTTTTCCCATAATGTAAGCTGACCTAGCGCAATTTTGTCTAAATCTTCTAATTGATAATCATAGGGCAAATTCTCTAAATATTCCCTTGCAAATTCAGGAATCCAAACACCATCGTTTCTTAATGCCAACTCTTTTGCCAACGTCGTTTTGCCAGAAGATTCTGGTCCAGTTATAGCGAATCTCATGCTACGAAATGTTGGTTAAACTGCTTTTTCCATTTAAAATAACCAAAAATTGCAATTCCGGTATAGAGTAGGAATAAAATGGATGTCATATAAAGTTCCCTTGATGCGAATAAATACACGGAAACACTGTCTATAATGATCCAGTAAATCCAATTTTCCAAGACTTTTTTAGTAACCATAAATGTTGCAACTAAACTAAAAATGGACGTAAATGAATCGGTATACGGATTGGCTTGGTTTGTATAAGCATCAAATATAAATCCAATCACTACCACAAAAATCAAACTTACTCCGATATTCAGAAAATGTGTTTTTTTACTCCATTTAATTATTTTATGCGATTCTTCAGTTTTTTCGTTAGCCCATAAATACCAACCGTAAACCCCCATGATAAGAAAGAATCCATTTAGTAAAGATTCTAAAAATAATTGTCCTTGAAAACAAACATAAATGTAAAGGGCAGAACTAATAATCGCAAAAGCCCATGCTGAAATATGTTTGTAGGAAATTAAAATTACGTAGAGTAAACTTGAAAGAACAGCAAGCCATTCCCATAATGAGGTTTCCAATATTGCTAATAAAACTTGTTTAAGAATTTCCATTGCTTTTGCGAAGGTCTGAAATTAATCAATTGAATTATTAAGTGACGCTGTTATTTTTTTTACTGTTTAAAACAATAATTTTTTGGTAATTCGTTTTAGATAGTATAATTTCGTGCTCCTAACATTTAACTTGAATAACGAATGAAATTTCTAATCGCCCTTATTGTTGTGTTCTCATCCCTTACGCTAAATGCCAAGAGCCTGGATACTTGTAAAAAAGAATCAGTTTCTTTTGAAACAACCGCAGTATCTACTCATATAGACGGGAAAAAAGCAAGACGCCACAAAAGAATGAACAAACGACGTAAAAAAGCGTGCGCTAATTGGGGAAAAAGAAGTTACGCAGGATAATCCTCAAAACGTATTTTAGATTCAAAGAGATTTGGCGGGTTCATTCATGAACTCGCCTTTTTTTTGTAATTTAACAGCCAATATGAAATTCACAGAATTACACTTAAACGAACAATTGTTAGAAGCTATTTCTCACATGGGATTCGTTAATGCAACACCAATTCAGCAATTGGCAATTCCTCAAGTTTTAAATAACAGGGATTTAATTGCTTGCGCTCAAACGGGCACTGGAAAAACAGCAGCATTCATTCTTCCTATTTTGAATAAACTAACTGGAAAGGAAGATACGTCCATCGATACCTTAATTATTGTTCCAACTAGAGAACTAGCTGTTCAAATTGAACAAGAAATTCAAGGACTTTCCTACTTTGTGTCAGTCGGTTCCAAAGCAATTTATGGTGGTGGAAGTGGAAAAGATTGGGATGTTCAAAAAGATGCATTAAAAGACGGGACTGATATCATTGTTGCAACTCCTGGTAAATTATTATCGCATATTCAACAAGGGTACGTAGACTTTTCAAAAGTGAAACATTTAGTGCTTGATGAAGCAGATAAAATGCTCGACATGGGTTTTGCGGATGATCTTTTAACAATCATTTCTAAATTGCCAGAAAAGCGACAAACATTGATGTTTAGTGCTACAATGCCCAATAAAATTAGAGAATTAGCGAAAAAAATATTAGTCAATCCAGAGGAAATTACACTTTCAATTTCCAAACCTGCTGAAGGCGTAAAACAATCTGTTTATTTGACCTTTGACAATCAAAAAGCTCCTTTAATTAAACAAATCCTTACCGAACGACCTGATTATACGAGTATCATTATATTCACTTCGTCTAAAAGTAAAGTGAATGAAATAGTTACTTCTTTGCGAAAAAATGGATTCAAAGCACAAGGTGTTTCTTCCAACTTAGATCAAGAACAGAGAGAAGAAGTATTACGTGGTTTCCGTTCCAAACGCATTCGAATTGTTGTTGCAACAGATGTTATGAGTCGTGGAATTGATATCAAAGAAATCAACCTCGTAATCAATTACGATACTCCATTTGATGCAGAAGATTATGTGCATCGAGTAGGTAGAACAGCACGAGCGAATACAAAAGGCGAGGCAATTACACTTGTGAATGAAAAGGACATGCGTAAATTAGCTCAAATTCAGCGTTTGATTGAAGCAGAAATTACACAAATTCCTATGCCAGAAGAATTAGGCGCTGGACCAATATTTCAAATGTCTTCTCCTCAAAAAAGAAAACCATTTAATAAACGACCAAAATTTAAAGGTCCACGCAAGGAAAGTCCGACGAATTCTTAGATTTGTAAAAAGTAGATATGAAACGCACGCTTTTTTTATTTCTGTTTTTCATTACTGGAGTAACAATTTTTTATTTCATTAACACGTCGGTCAAAGAAAAACCACTTCCTATTATCAATCCCATTGATGTGAATGAAGAAATGGTTGATCCCGAACTGCTAAGAATTGGTAATGGTCACACCATCGGCAATTTTGCTTTTAAAGACCAAAACAATAAAACAATCACCCAAGAAGAGGTGAAAGGAAAGGTCTTTGTCGCAGAATATTTTTTCACCACCTGTGGAACTATTTGTCCGAAAATGAACCAACAAATGCAACGCGTTCAAACGGCCTTTAAAGGAAATACTCAAGTGAAAATTCTAAGTTTTACAGTAGATGCGAAAGTGGATACGGTTGAACAAATGAAAAGATACGCCGACGAGCATCAAGCCGACGGCAATCAATGGCATTTTTTGACAGGAAAACAAGAAGATTTATATGCGCTGGCTCGAAAATCATTTTTTGTACTAAAACCATCTGAAGCAGAAAATCAAGGGGATGTTGGGAGCGATTTTATCCATACCAACAACTTTGTTTTAGTAGATAAAAAAATGAGAATCAGAGGCTATTACGATGGAACATCTATCAAAGAGGTTGATCGTTTAATCAGAGACGTTGATTTATTAATAAATGAGTGATTTTGAGGATATTATTCACATTGATAGTATGATTTTGTATATTTGAGCATACTTAATCAAATTAAAATGAAAAAAATTCTTGCTGTAAGTCTAGGCTTTCTCTCCTTTCATCTATTTTCTCAAAGCAATATCACGGTTGGTTCGACAACTGTAGAGGTTGATACAATTTATACGGGATTAGACATTCCTTGGGAAATCATTTATGGACCAGATGGTTTTATTTGGACAACTGAACGCAAAGGAATCATTAGTAGAATTGATCCAGTGGCAGAAACGAAAACGGTGATTCTAAACATTGTTTCTTCCGTTTACCAAAATTCTGAATCAGGATTACTTGGAATGGCACTTCACCCCGATTTTTTTAATACACCAGAAGTATTTCTAGCGTATACTTACGGTTCATTTTCAAACATAAAAGAGAAAGTTGTAAAATACACTTACAACGGAACAAGTTTAGTAAATGAAGTTATTTTGATTGATAATATTATTGGAAACACTACTCATAATGGTGCAAGAATAGCAATTCTTCCTGATAACACCTTGCTTTTTTCAACTGGAGATGCTCAAAATCAATCATTACCTCAAGATGTGAATGAATTGAATGGTAAAGTTTTACGTATAAATTTGGATGGCACAATTCCGGCAGATAATGCATTTGCAGGTAATCCTGTTTATACATATGGACATAGAAATGTACAAGGTATTTTGCAACATCCAAATGGAAAAATTTATGTTTCTGAACATGGAGCTTCAACGGATGATGAGTTTCAAATTCTAGAAATTGGGAGAAATTATGGTTGGCCAAGTGTTGAAGGATTTTGCGACCCAGGTGGTGAAGAAACATTCTGTAATGCAAATAACGTGATGGAACCTTTGGTTGCTTGGACACCAACTAATGCACCTTCTGATATGGTGTACTATGAAAACCCCTTGTTCCCTGAGTTTGATGGGCGTGTTTTAATGACAGTATTAAAAGATAAACGAATTATCGCAATGGATTTAAGTGCTGATGGATTATCTGTGGCAGATGAAGATCATTATTTAATTAATCAATTTGGAAGATTAAGAGATATTTGTGTTGGACCGCAAAAAGAAATTTATCTCGCAACAAATGGTGCTTCTTGGTCAAATACCAGTCCAAACACACATAGCATCATTGTTTTAAGAGCATTGGACGAAACTGGTCTTACTCAATTGGGTCAGGACTCTTTCCAAGTTTTCCCGAACCCAATTCAGGACAATTTTACGCTTGTTACTTCAGAAAACCAGATCGGTTCTGTTATTTCTATTTGCGATATGTCAGGAAGAGTAGTCTTCACTGCTGAACTTATCAACGCTAATATGACAATTGATGCAATGACCTTGTATAAAGGTGTTTATGAAATTAAAATCACAAATGGTGTTGGTATCACTGTCTCAAGAAAAATTGTAAAATAATCACAAGAAAAAACAGAAAGAGGATTGGGTCAATAGGTAGTCGCCTTTTCAGTTATACTGTTAGCCGTTTGGTCAAAAAATTAAAGCCACTTCATGCGGGTTTTTCGCGTTAGTCTTTTTATTGTTTGTTGGAGGATAAATGGAGGGCTTATTTTGATGTGACTCCGAGTTAAATTTACCTTCTAATAAAATCCTTTTTTCTGCTATTTCACAGAAATCAACTCCTTTATTCTGTTCCTCTATTTTCTAACAAAGCATTGTACTTTTCAAGTAAAAGCAGGTATTTGTTTTTCCAATACTCATTTTGTGAAATTATTGAATTTTCAGATTGATTTTGCAAAGAAGTGAGTGGTTCAGCTATTTTAGCAGAATATCTTTTAAGATCAACTATTTCATCCGAAAAATCATGGTGAATTATCTTGCCAATTTCTAAAATTACTTCAATCGACAAAATAGGATTTTCAAATGCGTGATAAATCCATCTGCGACTTTTTCCTAAACGTTGCGTCAATTTGGTAAGTGAATAACCACTCTGACGCACAGCATGTTCCATAATTTCTCCTCGGTGTTGCATAGGTTACAAATTTGTAACCCAAAACGTGAAATATTTGCTCAATTAATACACGTTTATGAGAAAATTATCTTATATTTGTATGCTGTAAATGAAATAACTAAACTAAAAACAGAGAATATGAGCGAAAAGATGAGTATGTTAGAAGGCTTTATTAATATGTCGGCAAAAGGCAAGATTATTTTAATTTCGATCATAGCTGCGTTTGTAATATTTTTTTATTTTATTACTGGAGGTTCAGGTGCTGGTTCAGATTGCGGATGCAGTATTCCAGATATTACTATTCCAAAATATGCAGATTCCTTTGAGGATATAAAATCAAATTGGGAGTTTAAAGAATGCACAATGACTGAATCTAAAGAACTTGCTGAAAAAATTCATGTTTATGTATATTATAATTCTAAATTAAATAAATATCGAAGTGAATTGCGTTACTCATGGCCAGGACAAGATTGCAGATTATCTTCAAAAAACTTTGGAATGAATTCAATTTCAACAGCAGAGATAAGCCAAACAGATTTTCAAAGTGGACAATGGAAATCTTATGATTATTGGCTTGGCAGACAATAATCATAAGATTTAATTAGTAGAAATTATAGAACCAAAAAATTCAAACTAAAAAGATTATTTCGATAATTGTTGCTTGAAATCTGAGAACAGTTGAGGAAATATTTATTGAAGTAATAAATACAAAACATTCAATATGGCAATTTGCAGATGCATTAATCAACCACCAATCGGAAGGACGAAAAAATATGTCAGAAGTGTAGAACCCATAAATTATGTAAATGGTTCAATGATTTGTGGTAGAAAAGATTGCACAAATGACGGCCTCATTTGGCTAACAAAAGACGAATCTAATGATTATAATAATGGTATAAGAATTTTCAGTTTTGATAGCGCGGTATGCAAGGCTAAAGTGAAATAATCATTTATTTATAAAATGAAAAAGTCTAAGCTTTTTAAAAAAATCAACACTGCCATCGATGAATTCATATTAGATGAACCTTTTTCAGTTAAATATTTAAATAGCAAATGTGAAAAATGAATTATTAAAAAGTAAGTCATTTTTAAGTAAACATGCGAAAGATAATCCAGGAAAACATTCACCATACTTTATTCGTATTTCTCGAGGATATTATAAAATGAATAGTTCAAATAAATAAGATTCTTCCATTTTGTTCTTAACTTAAATAAGAAAATTTCAAAAATGAAAGGTTGGATGTATATGTTGCGGTGTTCAAATGGAAGTTATTATATTGGAAGCACGAACAATTTAGATCTGAGATTGGCGCTACACCAATTAGGTGAAGGAGCGAATCATACGAAGAAGTTCGCACCAGTGGAATTAGTTTTTTTTGAAGAATTTAGCAGAATAGATCTTGCGTTTTATAGGGAAAAACAAATTCAAAAATGGAGTAGAGCGAAAAAAGAAGCTTTAATTTCTGGGAGGTTGGAGGAGTTGGTGAGGCTTTCAAAATCCGGGCTTCGACAAGCTCAGCCACCGATTTAGAAAGTTTCACCATATTAGTATGCTCAGCCACCGATTGTAAAATTAAAATCGGTCACTGAGCTTGTCGAAGGGCGATTTATTAATTTTCCAATCATATTAGTATGCTCAGCCACCGATTCATAACTGCTCCCTTTAATCTTTTAATCTTTTGATCCTTGAGCTTGTCGAAAGGGTCGAAGGGCGATTTATTAATTTTCCAATCATTCACAATATGAACGTGCTTTTAGAGGAAGAATAAGCTAAGGTTGACACGCCAAGGTATCGTACCAAGGAGATATTCCCGCCCAAATTCCTAGCGCACCCGGAATATTTGAAGGTATATTTATTGGACTTGCGAATGGATTTCCGCCATTTCCCAATTGGGTAGACTTTTTATCAAAGAAATCATAGGTTGCTTTGTCCAAACGCGAAAGTTTAATTACAACTGTGTCGCCAATCCGATAATACCGTTTATAGGCCTCTAAATGAGTAGTATCTTTTCGCTTTAAAGGATTTTCCACAGAAAACTCGAACGTTAATCCATCAAAAAACCGGTCTTCAAAATATCCCGCACGTTTGTAGAGGTCATCCAAGTATGCACCAGAAGATGTAATATTAATGCGCTTTGCCTCCCATTTATAGCCATTATAATCGCCTGCTGGGTCAGTCAAATTTGCCCATGAATAACCGTATTCTGCATTCGATTCATCTGCTTTCCAATACAAATTATTCAGCGCAACGGGAGTCAATAAACTCGTTGATCCAGCATAGTTTTTTCCGTTATATGCAATTTGTAAATTGTAGGTTTTACCAACTTCTCCTTTAATTGATTGATCGGTGGTTGAATAAACTTGAATGGGCAAGAATTGAAGTTCATTTAAATTCAATTTTAGCATTTCAGCAACTGTTTTTTGACTTTCTAACGGCAAAGAACTCAAGGGGAATAGACTAAGACTCACCGTTTGACTTCCATTACTTACGGAAACTTGAGCGTCTGAAATAAATGAAGAAATGTAAGCTTCTATGTCAGTTGGTGCGTAAACATTTTGAGATTTGGAAAGTAAGACAATCGGAAAACCACCTGTTTCTATCCTTCCGTCTACTACTAATTGTTCCTCATAACCCGGAATGTCAATTTGAACTTCTTTGTTACAGGAAGTCGTGCAAGCTAAAAGGAGAAAAAATAGTAGTGCCTTTTTCAACGGAAATTTTTGATAAAAGTAAATCAATTTTTAATGAAATCACATCCAACGTGCTCTTTTCCTTTTTTCCACCGATTTAGGAAATTTTATCCAACAATATTAAGGCTCAGCCTCGTTAGAGGAAATATCAGGGATCGGTTTGATACAATAATCTAGTTTTTATGTCCACAAGGATTGAGCCTTTCAATCACTATTGCTTCTTAGAAAATTAAAATCGATCCCTAAGCTACTTGAAAGGGTCGAAGGGCGATTTATTATCCTTCCAATTCCTTCAAAATCAGATTCACATCTTCTTCTGTTGAAGTTAATTTGTTTTTGCAAATTTTGATTAATTCAGCTGCACGCTTTACTTTAATGGAAAGTTCATCAACAGTGATTTCTCCATCTTCCATATCGCTTACAATTTGCTGTAATTCTTCAAATGCTTCTGTGTATTTTATTTCATTCGCCATATTCTTCAATTTTATTAATTTCTGATTCTATTTCTAAGTCAAATGTTTTTGTGTGGATTATTGATCCAGCTTTCAATTTCATTGCACCATTTATTGTTTTCCCATCTACTGTTGTAATCGAATAACCACGTTTTAAAACACTCAATGGATTGAGTAATCGTACCATGTTTTCTAATTCAAAGAGGTTTCTTTTTTGTAAATCGATTGGGTGGACTATTTTATGTGGTAAATCATGAATAATCGTTTCAATTTTTTCAGATTCAGCTTTTAAAAACCTTTTTGACTGAGAAATCGTTTCTTTTTGAGCCGATTTTATTAATTCTCTCCTGCTATTCAACAACGTTTTGGCTTCATTCTTAAATTCTTGACTTGTGCTGACAAGTTTATTTTTAGAAATGTTCAAATACAACTGTGCGCTGTTCTTAAAATGTTTTGTCTCTGAAGTGAAAGCCTGTTTGTTGACTTCTAAAAGCCTGTTTGAATAAGAGACTATTGCTTTTTTTGCTTCTTGAACAGGAACCGAAAATTCATGAAATGTCTGCAATAAAAAGTCTGCTAATTCTGTTGGTGTAATGGCATTTCTAAACGCAACCAATTCGGCAACAGTCATGTTGGTTGAATGTCCAATTCCCGTCAATACAGGTAATGGAAATGTTGCTATCGCTTTACACAAATCATAATTGTTGTAGCACGAAAGTCCAACTTCTCCACCACCACCTCGCACAATGACAACTATATCAAAATGATCCTTTACTTTTTCTATCAAACTCAATTGTTTGATGATCGAAGGAACAGCCACATCACCTTGCAAGTATCCATGAAAAAGCATGGTGAAAAACGTGTAATTCCAACCGTTTCCATTCAAAACTTTCATAAAATCAGACAATCCTTTGCTGGTGTCAGCCGATATTATTGCAATGCGTTGGGGTAATAAGGGGAAATCTAATCGTTGATTTAAATTGATAATTCCTTCTTTTTGAAGCCGTTTCAACGTTTCTTCCCGTTCGCGTTGCAATTCTCCCAACGAATAATTTGGATCAATGTCCAAAATTTGCAAACTCAATCCAAAGGTCTCATGAAAAGTAACTTTCACTTGCAATAGCAACGTTGTTCCTTCTTTCAAAGGTTCTTTTACAACTTCTATGAATTTTTTATTGATGCGTTGAAAATTATGATTCCAAATAGAGCCATTTATTTGTGCTTCAATCTTGTCATTTTCCTTTTGAACCAGTTCTGGAAAAGCGTGCCCACTCGGATATAAATTGAGTTTGTGCATCTCTGCTTTCACCCAATAAGCTTGCTGATAGCGTTCTTCAATCGTTTTTCGGATAGAAGAAACAACTTGCTTTAAGGTAAATATTTGACGATTATCTGACACGAAGGATGAAGTTAGGAATTTTTTTTTATTTCCCCCCTTGAGGGGGGATAAAGGGGGGTGGAATATTAAATATTCGATTTGTTAGTTTTTTCCACCCTCCTCAGTCCTCCCTCAAGGGAGGAAGTCAAAATAGAACATGTATGTGGAAAAAAATCTATTCTCAATGCCTTAACTTCCATGTTCTCAATTAACTTTGCAATTCGATTAAAAAACTATAAAATGTCAGACTTTCACACTTACGATTTCTCAGGAAAAAGAGCCCTTATTCGCGTAGATTTTAACGTTCCTTTGGACAAAGAAACACTAGAGATAACCGATGATACGCGCATTCGTGCGGCTTTGCCGACAATTCAATGTATATTGAAAAATGGAGGAAGTGTGGTGATCATGTCGCATTTAGGCCGACCAAAAGATGGTTCTGAAAACCGCTTTTCGTTGCATCATATTGTGAAACATACATCCGATTTATTGGGTGTTCCTGTTCAATTTTCAGAAGATTGTATTGGACCAGAAGCAGAGGCAATGAGTGCTAACTTGAAACCAGGCGAAGTATTAATGTTGGAAAATGTTCGTTTTCACAAAAGGGAAACAGCAGGAACAGAAAGCTTTGCAGAGCAATTGGCAAAACACGGCGATGTGTATGTAAATGATGCATTTGGAACGGCTCACAGAGCACATGCAAGCACAACTGTTATTGCGAAGTTTTTCCCAAATGACAAAATGTTTGGATTGTTGTTAGAAGCAGAAATAAAAAGTGTTGACAAAGTATTGAACAGCGATGAAAAACCATTAACTGCTATTGTGGGAGGAGCAAAAGTTTCTTCAAAAATTACAATTATTGAGCGTTTATTGGATAAAGTAGACAACCTGATTGTTGGTGGAGGAATGGCTTACACGTTTGTGAAAGCAATGGGTGGAAAAGTTGGAAATTCGCTAGTTGAAGATGACTACATTGACATGGCAAATAAAATAATTACTGAAGCAAAAGCAAAAGGTGTGAATTTGTACATTCCAACTGATGCAATTATTGCCGATAAATTTGACAACGAAGCGAACCGAAAAGAAGTTCCAATTGGTGAAATTCCAGATGGTTGGATGGGATTAGACACAGGTTCTGAAACCTCAAAAGCCTGCAGAGAAATTATTGCAAATTCTAAATTGATATTGTGGAATGGACCAATGGGTGTTTTTGAAATGGAAAATTTCCAACAAGGAACAAAAGATGTGGCAAATGCAATTGTCGAAGCAACAGCAAAAGGTGCCTTTTCATTAATTGGTGGAGGTGATTCTGTTGCGGCAATTAATAAATTCAAGTTGGCTGATAAAGTTTCCTATGTTTCTACTGGTGGTGGTGCGATGCTCGAATATTTGGAAGGAATTGAATTACCTGGAATTAAGGCGATTCGAGAGCATTGATAAAGCAAAAAGTTAATTATTAAAATCTTCATTCTAAAATTGCGATGCGTTTATCGATTGGTGGATGATTTGAGAAAAGTCCTCCCAGAGAAGCCAAAAATTCTTTGCTGTTTTTCGGATTGTTTTCGATGAACGTCTGTTTCAAATGATAATTTTCACTAACTTAAGGTAAACTATGAAGAATGAAATCATAATCTACCGACCAAATGAGGCAGCTGAACACATAGAAGTTCGCCTTGAAAATGAGACTGTCTGGTTGAATCGTCAACAAATTGCAACTCTTTTTGGAAGAGATGTTAAAACAATAGGTAAACATATTAGCAATGCTTTAAATGAAGAATTGGAAGGAATTCCAACTGTCGCAAATTTTGCGATAGTTCATTTTGAAGGTAAGAGAAAAGTAAAAAGAAACATTGAGTTTTACAATCTCGATGTTGTTCTGTCTGTTGGATACAGAGTAAAGTCCAAACAAGGAATTCATTTCAGAATTTGGGCAAATCGCGTTTTAACCAACCATTTACTTGAAGGCTTTACAATTAATAATCGAATCAATCAACTCGAGTTAAAATTGAATAAAGGCATCGGTAAATTAACACAGAGAGTGGATGAAATTGAAATTTTTATTTCGACCAATGAACTCCCTGCCCAAGGCATTTTTTTCGAAGGGCAATTATTCGATGCGTATGTTTTCGCGAATGACCTCATTAAAAGTGCTAACAAATCCATCATTCTAATTGATAATTACGTCGACGAGTCCACCTTGTTGATGTTGAGCAAACGGAATCCTAAGTCTAACGCCACCATTTACACTCAAAAATTAACTGCTCAATTGCAATTAGATCTGGCAAAACACAACGAGCAATATCCAAGAATTGATATTAAAACGCTGAAAACGTCCCACGACCGATTTCTGATTCTTGACAGAAAGGAAGTATACCATATCGGTGCTTCACTGAAGGATTTAGGGAAGAAATGGTTCGGGTTTTCTAAACTGAATGAATTTCTTCCAACCATTTTAGAAAAATTGAATGACTGATAACCGCAGTGATTCAGAACTTGCGGCTTCGAAAGATATGCTATTTGAAAATCTTCTTTAGATTGTTCACGAATTAGGAAAAAAAATAAACAATTCGTCGACCGAAGGATAACATATCCTGCGTATCGGAGCGAAATTCCTAATGGATGGGATTAGACACAGGTTCTGAAACCTCAAAAGCCTGCAGAGAAATTATTGCAAATTCTAAATTGATCTTGTGGAATGGTCCAATGGGTGTTTTTGAAATGGAAAATTTCCAACAAGGAACGAAAGACGTGGCTAATGCAATTGTCGAAGCAACAGCAAAAGGTGCCTTTTCATTGATTGGTGGAGGTGATTCTGTTGCTGCAATTAATAAATTCAAGTTGGCTGATAAAGTTTCCTATGTTTCTACTGGTGGTGGAGCAATGCTCGAATATTTGGAGGGAATTGAATTGCCTGGAATTAAGGCGATTCGAGAATAAATCGTATTTTGATTAAAATTGTTTTATCTTGTCTTTAATCTAATCGATTTTTAAAATGATTTCATTAGGAAAGGAAAGGAAAGTTTATCTTAATTACCTTTTATTAATACTTTTAATTTTTCCAATTGTCTTCTTGAAATTGGGAAGTTTTCACATGAGATGGTGGGACGAATCCATGTTTGCGGTGAATTCCTATGAAATGATGCACAATGGGAAATGGTTTTCTTTGTATTTTGATAATTCCCCTGACTATTTCAATACAAAACCTCCTTTAACCAGTTGGTTGCAAATCATAAGTATAAAATGTTTTGGATATACTGAATTCGCTGTAAGATTGCCATCAGCCATGGCGGCTTGCTGTTCGGTTTTGATTTTATTCAGATTTACAGCCAAACATTTTGATTATTTATGGGCATGGATTGCCGCATTAATTTTGTTGACTTCTTATGGATTCGTTCATTATCATACCGCCCGAACAGCTGATTCAGACTCACTACTTACTTTATTTGTTTTAATTGCAAACCTCTATTTTATTGAATTCATTCTCACAAAGGAAAAAAGGAATATCATTTTGTTTTTCCTATTTATAACACTGGCTGTTTCAGTAAAATTATACGCTGGACTTCTTTTTATTCCAGCATATATTATGATTTTAATCTATAAAAAGTACTTCAAGGCATTTACTATAAATTGGTATTTCATTTTAGGAATGCTGTTTTTTGTTTTTTCAATTGGAAGTCTTCTGTATTTGCGAGAATTAGATGCCCCTGGATACTTAAATGAAGTCTTTTTCAAAGATGCTGGAAGAATGACAACTGTGGTAGAAAATCATTCGCAATCAACCTTCTTTTATTTAGATAACTTGTTCAATTTAAGGTTTTCAATTTGGTCGTCTTTCTTTGTTGTAGGTGCCTTATTTATCTTTTTTAAAGATGAAAATCAATATACCAACATTCTAAAAATAGTCTTCTTGTTTATTGTCGTTTATCTGATAATAATCACTATTTCGGTTACCAAATTAGATTGGTACGATATGCCACTATTTCCATATCTAGCTTTAATTGCGGCTTATCCAATTTATTATTTAGTTCAACACATCAAAAAAGGAGAAAAGCATTTAAATTTTTTGAAAAAGAGCATGATTGTAACGCTCCTATTTCTCTATCCTTATTTAATTCAATTTAGTAAGTCACAAGGAAATTCAATCAGTGACGGTGAAATAAAATTAGAATCAAAAGAAATGTATCTCTTTGACAAAATCAAAAAGAATGAATCTCTAAATGGATTAAAAGTATTTCACCAAGGATGGAATGGGTCTTTGTTGTTTTACAAATATAAATTAGCAGCAAAAGGAGAAAAAATTGAAATGGTGTATGATATTTCAACCCTTTCAGTGAATGACAAAGTACTGGTAAATAATGACAGCCTTAAAACGATTTTAAAAAATTCATTTAAGTGTATTTGCATCGACAACACCCATAATGCCGAGCTTTTTGAGATAAGTGCAAATATGTGATTGAATAATTTTATTTTTCCGCCTACTGTAACTTTTTTGTAACTTGCTAGTCTAATACGAAACCGCTAATAAGATGGTTTAATTGAAATAGGAGTATTATGCCGAACGACTTTCTGTTGGCTTTTTAAAAGCCTTACTTGAAAGCGATTCGGTATAACATCGGAATCCAAAGATAAAATGACTACCAAAGAATACAACTTGGCGATTGATGCGTATTCGGACAACATCTACCGATTCGCTTTGAAGCATCTCAAAAATGAGATGTCTGCTAAGGATGTGGTGCAGGAAACATTCATGAAAGTGTGGGTCAAACATGAAGAAGTTGCATATGAAAAGGTGAAGTCATATTTGTTTACAACGGCGTATCATGCTATTGTAGATTGGGTAAACAAAGAAAAAAGAAACGGTGATTTTGAAAAAGTGGAACATACTGCAACAAGTGAATTTTCTATTTCCTTCGATTTAGAAAAAATCTTGAATGAAGCATTAGATAAATTACCAGAAATACAGAAAACGGTTGTTTTATTGCGCGATTATGAAGGTTATAATTACGCTGAAATTGCTGAAATAACAGCATTGAGTGAATCACAAGTGAAAGTGTATATTTTTCGGGCAAGACAAGCTTTGAAAGACTACATCAAACGATTAGAATTAGTGGTATAAAGGAATTACAAATTACAAATTACAAATTTTGAAACCTATGTGACCTATGTGTCTATGTGTTTAAAAATTGAATTATAAATTACAAATTGTTAGTATGAAACGCATAAGCATATTTAATTACGAAGCTTTTTACCTTGATTTCCTTGAAGGGAATTTGAGTGAGGAAGATGCTGCGTTGTTGCTTGCGTTTTTGGAGGAAAACCCGCATCTGAAAGTTGAGGACGAAGAACTGCCAATTTTTGGATTTGAAAACGCATCTTTAGATTCATCATTCAAAGCAAATTTGAAACAATTGGTTTTCAATGAAACTGCAATAACACTCAATAATTCAGAACAATTTCTAATAGCAGAAACGGAAAATTTATTGTCAGAAGAGAAGAAAGCTGAATTGACTGACTTTGTTTCAAAACACCCGGAATTGATTCAAATACAAAAAATATATGCTGCAACACATCTTCTTGCAGATAAATCTATTGTATTTACAGAGAAGGATTCGTTAAAGAAATCCAAAAAAATGGTGCTTTGGCCTTTTATTTCTTTGGCCGTTGCAGCCAGTGTTGCCATATTATTTTTCTTATGGAATTCAACTACAAATGGGATTACAGATAACGAAACTTCTATTTCGAAACACAAAGAAATTAAAAAAGTGCCTTATCAAAAAAATGAGCAAATTAAAAATGTTTCAAACAATAAAAGTCAAAAAACAGAGTCCGATTCTTATGTTCCTGTGTTTGAAAACACCTCGGAAGATATAAATTTTGCCGCTGTACTTTCAGAAAAGAAAGCGAATTTCTTTATTAAAAGGTTGATTCCTCGAGATCCTAAAGAGTTAAAAAATAGTGCTCTCTCGTACGATATTATTGAAAATGAAATGGCTTATACTAATGTCGATCCGCGAGTAAATGAAGAACCTTCTGATTATACAATTCTTGGATTTAATGACATGAATAACCCAATCAGCCCAATTACCAATCGATTAGCAAATGTTGTGAAACAAGAAGTAGATTTCAGAACAGCCAAAGCAACAAGAAAAAGATCTGGTGGTTTTTACCTCAAAATTGGGAAACTGGAGATTTCACATCGAACTTCAAAATAATTGAAATACCTATTCAAAAAATGGTATAATCCCTACGGGATAAAAATTTACGCAAATTAAAATTTGCTAGAGCTATTTAGTCCCTAAGGGACATTCATTTAATCTCATGTCACTGATCACTTTTTTTAACTCTAAATTATCAACTCATCACTCATCACTCATCATTTTTCAACTATCAACTATCAACTATCAACTATCAACTCATCACTCATCACTCATCATTTTTTCAACTATCAACTATCAACTATCAACTCTAAACTATCAACTCATCGCTCATCGCTCATCATTCATCATTCCTCACTTTTTTCAACTATCAACTCTAAACTCATCACACTTAATTAACCAATTTCTTTTATATTTACACCTCGACGCAAAATGAAAGAAACATCCTTCATAGATCAAAATAAGGAGAAGTGGACACGCTTCGAAAAACTGTATGCTTCAAACTCTCATGACCCTGAAGAATTGAGTAATTTGTATATGGATTTAACGGATGATTTGAGCTATGCCCAAACATTCTACAAACGAAGAACAGTTCGGGTTTACCTCAATCAATTAGCACAAAAGATTTTTACTGGAGTGCACAAACAAAAGGGCGAATCACTTAAAAAATTGATTACTGTTTGGCAAATTTCCTTGCCATTAGAAATCTATCGGTCGAGAAAAAACTTACTTTTTGCCTTAGTTGCTTTTCTAGTTTACTGTTTTGTTGGAGTTATCACAACACATTTCGACCCTGATTTTCCAAGAATGGTGATGGGTGATGGCTATGTCGAAACGACTCTCGATAATATTAAAAACGGAAATCCTTTAGCTGTTTATGAAAGTGATGATCAACTCAGTATGTTTGTTCAGATCACCACAAATAACATGAAAGTTGCTTTTCTAACCTTCTTTATCGGCTTTTTCTTTACGATTGGAACACATATCCTCCTATTTTATAATGGAGTAATGCTTGGGGCTTTTCAGTATTTCTTTTACATGAAAGGACTTTTAATCACTAGTTTTTTAGGAATTTGGATTCATGGGTCTTTTGAAATTTCAGCAATAGTTTTGGCTGGCGGAGCAGGTTTAACGGCCGGAAATGGTTTGTTATTTCCAAAATCATATACACGATTACAATCGATGCAATTGTCTGCAAAAAGAGGTTTAAAAATAATGATGAGTTTGGTGCCTTTCATCATTGCAGCGGGTTTTTTAGAAAGTTATGTAACACATAATTACCAAGACTTACCAGAATGGTCGAAATGGGCAATTATCTTTGCTTCGTTTGCATTAATTCTATTTGTTTATGTTTTTTATCCAGTCTATATCGCAAGAAAATATCCTCATCTTGTAGATCAAGAAGAAACAGCACCATTTCGTAAACCATTACCTTTCGTATTATTAAAGATTAGAACTGTCGGACAAGTTTTAGCAGATTCATTTCAGTTTTATAGGCTATATTTCGGCAAATTTGGAAAAATCATTTTTACCCTTGCGCTTCCTCTGGCCATTGGTTTAATTTTCTTGCAAGACAATGCGCGTTACTCAGAATTGATGTTCGAATACTGGTACGATTGGGCTTCTCAATTGTCAATCATGATTGGATATGATTTCCATTCAACACAAGATATTTTGGTTTGTATTGGGTGGACTTTTATCGTTACGATTATTTTTTCGGCTGTTTTTTGGACAATGAAAACAATGGATGAGGTTTTTTCATGGAAAAGTTATTTTCAGTATTGTAAAAAAAGATTTATTCCAATTTGGTTGGGAAATTTGTTTTTAGTGGCAATTGTTTTTTGTCTTCCTTGGTATTTATTGTGTTGGCTTTTTGTTCTTATTCCTTTTTTCTATTTAATTGGAGCAACAATGGGATTAGACGATGCTCCATTTGGTAAACGACTCAAAAAAGGATTTTCTTTTAGTAAGAATTATTTTGGAAAATCGCTATTGGTAATTGTTCTTTTAGTAGCTTTTGTGACGATCATGTCACAGCCGATTGCATTTGTTTTTAGCATTCAAGAAGGATATCAACAAGAACCTACGGTCAAAGATTTCTTGGACATGCTTTCTGGTTTTACGAAAAGAATTGGTAGAGAATTCACCGATGATTATATGGTCGTTGGAAACATAATTCGTCAATTGTTTTACGTATTGTTTTTCTTTGGAATTGTTCCACTAGTGGCAATTACGACTGGAATCAGCTACTTTTCAGAAGTGGATAAAACCGAAGCGGCAAGTTTGAAAAAAGGGTTTCTTAAATTTGGAAAAAGAAATCGATACCAAGAAAAATCAGTTGATTTTGAGTAAAATTATTCTTTCCATATCGTTCCTTTTAGTAGCACTATCCTGTTTTTCGCAAACTAATGGAAAAGATCTGAAAAAGAAAGTCTGGAAACAAGAAAAGGAATACCTCAAATACAAAAAGAAGAAAAATTACAAAGGTCCTCAAGATTGGTATGGCTCAAGTCCATCCTCATTAAAGGAGGAGGAAAATAATTATTCAACTACGAGCAATGGAAGTTCTCAAGGAATTCAATACAATCCGCAACAGCTAAAACAGAATAGAGAAAAGCAATTTGGTAAGAATTCAGGTAAAAGTGGCGGGACTTTAGGCGCAGATCCTGAAATTCAAAAACCAGACCCAATAACTTTACCTGACTTTGACCCACCAGATATTGATGCTCCAGATTTGCCTGATATTGATGGTCCAAATATCCCATTTTCCTTTTGGAAAATACTGTTGTTTAGTCTACTTATTATAGGACTAATAATTGTCATTTATTTCTGGTTAAAGAATAAACAGCCGTCGAATAAAACGGTATTACAAGACATTCAAAATGATTGGAATCCAGAAGTGATTACCAAAACAGAACTCGAACAACGATTAGAGGAAGCAATTGAAAGAGGTGATTTTAGAGAAGGTATTAGAATCTATTTTACGTTTATTTTGAAAGAATTGATTCGAAAAAACTGGATTCACTGGAAAAAAGATAAAACCAATCACCACTATATATTGGAGCTTAATGGAAAGCCTCAAGTAGATGTTTTTAGGGAATGCGTTCGAATCTATGACCTAGTTTGGTATGGAGAATACGAAATCGACAAACAAAATTTTGAACAACTTCAGCCAACATTACTAAAGTATTATAAATCACTCAATCCTTCGAATGAATAAGCAAACGAAAATAGGGTTAGTGGTTTTCATCTTGGCTTTTGTCGCGATGGTGGTATGGCTATTAGGCAATCCAGTGTCGACGGTCAAAAACATAAGAAATTCATATGTTTCTGAAAATTGGGATGTACAATTTAAGTCGAATGATAAGGATCCATATGGACTTTTCCTTTTTGATCAACTTTTGCGCGCTCATGTTGATTCAGGTAAAATAATTCAACCAATTACTGATTGGATTCAATTGGATTCAATTTTAAGCAAAAAGAAGAACGTAACGATGCTGTTTGTTGGAAATAGATTTGGTCTTCAAAATCGCGAAATAGATACAATTTTGAACCGTGTTAAAGAAGGAAGTGATTTGTTTATCAGTTACAACGATTTAACCCAAAATTTGATTGAACGCTTTTTCAAATCATATGAAATAAGTTATGATTTTGCTGATAGTGTCACTATTTTTATTCAACGCAACAAATTCCCAATGTATTACCTCTATCAAAATGATACGTTGGCACATGAGTGGAAGGCATTTTCAGCAATTCAACCGATAGATTCAAATTATCAATCGTTGTCTTCTTTTATGGAGATGAGTAATTTTATTCGCATCAAACTAGGAAAAGGGTCGATTCTTCTCCATACAAATCCGGAAATATTTTTTAACTATCAACTTAAACGAACCGAAGGTTATCGCTATACTTCTTTTGTGCTCAACAATTTGTCAAAAGAAAAGGCTGTTTATTTATTAGAATTAGGAAGGCTTTTGGATGAAGAAATTATGGACGATTCTGCAATGGACAACGCAGAAGGTGATGCTGAGCGGGCCGACAGCAGTTATTTAAAGTTTATTCTTAAAAGTCCAGCTTTCATGGTAGCACTGGGATTAACCTTTTTAGGTTTAATCTTATTTATGCTTTTCAGGGCAAAAAGAATGCAACCAATTGTTCCGTATCTTCCAAAAAAGAAAAACATGTCTTTGGCGTTTGCTGAAACAATCACATCTATTTATTTGGCAAAACAGCACCCACTTGGGATTCTTCAAGTGCAACGCAAGAATTTTTATGATGCTGTAAACAAGCATTTCTTCGTCGACATTTCCCGCAGAGTGGAAGACAGAGAAAGAGAAATTCGCATTTTAGCCGAGAAGTCAACCTTATCTGAGTCAGACGTTAGAGATTTATTAAATTTATTTGAACCAACTGCGAAATCAATAATTAACGATCACTATATTGTTGAAGTAGCAAAAAAACAACGTGCATTTTATCTGCAAACAGGAATGATTTCTTTTAAAATGTTAGAAAGAATTGAAAACCAAGCGTTCACTATTCAGCGTAATTTGTGGCTTTCTTATTTGTTTGTACTCAGTGGAATTTTTGTTGTCTTACTTGGATTTTATTACTTGGTATCAGCTATTGGCATTGGAATTATATTATGGCCATTAGGAGCATTAATTCTTGCCCTTGGAATAAGAAGACTTACAATTCCACTGGTTAGTTTTGAAATGGAATCAGTTATTTACCATCCTGTTTTTGGAAGGAAAAAAGAACTTTTAATAAAAGAATTGTTGCATGTTTCTCGCATAAGTAACGGAATCCAATTGCAATTCACAGAAAATAGAATTATAACAATTACAAATTTTGAATTGAGTAGCTTTGATAGAACACAGCTCGATAAATTTATTGCCAAACACCATCAATTAGAAATAGGATGAATGATGAAATGAACAACCCAGAAGGGCAGGAGGAAAATGATTTTTCTAAATACATGCCAAATGAATCTCCAGCAAATGAAGCAGCAAACGAAGCAATTTTGCCGGAAACCGAAAAAGTTGAAGCTAGTTCTTACGGTTTTGAGCGCCAGAATCCTGATTTAGTTTGGGTAGCATCAAAAGTGAATGATGTTCGACTTGAACTTGCACGATTTGTTATTGGTCAACACAACATGGTGGAATTGATGATTGCAGGAATTTTCACAAATGGTCACCTATTGTTAGAAGGAGTTCCTGGAGTTGCAAAAACCTTGTCTTCAAAAGTGATGTCGAAAGCACTGGATGTTGACTTCTCAAGAATTCAATTCACACCGGATATGATGCCTTCAGATGTTCTTGGGACAAGCGTTTACAACATGAAAGATTCAACATTCTATTTTAAAAAAGGTCCTATTTTTTCAAATATAGTTTTGATTGACGAAATTAATCGAGCTCCAGCAAAAACTCAAGCTGCGTTGTTTGAAGTAATGGAAGAACGTCAAATAACGTATGACGGTACAATGTATCCGATGAGTTTTCCTTTCTTGGTTGTTGCAACCCAAAATCCGATTGAGCAAGAAGGGACATATAATCTTCCCGAAGCACAATTAGATCGTTTCCTTTTTAAAATTAAACTAGATTATCCTGAATTACATCAGGAAGAAGAAATCCTTCACAGGTATAAAAATAATATTAAGGCACCTGATTTAAATGAAGTAAAACCGGTTTTTACAGCAAAGGAAATACAAAAAATTCAAGATATTATTGAGAAAATAATCATTGAGGATAATTTAGTGAAGTACATCGCTGCAATCACGCATAAAACACGAAATCACGGTAAAATATATTTGGGAGGATCTCCTCGTGCTTCACTTTCAATGCTTAAATCGGCTAAAGCAATTGCTGGAATCAGAGGTAGAGACTTTGTAACACCAGAAGATATTCAATTTGTGGCAAAACCAGTTTTAAATCACCGTTTAATTTTAACTCCAGAAGCTGAAATGGAAGGAATATCAATCGAACAGGTGATAGACGAAATTATTCAAACAATTGAAGTGCCTAGATAATAGATGAGGTTTATTTCTGACATATTCTTAACGCGATTTTTCTTTCTGCTTCTTGCGGGAATCGTACTGCTTTTTGCTGTATCTTTTGCTATTGAATCCTTATTTGTTGTTGGAGAAATTTGTTTACTTGGATTGTTTGGCCTGACCTTTTTGGATGCCTTACTTACATTTACTGCGAAAGAACCTTTAATTGTTAAAAGGAAGGTGCAAAATCGATTGAATTTAGGAGATAGTAATGAAGTAGAATTAAATGTCATTAATCAATCTGTTCAACCAATTTCATTTCATTTGCATGAAGGATTTCCTGTCGAAATTCAGGAACGTTCTAAGGTTTTTAAAGCATTTCTAAAACCAAAGGAAAAGCGTGTTTTTACCTATGAATTTACACCAAAAGAAAGAGGAGAATATACTTTTAGGAATGTGTTTATTTTAATTTCTTCAGTTTTCAATCTAATAAGTAGAAAAATCACAATTGAGCTTGAAGAATGTGTGAAAGTTTATCCTTCAGTTCTACAAATGAAGAAGTTTGAGCTATTGGTTTTTCAAAAACAAAAAACAACTTCAGGAATTAAGAAAATTAGACGAATTGGAAATACGAGTGAGTTTGAACAGATAAAAAACTATGTTCAAGGTGATGAAGTAAAAACGATCAATTGGAAAGCTACAAGTCGACGAAATGAATTGATGGTGAACCAATACCAAGAAGAAAAATCGCAACATATTTATTGTATCATTGACAAAAGTAGAAACATGCAAGTTCAATTTGAAGGATTAAGCATGTTGGATTATTCAATCAATTCTACGTTAGTTTTTGCAAATATTGCATTACGGAAAGGTGATAAAACTGGATTAATTACCTTCTCAGATAAAATTGGGACACAACTACCAGCTGATAAATCTGGAGGACAAATGCGCAGAATTATTGAAGAATTGTACAATCAAAAAACGCATTACCTTGAACCGAATTATGAATTGTTATATCAATCTGTTCGAAGAACCATCAAGACACGTTCTCTTTTAGTGTTATTTACCAATTTTGAAACAGAATTCGCTATGAGAAGAGCATTGCCGATGCTTAGAAGATTAAACCAAAAGCATGTTTTAGTCGTGGTATTCTTTCAAAATACAGATTTGCAAGAACTTGCTTATCAACAAGCTAAAAACACCAAAGAAATTTATCAATCAACAGTTGCTGAAAGAATGACTTCAATGAAAGGCAGAATAACACAAGAGTTGCAAAAAAATGGGATACAAACGATTTTGACTTTGCCTTCAGAACTTTCAATAAATACGATAAATAAATACTTAGAACTGAAAGCAAAAGGTGCTATTTAAAAAGATGACCGAATAAAATCGGCCATCTTTTCTGAAAAATTAAAGTCCTGTTAATGTCCAAACTTCTATATAATTCGGAGCAGTTTTACGAACTTTTAAATCTTTATTTTTTAATTGAACAATTTCATAAGTTGAAACGGTACCTGCAGAATCGTTCAAAATTAATTCTGTTTTAGTACTATTAAATACCCAAGTTCCAATGTCTAATAGTTGAAAACCACCTAGTGATACTGTAAGAGTTGCCTTACCATCTTGGTCAAATTTATACGTATTAGTTGTGCTTAATGTTTGTGAAACGTCATTAATTGTGTAGCTTTTTATTGTCCAAGTATTTACTATTCTTGCCTTTGCAGTAAGAAAAGTGAAGTTTGAACCTTCTTCGTATTTGCTACAAGAGCTAAAAATAACTGATAGTGCTATTATAGCGACTAATCCTAAACCGGATAATTTTTTCATAAAGTAGATATTAAAATGTTTACGCAAATTTAGGTAAAAAACTTTGAGGTTATAATGAAAGCAAATTAGTTTTAGCTGACTTATTTTATGAAGATGAACAAGGTCCTTCAAAATATAAATTTATCTTTGTTATTCTTTGACAAAAGGAGCGAAATTGAATTGCTATGAATAGAAATGAAGATCTAATAAATCGTCGAGAATCCTCTCATCTAGGAGGCGGAAAAACGCGAATTGATAAACAGCATCAACAAGGTAAATTAACCGCCAGAGAGCGTTTAACAATATTGTTAGATGAAAACTCTTTCAATGAAATTGGGCAGTTTGTTGAACACAGGGCAACAACTTTTGGACTTGACAAACAACAATTTCCAGGTGATGGGGTTGTTACCGGCTTTGGAACTATTCATGGTCGATTAGTATATGTTTTTTCTCAAGATTTTACTGTTCTTGGCGGTTCATTATCAGAAACACATGCAGCAAAAATTTGTCGCGTGATGGATTTGGCAATGAAAAATGGTGCTCCTCTTATTGGAATCAATGATTCAGGTGGAGCACGAATTCAAGAAGGAGTTGTTTCTCTTGCAGGATATGCTGATATTTTTTATCGCAATACAAGAGCTTCTGGTGTAATTCCACAGATTTCTGTAATCATGGGGCCTTGTGCTGGCGGAGCAGTTTATTCGCCTGCATTAACAGATTTTGTCTTCATGGTGGAAGAAACCTCATACATGTTCGTTACAGGTCCCAATGTGGTTAAAACTGTTACCCATGAAGAAGTTTCATCTGAAGATTTGGGTGGTGCAAAGACGCATGCTGAGAAATCAGGAGTCAATCATTTTATTGCAGCAAATGATGTTGAATGTTTGAAAAAAGTACGGGATTTAGTCACCTATTTTCCTCAAAATGCAAATGAATTACCTCCTCAACCAAAGCAATTTGAATTTAATACTTCTAAATTAGAATCAATAAAGCACATTATTCCTGAAAACATTAATGTTCCTTATGATATTAGAAAAGTAGTTGATTGTGTAATTGATGATGCTAGTTTTCGTGAAGTACAAGAAGATTTTGCAAAAAACATAGTAGTTGGTTTTGCACGTTTAGAGGGAAGAACTCTCGGTATAGTTGCAAATCAACCTGCGGCAATGGCAGGTGTTTTAGATATTGATGCTTCGCGGAAAGCTGCTCGTTTCGTTCGTTTTTGTGATTCATTTAATATTCCACTTTTGGTGTTTGAGGATGTGCCAGGGTTTTTACCAGGAACGGAGCAAGAGTGGAGAGGAATTATTACACATGGAGCAAAATTGTTATATGCTTTTTCAGAAGCAACGGTTCCAAGAATTACGGTTATCACAAGAAAAGCTTATGGAGGAGCATTTGATGTGATGAATTCTAAAAATATTGGTGCTGACATGAATTATGCATGGCCAACAGCAGAAATCGCTGTTATGGGTGCAAAAGGTGCAGCTGAAATTATTTTTAAGCGTGAAATTGCAGATGCGACCAATCCAGAGGAGAAATGGAAAGAAAAAGAGGCTGAATATGCTGATCTTTTTGCCAATCCATACCGTGCGGCTGAAAGAGGAATAATTGATGATGTTATTTTACCTGAAGAAACACGCTCAAAACTGATAGCCGCTTTTAAAATGCTCGAAAATAAGGCCGAAACTTTGCCCTTTAAAAAACATGGGAATATTCCCTTGTAATTGAAAGAAATTATTTTATCCCATAATAACGGTTAATTAGCATAATAACGCTTACCTTGTTTACATAAAACTATTACTATGTTGAAATTTTATTCTGCAAGCACACGGATTATAAATACTAAAAGAGGTGTTCAGGAATGCCTAGAATCCGCAATGGGAGCTAATTTCGGAAAAAGCAATCTATTGATTTTTCATGCATCAATTGGGCATGATTTTCAAGAATTAGTTGAGGAAGCTAAAATTCTAGTCCCTAATTCACGTATTCTAGCGGCCTCTTGCTGTGGAGTAATCGGTAAAGAAGGTGTTAGTGAATCAATGAAAGATATGGCCTTAATGGCTGTTGAAGGAAATGAATTCGCAGTTGCTTCCTGTGATCAAATTTTTGGTCACAATTCCTATGAAAAGGCATTAGCAATGGCGCATGATTTGAAAGCTCAAAACCCAGCAATTAATATGTTGTATTTCTTGGCTTCTGGAATTGACATTGCAAACGACCTTTGTATAAAAGCGTTTGAAGAGGTGTTTGGCGCTGAAACAACAATCTTTGGTGCAACATCATCTGATAACATGAAAGGTTTTATCAGTTACCAAGCAGTCGATGAAAAGGTTTACGAGCATGGTGCATATGTTGTTGGATTTGCTGATCCTACGTTGAAAGTGGAGACCCAAGCAACTCATGGTTTTGTTGCAGTTGGAGAACCATTGATTGTCACAAAATCAGAAGGAAATATTATTAAAGAGTTCAATGGAAAGCCAGCATGGACAGAATACCTAAATCGTTTAGGTTTAACTGAAAATGCTGATTGTGGCGATACTATTCCGATTGGAGCGTTAGGCGAAGAATTATCCGCTGAATTGGCTGTCGAATATGGAAACGACCATTTATTACGGGTTGTTACAAAACATGTTGGAAATGATATGTATTATGCGACGGCTCATTGTCCTGAAGGCACAAAATTATGGTTAACTACGCGGGATGAAGAACTAATCTTTAGCGAAATGGATCGCTTGGTTGTTGATATTATTAAAAGAATGGATGGCAGAAAAGCCGTTGCGGTGTTTCACGCAGACTGTTTGGCAAGAGGTAGATTTTTATTCAATCGAATTATTAAAGAAGAATTAGTCGGCAAAATGCAGTTCCCTTTTTATGTGGAGAATGAGTGTCCACCGTGGTTAGGGATGTATGGTTTTGGTGAATTTGCTCGATTAGGAGGTAAAAATACATATCACAATTATTCGACAGCTCTTTATGTAATTTACAGATAATTAGCATGTATGAAAGAAGAGTTGAGTTATGATGATTTGTATGCCAAATATGCTGATTTACAGTTAAGGGTAACACGTTTTTCATCAACTGAACAAGAACTTATAAATACGCAAGATCTGCTCGACCAAGAGATCTTGCTCTATAAAAAGCTAAGTAAGTTTAATACAGATGCATTAAAAACAAATTCTATAGATGAGTTTTTAAAGAAAGTTGTCGAATCTATTATTGATATTTTTGAAACAGAAATAGGGATAATTCATTACACTTCAAAAAGTGGAATTTTTGAAGATAAGTTGGTTACTGAAGGAGGTCGAAAATCAGATTATAAAAAACTTCTAAGCGAATTATATGACCTTTCAGTGCGAGGAGATTTCGTTCAAGGTAACAATATCCATACATTCAATGCTGAAAAAATTTCAGAAAATTCACTAATTGATTCTTGCCTAGTTAGCTCGAAAATTGAAATTAATGAGGATGTACAAATTCTTTTTTCAGCTGTTATATCAAAAAGCAAATCTCCAATTTATAATGGTTTATCGGATCGACATAGAACAATATTTTCTGTTTTCACACAACAAGTAATTGCGTTGCTTTCAAACATTTTAATCCTGAAAGAGAATAATGAGCAAATGATTTTGATAGAACAATCAGAAATCGAATTAAAAAAACTTTCTTTCATTGCTACAAAAACGAAAAGTGGTGTTATTATATCCGATAATCACGGAAGGATTGAATGGGTAAATGACGCTTTTCAAACAACAACTGGATACTCGCTAGAAGAGGTAAAAGGAAGAAATCCTAAAGATTTTTTACAATCAGATAAATACACAAATAGAGATACTTTACAACAGCTTTCTGATTCTCTCAGGCGAAAAGAAAATGTTGATGTAACGATCTTAAACGTTGCCAAGAACGGAAAACCATATTATAATCACTTGGAAATTGCTCCCATTTTTGATGATAATGGAAATCATACAAATTTCATTGCTATACAAAAGGATATTACCGCAGAGGAAACCTACAAAAATGAATTATTAAAAATAAATTCACGTTTTGAATTGATAACAGTAAGTTCGGAGATTGGAATTTGGGAATGGAATCCAGAAACTGGAGAATCAATTTACAATAATATTCTAATTGATATGCTCCAATTATCAAATGAAGAGATCAATAGAGGCTATGAGATTTTCAAAGAATCCATTCATCCATTAGATAAAGAGCGTGTGATGAGCGAATCAGATTTGGTGGTGAATGGGGAAAAGGAGATTGTTAATCATGAATATAGGTTGATTCTGCCCAAGACGAAGGAAATCAGATACATTCAGGCAATGGTTGTGTCTGAACGAGATCAACTTGATAAAGTTGTTCGTATCATGGGCTCTGTAAAAGATGTTACTCAAAGTTGGTTATTTGAAGAAAAATTGATTGAAAAAAATGCCGAATTGCAAAAGATAAATGGCGAACTTGATCAATTTGTGTATAGTGTTTCACATGATTTAAGATCTCCATTACTTTCGATTAAAGGGTTACTGTCTTTATTGGACATTTCACTTAAAAATGAAGTTTTAGTAAAACAATATTTAGGACTTATCGGAACAAGTGTAAACCGATTAGATGAAACGATTATTGAAATTTTAGACTATTCCAAAAATTCTAGAACTGATTTAGTTTTTGATGAACTGGATCTTTATGCATTAATTTCAGAAATAGATGAAGATTTACTGCATGTCTCAGAAATAGAAATTGATTTTAAAATTGATTTTGAAGGACCTCATACAATTTTATTAGATAAGTTCAGAATTTCTACTGTTTTAAAAAACTTCATCTCTAACGCTATAAAATATCGGAACAAAAATATTCCTAATCCTTTTGTTCATGTTCACGTTATTAATACAAATGAGAGTGTTGAAATTATTATTACTGATAATGGAGAAGGAATTGCTCAAGAAAATCATGAAAAAGTTTTTGATATGTTTTACCGTGCATCAAGTAGTAGTTTTGGAACTGGTATTGGACTATATATCTGCAAAGAAATAAGTACAAAAATGGGTGGTAATATTAAATTATCGTCGGAACTTGGCATTGGGACAACTATTAGATTATTTTTGCCAAAATTGAAATAAGGATTATGAAACGATTTTTATTAATTGATGATGATGACATAATAGGAATCGTTCACCCTGCAATCATACGTCAAGTATTTCCTGACAGTGATGTGATTTTGATAAAATCGTGTATGGAAGCATTGGTTTATTTGAAAGAACAAATGGCAGCTAATATTCTTGCACCAGATGTGATTTTTCTTGATATTAATTTGCCAAAAATGAATGGGTTTGAATTATTAGAGCAATTATCTGATAGTGATTTACACTATTTGAAACAAACAAATATATATATGCTTTCTTCGTCGATTGACCAAAGAGATATGGCAAAAGTGGAGGCAAATAAAAATATTACTGGGTTCATTGGAAAACCGTTAACTATGGACTTTATAAGGACAAAGTTTTCAGATAATATCACATTAGAAACCAAATAATTTTCACCGATTGAAACCACCTGAATTTTTTATATTCTCGAATAAAAATTAGTTCTCTTGTCGAATCATAGGTTCTAATTATCTTTGTTTTAAATAATACAATTTTTTACATGTTTAGAAGTCACACTTGCGGCGAATTGCGCCCTTCACATATTGGAAATGAAGTTACACTCGCTGGATGGGTGCAACGAACGCGTGAACTTGGAGGAATGACCTTCATTGATTTACGGGATCGTTATGGTATTACACAATTGGCATTGAATTTAGAGGATAATGCTGACTTATTTGCTCAAGCAAGTAAATTAGGACGTGAATTTGTTTTACAAGCCAAAGGAATTGTAGTTGAGCGTTCGAGTAAGAATAAAAATATGCCGACAGGTGAAATTGAAATAGTTGTATCAACATTAACAGTTTTAAATAGCGCTAAATTACCTCCTTTTACAATTGAAGATGATACTGATGGTGGTGATGAATTACGCATGCAATACCGGTATTTGGATTTAAGAAGAAATCCAATGCAAGAAAAATTGCGTTTGCGAAATAAAGTTGCGCTTCAAACAAGAATTTATTTAGATTCTCAGGAATTTTTAGATATTGAGACTCCATTTTTAATTAAATCAACCCCAGAAGGGGCAAGGGATTTTGTGGTGCCAAGCCGCATGAATGAAGGGCAATTTTATGCGCTTCCTCAATCTCCTCAAACATTTAAACAATTATTGATGGTCTCGGGATTTGATAGATATTATCAAATTGTAAAATGCTTCCGTGATGAAGATTTGAGAGCTGACCGTCAACCTGAGTTTACACAGATAGATTGTGAAATGGCATTTGTGGAACAAGACGATATCCTAAATATGTTCGAAGGGTTAATTAAACATTTATTCAAAACGATCCGAGGAGTTGATTTTACAGAAACATTTCCAAGAATGGATTATGCAGAGGCAATGGCTCGTTATGGTTCTGATAAACCTGATATCCGTTTCGGAATGGAATTCATTGAGATGAATGATGTTGCAAAAGGAAAGGGTTTTGCAATTTTTGATGAGGCAGAAGCGGTTATTGCAATCAATGCAGAGGACTGCGTTGAATACACAAGGAAACAGATTGATGAGTTAACCGAATGGGTAAAACGCCCTCAAATAGGTGCTAAAGGGTTGATTTATTTGCGCTGTAATGCTGATGGAACATTCAAATCTTCAGTGGATAAATTTTATTCACCAGAAGATTTGGCAAAATGGGTAGAAAAAGCAAACGCAAAGCCAGGGGATTTACTTTTCTTAATGAGTGGAAATCTTGAAAAAACGCGCAAACAAATGAGTGAATTGCGGCTCCATTTAGGGAATGAACTTGGGTTGCGAAACCCAAATGTATTTAAACCTTTATGGGTGATGGATTTCCCTTTATTAGAATGGGACGAAAACAGTGAACGTTATCATGCAATGCATCATCCGTTTACTTCTCCAAAACCGGAAGATATGCATTTGATTAATACTGATCCAGGAAAAGTTAGAGCGAATGCATATGATTTAGCAATGAATGGCGTTGAATTAGGTGGAGGTTCTATCCGAATTCACGACAGAGATTTGCAATCTAGAATGTTTGATTTATTGGGTTTCACAAAAGAAGAAGCTCAAGCTCAATTTGGATTTTTAATGAGTGCTTTTGAATATGGAGCGCCTCCACATGGTGGATTGGCCTTTGGTTTGGATCGACTAGTTGCAACAATGGGTGGTTCTGAATCAATAAGAGATTACATCGCATTTCCAAAAAATAATAGTGGCCGAGATACGATGATCGATGCTCCATCTCCTTTGCACGAAGACCAAATGAAAGAATTAGGCATTAAGCTGAGAGGATAGAATAGTAATTAATAAGGGAACTTAATTAGTTCCCTTTTTTATATGTAAGATTTTTATGATTCAATATACAGAATACGTCGGATACTTGGCCTCAGCAATTGTTTTAATCTCCTTTTTAATGGGGAAAATAGTTTATTTGAGAATTATCAATACGATAGGGTGCGCTTTTTTTATTTTCTATGGCATTTTACTAGATTCTAAGCCAATTATAATCACAAATGCTGCAATCGTATTAATCAACATGTATTACCTCAACAAAAACAAAAAATCAGCGTAATAAATTCAGTACAGTTATAGATCAATTAGATTTTAAATCAAATTTTTCTCCTACAACCTTAAATGACGTTCTTCTATTGCGTTGGTGTAATATTTCTTTCCGCTCTTTCGTTTTTTGGGTATCGATATACGCTTCCGTTAATAAAATTTTTTCTCCGTTCTCATTGTAAAGGGCCTGTTTGTCAGCACCAGTCAAGAAATTAGGTTGCGCTTCGCCGTATCCTACTGGTATCAAACGTCTTGTTTCAATTCCCTTTGAAATTAAATAATCAACACATGATTTTGCGCGTCTTCTTGATAAATCAAGGTTATAATTATCACTTCCACGCGCGTCAGTATGTGAATTAATATCCACGATTAAGTTATTATTCAATATGAGGAATTCATATATTTTATCCAATATTTCCATTGAAATTGGACGTAATTTATCGGAATTAAAATCGTATTCAATCCCTTCAATTTCAATTTCACCACTAGGAATTGGGTTAAGGTAAAAATCTTGTGTCAATGAAGTTGTTTCTGTAATTGTTGATGTATTAATACTTGCGGCATCAGCAAAATAACCTTCCTTCTGTGCTTTGATAAATAATTCCCAGCCTTGTGTGAGTTCTTTATCATAAAATCCTAAGCTATCTGTATCTAAAACAAAAGAATTGAATTCTCCTTTAACATCTTTAAAAGTGAGGGAAGTATTGGGAAGTATGTCATTTGTTGCAGCATCATAAGCATAACCACTCAAATAGATATGTATAGGTTCATTGGTAACTTCATATATATCATAACAATGACCATTATCACAAGGCTCTCTGTCACTCGCGAAAAATCCTTTCAATAATTTTTTATCCCAAATGAGATAGGCGTCATCTTTACTTGAATTAATAGGTAATCCTAAATTAACCGGAGTCATATAAGCATAGCTTTCTTTGTCGTACGAACTTTTGTAGACATCAAGTCCTCCAATAGAATTGTGTCCATTTGAACTAAAAAATAGCGTAGATGAGGTTTCATGAAAAAATGGTGTCACTTCATCCAAATCTGAATTAATAGGGAATCCTAAATTTTCAGCTTCTCCAACTAAATTGCCTAATTCATCTATTTTTATTTTCCAAAGGTCCATGCCTCCTTGACCACCCGGTCTATTACTTGAGAAATAGAGTGTTTGACCATCCATAGAAACAAATGGATGAATACTTTTAAAACCAGAAACATTTACTGCAGCATCTAATTTAAAAGATTCGTAAAATTTGAAGTCAACCATCCTTGCTAAATAAATGGATTGATCTTTTCTAATATCATCACTCCAACGCGTATAAAAAACGACATTGTTATTCGTGATACTTGATGCAGCATCGTGTTGTGCAGTGTTTAGTGGCCTTCCAAAGTTCGTCGCTTTTTCCCATGTGCCATCTTCTTTTTGCTCTGTCCAGTAGATATCACATAAATATTCTGATTGTTGCTCAGGAGTTAAAATTACACCACCTGGACGAGCGCTTGAAAACATCAACCTATTTTCTCTACCAAAGTACATTGGAGCAAAAGCCGATGTACCTTTATTAAATACTGTTGTATCAGCCATTTGAATGACAACTTCTTGTTTAAGGTTGTCCGAGTTTAAGGCATAAAAACATCCAGTTATAGAAAGTTGTGCACTGCGTAAAAGTGAATCAGTATAATTCTCTGATTTAATATATTTCTCAAATGAAGTCATGGCCTCATCATACCTTTTGTTATTCATCAATGCATTTGCATAAAAGAATAGATCATTAGGATAAGATTCCAGTTGAGAAGTCTTTTCAAAGAAATCAACAGCATGTAAATAGTCAAATGTTTTTTGATAACACATGGCAATTTGGTGATTGATATAGTCACCTAATGGAATCATTTTGGAGCTATCAGCTTGAATTCCTTTCTTTGGAAGTTTTTGATTCGTAACTTCAATTTCATAAGGTAAAACCATTGACCCTAATCCAATAGAATCATTCATAGCCTTCTTATAATATGTCAAAGCATTAAAGTAATCTTCTTGCTCGTAAAAATTATCAGCATTGAACATCCACACCTTTTTGGATTGAGAAAAGGATTGAAGACTTACAAAACAAAGAATAATAAAAAGTAATTTTTTCATAGAAATTCTAATTGACACAGAAATTAAAGACGAGGACATATTTTTTCAACTTTCGGCTTATTCTTTTGATGCATATAAGTAAAGGATAATTCAAAACCACCTTTGCCAGAAGAAACTGTTGATAAGCTTGACAAATTGATATCATAGGCCAATTTTACAATCATATTTTCTTTTTTAACTCCAAACGTCGCAATCATCGCATCTTTGTTGCGATAGATTAGCCCAGCCAACAAATACGTTTCACTGCCTTTTAGGAAATATCCTGCTTCAACAGAATAGGTTTGCTCACTAAATTTTCTTTGTTGCATGATTAATACTTTTGGAAGTAAATAGAACAATTCTGTAATATTTACTCTTGATCCAACGTGCAAATAATAACGAATCGGCAAACGATTGTCCTGGTTGAAAAATGATTCCTTAGGCTTTAATAAGTTGAATATAGATAACCCAATAAAAGGATTGAGTTTGCTTTGTTGCTTTGAGAAGTAATATAAAACACTTGCGTTTACAACTGGTACAATCATTTTTTGAGCACCAAACGTTTCAACTGATGAAATTGAATTATCAAATTCACCGCCATTATTTAACGTGTATTGGTTGTTGAATGACAATAATTGATATTCCAATGATTTCTGCATTGCGCCTGCTTGAATTCCAAACGAAATGTTATTTCTACGGCGACGATCCAAAGACATGTTATATGCTACAGACACTAACCCTTGTAAAACATTAAAATTACCATATCCAGCACGAAAGTTATTCACTTGTAATCCAATACCCCATTTCCCTATAGGCATATCAAAACTGAGTAATGCAGATGTATAAGGCTTGAAGTTAACAGATTTCCATTGTGTTCGGTACTGAGCATGTAATCTCCAATCTCCAGAAAATACGCCAGTTAAACCTGAGTTCAAAAACATTGGAGCAGCATCGTACATAGACAAGTGAGCATCTTGTGATTTAGCTTTTTGCGTGAACGAGAATAAGAGAATAATTAAAAAATATTTTTTCATAATTAACGCATTAAGGTTACATCACCTGATTTCTTAATAATTTGTCCGTTGAACATCTCTACAACAAAAGTCCAAGTGTAAACTCCTAATGGAGATTCTTCACTTAAATACATCCCGTTCCATCCTTCATTCGCATCCGTCGATGCATAAATTAATTGACCCCAATTATTATAAACTTTGAAATCAACCGTTTTAAAAGGACCGCCACGAATAATAAAAAGATCATTTTCAGTATCTCCATTTGGTGTAAATCCTGTTGGTAAAACAGGCAACAAAGCAATTGAGATTAAAGATGTGGTAGTGTCCTGACAACCATTGATATCAGTAACAATTAACGTGATCATAAAGTCACCACCATTTTCATAATTGTGAATTGTATTTTGATTATTAGACCCTTCTCCATCACCAAAATTCCAATACCAATTATTCAATTGATTTCCTGTTGAAATATCAATGAAATTAACATCCTCTAATACAAGAGCAGGATTTGGATTAATTGTAAATGCCGCATCTGGTCGTGGGTTGACTGTAATGTTATTTGTTACAGTTCCTTCACAACCTAAGTTTGAAGTAGCAGTTAAGGTAACTGGATAAACACCTGAATTTATAAAATTATAGATTGGGTCTTGCAATGTACTTGTGCTAGAACCTTCAAAAGTGTACAACCATGATACAACAGATCCAGTTGAAATGAAAGAGGCGTCCGTAAATGGTGTAAGCGTATTTTCACAAACGGTTGGATAGTTAAACAAGGCAATTGGCAAAGGATTGATTGTCACAGGATATGTTATGGTGTCAAAACATCCATTACTTGAACCAACAATTAATACTGCGTCATAACTGCCACTTCCAGCATATGTATGCAAAGGATTATTGGTAATAGAATTTGTAAAATCTCCAAAATCCCAATCCCAACTACTGATTGGACCATTACTTGATAAATCAGTGAATGCTGAATTTACACCTTGACAAACAACATTTACTGAAAAATCAGCAGTTGGCGCTTGTTTAAAAGCTACAAATAATGTATCGTTTGAAGGAACACATCCAAAAACACTACTTGTCGAAAGGATTAAATTCACCCCACTATTCAAAATGTCTGATGCTGAAGGATAATATAGTGCATTTAAGGTAGCATTATTAGGACTAAATGAACCAGCTCCCATTGTTGCCCAAGAAACAGTCGGGTTAATCCCAGATATTGAACCGTTCAACTGTACTGGTTCATTGTCACAAAAAGCTTGATTAATTCCAGCATCTACTGTTGGAGGGTCAATAAAAAATATTCTCAACGAATCTTCTTCAATTGGACAAATACCTGTTGTAGCTAAATATATATCTATAAAGCCAGCTGTAGTGTCAATAGGACTGATTGTATAAAAAGTTGAAAGCACATTAGGATTCGTAATTGTCCCTACTCCATTTGTTGTCCAAACTGTTCCAAAACCAGCAGTTGCAGTTCCTGTTAACGCAAGTCCAGCAAAATTAGAACATATTGAATCTGCTGAGGTAATTGTTACAACAGGCTGAGAAATAATTGATATTTCTAAACTATCTTGAACTGCCAAACAGTTACCATTATTTGTAGATGTTAAAGTCATTACAATAAGACCACTTAACGTATCATCTGGACTAATTAAATAATCTGTAACGAGATTCGATTGACTTGGAGAATAAGACCCAGTTCCTGAAGAAGTCCAAATACCTGTTGTTGATTCGCCCGTTATACTTCCGTTTAAACTTGCAGCCGTTGAACTTGAACATAAAGCTAAATTTGCTCCAGCAATAACTAAAGGAGCATCTGTAAAATAGATTACGATTGTGTCTGCATCATTCGGGCATGAGAAGAAACTTCCTGCAGATGTTAAAAATAAGGCAACACTATCAGCGGCTAAATCTGCTGGAGAAGGAGAATAAGAAGTAGTTAATGAACCACTATTACCAAATGAACCTCCAGTTCCTCCAGACCAAGTGGCTGCAGAGGCAAAATTCACACTTCCACTTATAGGTATTGGCCCAACATTGTTCTTACAAAATGAATTATCACCGCCAGCTCCAACAACAGGAGATTGAATAAATGAAACTACAACTGTATCTCTAACAGGTGTACAATTTCCTGTAGAACTTAATACGAAAGTCAAATAACCTTGAGAATAATCACTTGGAACTGGCGTATAAGTTGTAGAAAGATTTGTTGGAGTTGCTAAAGCACCTGATCCATCTAGAACGCTCCAAATACCAGTTGTTGCTCCACCAGTTACTGAGCCTAACAAATTAATTGAAGGTTCGCCATTACATAAAATGGTGTCATTTCCTGCTTCTGTATAAACTCTGCGCAAGAAAGAAGACATATAATGGTACAAACAACCTGTATTTGTATTTCCATTTATTATTCCCAGTGCGAAATTATTTGTTGAATTTGTTAAAACATTCGAAGATCCAGACGGAACTTGTCCCGTTGTGTATGTTAACTGAGCCGCTTTCCATAAACCTGCTGTTCCTGGAACAATATTAAAACTTGCCGCAGGAACTAATGCGGGACTTCCATTCAAAAGAAAAGAGCCTTCAGAACCTGTTGGACAAAGCACATTAATTGAAAAAAGTTGTGGATTTGTTCTAGGGAAAGTAACAATGTCTGAACCTGCACAATTCAAAGGAGGAAGTAATGCTTCTCCCAATTCACAGCCATAACCTGCCATGTGTAAAACATATACCGCTTTGTCAGTTTGAATATGAGTCCTAGGCTGAGCGAGTTGATATCTATAGGTATCGCCCTGATTTAAAATTACAGTTGTAATTGCACCATCATTGATTGTTACAGTTGTGAAATTGGCCGTTGCAGTTACAAAAAAAGATTCTTCAGAACCAACATTTAAAAACCCACGAAGAACAATATATTCAGTCCCGATGACATCCGTTGGTACAATCTGATCCCCCATTAAATCATAACAGCCCCCTCCTCCAGAAGGATTAACAGAATCATCTGCAACTGTTACAGAAATTGGTTTATTTGCAACCACGATTGAACCTGCTAAATTGTTACCCAAAACACTGGTAGTTTGAACCATATTTTGAACTGTGTAGGTATTCCCTTTAAAAGGCAATGTAACTGAATATGTAACATTGGCAGGATGCCCACCAACAACATTGCATCTAGGAGTAATATATATAATTGTATTATCTTCAGTTGCAACAATGTTTATTTGCTGATAGGGCTGTTCTATTGTGCCACTTCCATCGAGATCTCCCGGCAACAACTTATTGTTCCACCTTGTTTGAAATGGGGTCACAAATTCTAACCCAATACCATTTTGACCTTTTAAAGAGAATGTTTCAGCATTATTGTACCCAGGTGCTCGTGTAATGACATCATATACAACGGTAATAGGGAAGTCTGATGTAATTTGAAACCCGCTATTTGCAACAACATTGGCTGGTTTGGTTTCAATTGCTGCCATCATGAAATCAACATTTTTTGAAAACAAGGAGTTTGCAGGAATTACAATAGTGGTATCATAACCTGTTCTAGGCATTCTTAACCGAACCGATGTTGGATTCGCAAATGTAGAAAAATGAAAAGCAATCGGATCTCTCCACCAGTGATCTGGTGTCACCCAAGGTGCTGCAAACCAAAAAGAAGTATCGATTTGTGCTTTAACTTCCTTTGCGCTTATAAATAAGACAAATAGGGAAATAAATAATGTTTTTGAATAACGCATAGTATACTTTTCTATCAATTAGATTTTTCCTTTTCTTCCATTGTTTTCTTCATCTCCTCCATAATTGAGTTGTTGAGTTTATCATCTTGTTCATCCAGTGTAGGACGTTTTTTAGTGATAATAAATGACAACATAATTTCATGAGACCCAGAATTATATTTTCTTATTTTGGACATTGAATAATCATATCCATAACCAATATTGAAGCGTTCCTTAATCATCATTCCAAGCGAAACACCTATTGCATCGTCAGAGCGATAAATTAAACCAAGCCAATACTTTGAATTAAAGGTGCCTTTTAACATACCTGTAATTTGAACCGGAACTGGTTTGTTGTACTTTATCATCAAACTTGGCTGTAATTCAATTTTTTTCTTTTTGAAAAGGTAGTTATACCCAACAATTCCATTAAAATGAAAAGCTAAACTTGAATTATATGTGGTGAATTGAATTTGCTTGCCCAATAAATGTTGAACAGATCCCATTACAAAGAATTTTTTAGAATACAGATTGAATCCAGCATTAACATCAACTGCATTAGCAGAATAAACAGTTCCCGTCAATAACTCATCCCCTGGATCAGCCAAAATTGCATCATACAAACGAACACGGTATTGAATAAAACCTGGTTGTATACCAAACCCAAGCTTCACCGTTTTTGACAGTTTGAAATGATGCGCATAATTAAGATAAATACCCGTTGTATTGGTTAAACCCGATTTTTCTGAAATGATTGACGCTCCATAACCTACTTTTCCTTTATTGTTTAAAGATCCATAAAAATTTGCATTCATGTTTACTGGAGCATCTTCAAAACCAACCCATTGATTGCGATAGTTTATGTTCGCAACATGTACATTTTTACTCCCAGCAATAGCCGGATTGTAGTAATAATCATTCATCAAGAAATTTGAATAAACTGCTTGCTGTTGTGCTTGAAGATTGTTCACTAACAACATTAATACGATAAGATTAAATAATGTTTTCATATGCTTATTTGCCATTTTTTAATACTAATAATGCTCCTTTAAATTGATCAACATCTAAGTTGGCGTTGAGTGTTATGACATAATAGTAGTTCCCATCGGCTACAAATTCATCATTGTATTTTCCATCCCACCGAACAGAATATCCTTCAGAAAAGAATATTTGTTGACCCCATTGGTTATATATTTCAACTGTAGCTTCTGGAAATAAGATGGTAATGAAGTCTAGTTTCCAAACGTCATTTTTATCATCCCCATTTGGTGAAATAGCATTTGGAATTAACGTACTGATTTCAGTAGTGACCGTGTTTATAGTTACTAATGTAGAAGTACTATCATAACAACCTAAGGCCCCATAGACAAATTGAGTAACCACGTATTGACCATTTTGGAAATAGGTCGTATTTGGGTCTTGTAAAATACTCGTTTGTAGGTTTCCAAAGTCCCATTGATAAGAACTTGCAAAGTACGATGTGTCAACAAAATTGAAAAATGCACCGACATTCATACCATTTGAAGTGTTATAATAAAAACCAGCTATCGGAATTTCAGGAACGTTAATTATTTGAACAATCGTGTCTTTGCAATTATTTACAGTTGAAATGATATGAGTAATCGTATAATTTCCTGCCCCATTAAATAACTGAGTTGCGTCTTGTGTGACAACAGTGCCTTGTCCCCCAAAATCATAATACCAATAATCCACAGCATCAACAGAGGTTGAATTATCTGTAAAATCTATAATTACTTGATTGTTTGGACATCCTGCATCATATGTGAAATTTGCAACTGGAAGGGCATAAACATTTACTGAGATTATTGCTGTATCACTACAACCAACACTTGATGTGGTAATTAGTTGAACTGGAAAAACTCCTGGTGTCAAGAATAAATGTGATGGACTTTGCGCAGTAGAAATATTTCCATCTGTAAAATCCCAATCCCAGTTTGTAATCGCACCATAACCAGGCAACGAAAAATCAAGGAATGTTGTCGTATTATTTAAACATACATTTGTTCCACTAAAATTAGAAAAAGGAGCTGCAACAAAGTTAATTTGCACGATGTCATTCACCACATTACATGTTCCATTATTGGTTGAGGTTAGCGTTAAGACAATTACTCCTGCTGTTATTTCAGTAGGAGTGGGTGTATAGATCGCGTTTAATGTTGTGTTATTAGCAGAATATATTCCTGCACCACCCGACCAAATTCCAGATGATGTGGCACCACTAACCATTCCATTTAAGTTAATTGATGGATCGTTTGAACAAGTAATTTGATTTATTCCAGCATCAACGATGGGTGAAGAAGTAAATTGAACAAGTAAACTATCAAAAACAGGTAAACAATTCCCGTTTGAAGTAGATTCTAAATAGAGTAAAACTTGTCCAGCGGCAATATCATTGGCACTCGGCTGGTAACTTGTAATTAATGAAATATTGTTTGGTAAAAAGAATCCATTTCCAATAGTAGTCCATTTTCCTGTTGTACTTGAACCAGTTACTGAACCAGCTAGATTAACTATTGGGTTGTTTGAACAAACAATCAATGTATCAGGACCAGCATCTACAATTGCTTGAGAAGTAAATGTTACAACCATTGTATCAATCGAAGTATTACAAGATCCAAAATTCGTCGATGTCAAAAAGAGTTTCACAAAACCTGTTGATATATCTGCAGCAGATGGAAGATAAGTTGCATTAAGCGCTGAAATATTAGGAACAAAAGTACCAGAACCCATCGTTCCCCAATCTCCTGTTGCTGCTCCACCACTAACGGTTCCATTAAGTGAGATGATAGAATTGTTAGAACATGCTGTTTGATCTGCTGACGCATTTGCAATAGGTGAAGGGCTAACATACAATATTAACGTGTCTTTTTGAACTGGACAAGGGCCTGTAGAACTCAAAATAAGTTGAATTGGTGTAATTAACGTATCTAATGGACTTGGAACATAATTATTAATCAAAGTTGTATTGCCACTTGCAAAAGTACCATAACCAGTGCTACTCCATATTCCTGTAACTGAGCCACCTCCAACAGTCCCATTTACACCAAATGCAACATTAGCACAAATTGTATCATCAATTCCTGCATCGACAAAAGGATAAGAATTGAATTCTGATAAATAGGCATATTCAGATCCATTTCCAGCTTTACCTGCAGTGATTCCCATCCCAAATACATCTCCCGTATTTTCAACAATGTTGTAACTGTTTAAAGGAACATCAATCGTTGAGAAATGAATTTTTGCTACTTTAAAATTCCCCGAAGTGCCTGGAACAGTAGAAAATTGACCAGCCGTAATTAATCCAGGATTTCCATTTAATGTGAATTGATTTTCAAATCCTGCACGCGTATAAAGGATTAAACCCAAAGAATCAGCGGAGCTTCTTGTAAAAGCGGTTGAATAGGTTCCAGCACAGAATAAATTTGGAACTTGCGCTAAACTTGATTCACAGCCATATCCTGACATGTGAAGCACATATACAGGTTTTGTTGTTTTAATATAATTAATATTTTCCGTTAATGTGTATTCATAACTCTCACTCCAATTGATTAATGTTGAAGTGGTGCCAGAATTGTAAATTGAAACATTCGTTGCATTTTGAGTCGCAAGTATATACACTTTATCGTTTCCAGAAGTTCCTTTATGAATAATGTAATCTGTACCAATAACATTGGCATTTGTAATTTGATCTCCAGCCGCATTGTTACACAACCCATTACTCAAAGCCCCATCGAAAATTGTCACAGCAACATCCTTATTAGAGGAAATAATAGAACCAGCAAGAGATGAAGCACCAGTTGAATTCATGTCTCTTGCACTATATGTCTGACCTTTGTTTAAAGTAATTGAAAAAGTAGTATTTATTACATGCCCTGTAATAGCTGTTCTAGGAGTGATCAACACTGTAGTATTATCTATTGTTGCAACTATTTCTATAGATGAAAAAGAAACAGGAGCAGTTACAGCCGTATTTAAGGCTTTTTGAAATGGAGTATAAAAATTTGTACCTAACGCTTTAGCTCCTTTCAATGAAAACATTTCTTTATTACTTGTTGCGCGAAGCTCATAATACGCAGAAATATTCGCAGTAGAGGTTATTTTTAATCCATTATTGGAAATTACATTTCCTGCTGGACTTTCAATTTGTGCTAAAAAAGCAGTTAAATTGATACTGTCAACAGAGTTTGCTGGAAGCATAATTGAAATTGGAATAAAAGCTCCATTTGCAGGTTGACTAACAGTAACTGTAGCAGTTTGGTCATACGATAAAAAACGCAGAAAAACTGGGTTATCACCACTTCCAGATGAAATTGCAGGTGCAGCAAACCAAAATAGGGTATCTATTTGAGAAATAGCTGAAAAAGACAAGGATGAAGTGAATAGAATGATGAAAATATTCCTAAGAATTTTCATTGAATTGTGAGGTTTAGTGACTATTTAATCTAAAATAAAAGTTCAAGTGCGTAAATTTAGTCTATTTGTACCAATAATAAAAAAATATATATGCTTTTGGTCTGAAAAACAGGAATAAACAAAACGTAATTTTATATTTTATAATGTAAATGAATCGTCAACTTCATTGATTTCAATTACATTTGTTTATCAAAATTGATTTTAAAATGAGTTCGCATCAAGGAAATTTAAAAATTTACAACAGCTTATCAGGTCAAAAAGAAAAGTTTGAGCCTATTCAAACAGGTTTCGTTGGAATGTATGTTTGTGGACCGACCTTATACAGTGAACCGCACATGGGTAACATGCGAACGTTCATCAATTTTGATATGATCTTTCGTTACTTACTTCAATTAGATTACAATGTGAAGTATGTTCGAAATATTACGGATGCTGGACACATTACAAATAGTGCTGGTGATGAGGTTGATAGTATCGGTAAAGCTGCAAAATCAGAAAAAATGCAATCCTTGGAAATTGTGTATAAATACAATGTGAAATTTCAAGAATTGCAGCGCATTTACAACTTATTACCTCCAAGTATAGAACCAACTGCAACCGGACATATTCAAGAACAGATCGAGCATATCGAGAAAATTATTGAAAATGGTTTTGCTTATGTGGTAAATGGTTCTGTCTATTTTGATGTCAAAAAATACAGTGAGAAATTCGAATATGGGATTTTGAGCGGCAGAAAAGTTGATGAATTGGCCGAAGAGACTAGAACCTTGAATGCACAAGGCGAAAAACGTTTTTTTGCTGATTTTGCACTTTGGAAAAAAGCGAATCCTGAAGATATGCAAATCTGGCGTTCTCCTTGGGGAAATGGAAATCCAGGGTGGCATATTGAATGCACTGCGATGAGTACGAAGTATTTAGGTAACCATTTTGACATTCACGGTGGTGGAATGGATTTGAAATTTCCACATCACGAAGATGAAATTGCACAAAATTGTGGTTCACTTGGTTGTACTCCAGCAAAATACTGGATGCATGCCAATATGCTCAATGTGAATGGTCAAAAAATGAGTAAGTCGCTTGGGAATTTTTTCTTACCAAAAGAAATTGTTGAGGGAACAACTGCATTATTCGATAAACCATATAGTCCAAACGTGATTCGCTTTTTCATGATGCAAGCGCATTACCGCAGTAATTTAGATTTCACACAAGATGCGTTGAATGCTGCAGAAAAAGGGTTTTCTCGCTTATCAGATGCACTTCAATTAATTGATAAATTAACCGTTTCTCCAACTTCTTCCTTTGACGTAAAAGACTTAATTACAAGTTTTTACTCTGCCATGGACGATGATTTTAACGCGCCAATCTTGATAGCAAATTTATTTGAAGCTGCAAAACGTATTAATTTGATCAACGATGGAAAAGACACCATCACAAAAGAAGACCTTTCATCGCTTTCTGCTGAAATGAAGCGTTTTCTCCAAGACGTTTTGGGAATTGAGATAGGTGTCACTAACAGTGATTCCAAGCTTGCTCCAGTGATGGATTTAGTAATTGATTTGCGTCAGCAAGCACGCGACAATAAAGATTGGACAACCTCTGATAAAATCCGTGATGGTTTGGCAACTGCTGGAATCGTGATTAAAGACACAAAAGACGGTACAAGCTGGAGTTAATTTAAAAAATTTGTCACTTGATGGCGAATCAGTCTCACACGAATTCCAATTTCTTGTCGGTATAAATTTGTCTCAATTCCATTCTGTGTCGAACTAAAAATCGGCGTAAATCCTCTTCGATAAAAAACATCGTATTGCCGTGTTTTGCTTTTAGCACGTTTTCCCATCGATTTTTGAAAATGATAAAACGAAAAACCAATTTGACTAGCGATTTCACCAAAACTTTCATTTGGGACAGCACGTGTACCAAGCATGTAATGGTATTCAGGTCCAGCAATTAATCCCAATGAAAGGTAATGACAACCTCCTAAAACCCTTCTGCCATTGAGTAATTTCAACAATTGCTTATCAAACAACAATGATGCGTCTAAAATGTGTGCATTTTGAAATGGAAGAAGTGCATTTTCTCTACCTGTGATATTTTGAGCCCGGTTAAACGTATATCCAACAGAAGGATAAATACCAGGCACTAGCATGTGCACCAATCCAATACTTCCCGATAAATTATTTAAACCTGAATTCAACGGTTTTTCATTTAACTGAGAAATCGGTTGTCCTGCAAAATAAATCCCAAGATTTTTACCTGTTCTTTCATAAATTTGTCCAAATGAATGGCCCGATACCAATAGGATTGCGGTAATTAATTTTCCAGTTTTCATAAGCGTATTTTTAGTAATCGAAGCAGGAGCTGAAAGCATAAAAAAAGTGGTGGAAAGTGATTATTCCATTTTTTCTTTTCCTTTAGCGATAACGTAAGGGGAATTAAAGGTTACGGAATTAAGAAGTTTGAGACGCCATTCTAGGAACGGCGAGGAACTGGATAACTTGAAAAATCTTATTTTTTTCCCATTTTCTTTGCGTATTTTTGAAACAACACATTGTTGATCTCATTTATGAAAGTAGTTTTTTTAGACACCGTACACGAAATTTTGGCAACACGCCTTACGAGTGAAGGATATAAGTGTGTGGATGCAACAGTAGTTAGCAGAGAGAATTGTCTGGAAGAAATCAATGATGCTGTTGGAATTGTCATTCGTTCGCGGTTTACTATGAACGAAGAGTTTCTGCAATTCGCCCCCAATCTAAAATTCATTGCGCGTTCTGGTGCCGGAATGGAAAATATTGATGAACGTTATTGCAAAAAACGGGAAATTGATTTGTTCAATGCGCCTGAAGGAAACAGAAATGCTGTCGGTGAACATGCGTTGGGAATGTTATTGAGCTTAATGCGAAAAATGCACACCGCAGATCGAGAAGTTCGAGCAGGAAAATGGGACCGCGAAGGAAATAGAGGAGTGGAATTAGATGGTAAAACGGTCGGAATAATTGGTTTTGGAAATAATGGGAAGGCATTTGCGAAAAAACTCCAAGGTTTTGACGTTAAATTAATGGCATACGACAAATACAAAAAGAATTTTGGGGATCACTTTGTCATGGAATGCACCTTAAATGCGCTCTTGAAGAATGCAGATGTAATCAGCTTCCATATCCCTCAGAATCAAGAAACGATTTACATGGCAAACGATCAGTTTTTTAATAAAATTGAAAAATCCATCTTTTTATTGAACCTTTCACGCGGAAAAATTGTTGAAACATCCGCCTTAGTGAAAGCGTTAAAATCTGGGAAAGTGATTGGAGTAGGATTAGATGTTTTAGAATATGAAAGAACAAGTTTTGAATCCTTTTTCGAGCAAGAATTACCAGAAGAATTTGCCTATTTATTGAAATCTGATGCTGTTTTATTTACCCCGCACATTGGTGGCTGGACAGAAGAAAGCTATTATAAATTAAGTGCTGTTTTAGCCGATAAAATCCTAGAAAAATACGCAATTGAAAAGTGATGATTTCAACAAATAACTTAAACCATTACTCCCCTTCTGCGTTTTTCTGCCCTTTCTGCGGGAAAAACTAAAATCTCTTTTCCTTACTATGTTTCCTATGTCTTTATGTGTTTGAAATTGTGAGTTATCATTTTACCTATGCACCACTTCGACCCTTCGATAAACTCAGGGGAGTCCAACTCAGTGCATCGCTATGTGTTTGAAATTACAAGTTACAAATTATAAGTTTACCTATGTGTCCTATGTGCCTATGTGTTTCAAAAGATAATCTGTCCCTAACTATGTGTCCTATGTGTCTATGTGTTTTAAATTGTGAGTTATCATTTTACCTATGCACCACTTCGATAAACTCAGTGCATCGCTATGTGTTTCAAAAAACGAATCCCAGTTCAGACAATTCCCTAAATATGATACAAAAGCATCCCCACAGAAAAGTAGATAAATAACCCAACAATGTCATTTAACGTTGTGACAAATGGTCCTGTTGCCAATGCTGGATCTATTTTGTAATGATTGAGCACCAATGGAATAAGTGTTCCGAAGATTGCTGCAAAGATGATCACAACAAATAAGGAAATACTTACTACAATTCCCAAAGTTGAGTTTTCAAAAACAGTTGCAATTCCATAAATTAAACTTGCCAATATCAATCCATTGACCAAACCAACAAGTGCCTCTTTGGAAATCTTAGATAAAATACTTCCAAATTGGTCATTTCCTTTAGCCAGAGATTGCACAACTATTGCTGATGATTGCACACCAACATTTCCACCCATTGCGGTAATTAACGGAATAAAAAAGGCCAAAGCTGGAACTTTTGAAATTCCAACCTCAAAACTTGAGATCAGCTGTGCTCCAAGTGTTCCTCCCAACATGGCAATTAATAACCAAGGAATTCGTGCACGCGTCATTCTCCAAACACTAAAGTTGGATTCAATTCTTTCAGAGATACCAGAAGCTAATTGAAAATCTTTATCAGCCTCTTCTTTGATGACATCTACAACATCATCAAGCGTAATTCTTCCTACAAGTTTGTTTTGTAAATCCACAACAGGAACGGAAACCAAATCATATTTCTCCATGACTTTGGCAACCTCTTCATTGTCATCACTTGTTTTTACAGAAATAATGTTTTTATCAGAATAAAGGTCAATTATTTTAGTCTTAGGACTTGCAAACAATAAGCGTTTTAAAGAAAGTACCCCCACCAATTTATTGAAATCGTCAACTACATAAATAGTATAAACTTTTTCAACATCTTCAGCTTGTCGGCGCAATTCGACCAAACAGCGATTTACGGGCCAATTTAATTTTGCTTGAATGAACTCTTTTTGCATTAATCCACCAGCTGTGTCCTCATCGTAATTTAATAAGTCTACGATATCTTCCGCTGCTTCATCATCCTCCATTTGAGAGATGACTTCTTGAATTTGTTTGTCAGAAAGTTCGCCAAGGATATCGGCAGCATCATCTGAATCTAAATTTTCAAGTTGGTCGGCAATTTCTTTTGACGAAAGAGAGGCAAGAAAGCGATCTCTAACATCTTCTTCTAATTCCATTAATACATCCGCTTGAACTTCTTCGTCAAGTTGAAAATAAATGTATTTTGCCTCTTCGTTTGATAACTTATCTATGATTTCAGCAATATCTGCGAAGTGTAACTCAAAAACCTGTTCTTTAATCCAAAGAACATCCTGCTCCGCTATTTTTTTGCGAAGTATTTCAAGAAAGTCTTTGGTTAATTCAAAACGCATTTGAGTAATTTTCCTCAAAGATAGACTAATTACTTTTTATAGAACTTCAATTTCAATTCAAAATGTTGTTCTATGTGCTGAATTGCAGAAGAAAAACGACAAATACTCGGCACTTTTCATGAAACATTACTATTCCGTTAAGAAATATTAATAGTGTATTAAAACATTACGCTAAAGAACTATCTTTGACCACATCAATTAAAGAGAGAAGTATATGGACTATTTTTTTGCGCATTTATTTGAAGCTTTTCATCTACCACTAAAAAATCCAGTCCTTGTATTTTCCTTGTTGTTGTTTATCATCTTATTGTCTCCAATTATTCTTAGAAAAATTAAAATTCCAGCGATTATTGGGTTAATAATATCTGGTGTAATAATAGGCCCACATGGATTTGGTTTAATTGGTCCAGAGCACATGAAGGCCGAAGGTTCGATTAAACTATTTTCAACTATCGGGTTATTGTATATCATGTTCATGGCTGGTTTGGAACTGGACATGAATGAATTTAAAAAATACCTCAAGAAAAGTATCACTTTTGGTGGATTAACGTTCTTTGTTCCGATTACGCTTGGTTTTCCGCTTTGTTATTATGGTTTAGGATTGTCTCAAACGGCAAGTTGGTTAACAGCTAGTATGTTTGCAACGCATACCTTAGTGGCTTATCCAATTGTCTCGAAATTTGGATTGACCAAGAACAAGGCTGTAGCTATTACTATTGGTGGAACAATTTTAACAGATACTGCGGTACTTATTATTTTAGCAGTTATTACGAGTTCTGCTCAAGGAAACTTAGATGCTGCATTTTGGTTGCGTTTGATAACATCCCTATCTATCTTTTCAATAATCATGTTCTACCTTATCCCAAAGGTTGCACGTTGGTTTTTTAGTAAATTGGACAGTGAAAAATCATCTCAATATATTTTTGTTTTGTCAATTGTGTTTTTTTCAGCCTTTCTTGCTGAAGTGGCAGGTGTAGAGCATATTATTGGTGCCTTTGTCGCTGGTTTGGTATTAAATCGCTTGATTCCTCATAATTCAATTTTAATGAATCGAGTGGAATTTATTGGAAGTTCCCTGTTTATTCCTTTCTTTTTGATTTTTGTTGGAATGGTCGTTGATTATAAAGTCTTTTTTACGGGGACTTGGCCGTTAATTATTGCAGGTGTATTAACAACGTTCGCAATTTTCAGTAAATGGTTGGCGGCTTTCTTGACACAAAAGATTTTTAAAATGACGAATACCGAACGCCAAATTATCTTTGGATTAAGTACTTCTCATGCTGCAGCAACTTTGGCGATTATCATGGTTGGATTTCAAAACAAAATATTGGATATTAATATTGTCAACGGAACCGTTTTACTGATTTTATTTACGTGCATGGTCGCTTCTTTTGTGACAGAAAATGCAGGAAAAAGATTGTTAATTGAATTAGCAGAGAAAGGGGATGATGATCAGACTGAAACACGTTTGCGAAACAAACATTTATTGGTGTATATGAATGAATTGAAAGGAAATGAATCTTTGCTAGATTTTGCATTGATGGTTTCTGATCCCAAAGTAATTAATCCAATTTCTGTTGTGAGCGTTTATCCAAATAATGAAGACGCTGAACGAATGATTCGTAAATCACGGAAATCCTTGGAAGAAATTGTACGCCATTTTTCTGGGCATGAAGCTAAAATCAATACAATTGCCACAATTGACCATAATTTATCTTCAGGAATTTCACGTGTTTCAAAAGAATTGGTGACAGATGTAGTTGTATTGAACGATAACCGCAAAACGAATTTATTAAAACGAATTGTAGGAGATGACAGAGACCATTTATTAGATGTTTGTGATAAAACAATCTTCTTCTGTCAATTTGACAAACCTTTTGTTTCTCACAATAAAATAATCGTAATTGCGCCACCAATGGCTGAGCTGGAAAGTAGTTTTGCATTGTGGGTTGAGCGATTAATTCGTCTAGGTAAAGAGTTGAATATTAAAATGGAATTATATTCAACGATAGCGACCTATGAAAGGTGGCAAAAGGTGAGTGAGGCCAATAAAATTGCTAATGTCATTAAATCGATTGAAATTGAGGAAATTGATGATTTTTTCTTACTCAATCAAAAGAAATCTGATTCTGATTTGTTGATATTCTGTTCCGCACGAAATGGTGGTATTTCGTATGCCTCTGGAATAGATTCTTTTCCAGGTAAATTAGAAAAAGCGTTTCCTGAAAATGATACAATTATTATATATCCTTCTCAAAGCATCGTTGAAAATATGTATGGGAATTATGACGACATAGATGTGAGCGCAATCACCAAAGGAGTTGAAGCAATTCAGAAAATTGGGAAAGAGGTAGGAAGTATCTTTAAGAAAGGTAGTTAAGAATCAATCTCTATTTAGAGTGCTCTTCTTAGATGATTATTTTAAAACCGTTCCATGTTCGATCTTCAACATTGTATAAAAACAAGTGGTTATTGCAAAACGAAATTCTAAAAGAATCTAATTCACCAAAATACTCATCAATATTAATTTGAATCGTTGCACTTGTTTTACCATTTTTAGCATTAATCAAATATAGTTCACTCGTTTCAAAATTGTAAAAGCCATATTCATATCCTTTCACTCCAGTGTGAATAAAACCATTGAAGTTTATAGCATCTGCAAGTCCTGATTCGATAATTTCTAATTTCTTTGGTTTAATTAATTTCTTTTTTCCTTGTTTGAAACTAGAAACACCATCATAGTTCGCAAAATAAATAATCCCATTGTTATAAACGGCTACATTTTGATCGTCCATTCCATATGAAAAATCTGTGATATTTATTTCTATTGGATAACCTTCAGTATCTAAATCGAAAGTAAAACTCCCTGCATTACCATACAATATCCCTTGTAATTGATTTTTCGATTCGTTATACCAAAAACCTCTTAAATCACCACCAATTGGGATAGTTTTAAGTGATTCACCTGATGCATTATGAACTTCAATATTGTAGCTTTCATTTCCGGCAAAAACGGAATAATATAGGTTCTTTTTAGAATTATATGCAACCGCCAAGCCATTTGTGCCCGCTTCGTCATTGATTACTATAGTTACATCATTTTTTGGAGTGTAATTAGGTAATTGGGCTACAAGTAGTTGATTTATAGCGATTGTAAATAAGATGATAAGGTTAATTTGTGGTTTCATAACAATGAGTTAAGTTCTAATATTGAGAAGTTAAATTACTTATTTTTTGGAAAAGGTGTCATAAACAAACTATAAAAAAATGCAAAAAAGGTAACTCCTGTTTGTGTTTCTAAAGTATCCTCTAGTAGAAAAGTACTGGCAGCAATAAGGATGAACATCAAAGGCAGAAAATTGCATTTTTTCCAATGGTACGCCAAGTAGTACCAAAGCATTAATATAAAAGATGAAATTCCTAGAACGCCAAAACTAATCCAACTCGTTAGATAGGAATTGTGAGCACGTAACCTGTTTTCGGGTTTTAATTTTGTTTGATCTTTTGCATATTGTGCGTTAAATGCAAGTTGAACATCGCCTGTTCCAACGCCAATAAACCAATTTTGTTGAATTATTTTTATTCCTGTTTTCCAAAATTCTAAACGTTGTAAAAGGGAGTGCCCATTTGGATTGCCCGAATGATATAATTGGAATTTTATTCCATCTAACCTGGCAAACAAACCAGTTTTCGTCTCTTCAATACTGGCAATCCCATTTTCTACATTTTCAATATCTTTTTTACTCAACTTTTGAAAATCTAGTGAGTCTTTTCTAAGATGCAATGAAGCCATATATCTTACCAAGGTGAATGAAATTACTTGCCCTTTTGTGTCTAAACTGTCATAAGGAATTTTAGAAGTTTTTTTCCATTCCGTTCTTAACTCTTTTTCACACATAAATAAAAGAGATGGCTTGCCGTCGATATAAGTTGTCAGATCTGTATTGTGCTTATAAGGATTTCCTTGCGCAGTCTGTTTGGGTAAAGATTGCGCACTAATAGTGTGTTTTTTTTGAATTATAGGTAGTAATAATAATAAAGGACTGAATAGTAGGGTTGCTGAAATGAGCAATGTGATTAATCCAAATTTCTTTGATTTTTTATAAGCTGAGTATACGGTGAATGTTAATATTACCATAACCAAAGCAATAAATCCTGAAATTATTTGGCTGAAATAAGTGTAGTAAATTAACCAACTTAATATCGGTAATATCAACCATCTTTTAGGCGTTTTTAATGATGAGACAAAGTATAGACATATCCCAGCACCCATTGCAATTAATATTCCATAACGTATGTGGGAGCCAAAAAGTGAAAGTGAACGAATATCGTCATGAATTCGTGTGCCAAACCAATTTTGATAGGATGCGTAATTATAAATTGAGGTAACTATAAGTGCAACTATAAATAGACTCAATAATAGGTTAAGTGCTTTTTGAGATTCAATTGGCTTAAAAACTAAAGCCATTGGAATGACAATTAATGGAAGTTTAATCCTTAAATCATTAAATGCATATGAATAATCACTTGTCCAAATTAATGCAACGACATGTAATGCCCAAAAAACTGCTATTAAGAGAAAAAGTCTATTCGTTTTTGCACGTTCATAATACACCTTGAAATTTGCTTCTAAAAGGATGTTTACAAAAAGAATTATGGTACCTAAAGACAATAAAATCTTTGTCCAAGGCAAGCCAGCAGCCAACAAGCTTAATCCAAACAAATGGAAATAGTCGTGGAAATTTTTACCGAACAAGCGGTTTAGCATAAATAGTTTTGTTTTTGGGTAAATTCAGAACGACTATTTTCCCAAAATAGTATTGTAAAGCGCTTTATTTTTTAATAATTCTAGTGCTTTGGCAATATTTTCGTCATTTCTAAAGGAATCAATTGCTCTGCCTTTTTGGAAATAGTAGCGTGAAATGATTTCATTTTCAAGCATTATTTTGATTTCATCTTTAAATTTTTCTAAATCACGCTCCTTTGATGGTACAACTTTAGCCAATAATGCTTCATATTCAACCTTTGATTCATCATAATATCCTTCTTCTTCTGCCGTTTCTTTCATTTTCTTCAACATTTCTTCTGATGCAGTAGAGTAGGTAAACTCCTCTTTTAAAACGTAAGTTTTGAAATCATTATATTCTAGGTCAGTCAAAGAAAATGTCCCAGCAGCTGCAATTGTTGGATGTGTTGAGTGATATTTTGTAGCATAATTAAAAAGTAAATTACTGGAATAGATTGTAGCGGTTAATCTACTAAAATCGTTTAAAATTACCTCAACATCTGGCTCAATACCACGACCGTCAATAACATCTCGCCCATTTTTTGTTTTAAAAATTTTAATCAATGAATCTGGAATTTCTTTTGGCTTTACACCAGCCTCTTTTTCATAATATTCTAATCGTTGAACACATCTTCCCGAAGGAGTGTAATATTTTGCAATTGTCAATTTTACTTTCGATCCGTATTTTAAATCATATGTTCTTTGAACAAGGCCTTTTCCATAAGAAGTTGAACCAATAATAACACCTCTATCCAAATCTTGAATACTACCAGCAACAATTTCACTCGCTGATGCCGAACCTTCATCCACTAATATTGTCAATGGAATGTTCAAATCCAACGGAGCTTCCATTGTTTTATACGTGCGATTTTCTTCAGCAACCCTTCCTTTTGTGGTAACAACAATTTCATCCTTCTTGACAAAGAAATTAACGATTTTAACTGCTTCAATCAGCAATCCTCCGCCATTTCCTCTTAAATCTAGAACGATTTCTTTCATCCCTTTACCTTGAAGATCTAAAAATGCTGTTTTAACATCAGAAGAAGCAGTTTGAGTGAAACTATTTAATTTGATATATCCAATTGTTTCGTTTAACATCCCTGAATAGGGAACATCTGGTAACTTAATTTCATCCCTGGTAACTGAAATCTTTTTCTTTCCAACATTTTCTCTTTCAACTTCAATCTCAATTGTTGTTCCTTTTGGTCCTTTTAAAGCAGATGAAACATCATCCGAAGGAATATTCACCATCGTTTTGCCATCTATTGAGATAATTTTATCCCCAGCCATTAACCCTGATTTTTCTGCTGGATTCCCTTCATAGGGCTCAGCGATAAATGTGAATTCTCCAATTTTGCGAATTAATGCACCAATTCCACCATATTGACCTGTTGTCATCAAACGGTAATCTTCAATGTTTGATTCGTGATAATAAACAGTGTAAGGATCTAACTCCTTTAACATCGCATCAATCCCAACTTTGGATAATTTCCCTGTTTGTGGTTCATCAACATAATACATTTCAAGGTGTTGATAGATTTGATCCATCAATTCCATATTTTTGATTACTTCAAATCCATTGGATTGACTATGAGCGCCAAAAAGAAATAATAAAGTGAATACGATTGTCAAAATCGCGGAGTTGGTTGATTTAATTAGGTGTTTCATTGGTTATTTCTTTGATAAGCTGTGTAAATAATAGTGTTGTCTTTTTGAAAAGTATGTCATACGGAATTTCTTCTCGCGCCGTATAAATCATAAATAATGCCACTTGTTTCTTGTTCTCTAACAAAAACGGTTCTAAAATTAATTTATTCTTTCGAATTGCTTCACGCATCAAACGTTTTATTCGATTTCTATCGTGCGCTTTTTTGAAATTTCTTTTCGGAGCGGAAACGGTTATTTGGAAAGAAGCGTCACTCGTTAAGGGTATTAAGGAATAATGAATGAGAAATGGATACGCTTTAACACTCTTCTTTTCATCAAAAATGGATTGTATTACTTTTTGACTACAAAGTTTATATTCCTTACCGAATTTTTCGTTCATGTTGCAAATATATCAATACCAATGTCTAAAGAGAAAGGTAATTTAATTTAAAATTGAGTCTAGATAAGAAATGGTAGTTGTAATATCTGTAGTTTTGATAGATGAAAACGAAAAGTGTCGGAATTGTAGGAACGGGTCCTGCAGCCTTAATGGCTGGCACTGTCTTATTGGAGAAAGGTTGTAAAGTTGTATTTTTTGATCAGAAAAAAGCAGTTGCCAGAAAATTTTTAGTAGCAGGTAATGGAGGTTTTAATTTGACAAATGATGAGGAACTTGAAAAGTTTGTATGTCATTACAACACTGAAAAGATTAAAGATTCTGTTCGTTCATTCAATAACACTGATTTTAGATTTTTCTTATCAAAAATAGGAATAGAAACTTTTGTTGGAAGCTCTGGGAAAATATTTCCTTTGAAAGGGATCAAACCGATTGAAGTTGTTAAAGCATGGCAAGATTACCTCATTCATTTAGGAGCCATTTTTAAAATGGAACATGTTCTTAAAGATTTTTCTGAATGCGAATTGATTTTTGAACATAATGGAAATTTAATTACGCATATGTTTGACCATTCTATATTTGCGCTGGGTGGCAGTTCTTGGTCAATTACAGGCTCTGATGGTAATTGGCTTAAACTCTTTTCAGAAAAAGAAATTCAATGCAAGAAATTTGAAGCTAGCAATAGTGGTTTTGAGCTTTTTGGACATGATTATCTCAGAGATTTTGCTGGAAAAACAATAAAAAACTGCAAAGTATTTTCTGAGAATGAAGAAAAATTTGGGGAGCTTGTTATAACGGAATATGGTATTGAAGGGCCTCCTATTTATGCTTTGAATGGATATTATAGAGAAGGAAAAACAATTTACATTGACTTTAAACCGTCGATGACTGAATCGTTAATTGCGGATAAATTACAAAAAGCAAAAAATATAAGTGAAGGTTTAAGGGATTTGAAATTACCTAAAGTTGTTATCGCCTGGTTGAAGCATGACTTGAATAAGGAAGACTATCAAAATAAAATCAAACTCGCTGAGATAATTAAAAATTTTCAATTAAATGTTTCGAATTTGCGACCCATAGAGGAAGTTATTTCGACTATTGGAGGCGTTGAAATGAATGCAATAAATGATTCGTTTCAATTGAAAATGTTTCCAAAATCTTATTGTATTGGAGAAATGTTGGATTGGGATGCCCCAACAGGTGGTTATTTAATTCAAGGATGTGTTTCTTCAGGATATGTTGCAGCTAAATCAATAATCGCTCAGTCTTGATCTATTCGAGGTAAATTAATTAGTTCCTTGACAATAAAAGAAGTAGGGAATAATTGAACAAAACTATCTTTGATTCTTTCTGCTTCTAATAACGTTCTAAAATCGCCAACCTTTAAAACATAGTTTGGTGCATTAAACAAAACATATGAATCAATTTTAGGATAAGCAGCTATGAATTTACTCCTTGCATCGTCAATTGCTTTTCTGTCGGAATCAAAAAACAATTGAACTCTATAACCGGGAACTTGAGGAGAAGTTGCAGGTGGAATTACTGCTCCTTGCTTTTTTACGAGTCCATCGATTCTTGCATCCTTGATTATTTCAACTTTCCCTTTCTGACTTAGCACGGCAAATGTTAAAAAAATGAATCCGAAGAGCACACTATTTTTTTTCATAAAATCAAGTTGTTATTCAACAAAGGTAATGAAGTTAGTAAAGCAATAGATATGCCATGGAAATTTTTACTGCTTTAAAATGTTAAAAAATGCGTTAACGAAGTACAAATCAGAGATTACCAAAAATTACTTATTTAGAATGAATTTAAATTAAGCTTTATCTAATTTATTTTGTCATAAAACTGTCATGAAATAGAGTGAATCTTCTAAATTTGCTTCCGTCAAACAGTGTTTTTTTGACGGTAGACTTATAGTTTTTTACATGAAAATATCTAGTAGTCAGATGTTTATATACTTAAGAAATTGGTGTTTCAGCGCTTTAACCCTAGTGTTTTTAGCGGGAACATTCACAGCACAAGCTCAAGGTGATGCACTTTTCAAAGCGAAATGTGCCAGCTGTCACCAACCACATAAAAATGGTACAGGGCCAAAATTATTCCAAGTGCGCCAGAAATGGACTGATGGAGGAGCCAAAGAAGGCTCTATCTATCAATGGGTAAACAATTGGCAAAATGCTGCCGCTTCCGATCCTTATGCACAAACAGTTTCAACTTGGGCGCCTTCTGCTATGCAGGCTTTTCCTGAATTGAAAAAGGAAGATGTAGATGCGATTTTGGATTGGGTTGATTCTCAACCTGAACCAGGAGCTGAAGGTGCGGCAGGTGCAACCGGCGCAGCAACTGCAGATCCATTAGCAACTGAAGAAGAATCTTCAATGGGATGGATTTGGATAATATTGGGAATTATTTTCTTTACTATTGTTGTTGCTGTTGGTGGTGTTCGTCGTCAATTGAAATTTGCTGCTGCAGATGATGCTGGTGAACCAATAAATGAAAGTTTAACCTATTCTGAAGAATTCAAAACGTGGGCATGGAAATACCGCTTGTATGTTGGTTTGACATCGTTGGTTCTTGTTATAAGTGCAATAGTTACTTTATTTTTAAGTGGTTATAGTATTGGTGTTGTTGAAGAATATCAACCATCACAACCGATTGCTTTTCCTCATGCTATTCACACTGGCACAAATGGTATCGATTGTAAATATTGTCACAATTCTGTTACATTGTCTAAATCAGCAGGTTTGCCTACTGTGAATGTATGTATGAATTGTCACAAACAAATTAATGGTCGTACTCCTGCTCAACAAGAGCAAATTGCTAAATTATACAAATCAGCAGGTTGGGATCCGGCTGGAGCAGGGAAATACACAGGAAAATCTACACCAATTATTTGGAATAAGGTGCATGTCTTACCTGATCACGTTTATTTCAATCACTCTCAACACGTAGTAGTTGGTGGGATTGATTGTAAGCAATGTCATGGAGATATGACGAAAATGGTAGAAACTGCTAAAGTTCAACCTGTTTCTGAATTGAATAAAATTGAAGGTAATATACCATTAACTAGACCAACTATGACAATGGGATGGTGTATCGAATGTCATGGTGCGAAAGAAATTTCTACTGGATCGATTGATACAAGAAATGATGGTTACTACAATGAAATTCACAAGCGTTTGTTGAACAACGACAAAACTTTATATGGTAGTTACTTGAAAGATGGTAAAGTGACCGTAAATGAGTTAGGTGGTTGGGAATGTGCAAAATGTCACTATTAATTAACGAATAGAAGAAGTCCAAATAAGCATATGGGAATGACAAGAAAATATTGGAAAGGTCTTGAAGAATTAAGAGAGACTCCAGAATTCCTTAAATCGAAAGAGCAGGAATTCCCGACTCAAATGTCAGTTGAAGAATTCTTAGGAGATGAGAATTTAAAAGAAACATCGACTGCGCGTCGTGATTTCTTGAAATTTTTAGGTTTCAGTGTTGCAGCTGCTACAGTTGCTGCGTGTGAGGCGCCTGTTACAAAAGCTATTCCTTATGTGAATAAGCCTGAAAACGTAACTCCAGGTATGCCAACATGGTATGCTTCAACTTATTACGATGGTGTTTCTTATGCAAGCATCCTTGTAAAAACACGTGAAGGTCGACCTATTTATATCAAAGGAAATAAAGATTTCGGAATTACTTTTGGTGGATCAAATCCGCAAATTATAGCATCTGTTTTAGGATTATATGATTCAGCGAGACTTCAAAATCCCACATTGAAAGGTGAATCAGATTCTTGGTCAAATATTGATGGATCAATTAAAACTGCTATTAAAAGTGCTAAAAAGATTGTTTTAGTTTCTAATACTGTAATTAGTCCTTCTTTGGGAATGGCAATTGGAGAATTAGGAGCGTCTTTAGGTGCTACTGAAAATCCAGATAAATTTGAACACATCCAATACGATGCTGTTTCTTATGCAGGTATGCGTTTAGCGTATGAAGCTACTTTTGGAAAAAATATTATTCCTACGCATGATTTCTCAAAAGCAAAAACAATCGTTAGTGTTGGTGCAGATTTCTTGAGTTCTTGGTTAATGCCAACTCAATTCGCTTCTCAATACGGAATGCGAAGAAATCCTGCTGGAGAGTGGATGTCAAAACATTTTCATTTTGAATCTGTAATGTCTGTTTCTGGATCTAATGCGGATTATAGAGGAATGATTAAACCTTCAGAACAAGCGAATGTTTTATCATACATTTTAAAAGGTTTTGGTGTTGCTTCAGGTGTTTCTTCAGAATTATCAAAAAGTGTTATCGCAATTGCTGATGAAGCAATTAAATCATTAAAAGCTACTAAAGGTGAATCAATTGTTGTTTGTGGATCAAATAACAAAGCAGTTCAAATCCTTGTAAATAAATTAAACAATGTTCTTGGAGCTTATTCAAAAACGTTGGATTTAAATAATACGATCAATTTGTTCAAATCGGAAGATGCAAAAATGAACAAATTTGTGAGTAACGTAATTGCTGGAAAAGGACCAGATGCAGTTATTTTCTTGGGTGTGAATCCAGTTTATACATTAGCGAATGGAAAACAATTTGGTGAAGCTTTAGGAAAAATTGGAACAAGTGTTTCACTTGCATCTCATTCTGATGAAACTGCATCATTGTGCAAGTTTATTTGTCCTGATCATCATGCTTTAGAAAGCTGGAGTGATTTCAATCCAACAGTGGCTCATTATTCCATCGCTCAACCAACAATTCGACCTTTATTTAATACTGCTTCTGCTTTAGAGTCCATGTTAGTTTGGGCTGGAAAAGTTAATCGTGGAGGAAAAGATTCTAAAGTTTCTTATGATTATATCATGAAAACTTGGGAAACATACGGATTCCCAGCACAAACTAAATATTTAGATTTCCATACTTATTGGAATATGGCTATACACAATAGCTGTGTGGAAATGACTGTTCCAGCAAGTGAAATTGCTATGGTATTTAATGATGCTGCTTTAGCAGGTTTAGCAGGACAGCTTCCCAAATCTTCAGGTTTAGAAGTTGTAATGTACCAAAAAGCTGGAATCGGAATTGGGTTACAAGCAAATAATCCGTGGTTACAAGAACTTCCAGATCCTTTGACTAAAGTAACATGGGATAACTATATTACCATGAATCCAGTTGAAATGGTAAAAGCTGGATATGTTACAACTTATGATCAAGAGCATGGTTTGAATCTTGCAAAAGTTAAAGTTGGAAACAATGAAGTTACTCTTCCTGTTTATCCATTGCCAGGTCAAGCTGAAAATACAATCGGTATAGCTTTAGGTTATGGTCGAGGAGCAAACGGTGAAAATATTGGTAAAGCTGCATTTCAAACCAAAGAATATGGTGGAAATGTAACATTGGAAAATGGCAATCCAGCTCCTATTGGTGCAAATGTTTTCTCATTTGTTCAAAGCGAAAATGGTACAATGTCTTATGCTGCTTCAGCAACAATGACAAAAGTTGAAGGTTCTTATTTAATTGCAGCGACACAGATACATCATACTGTAATGGGTCGTCATTCAATTGTTAGAGAAACTACGCTTGATATATTTAAAAATAACGATCGCGAAGCTTACAATCCACCTTACATGCTTTCTAAGCTTGATAAAGATGGTAATCACGTTAAGGCGCCGATGGCTGAATTTGACTTATGGGATGCTCATCCTGTTGAGAAAATTGGTCACCGTTGGGGTATGACTGTCGATCTTTCTTCTTGTATTGGTTGTGGATCATGTTTAGTTGCATGTCAAGCAGAAAATAATGTTCCAGTTGTTGGTAAAGATGAAGTTCGTCGTGGACGTGAAATGCACTGGTTAAGAATTGACCGTTATTTCTCTTCTGACGAAGAGGCGGTTCCTGGTCAAAGAAAAGATAAAGAAACATTTAGTTACGATAAAGCTGAAGTAGCAGCATTGAATCCTAAAGTGGTTCACATGCCTATGATGTGTCATCACTGTAATCACGCACCTTGTGAAACAGTTTGTCCAGTCGCTGCAACTACGCATAGTAATGAAGGCTTAAATCAAATGGCATACAATAGATGTATTGGTACAAGATATTGTGCAAATAACTGTCCTTATAAAGTGCGTCGTTTTAACTGGTTCAACTATCCATCATATAAGAAATTTACAGAAGTAAATCCTGCACAGGATGATTTAGGTAGAATGGTTTTAAATCCAGATGTTACTGTTCGTACACGTGGTGTAATGGAGAAATGTTCTTTCTGTGTTCAAAGAATACAAGCAGGAAAATTAGTAGCGAAGAAAGAAAGTCGTCCAGTAGTTGATGGAGATTATACAACAGCTTGTTCGGATGCATGTCCAACAAACGCAATTATCGTAGGAGATTGGAATGACATGAAATCTATGGTTAGATCAAGCTCAGACGATAAACTTGCATACCAAGCATTAGAAGAAGTTGGTGTAAAACCAAACGTTTGGTATAAAGTGAAAGTAAGAAATGAGAAAAATGACATATTGTCTAAACTGCAAGTAGCAGAGAAGCATGAAAGTCATGTAGAGAAAAAGAATCATCATTAATTGAACTAAAGCTATTGTAATGCATAAGGAAGCAGCAATTAGAGAACCTCTGATATTAGGTCACAAGACCTATCATGACGTCACAGAAGACGTCTGCAGACCGATTGAAGACAAAGCACCAAAAATGTGGTATATCCTTTTTGGGATTGCTCTTATTATTGGACTTTATGGAGTAGGTTGTATATTTTACTTACTTGGAACAGGTATCGGTGTTTGGGGACTTAATAAAACTATTGGATGGGCTTGGGATATTACCAATTTCGTTTGGTGGGTAGGTATTGGTCACGCAGGGACTTTGATTTCTGCAGTATTGTTACTGTTCCGTCAGAAGTGGAGAATGGCAATTAACCGTTCAGCTGAGGCAATGACTATTTTCGCTGTATTTATGGCTGGTTTGTTTCCTCTTATTCACATGGGTCGTTTATGGGTTGGATATTGGACGCTTCCTTTGCCTAATCAATTTGGATCTTTATGGGTAAATTTTAACTCTCCTTTACTTTGGGACGTTTTCGCTATCTCGACTTATTTATCTGTTTCTTTAGTATTCTGGTATATTGGTTTAATTCCAGATTTTGCTACTATACGTGATAGAGCTAAGAAGCCGGTATCTAAGAAAATGTATTCTATTTTAGCATTTGGTTGGTCAGGTAGAGCTAAACATTGGAATCGTTTTGAATTGGTTTCTTTAGTTTTAGCTGGTTTGGCAACACCTCTTGTATTCTCCGTTCACTCGATTGTATCATTTGACTTTGCTACATCTATTGTTCCGGGATGGCATACTACTATTTTCCCTCCATACTTCGTTGCTGGTGCTGTATTCTCTGGTTTTGCCATGGTACAAACCTTAATGTTAGTTATGAGAAAAGCAATGGGATTAGAAGCATATATTCATACGAAACATGTGGAATATATGAATATTGTAATTATGGTAACGGGTTCAATCGTTGGAACTGCTTATATAACTGAACTATTTATTTCTTGGTATTCTGGTGTTGAATATGAAGCATATGCATTTATAAATCGTGCAACTGGACCATATTGGTGGGCATATTTTGCAATGATGACATGTAATGTTGTTTCACCTCAATTAATGTGGTTCCGACCTTTGAGAAGAAGTTTAATTTTTACATTCATTATTTCGATTGTCGTAAATATTGGTATGTGGTTCGAGCGTTATGTTATTATTGTAACATCACTTCACAGAGATTATTTACCATCAGCCTGGAGTATGCATTATCCAAGTCATATTGATATTGGAGTTTATGTTGGAACTATTGGTTTATTCTTTGTTTTCTTCTTATTGTTTGCTAGATACTTCCCAGTATTGGCTTTAAATGAAGTAAAAACAATTCTTAAATCTTCTGGAGAATCATATAAGAATGCTCCTGATACGCATAGTCATAATGAAGATAATCATTCAAACCACTAATTAAAAGGACATGGCAGAGAGAGTAATATATGCAATGTACGACGATGACGATGTGCTTAAAGATGGCGCAAAGATGTTGGTTGCTAAAGGTGTAAAAATTTCTGAAGTATTTTCACCATTCCCAATACACGGGATAGATCCGATAATTGGAATTAAAAATACTCGTTTAGGTATTGTTGCATTTCTATTTGGAATAACTGGTTTAATGTTAGCTACTGTAGGAATGAGATATTTTATGGTAACAGATTGGCCGATGAATATTGGTGGTAAACCAAACTTTACTTATTTAGATAACTTGTTGGCTTTTGTTCCAATTACTTTTGAGTTTACTGTTCTTTGTGCAGCTCACGGTATGGCAATAACATATATGTTAAGAAATAAAACATTGCCAGGAATTCCAGCTCAAAATCCAGACCCTCGTACTACTGACGATAAATTTGTAATGGAAATCCGTTTGTCAGAGAATACAAAATATAATTCTGAGGAATTGGAAAAATTGTTGAGAGAAACTGGTTTAATTGAATTAGATCAAAAGGAAATAAAATAGTTTGCTATGAAGTATCTGCTATAGTGGATACTCCTTCTGACAAAATAAAAGGAAGAGACAGATGAAAATTAAATTTAAGGTATTAGCAAGTTTAGCAATAGTGGCAGTTTCGGTCCTAAGTTTAGGGTCTTGTACTGCAGATGCTGATAGTCCAGGTTTGGAATATATGCCAGACATGTATCGTTCACCAGCAGTTGAAGTATACGTTGATTACGGTGAAGTTCGTGGTTATGAAAATATGGCTATGAAAAACAGATTGTCTGCTTTGGTGCCACCCATGGGAACTGTACCATATTATGGAACAGATTCAACTACAGTAAGTTTGATGTTACCGTATTTCAGAAAGGCAAATATTGCTTTTAAACAAACGCATGGTATGTATGGTGAAGATTTGACTATGGTAGATGAATACGCTTTAGCGATTGCTGATAAGAATCCGATGAGATTGACTTCAGAAAATTCTGAAGGTATGTTCAAGCAAGGCAAAGAATTGTACACTGCAATGTGTCAGCATTGTCACGGAGAGAAAGGTGATGGTCAAGGTCCTATGGTTGCTAGTGGAGCATATGCTGGTGTGCCAAATTATACTGAACGAGCAATGAAATCAGATGGACAACTTTTTTATTCAATTTATTATGGATTGAACACAATGGGTGGTCATGGATCTATATTGAATAAAAAGCAAATTTGGACTTTAGTTCATTATGTTAGAAGATTCCAAAATGCAGATTACGGTAAGTTTGACGCAACTGGTCTTGCTGTTGTAACTGCGGTTGCTGCGGATACAACAAAAGTTACAAAATAATAACCTGAATATTTTTTAAGATGGAATTCTCTATATCAAAAAAAGCAAAAACGCTAACAATGACTCTTATGGGAGTTGGGGTTTTGTTTACAGCGATTGGTGTTTTTACAAGCATGAGTGATCATCATTTTGCTACTCGTTTATTAGCGAATGGTTTGGTGAATAGCTTTTTCTTTTTCGCACTTGGACTTGGCGCATTATTTTTCTTAGCGTTGCAATATGCTACTGAAACAGGGTGGTATGCTTCTGTAAAAAGAATCATTGAAGCAGTAGCAGGTTTCTTGCCATATGGAATGGGATTGTTAGCCCTTACCTTGTTGATTATTACGTTAAATGATGGAGCGCACATTTATGGTTGGATGGATCCAGAAAGTGTTAATCCAAAATCTCATCATTATGATGAAATTATTGCTGGTAAAGCGGCATACCTAAACAAAGGCTTCTTTTGGATTAGAACGTTAGTTTACATGGGTACTTACTATATCTTCTTAAGAGGTTTTAGAATGAGATCACTTGCTGAAGATAAAATTGGTGGAACTGAAATTCACTTTAAAAATTATAGAAAAGCAGCTGTTTTCTTAGTTTTCTTTGCTGTATTTAGTTCAACTTCATCATGGGATTGGTTAATGTCAATTGATGTTCACTGGTTTTCTACATTGTATGGTTGGTATACTTTTGCTGGTATGTGGTGCTCTGCAATGGTTGTTCTGGTTTTACTAACGCTTTATTTGAAAAAATTAGGTTATTTACCAAATGTGAATGATAGTCATATCCATGATTTGGGTAAATGGACATTTGCAACTTCTTTCTTATGGTCATATTTATGGTTCTCTCAATTTATGCTTATTTGGTATGCAAATATTGGTGAAGAGGTAACATATTATATGATGAGAATAGAGAATTTTAAAGCATTATACTTTGGGATGTTCTTAATTAATTTCGCTTTTCCGATGTTAATTTTAATGTCAAGAGATGCTAAAAGACATGCAGGAATATTAACTTTTGTTGGATTGATTATTTTAACTGGACATTGGTTGGATGTATATATCTTGGTTTCTGCCGGTTCTCTAGGGGCTACAGCGAAAATTGGATTTTTGGAAATTGGAATGGCTTTGTTGGTAGCTGGATTCTTTATTAGAATCATTTTACACAACTTGACAAAAGCTCCATTAACACCGGTGAACCATCCATTCTTGGATGAAAGTATTCATCACGAGATATAAAAGAAAGTAGAATATTATAGATTTAAAATAAGATGGGAAGTAAATTAATAGCTTTAATCGTTATAGTTTTAGGAGTAATTGCAATTGCTCAGTTGGTTCGTGTTTATGAACTTTCATCAAAACTTAGAAATCGTGGGGAACACGAAGTTAGTACTGGAGATAATAACTTAAACGCTAAATTAATGTTAGCTTTTATGGTCTTTTTCTTCGGTGGTTTCATTTGGCTCATGTTGACTTACGGTTGGTCTGGTAGAGGTGATGCAGCTTCAGTTCATGGCCATGGACTAGATTGGTTATTGAATGTCAATTACGTAATTATAATTGCGGTCTTTTTTCTGACTAACTTCTTATTGTTCTTTTTCTCTTGGAAATATGTGAGAAAAGCAGGTGTTAAAGCATTGTATTTTTCTCATGATAATAAATTAGAAATGATTTGGACAGTTGTCCCTGCATGTGTATTGGCAGTAATTATCATTTTAGGATTGAAACAATGGAATGAGGCTACAAGTGCTGCAGTTACTGATTCAACTAGAATAGAATTATTTTCTAAGCAATTTGATTGGACAGCTCGTTATTCTGGATTAGATAATAAACTAGGAAAGTTCGATTATAAATTGACAACAGACAATAATGAGTTGGCATTAATGACATCAGAAACTATTGATAGTGCAATTTTTAACATGGAAAATGGTGTTACAGGAATTAAAGCTATTGCTTCAAAATTGAATGATAAAAATATTATGCTTGTTCCTGAAGATCGCGAAAAAATGGTCAGTGATTTGTCAAGAAAGCAGCAATTAATTCGTTTGTTATATCAAATGAAAGCGCGTCACAATAAAAATGTAGATGCTTCAGCTTGGGATGATATTATTCAAAAAGATACTTTGTATTTATGTCTAAACAAGGAATATGAATTTAATTTTAGATCTAAGGATGTAATACATTCTGCTTATTTCCCTCATTTTAGAGCTCAAATGAATACGGTACCTGGTTTGACAACTCGTTTCAAGTTTATTCCTGATATTACTTCTGTTGAGATGCGCAAAAAAATGAATAATGAGAAATTTAATTTCGTTTTGATGTGCAATAAGATTTGCGGAAATGCGCACTATAAAATGAAAATGATAATTGTCGTTTTATCGCCTACAGAATTTAAATCTTGGATGAAAACGAAGCAAAAGCAATCTTTTAAAGATATATATTTTGCTGCTGCTGCTGAACCAGTGGTTGCAGGTGCAGATAGCTTAGCATTAACTGCAGAAGCAGTAATTAAATAGAATTAATAACAATAAACAGAGATAGAATGGCGGCAGTAGCACACGGACATCACGATGCACACGGACACGATGATCACGGACACCATGAGGAAAGTTTCGTTTCAAAGTATATTTTTAGTCAAGATCATAAAATGATTGGAAAGCAGTTTTTAATGACTGCTGTTTTCATGGGAATTGTTGCAATGTTATTATCGGTATTATTCCGAATCCAATTGGCATGGCCTGGTGAAAGCTCTGATTTTTTGAGTTTTTTCTTGGGTGAAAAATGGGCTCCAGGAGGAGTCTTGAAAGAAGACATGTACTTGGGATTGGTTACAATTCATGGAACTATTATGGTATTCTTCCTTTTAACAGGAGGTCTTTCAGGAACTTTTTCTAATATCCTAATCCCTCTGCAACTTGGAGCAAGAGATATGGCTTCAGGTTTCTTGAACATGTTGTCATATTGGTTCTTTTTGGTGTCATCAATTCTAATGCTCTGTTCAATGTTTGTAGAGACAGGACCTGCAATGGCTGGTTGGACAATTTATCCGCCATTATCTGCATTGCCTCAAGCTGTATCTGGTTCTGGATTAGGTACAACATTGTGGTTGTTTTCTATGACAATCTTTATCGCTGGATCTTTATTAGGTTCTTTGAATTATATCGTTACTGTATTTAATTTAAGAACAATCGGTATGAAAATGACTAGAATGCCATTAACAATTTGGGCATTTTTTATTACTGCAATACTTGGTGTTTTATCTTTCCCAGTTTTATTATCAGCTTGTTTGTTATTAGTAATGGATAGATTAGCTGGAACAAGTTTCTATCTTTCAGATATTATTGTTGGAGGAGAAATGTTAACGAATCATGGTGGTTCACCAATATTATTTCAGCACTTATTTTGGTTCTTAGGACATCCTGAAGTATACATTGTATTACTTCCAGCTTTAGGTTTGTCTTCAGAGATTATTTCTATAAATTCACGTAAACCAATTTTTGGATATCGTGCAATGATTGGTTCTATGCTTGCTATTGGTTTCTTATCATTTATTGTTTGGGCCCATCACATGTTTATTACCGGTATGAATCCATTTTTAGGAAGTGTATTCGTTTTTACAACCTTACTGATTGCAATTCCATCAGCAGTAAAAGTGTTTAATTACATCACAACTCTTTGGAAAGGGTCAATCATTTTCACGCCTGCAATGATGTTTGCTATTGGTTTAGTATCAACATTTATTACTGGTGGTGTGACGGGAATTATTTTGGCAGATGCTGCTTTAGATATTTCTATACATGATACCATGTTTGTTGTTGCTCACTTCCACGTTGTAATGGGATTATCTGCTGTCTTCGGAATGTTTGCCGGTGTTTATCATTGGTTCCCGAAAATGTATGGAAAGATGATGAACTTGAAGTTGGGTTATGTTCACTTTTGGTTAACGATAGTTTCAGGATACGGTGTGTTCTTCCCGATGCATTTTGTTGGTTTATCTGGAGCTCCAAGAAGATATTATGATTATTCAGTTTATGGTGAATTTGATACTAATGCATTCAATATCATTATGGATTTAAATGTAATAATTACAATTTTTGCTATTCTAGGTTCATTAGCTCAATTAGTCTTCTTATTTAACTTCTTCTATAGTATTTATCGTGGACCTAAGGCACCTCAAAATCCTTGGAAAGCAAACACATTAGAATGGACAACACCAGTAGAACATATTCATGGTAACTGGCCAGGTGAATTACCAACTGTGCATAGATGGCCTTATGATTATTCTAAACCAGGTGCTGAAGAAGATTTCATTTCTCAAATTGTTCCTTTAGCTGAAGGCGAAGAAGAACATTAAAATAGAATATAATTTATGAAACCCTTTTGTCTAATGACAAAAGGGTTTTTTTATGTAATTTAGTAATCTGTGGATGATTCATTCGATTATAGAGAAGAAACTGGTGCAAATTCTGAACAAGAGTTTGATAAAGTATTGCGCCCAAAAAGTTTTAGCGATTTTACAGGCCAACCATCCATTATTGAAAATTTAGGAATTTTTGTTAAAGCGGCTTCATTGCGCGGTGAACCTTTGGATCATGTCTTATTGCATGGGCCTCCAGGATTAGGGAAAACGACTTTAGCGAATATTATTGCCAATGAGTTAGGAGTTGGTTTTAAGGTAACTAGTGGTCCTGTCTTGGATAAAGCAGGTGATCTAGCCGGCTTACTTACAAATCTAAATCCAGGAGATGTACTCTTTATCGATGAAATTCATCGTCTAAGCTCTGTTGTAGAAGAATATTTATACTCTGCAATGGAAGATTATTGCATTGATATCTTAATTGATAGTGGCCCGAATGCAAGAAGTGTTCAAATTACGTTGAATCCTTTTACGCTCATTGGTGCTACTACAAGATCCGGACTATTAACTTCTCCTTTACGAGCAAGGTTTGGAATAAATTCTCGATTGGAGTATTATGATGCTAAAACCTTAACGAATATTGTTGAACGTTCATCAGGATTACTAAATATTGCTATTGACGAAGCTGCTGCCTACCAGATTGCAAGTAGAAGTAGAGGAACACCTAGAATTGCAAATGCTTTGTTACGCAGAGTAAGAGATTTTGCTCAGATAAAAGGAAATGGATCAATCGATACTGATATCACGACAATTGCATTAAAAGCGCTTAATGTTGACGAAAATGGTCTTGATGAGATGGATATACGTATTCTTAAAGTGATCATTGAAAAATTCAGTGGTGGCCCTGTCGGATTAACGACTATCGCAACGGCAATTGGTGAAAATGCAGGAACATTAGAAGAAGTATACGAACCATTTTTGATTCAAGAGGGATTTTTAATGCGAACACCACGTGGAAGAAAAGCAACAGAAAAAGCATTCCGTCATTTAGGGAAAGATGCTGGTTGGATGCAAGGTGGATTATTTTGATGAATCATAAATGTATTCTTCCAAATCAAAAAATACGACATTAATAAAACAAAAAGCCGCTGAACTTGGGTTCTTTTTCTGCGGTATATCAAAAGCTGAATTCTTAGAAGAGGAAGCAAATCGCCTAGAGACATGGCTAAAACGCACATATAACGGCAAAATGGGTTATATGGAAAATCATTTTGATAAACGATTGGATCCACGTTTATTGGTTGATGATTCAAAAAGTGTTGTTTCTCTTTTAATGAATTATTACACTGAAGAACAACAACTCGACAATACAGCGCCCAAACTATCTAAATATGCTTTTGGTGAAGATTATCACCTTGTAATTAAAGATAAACTCACAGAATTGTTTTTGTTCATTCAAACGGAAATTGGAGAAGTTAACGGAAGAGTATTTGTTGATTCAGCTCCAGTTATGGATAAAGCATGGGCGAAAAAATCAGGATTAGGGTGGGTCGGCAAGAATTCCAATCTGATTAATCCAAAGAATGGCTCTTTTTTCTTTATTGCTGAGTTGATTCTGGATCTTGATTTAGAGTATGATGGGCCAATCAAAGATTATTGTGGAACATGCACGCGATGCATCGAGGCTTGTCCAACTGAAGCGATTGTCGAGCCATATATCGTTGATGGTTCAAAGTGTATCTCCTATTTAACAATTGAGTTAAAAGATGCTTTAATTCCAGAAGAGTTTAAAGGTAAATTGGATAATTGGATGTTTGGTTGTGATGTATGCCAAGATGTTTGCCCATGGAATCGGTTTTCAAAACAACATAATGAGCCAAGATTAAATCCTTTGACAGGTATTCTGGAATTATCACAATCCGATTGGAAAGATTTAACACAAGAAATATTCACCGAATTATTTAAAATAAGTCCAATTAAAAGGACCAAATATGCAGGTTTAATACGAAATATTAATTCGTTAGAGTAGAAATTGTGCTAATTGAGCATCAAATTTAAATCTTCAATAAAAGCGTCTAATTGTAAAAAACGTGCTTCCGCGATTTCAATTAAAGATCGTTCTGTATCAATTTCAATGTTAATACCATAATTTTCAAAGATTATGCGCGATTGTACTTCTTGTGTTATAATTTCTTGAATTGATTGTTGAGGATAAATTAACATGATATTTAGTGTTTCGTTACTTTTCTATTTACGACACAAACATCCGAATTAAAATAAATATTTCCTAATTTATTTTTAGAAATGTCAACCCGTTTTTTAATCCAAAGCAAAGCTGTTTTAAATCTGTTGTTTCCAACATTTCGCGTAAACCATTTCGTACAATTTTGAATTGATTGTGCACGGGACATGGTTGTTTTTCAGAACATGCTTTCATTCCTAATCCACAATTAGTGTAGATTTTATCACCGTCAATTGCAAAAACTATTTGCTGTAATTTGATTACCTCTATTTGCGAATATTCAATAATAAACCCACCAGTAGGGCCTTTCACAGATGAAATTATGTTGCCTTTTACAAGTAGTTGTAAAATTTTTGCTGTATAGGCTTCGGGAGAATCAATCTCCTTTGATATTTCTTTGAGACTCGCACGTTCACCATCCATCGATTTTGTTGCGATCAGGATGCATGCACGTATGGCATATTCGCAGGCTTTTGAAAACATTTATTCTTTTTTATAAAGTTAGCGATTTTAATTTTCATGAAAAGTTGTGATTTTTTAAGAGTAATTAACGTTTCAACGACCCTTTAAAGAGGATAAAAACATCCGAGTTAATAAAAATAGTTATCTTTGCCCTCATTACTTTAAGTTATAGTAATTAAAATTTAGGTTATGTCAAATAATACACCACACACATTTCATATCCCAGTAATGGGGCTTGGATACACGATAGATACTCCACTGAAAGTTGCAAAATTTGGAATTTCATCTGTTGTTTCTATAATGGAAGATCACTTGATAGAAGAAATGAGGAAAGTTCATTCTAAAAGATTAAATTATAAATATGAACCAATCTCGTCTAAAGATATTGACCGTCGTTCCAAACGAATTAAAGCGTATTTAAATTTTATGAATGACGTAGTGAATGAACAAATTTCAACGTTGAAAAATGAAGATTTCTCTCCTAATTCAGATATAACTAAGTATTTTACAATGTTACCTGAAAGTGCATTTGAAAAATCGCTTTATCTTAAAATGTTAAATACAGAGGATTTAACAGTGAAAAAAGTGTTAGAAAGCAAATTGAAATCTTTTATAAAAGCTGGTTCAATCGATGTAAATATCATGACAAAACTCGATAATCAAAATTATTCAGGTGATGGTGAATTACTCCCCGCTGAATATTCTGATGCTAAAAGTGTTTTAAAAGGATATGCTGAAAGTAATCTTTCTTCTTCAATCATATTTTCTGCAGGGATGAATCCAAAACTATTTACCTATTGTGAAAATTTTGATGATTTCTATCCTGATTCGAATGGTGAAATCAAAAAGAAAGTAGTGCTAAAAGTAAGTGATTATCGCTCTGCAGTGATCCAAGGTAAAATGTTTGCTAAAAAAGGAATATGGGTTTCAGAATTTAGAATCGAATCAGGTTTAAATTGTGGAGGACATGCTTTTGCAACTCATGGATTTTTATTAGGTCCAATTTTAGAAGAATTTAAAGAAAAAAGACAAGAGCTTTATGACGAGTTATACGAAATCTGTGTAAAGACTTTGAGTGAATCCAATAGAAATATATTGCCATTGAACCCAAGTTTGAAAATTACTGCTCAAGGAGGAATTGGAACTTCAGATGAAGACAAGTTTTTGATGAATTATTACAACCTTGATGGTACGGGTTGGGGTAGTCCGTTTTTACTTGTGCCTGAATCAACAAATGTAGATGAAGAAACGTTAAAAGCTTTAATTACAGCAAAGAAAAAAGATTTTTATATCAGTAATTCTTCACCTCTTGGAGTGCCGTTTAATAATTTCCGTGGATCAAGTTCTGAAGAACAACGAATGGAAAGAATTGAAAAACACAAAGCTGGAAGTCCATGCTACAAGAAATTCTTGTCGTTTAATACGGAATTTACAGAAAAACCTATCTGCACAGCTTCTAGACAATTTCAAAAGTTGAAAATGGAACAAGTGAAAAACAGTGAACTTTCTGATTTAAGAAAAGCATATGAAGTCGAAAAAATTATGGAAAAGGAATGTTTATGTGAAGGATTAGGCGCTTCAGCGATTTTAACAAATGATGGTGAATTGTCACATAAATTAGATGCTGTAAGTATTTGTCCAGGGCCAAACACATATTATTTCAAAGGCACCTATAAATTGAGCGAAATGGTCGATCATATTTACGGTCGATTAAATGTGCTAAATAAGATTTCTCGTCCACATATTTTCATCAACGAGGCTCAGTTGTATATAGACTATCTGAAAAAAGAACTTGATGCTCAACTAGATGTTATGTCAGAAAAACAGCAACAGTATTATCAAGTATTTAAAGAAAATTTAGAAAAAGGATTAAATTATTATACTGGATTACTGTCTTCGTTGAAAATGTCTTCGAAAAAAGCTTTGGAAAACACACTTGAACAGATAGAAGAATTAAAAAACAATCTTCAAGCGATCCAAGTTAGAGGATTTAGCGTTGTTTGAAAAATGAAAATGTTATGACTATAAAGGAAATAACAAAGAGAATCAATGACTTAAAAGCGGAAAAAAATGCCGTTATTTTAGCACATTATTATCAAGAAGAAGCAATTCAAAATATTGCAGATTTTGTGGGAGATAGTTATGGCTTGTCTGTTGAAGCGTCTAGAACTAAAGCGGATTTAATAGTCTTTGCTGGAGTACATTTTATGGCTGAAACGGCTAAAATAATTAATCCATCAAAAAAAGTTGTTATTCCAGATTCGAATGCAAGTTGCTCATTGGCAGAATCTTGTCCGCCAATTAAATTTAGAAATTTTATAAAAGATTTTCCTGATCATACAGTAGTAACATATATAAATTGTTCAGCTGAAATAAAGGCGATGAGTGATATCGTTTGTACGTCTTCAAATGCTGTGAAAGTTATCGAATCCATCCCACTTGATAAGCCAATTATATTTGCTCCTGACAAAAATTTAGGAAAGTATTTACAAAAAATAACTGGGCGAAAATTTGTGCTTTGGGATGGTGCTTGTATTGTTCATGAGGCGTTTTCATTTGATAAAATAGTAGAATTAAAACTAAAACACCCTCAAGCAGTCATTGTTGCACATCCTGAATCTGAAGAGCATATTCTATCCTTAGCGAATTTTATTGGCTCTACTTCTGGAATGATTGAATATGTAAAGAATAGCACAAAACAAACATTCATTGTAGCCACTGAAGCTGGAATATTGCACCGTATGAAAATTGAAGTGCCAAATAAAACCTTTATTCCAGCACCAACAGTTGAAGCGAATTCTTGCTCATGCAGCGAATGCGGTTTTATGCGACTCAATACGTTAGTAAAAATATTGAACTGTTTAGAAACAGAATCACCAGAAGTTAATATTTCGCCAGAAATACTATCTAAAGCAATGATTCCAATCGAAAAAATGTTGAATCTATCAGCCTAAAATGATGAAATGTGACATTTTAATTATTGGATCTGGAATCGCTGGGCTTTCATATGCTGTTAAAGTTGCTGAAAAGCGAAAGGATTTGAATATTGTGCTACTGACAAAGGAAAAGATTACATCTTCCAATACCGAATTAGCGCAAGGTGGAATTGCTGCAGTTACAAACTTAGTGACAGATTCTTTTGAAAAGCATATTGAAGATACAATGGATGCAGGAGGGGGATTGTCTGATCTAAAAGTTGTAAAACACGTTGTGGAATCAGCGCCAAAAAGATTAAAGGAATTAATTGAATATGGGGTAGAATTTTGTGAAGATACAACTGGAAATCTTGAACTTGGACTTGAGGGTGGGCATCAAGTAAAAAGAATTGTTCATGCAAAAGATCAAACAGGCAGTAAAGTAGAGGAAGTCCTGAGCGAAAAAATTAAAACGTATAAAAACATTACAATTCATACGCATTTCTGTGCTATAGATTTAATTTATGATCATGAATCTATCGTTGGGACAAAAGTTCTTGATTTAAAGAATAAGCTCGTTAAAGTGTTTTTGTCAAAAATCACAGTTTTAGCAACTGGAGGATCAGGCCAAGTCTTTAAATACACTACCAATCCAACAGTAGCAACAGGAGATGGTGTAGCTATGGCAAATCGTGTTGGTGCGAAAATCAGCAATATGCATTATTTCCAATTTCATCCAACTGCATTTATGGAAAGTGAGATGAATCCTCTTTTTTTGATTTCGGAAGCAGTTAGAGGTTTTGGTGCTTTTATCATAAATGAAAAAGCCGAAAGGTTTATTTTTAAAAGTGATAGTAGGGGAGAATTGGCCACTCGAGATATTGTTTCAAAAGCTATAATTGAGGAATTGAAAGGTTCAAATCAATCGGAAGTTTTCTTGGATTGTAGACATTTGGACAGTAATATTTTCAAAAAACAGTTTCCTTTTATCAGTGAATATTGTGAAAGTAAAGGGTATAACCTAAAAGAAAGGTTATTGCCAATTATTCCTGCCGCTCATTATCAATGTGGGGGAATAGAGGCAGATGAAAACGGACGAACATCAATAAATAATTTATTCGCAATTGGCGAATGTGCAAATACCGGTTTGCATGGCAAAAACAGATTAGCGTCTAATTCTCTGCTTGAAGCGCTCGTTTTTGCTCATGATGCCGCAATTGAAACGTTAAAAATAATCGATTCGATCAATTTGAATTTTTCGGAAACGACACAAGTAATAATTTTGGTTAAAGAAAAGGAGGCGATTTATCGAAATTATAAATTAAAAATTCAGGAAATAATGTCAAATAAATGTTCGTTTGGATCTGAAAAGAAACAAGTTATATTAGCTAACAGTGCATTGATTTTGTTGAAACACGAGTTTTTAAAGAACTATGAACCTAGAAAATTATCCGTCAACTCGATTGAAATAATTAATCTATTTGATGTTGCTCTCTTAATTTCAAATGCAATAGCAAAGAATTTAGGATAATTATTAGTTTTTTGTTCAATTTTTCACATTATTATATAAGATAAAAACATCCGAGATAGATTTATTTTTTACTTTTGACAAATGTGTTTTTTATTGAAAAACTAGAATTACAGACAAAAAACAAACGATAATCAACAAAAACAACGTATAAAGAGTAAAAAATAATTCAATCAAAATCTTTATATCGGATATATAAATCCGTTTAATAGAAATAAAAAATTATAAACATGGATAAAAATAGATTGCGCACATTGACAGAGCCATTTAAAATTAAAATGGTTGAGCCTTTAAAAGTTACAACTGAAAATTATCGAGAGAAAACCCTTAAAGAAGCTGGTTATAATACGTTTCTTCTGAAATCAAAAGATGTGTTTATTGATCTTTTGACAGATAGTGGAACAGGCGCTATGAGTGATAAACAGTGGAGCGGAATTATGATGGGTGATGAAAGTTATGCTGGAGCGAGAAGTTGGGAGCATTTAGAAAGTGTCGTGAAGGAATTAACTGGAATGCCTTATATCTTGCCAACACATCAAGGTAGAGCAGCAGAAAGAATTTTGTACAGTATACTAGGTGGCAAGGATAAAGTATTTATCAGCAATACGCACTTTGATACTACGCGCGCAAACATTGAATATACCGGAGCAATGGCTATTGATATTGTTTGTGAAGAAGCAAAAGACAACCAAATAGATTTGCCTTTTAAAGGAAACATTGACCTGTTAAAATTGGAGGAATTGATTCAACAATATGGTTCTGTGTCTATTGCCGCTGTAATTATGACTGTTACGAATAATTCTTCAGGTGGTCAACCAGTTAGTATGGCCAACATGAAAGCTGTTAGAAAAATTTGTGATAATCACGGTGTCTTAATGGTTATTGATGGATGTAGAATTGCTGAAAATAGTTATTTCGTTCATCACCGAGAAAAAGAATATAGTCATTTGACATATGAGGAGATAGCAAAAGAAATGTTAAATCTTGGTGATGCCTTTATCATGAGTGCTAAAAAAGATGGACTTGTAAATATGGGTGGTCTTCTTACGGTTAAGGATGAAGCACTTTCTGTTAAATGCAAAAACATGCTCATCATTTCAGAAGGTTTTACGACATATGGAGGTCTTTCCGGAAGAGATATGGAAGCATTAGCTATTGGGTTAAAGGAAGTGTTTGATAAAGATTATTTACATTACAGAATAAGGAGCACAGCTTATCTCGGCGAACATTTAAGAGCAAAAGGAATCCCTGTTGTTTGGCCGATTGGTGGACATGCAGTCTACATCGATGCTAAAAAATTATATGCTAATATTCCTGTAAATCAATATCCTGGGCATGCTTTAGTGTGTGATTTGTACTTAAAAGGAGGTATTCGTTGTGTTGAAATTGGAAGTGTAATGTTTGGGAAATATGACGAAAATGGTGAATTGATTCCTGCAGCAAATGAATTAGTTCGTTTAGCAATTCCTAGAAGAGTATATACACAAAGTCATATTGATTTTGTACTTGATGTTTTTGATGATATTTTGGAGTTAACAGAGAAAGCCGAAGGGTATAAAATCACATATGAACCGCCATTTTTAAGACATTTTACTGCACATTTTGAACCTATAAATTTATAATTATGACACTTAAAATTGAAAAAAGAGCGTGGGCTGAACCATATAAAATGAAAATGGTTGAGCTGTTAAAAATGACAACAAAAGCGCAACGAAACAAAGCCTTAAAAGAGGCTGGATACAATACTTTTTTATTAAGATCAGAAGATGTATACATTGATCTATTAACGGATAGTGGAACAAATGCCATGAGTGATCGACAATGGGCCGCTTTTATGACTGGTGATGAATCTTACGCTGGAAGTAAAAGTTATTACAACATGGAGCGCGCTATACAAACATATTATGGCTATAAATATGTAATTCCAACCCATCAAGGTCGAGGAGCTGAAAACATTCTTTCTCAAATTTTAATAAAAAAGGGAGATGTCATTCCTGGCAATATGTATTTCACAACTACGCGACTGCATCAAGAGCTTGCTGGTGGAAAATTTGAAGATATTATTATTGATGAAGCACATGACGCTTTAAATGAATTTCCTTTTAAAGGAAATGTTGATCTTAATAAATTGGAGAAGATCGTAAATAAATACGGAGCTGATAAAATTCCTTATGTGAGCATTGCAACAAATGTTAATATGGCTGGTGGGCAACCGATCAGCATGGAAAATTTGAAAGAACTTAGAAAATATACCCTTCAACATGGTATTAGAATTATCCATGATATGACCAGAGTTGCTGAAAATGCATATTTTATTCAACAACGAGAAAAAGGATATTTATTAAAAACAATAAAAGAAATAGTACACGAAATTTGTTCACTAACTGATGGTGCAACGATGAGTGCTAAGAAAGATGCGCTTGTAAACATTGGCGGTTTTCTTGCAACCAATGAATGGGATGTATATGAAGAAGCTAGAAATTTAGTAGTAGTTTATGAAGGGTTGCATACTTATGGTGGACTTGCCGGAAGAGATATGGAAGCAATTGCCGTCGGAATCAAAGAAAGTTTGGATGATTACCACCAAAAAGCGCGAATTGGTCAAGTTGAATATCTTGGAAAAAGGATGCAGGAATATGGAATACCAATCGTAAAACCTATAGGAGGACATGGAATTTTTGTTGATGCGAAAGCCTTTTTACCTCACTTGTCTCAAGATGATTTTCCAGCTCAAACTTTGGCGGCTGAAATATATGCAGATTCAGGGGTTAGAACAATGGAACGAGGAATTGTTTCGGCAGGCAGAAATTCCAAAGGTGAAAATTATTACCCAAAATTAGAATTAGTAAGATTTACAATTCCAAGACGTGTCTATACGCAAGCACACATGGATGTAGTTGCTGAATCAACAGCTATGGTATATGATAGACGTAAAAAAATTAAAGGAATGAAAATGATCTATGAACCGAAATATTTGAGATTCTTCCAAGCACGTTTTGAGAAAATAAAATAAATGATAGTCTCTCAACTAATTGCTCCAAACAGCATTGCGATCATTGGTGCTTCTGAAAATGAAAGTAAACCTGGTGGAAAAGTTGTCCGTAATCTTTTAAATGGTGATTTTAAAGGAACGATATTCGCCGTGAATCATAAACCTATTGCCATTAATGGAGTCCAATGGGTTAAAGATGTTAAAGAACTTGGAAATGTTGATTTGGCGATAATTGCAATACCGTCAAATCAATGCATTCAAACCGTCGACGATCTGATAAAAAAAGGCACAAAGGCTTTTATAATATATTCTGCAGGCTTTTCCGAAGCGGGACATATTGGAATTGAACTTGAAAAGGAACTTGTAGCTAAAATTAATAAAGCAAACGGGACATTAATAGGACCAAATTGCGTAGGAATAATAAATGAAACGTACAAAGGAGTCTTCACAACACCTATTCCTTCATATGATAAATTGGGATGTGAAATGATTTCAAGTTCAGGGGCAACAGCTGTTTTTATAATGGAATCCGCATTGCTTACTGGCTTGAAATTTTCAAACATCTATTCCATTGGAAACGCAGCACAAACAGGAGTTGAAGAGTTGTTAGAATTCATGGATCTTACATTTGACTCAGAAAAAAGTCCAAGAGTAAAATTGCTCTATCTTGAGCAAATTAAGAACCCCCATAAATTTTTGAAACATGCCACATCTTTAATTCAAAAAGGATGTAAAATTGCAGCAATAAAATCAGGTTATTCTGAAGCAGGAGGCAGAGCTGCTTCTTCTCACACTGGTGCTTTAGCATCGTCTGACACTGTCATTAGAGCACTTTTTAAAAAATGTGGAATCGTCTATTGTAGTAGTAGAGATGAATTAATTGCTGTGGCTGGTGTTTTTCAGTCCAAAGAATTAAAAGGAAAAAATATTGCAATTATAACTCACGCCGGAGGTTCAGCAGTAATGCTAACCGATGCTTTAACTTCAAATGGATTATCCGTTCCAGCTTTTGAAACCTCTGAAACAGATATACTTTTAGATAAGTTAAATTCTGGATCCTCAGTTGCTAATCCTATTGATTTTCTTGCAACGGGAACTGCTTTTCAACTCGGAGAAATAATAGATTTCTGTGATACTTTTGATAAAGTAGATGGAATGGTCGTTGTGTTCGGAAGCCCCGGACTTTTCAACGTGAAGGACGTGTATGATGTGCTGGAATCAAAAATGATTACCTGCCAAAAACCAATTTTCCCTGTACTTCCTTCTTTAATAAATGCAGAAAATGAAATAAAACAATTCCTATCAAACGGCAGAGTTAATTTTCCAGATGAAGTTAATTTAGGAAAGGCACTTGCGCATGTCTTTACATCAAAAAAATTACTTTTCGAAAATGTAAAATTACCTGATATGGACATTGTGGCAATTAGAGCGATTATCAATTCATCGTCTGATGGCTTTTTAAATGCTGACGTATGCAGAGAATTAATGGAAGCGGCTGGTATAGATTTAGCAAAACAATTAGTGATTACAACGATTTCTGAATTAATCACAATTGAAAAAGAATTGAGTTTCCCCATTGTAATGAAAGTAGTTGGACCTGTTCATAAAACAGAAGTTGGTGGAGTGATATTAAATGTTCTTGATGTTACTCAAGCTAATGTGGCTTTTAAAGAATTAATGCAAATACCTGAAGCAAAAGGAATTTTAGTGCAGGAAATGATTGCTGGTGAAGAATTATACTGCGGAGCTGTAAAACAAGGAGATTTTGGACATTTAGTTATCTGTGGCTTGGGGGGGATTTTTCTAGAACTTCTGCAAGATACAGTTGCTGCTCTTGCTCCATTGTCGAGTGCTGAAGTAAAATCAATGATTGAGACACTAAAAAGCTATCCAATTATCAAAGGATATAGAAACAAAAAGGCTCTTAATGAAGCTAAATACATTGATATTGTAACACGTATTGGCGCCTTGGTAAACATTGCACCAGAAATTAATGAATTAGATTTAAATCCCATTAAAGCTGATGGTAATCAAATGATAGCGGTGGATGTTCGAGTAAAAATTAAAAAACAAAATGCATGAAAATTAAAGTACGTCATATTTTTAGCCTTTTATGTTTAGCCTTTCTTATGTTTTCTTTGAGCATCTATGTGTATCCATTAAAAAAATTGAAAGCACAAGAATTCAATAAAGTTTCTGCTGTAGAAGGTCGCCTCGTTTGGCAAAAATATAACTGTCAATGTTGCCATCAATTATATGGTCTTGGTGGATATCTCGGTCCAGATTTGACCAACGAATATTCAAAATTCCAAGGAAATGAAGATATATTAAAAGCCTTATTTAAAGGGGGAATGAAGCAAATGCCCGCTTTTAATTTATCAAAAACAGAAGAAAATTTTTTAATTGAATTTTTGAAACAAACAGATGCAAGTGGCAATGCGAATCCACGAAATTATAGTATCCACAAAAATGGAATGATAGAACAAAATGAAAGAAAATAGAAAAAATCCAGGAAAGCAGTTTTTAATAACAGCCCTGATTTTATTGTTTTGTGGATTGTTGGCAGGTGTGTTATCTAGTTTAACATATGTTTTGCCTGATTTTTTAAAGGAAAGCCTTGGTTTAAGCAAATTGAGACCTTTACACGTTTCTTCGGTAATGTTTTGGATTATATTAGGAGCAACCGGTTCTGTCTACTCAGGATTATGGATGCTTTCAAAAAAACCTATTTCAATCCTTATATCAAAAATTCAATTGATATTGTGGATTATTGCGCTAGTTGGCGTTTTCTATTCTTATTTCACTGAAGATTTTGGAGGCAGAGAATATTGGGAATTTAATCCTATTTGGGCTTTACCGATACTAGTGTCATGGATACTGTTTTTAGTAAACTTCGTTTTAGCAGTTAGAAAAACAGGAAAATGGCCAGTTTATGTCTGGATGTGGTTGACAGGGATTATTTTCTTTTTGTTCATATTTATTGAAAATTACTTGTGGATTTTCCCCTATTTCAGAGAGCATTTTGTTACGGATATGACTATTCAATGGAAAGTAAATGGTTCTATCGTTGGAGCGTTAAACCAAATGCTTTATGGTACAGCATTTTATTTGATGGATCGAATAAATAAAAATGAAAGTAAAATTGGATATAGCAAATTGGCCTTTGGAATGTATTTTCTTGGTTTAACTAATTTGATGTTCAATTGGGGGCATCACATATATACCTTACCAACAGAAAGTTATATTCGCTATGTCGCATATTTTATCAGTATGACCGAATGGTTTTTCTTCGTAAAAATTATTTATGATTGGAAGAAGAGTCTTGTAGAGATGAAATCGAACTATAGTTATTTTCCATATCGGTTTTTGATGGCAACAGATTTTTGGGTATTCATTAATATGGGTCAAGCACTTTTAATGTCAATACCTGTAATTAATATTTATACGCATGGAACTCATGTGACCGTTGCCCATGCCATGGGAACAACAATTGGGATCAATAGTATGATACTTTTTGCTGCAGCATTTATGTTTCTTATTCCAAAGGATGAACAAACTGTTCAACCCAATAAATTATTGAATTATTCCTTTTGGATTGTTCAACTAAGCTTATTAGTATTATTCGTTTCTCTTGATGTTTCCGGAATATTAAAAGGCATTTGGCAACTAGATCCTGATCAATGTTCCTTCGGTGAAATGATGGAAAGCTTAAGAACTTGGTTCATTGTTTTAGGCATTTCTGGCAGTATTCTGATGCTTTGTTTTTTTGTGTTTATAATTCATTTATTGAAAAAAGCATTTTCAGTTAAATGAGAAATTAATAATAGGAGTATGGAAAATTCTGTAGATCTCAACAATGTGAAAGTTGCATTTAGTCATAAGAATGACGGGGAGTTAAGAAAGACAATCTTCATTTATAGATTGATTCAACGTCCTTTTTTAGTGGTGATATTAAGTAAAGTTGCTGGCTGGATTTTGAAATATAAAATACCCTTAAAGTTTTTACTGAAAAATACTGTTTTCAAAATATTCTGTGCAGGTCAAAACAGAAAGGAAGCACAAATTACGATGAACAAATTAAAAGAACATAATGTTAATACTGTATTAGATTATGTGGCTGAAGGAGACAATTCGGAGGCAAGTTTTAAAATCAATTTGGAAACAATTCTTGAAAATATCCGATTCGTAAGCCTTGAAAATAAAGAGCCATTTGTAGGTGTTAAACTTTCAGGTTTAGAAGATGTTGATTTCATAAAAACAGTTGGTTATTCTGATTCAAGCAGTGATGCTGAAGAAAAAAGAAGAAAAGAGCAATTTATTGAACGAGTAAATGAAATTTGTGCCCTCGCGGTATCTAAAAATGTGAAAGTTTATTTCGATGCTGAAGAGAAAAGCACCCAAGATTTTTATGATTTGATTGTCGAAGAAATGATGCGCAAATACAACAAAACAAATAGTTTGATTTATACTACTTTGCAGATGTATATGAAAGATCGAGTGGCCTATTTAGAATACTTAGTGGAAGATGCTAAAGAAAAAGAATATCTAATTGGGGTTAAGCTTGTTCGAGGCGCATACATGGAAAAGGAAAGAAAATATGCTGAAATTGCGGGTGTTAAAAGTCCAGTTTTTGAAACTAAAATTCAAACGGATTATTCCTTCAATCAAGCAGTTACTATTTGTTTAAAAGAATATGCTATCGTTGCGACTTGCCTGGCAACTCATAATCAACAAAGTGTTGAATTGGCATTAAAACTGATCGAACAAAATAATATCATCAATCATTATGAGAGAGTGTTCTTTTCACAATTGTATGGAATGAGCGATAACCTTACTTTTAATTTAGCAAAAGGACATTATAATTCTTCTAAATATGTTCCCTACGGAGAAGTAGAAAAAGCAATTCCATATTTATTAAGAAGGGCTGAGGAAAATTCATCAATTGAAGGTCAAACTTCGAGAGAATTGGAACTTTTGACTCAAGAAAAAAGTCGGAGAAAAAAATAACGATCATTCCGAATCCACACCAAAGT